>CAZBBO010000007.1:0-129438 GCA_964490345.1 uncultured Ferruginibacter sp.
TTAAAACTTATTACCCAAACCAAACAGCAGGTGTTTAAATGGGTGAAGTTGTAGGCTTTAAAAAAAGTTCCGGTTATTGTTTCTCCGCGGATTATGTAAATAAATGCAAATACAAAATGAATTCTTTGGATTTCAATATTTGTAGAAATAATGTACAGCAACGTATATTGGACCCCATCGGAGTCGTATGTTTTGCGGGTAATTAATGTTAGATATAATCAGTCTCTCTAAGGGTCGCTATCCCTTGAACTTGATTCAGAGATCGCAAATTTTGAAACGCGAGACAATACCCTATAAGGGTGATTTATGGGTATATCATCAGTCCTTCTAAGGGCCGCTATTCCTTGAACTTGATTCAGAGATCGTAAATTTTGAAACGCGAGACAATACTCTATAAGGGTGATTTATGGGTATATCATCAGTCCTTCTAAGGGCCGCTATCCCTCGAACCCAATTCAAAGATCGCAAATTTTGAAACGCGAAACAATACCCCAATAGACGTATTTATGAGGTATAACGATTATGGGTACACGAAGCCGTTTTCTCCTATTAACCATTCCTCATTACCCATTATACCTGTAAGAGATTCGTTCGCGGAGGATTACGCAAATGTACGCATGAAAATATTCGCAATAATAAGCGATTTATAGCGGCCGGTATTTATCTGTTTATCTGTGGGAGATGGGTCTGCTATACCTCTCAATTCAAATGGCTGAAATCTTCTTCCGTTAACGCGGTGGAGGCAATTTCTTCGCGGTGCTCATTGTATTCGATAATGAAATTATTACGCCCTTCACCGGTAGCAATTTTGAGGTATTGCAGTTGAATAAGTTCAAGCAAGTTGAGAAAAATGAAAATTGCGTGAATCCGATCTTCGCACACTTGAAATATTTTTTCAAATGAAACAGTTTTTTCACGCGATGTAAATTCGAGTACATAATCACGAATCCCTTCCATGGTGTAATTGTATTGCACCACAGTATGCACGGGTTTGTTATTCTTTTCTTGAAGTCTTTGTATCACACGTTCAAACGCTTTCATCAGCCTATATAGCGTGATGGTTTGAATTTCGGTACCTTCACCGGCTTCCTCGCCAATACTGGCTAATTCTTTTTGCAGGTTACCGCGTTTAGTCATTAATAAACGCTCGGCTTCCATTTCTGCCATCCGTAGAGAAGCCTCTTTGAACTTTTTGTATTCAAGAATCTTATCAATTAATTCCTGACGCGGGTCAATTTCATTACCATCTGCGTCCAACTCTTTACGTGGAATTAGCATCTTGGCCTTTATGCGCATTAAAGTGCTAACAAATAAAATGAATTCACTGCTTAACTCGATATTCAGAGTTTCCGATTCATGGATGAAAACGAGGAAATCGTTTGTTATTTTAGTAATAGGGATATTGTAAATATCCAATTCATCTCGCTCAATGAAGAACAACAACAAGTCGAACGGCCCTTCAAACTGATCGAGTTTTATTTGGTATGATGTGTTATTTGTCAAGCAGGATAATTTTAAAAGCTAAATTACGATTAATAATTTTTAAAATTATAGGCAAAACCAATACCCATCAACTGCAGGATTTGCGGAGCCGGGCCTTTGTTTGGCTTAACATTATGGGTGTCATCATCATATATCATATCCACATTAAATGAGAAGTTGATATATTTTGAAATCTTTGCGGTTAAGATGTTCGACCAATATACATCTATGTTTTGGGGGTTGTGGTTATAGTTTGAAAACAGATCGAGTTTGCTTTTTAATGTAATATTTTTAGCAAGCGATTTATTAAAGTTTGCAGACATATAGGCACCAAATTCACTACGCACTTTTTTACCCGGTTTAATGTTATAGAGTGGTGCAATGCTTTCATCGCTAACAATTACCCAGCGTGCAGTAACCGGTGAAACAAACAGAGAGAAATAATCTTTCGGGCGCCAGTCTAAACCAATACTTGGTAATACATATAAAGGAGCAAATGATTTTGAAACCAATACAGCAGAGTCTTTTTGATTAACGCCATCTATATACGTATAACCATTAGCAAACTGCGAGCGCACATTTAGCAATCCGGCAATATTTAGTTTTGGATGAATGGCATAGCCATATTTGGTTAAGAAGTCGATACGGTCGCTGGCCTTGCGTGTGCCGAGGCTGGCAGTGTTTACAACTCCGTATGCCAGGTCGAGGCTGTTATCCCATGAGTGCTTTCCCTTCTTATAGTAGAGGAACATATTTGACATGGCATTGAGTGAGAAAGAAAAATTATCACCCCCTGCCGACCAATTCGATAAAGACCCTTGGTTAATATTCAGTGCAAAGTTGGCACCACGCTTCCATGTTTTTTGTATTGTATCTTTTGGGTCTTTATTAATTGTTTTTGAAGCGCTGCTTTTTAATTCGGTAACGGTTGCGTCTTGTGCAAATAATAATGAAGTACTCAAACAAAGAGTAAGGATAAGAGAAATTCTTTTCATAACATCAACTTTCATTTTCTGCGGCAGTAGCAATAAACAATGAAGAGGATTGGTCTGTTGTAACTGCAAATGATTAAAAAATAATAAAAAAAGGCTGCCAATATTGGCAGCCCGCAAAGTTGCGAAAAATTTATCTTTTTTTGAGCTCGTCTCTTATTTCTGTTAATAACTTATCTGTTGAAGAAGGTTCTGCAGGTGCTTCCGGAGGAGGAGTTTCTTTCTTTTTGAGAGAATTCATACCCTTTATCATTAAAAACAGAATAAAGGCAATAATGATAAATTTAATTACTGCCGCAAGAAATTTTCCATACTTGACCGTTCCCCACATCAGTTTCTCTAAGTCTTCTGCATTAGCAGCTTTTAAAGCCGGTGTAAGAAGCAGCGGCGTTATTACATCATCAACCATAGATGATATGATTGCCCCGAAGGCGCCGCCAATAATTACGGCAACAGCCAAATCAACCACACTGCCTTTCAGCGCAAACTCTTTAAATTCTTTCATCATTCCCATAGTAATAAAATTTAGTTAACAAAATGAACATAGTTCCTACTCTTAAAAGTACAGAACTAATCTGTAAAAATAAATAATGAATATAGAATGTGGAGAATATTACAAGAAAGAAATTTTTAAATCGAAATACAGAAATATTTAGTTTTGGCCTCTTGAAAGATTCTTCACCTGCCTTTGTAAATTGGATTTTGTTTCTGCTGCTTACTTGTATTTGGGGCAGTAGTTTTATTTTGATGAAAGAAGGGATGGTTTCTCTTTCTCCTATTGAAGTTGCTTCATTACGCATAGTTACTGCGGGGCTTGTTTTATTGCCTCTGGCTATTAAAGGTTTCCGAAAATTTTCAGGTAATAATTTTGGCCTGGTTTTTCTTTCCGGTCTTTTAGGAAGCCTTCTTCCGGCGTATTTATTTTGCTTTGCCGAAACCCGTGTTGATAGTGCATTGGCAGGAACCCTCAATTCGCTGACGCCTGTATTTGCCATTTTATCAGGTATATACTTTTTCAAACAGAAAGTGTCAAAATGGAAGGTTGTTGGCGTGATAATAGCTTTTTTAGGTAGTGTATTATTGTTAGGTAAACCTGGTTTTGGAGAAACAGGCCAGATCGTTTATGCACTTTTGATTGTATTAGCTACTATGATGTATGGTGTGAATGTGAATGTAGTGCATCGATATTTACATAATTGTAATGCAATAGATATTGTAAGTGTAGCCATGGTGTTATGTGCCTTACCGGCATTTTTTGTATTGGGTTTTTCCGGATTTTTTGAAAGAAATTTTGACAGCCCTTTATTTTATTCAATAAGTGCTGCAGTTGTATTGGGAACACTTGGTACTGCACTTGCCAGTATTCTGTTTTATATTTTAATTAAAAGATCAGGAATTGTATTTTCCTCTATGGTTACTTATTTAATTCCCTTTGTGGCTAATGGCTGGGGGTTGTGGTTGGGTGAACAGGTGGGTTGGTTGGATATAATTTGTTTAATAGTGATATTGGCCGGTGTTTATTTGGTAAACCGAAGGGAGCGTGATGATATCGCGTCAATAGGTACCAGGGAAATATAGAAGGCCCGCGTTAGGGATAGTAGCGGAAAGCCCTGCTGCTATTAAGTTTTCCGATAGCTTGCTCAAGTTATTATTGAGCAGCAGGCTTGCAGCAGATAGCCCGGCCCGCCCACCATGGCGTGGCGGGGAACGCCCAAAAAACCGGTAGTATTTTTCTTTTTATCGGGCGCCAACCCTTACCTTTGCGGCTCAAAATACAACCCGGTCAGAAATGGCCAGAAAAAACGAAGAATAAAACTTTAGATATGGCAAATAGCGGTAAAATTAAATCGGTGATAGGGGCGGTGGTTGACGTGCAATTTGACACGGAAGCAAAACTGCCTGATATTTTGAATGCACTTGAGGTAAAACGCGAACACGGTAATGTGTTGGTGCTGGAAGTGCAACAACATTTGGGTGAAGATAGTGTGAGAACCATTGCTATGGATGGTACCGAAGGACTTGTTCGTGGAATGGAAGTGGTGGATACCGGAAGCCAAATTTCAATGCCAACCGGAGATGGGATTAAAGGCAGGCTGTTTAATGTAACCGGCGATGCTATTGACGGCTTGCCTCAATTGGATAAATCAAAAGGCAAACCTATTCATTCTAAGCCACCATTATTTGAAGACCTGAGCACTGCAAGTGAGATTTTATTCACCGGTATTAAGGTAATTGACTTGATTGAACCTTATGCAAAGGGTGGAAAAATTGGTTTGTTTGGTGGTGCTGGTGTGGGCAAAACGGTATTGATTCAGGAGTTGATTAATAATATTGCGAAAGCGTATAGTGGTTTGAGCGTGTTTGCCGGTGTAGGCGAGCGTACACGTGAAGGAAATGATTTGATGCGTGAGATGATTGAAGCGGGTATTATGAATTATGGTGAAAAGTTCCGCCATAGCATGGAAGAAGGTGGTTGGGATTTAAGCTCAGTGGATTTGGAAAATCTAAAGGAGTCAAAAGCAACGTTCGTGTTTGGACAAATGAATGAACCCCCTGGAGCTCGTGCACGTGTGGCTTTGAGCGGTTTAACGCTTGCTGAATATTTCCGCGATGGTGATGGTGAAGGACAAGGACGCGATATTCTTTTCTTTGTTGATAATATTTTCCGTTTTACTCAGGCAGGTTCTGAAGTGTCTGCGTTATTGGGACGTATGCCATCGGCAGTGGGATATCAACCTACGTTGGCTACAGAGATGGGGTTGATGCAAGAAAGAATTACTTCTACAAAACATGGGTCTATTACATCTGTTCAGGCTGTGTATGTGCCTGCGGATGATCTTACTGACCCGGCTCCTGCAACAACTTTTGCCCACCTTGATGCCACAACGGTATTGAGTAGAAAGATTGCTGACTTAGGTATTTATCCGGCAGTTGATCCATTGGATAGTACAAGCCGAATTCTTACACCGGCTATTTGTGGCGATTTGCATTATAATACTGCTAACAGGGTGAAAGGAATATTACAGCGATATAAAGAGTTACAAGATATTATTGCTATCCTCGGTTTGGATGAATTGAGTGATGAAGATAAATTAGTGGTATCTCGTGCACGTAAGGTACAGCGTTTCTTGAGTCAGCCGTTCTTTGTGGCTGAGCAGTTTACCGGTTTGAAGGGAGTGCTTGTGCCAATTGAAGATACAATTCGCGGGTTTAATGCCATTATGGATGGTGAGGTAGATGAATATCCTGAAGCTGCATTTAACCTTGTAGGTTCATTGGAAGATGCCATTGAAAAAGGCAAGAAGCTAATGGAAGCTGCAAAAGTGTAATGAAGATTTTACTTTTAGGATTTAGTAATATTGTAAATTCAAGAAAATTATGACATTAGAGATATTAACTCCGGAGAGAAAGGTTTTTAGCGGGCAGGTGTATGGGGTGCAATTACCCGGTATTGGTGGTCTATTTGAGGTGTTAGATAAGCATGCTCCAATGGTAAGCGCATTAAAGGAAGGAATTTTAAAAGTATTAAGTGATAAAACAACAACCGAATCATTTAGTATAGAAGGTGGATTTGTAGAAGTGTTGAATAATAAAACTGTAGTATTGGTTGAGGGAGCAAAGGAAATTTAAAAATATCAAACAAAAGTTTTTATAGAATCAGGATGCGAAAGCACCCTGATTTTTTTATTGCTAAATTGAATTAGGTGCAGCTTTTACCGAAAAAGTAAAAATCTTTTTGGTTTTGTTAATCAGAAGGGGAAATTATTCTTAAAAATGGAATTGCGGAGTTAATAGAATATGAGATGTATGACTAATAAATAGCGGTAATATTTAAAAGTACAATTTCAATCTTTGTACTGGCGTATTTTTGAAAATGAAAATAACAACAAGCTTTTTGCACCAATAATGGCAAAAAGTGGAAATAATAATATCCACCATGAATGAAAAATAGAAAACAGGAGGATAGTAACCAGTAAAACGTAAATAGGAAAACCTACAAAGATTCCTGCAACCATGATTGAATCAAAGTGATCATTATTCCATTTTCGTTTAGTTATACATCGTAAGGGATAATAGAGGGGCGCTGTAATAAGCCATCCTATAACGGCAGGGAATACCAAAAGTGTCTTTAAGGAAGAAGGTAAATGATAGTTAAAAGTTTTCTTAATTGTGTAGGCGTCTTTTTCTTCAATTCTATACACTTGTTGAAGTAGTTCTTGTTTCAGCTGATCATTAAATAATCCAATAGCTCTTCCGGATGTTTCATTTTGAAAAACCTCACTGCCAAATGGCTTTCCGAAATTGAGGTGGATAATTTTCCCAAAAGATTTAAAGGATGAAAAGTTTATCCCTACCGGTAGAATCTGAAGGGGAATATGCGCTTCCCACGCACTCATGGCTAAGCGAGCCGTACCTTTTTTAAGCGGACGCAATTTCCATTCATTAATACACCTTCCTTCGCTAAAAATAAGTACGATTCCATTTTCTTTAAAGACTTGTTTGCATTTCTCAAATGTGTCATAATTAGCATTTAGATTCTCTGCCCCCTCACTAATTCGATAAACCGGGAGCATATTTAAAGAGTTGAGCAGATAACTGTAAAATTTATTGGTATAAACATCTCCTCGTACCAAAGAATGAATGGGTTGTTGAAATACTGAAGCCAAAACAATCGCATCTAAGAATGAATTGGGATGGTTGGCCGCGATGAGCAACGGCCCTTTGAAATGTAAAAATTCAGGATGATTTATTTGTAGCTTTTTACAATAAAAGTGGAACGCAATTTGTGCCGGAAATTTTAAAAGACGGTACAGCACTATTAGGCCTTTATGGGTTTACACATTAATTGAGTTGTGGGTCAATGGGGTAGTTAATCATCATCTCATATTTACCCCCCAAGTGACGAAGACTCGACTCCCAAGTTTTTTCCGGATTGGTTTCGAAAATAATTCCGCGTGTACTCGTAGCTGTTATCCAACTATTATCATCCAACTCATGTTGAAGTTGACCCTTTTCCCAACCACTATATCCTAAAAAAAATTTTATCTTATTGGTTTCCACTTTTTTGCTGAAAATAAGTTCTTTTAACACTTCAAAGTTACCACCCCAATACACATCTTTTGTAATTAATTGACTGTCTGGAATAAGGTCAGGATATTGATGGATATAGTGTATTGTATCTAATTGAACAGGCCCGCCTTGAAATACCGGGATGGGATAATTGTCCATTTCATTTAATAATTCATCTAAGGTGTACCCTAGGGGACGGTTGAGTACAAATCCAAAACTGCCTTCATTTTCTTCGTGGCGAGTGAGTAATACTACACTTCTAGCGAAATTGCCATCCTTTAAGAATGGATCTGCAATTAATAATACACCATCATCTACTTTAATCATGTTTGTAAATTACAATTTACCGTTCCTTTTTCAAAAAATATATTTCGTGTTGAATAAAATTTTTGCGTTAAAAATGGTATAAAACACCGCCTTACTTTGGTGTTCGTAAATAAGTCAACTATTTTTGCAGCAAGCACATACTTTGAGTTGCTCGTATGAAAAAGATTTTTCCCGTTATTACTTTTCTTATTCTTATTTCCTTATTAGGGTTAATATTTTTTCAATTCCTTTGGCTACAAACGGCAAAGAAAATTAAGCAAAAACAATTTACTGAAAACGTAATAAGAGCAACAGCACAAGCTGCAGGCGAGTTGGTAGAAGGGAACCAACTGGTGCCTCAGGGGAAATTGCCCCGAATCAGTTTGGGCAGTAACAGAATACCACAGGAGTTGTTAAAGCCTTCAGTAATGCAACGATTTACTCTCGAAGAAATTCGTGCAATTATTAAACGAGCTTTAGAAAATAATTATTTACCCAATGTTAACTTTGAATTTGCTATTACCCAAAACTCACTTTTGGGAGATAGATTAGAATCGGATCATTTTTTTCAATGTTACATGGATTCACTCAATCACATGCGACATATTATACCACTAATGCCGCCGAGTGGTAGTATGTTTGAGAATCTTGCACGTGAAGAGTTTTTGGTAATCATTGTTCCCAATGAAAAAGTTATTGTATTAAGGGAATTGCGTTGGTTCATTTTTGGAGCCGTATTATTTACCCTCATTATTACTACTGCATTCTATCTTACGATTAGAACATTGCTGCGTCAAAAAAAATTGAGTGAAATTAAATCCGACTTTATTAATAATATGACGCATGAATTTAAAACACCATTAGCAACTATTTCTCTTGCGGTAGATGCGCTCAAGAATGAGAAGGTGAATAGTGATTCTGAAAAAATTAAATATTATACGGGGATAATTAAGGATGAGAACAGGCGAATGAATAAACAAGTTGAATCTATTTTACAAGCTGCTTTACTGGATAAGCAAAGGGTAGAATTAAACTTAAAACTATTTGATGCCCATCAGTTAATTCAAACGGCATTAAATAATGTATCCCTTCCTATTGCAGAGCGAGGTGGTGTTTTGGAAGTGAATTTTAATGCAAACCACCATACCATACTGGCAGATGAAGTTCATTTCACGAATTTGGTGAATAATCTATTAGATAATGCGATAAAATACAGTGGAGATAATTTGCATATAAAATTATCTACATCAAATGCAGGCAAAATGCTCAAAATTAAAATAGAAGATGAGGGAATTGGAATGACAAAAGAAACCCTCCATCGTATTTTTGAAAAGTTTTATAGAGCACACACAGGTAATATCCATAACGTAAAAGGCTTCGGACTTGGTCTTAGTTACGTAAAAACAATGATTGATTCCCATAATGGCACCATAAAAGCTGAAAGCACACCGGGAAAGGGAAGTGTCTTTACCCTTTTAATACCAACTGCCTAATTGGTTGATACTTATAATATTAACAGGATTTCCACAGCAATCCACATTCCATTCACATAATTGAGCTAAAAACCCCTCAAATCCGCTGCTAGTGAGGTGTTTACGTGTGGAAAAAAAATCTTTCTTCAAAAGAGTGTTAGAAAGTGGGAAAAAGTGTTATTTTGTGTCAATAATAACTCTAATCCTTCATGGTCAGCTTTATAGGAGAATACGAATCAACTATTGACGCCAAGGGACGTTTTTTGATGCCGGCCGGTTTCAAAAAACAATTACCTGAGGAAGATTTGTCATTTGTTGTCAATCGTGGCTTCGAAAAATGCCTGACTCTGTACCCTACACAAAGCTGGACACCCATTTTCAAAAAAATTAGCAATCTTAATGATTTTGATCCTAAGGTGCGTGAATTCAGACGGTATTTTTTTAATGGAGCTATAGCGGTTGAATTAGATAGTGCCGGTAGATTGCTTCTGCCAAAAAACCTGTTTGCTCACGCCGAATTGGAAAAAGACATTGTTTTGGTTGCAGCAGTGAACAAAATTGAAATATGGGATAAAAACCTATACCAGCAGTTCTTTGACTCTTTTTCACCTAATGCATTTAGCCAATTGGCCAACGAAGTAATGAACAGGCCGGAAACAAATGATTGAATATGGTGAATAATAGCTTACCTGTTCCTGATGAGAATCTTAACGCAGGGATTGGTGACTACCATATTCCCGTAATGTTGGAGGAGTGTATTGATGCCTTGAATATACAGCCCTCAGGCATTTATGTTGATTGTACTTTTGGCGGCGGTGGCCATAGCCGTGCAATTCTTCAAAAACTCAATGCAAATGGGATACTGATTGCATTTGATCAGGATGGTGAGGTAAATAAAAATCTTCCTGTTGACTCCCGTGTTTTATTTATTCCTCAAAACTTCAGGCATCTAAAAAGATTTTTAAGGGTAGAAAAAATTTTACAGGTAGATGGAATACTTGCAGATCTTGGTGTGTCCAGTCATCAATTTGATGTTGCGGCCAGAGGATTTTCAACACGTTTTAACGGCCCGTTGGACATGCGAATGAATACACGGATAAACAAAACAGCTGCAGATATTTTACAAACCTATTCTGAAGAGGCATTACATCGCATTTTTGAACGGTATGGTGAAGTTACAAACGCTAAATCATTAGCTAGACATATTGTTTCAGTTAGAAAGTCATTACGCTTTAATGAGATTGATTCCTTCAAACAAACATTGCAAGGTCTGGTAAAGGGAAATCCTAATAAATATTTCGCACAGGTATTTCAGGCGCTGCGTATTGAGGTAAATGAAGAATTGGATGCATTGAAGGAAATGCTGAATCAAATTCCTGATGTGCTAAAACCGGGAGGAAGAGTTGCTATTATTACTTTCCATTCGTTGGAAGATAGAATGGTAAAAAACTTTTTTAAAGGAGGCGGTGTTGAGGAACAGGAAAAGGATTTATTTGGAAGGAGCGCTCCGCCGGTGTTTAAAATAATTTCTAAAAAACCCATTATAGCATCAGCGAGTGAGTTAAAAATGAATTCAAGATCCCGAAGTGCAAAACTTCGTGTGGCTGAAAAGAAATAATTTATATGCCAAAGAAAAATACTACATCAATAAGGAAGGATTGGAAACGAATTTTTAATAATACGGTTATTCTGCGCCAAATGCCTTTTTTGTTATTTATGGCTGCCTTAACTGTAGTGTATATATATAATGGACACCATGCAGATAAGCTGGCAAAAAAGATTGCTATAAGTGAAAAAAGTATTAAAGAGTTACAGTATGAATATAAATCGGCACAAAGTGAGGTAATATTTAGAAGTAAGGCCAGTGAATTAATGAAAGCGGTTGAGCCGATGGGACTTAAAGAATTGAGTACAAAACCAATCTTGTTGGAAAACGAAGCTGAATAGGCTTTTTAAAAATGGATATTAGAAAGGATATATTATGGCGTGTTTACCTCTGTTTCCTTTGCATTGTTGCAGTGGGGCTGGCGGTGCTTGGTAGAGCAGCTTACATTCAAACTGTGGAAGGCGCAGAATGGATAAAGATGGGAGATAGCCTTCATCTCCGCTATCAGAATACCAATGCTGAGCGGGGAAGTATTTACAGTGAAGATGGAAATATCCTCAGTACATCTGTCCCAATTTTTGATGTGTATATTGATTTCGGGGCAGATGGACTGAGAGAAAAGCAAGGGAAACGATTTGTAGATAATGTAGATTCTCTTGCCTTTTGTTTAGCTACTTTGTTTGAAGATAAATCAACACATGAGTATAAAGCAGAATTAAACTCGGGATATAAAAAGAAGTTGCGCTACTTCACTCTGAAGAAAAAAATATCTTTTGATGATTATCGTGCAATACGTGACTTCCCCTTGGTTAGAGAAGGAAAAAATAAAAGCGGCTTCATTTTTGAACGCCGAGATAAAAGAATTAATCCCTATGTTTTAATGGCCAATAGAACAATTGGCATTTCACGCCCAGATTCAAACAAAAATGTGGGTATTGAAAGAACATTCAATTATTTATTAAAAGGAGAATCCGGACAACGACTAATGCGATATGTAGCAGGGTCGTATATCCCTGTTGAGGGAGCAGAAGTGGATCCTATAAATGGGAAAGATATCATTCTAACCCTGGATACCTACATACAGGATATGGCTGAGAATGCTTTGATGAAAATGTTGGTTAATAACAATTCATCGCACGGTACTGTTATTGTAATGGAAACAGAAACCGGAAAAATTAAAGCAATGGCTAACCTCGGAAGACAACCTGATGGAAGCTATATTGAAGATTTTAATTACGGGGTAGGTAAGGCAACAGAGCCCGGTTCTGTTTTTAAATTGGCAACCTTATTTGCCTTATTAAAGGATAAGTATGTTGATAATAATTCATTAGTGGATTGTGAAGGCGGAGTAAAATCATTTTATGGTTTGCGTATTCGTGATTCACACAGAGGTACAGGTGTGGTAACAGTAAAACGAGCATTTTTAGAAAGTAGCAATGTGGCATTCGCTAAGTTAGCTTTTCAATATTATGCCAGCCAACCTGAAAAATATATTCAACATCTGCGTGAGCTGAGGCTGGATGTGCCAACAGGCATTGAAATTGAAGCCTCCTCAGGCAAACCATATATCAAATCACCAAAGAATAAAAGTTGGAGCAAGACTTCTATTCCATATATGGCGCATGGTTATGAAGAACTTGTAACACCCTTGCATTTACTCACTTTTTACAATGCAGTTGCTAATAATGGTAAAATGATGAAACCCTATTTGGTTAATGCCATTATGGATTACGGTGTTACTTATGAATCATTTAAGCCTACTGTTTTAGTGGATAAAATTGCCGACAATGAAACTATCTCGCAAATGCAAGAATGTTTACGAGCTGTTGTAGATAGCCAGGGAGGAACAGGAAGAAGAATCCTAAAAGATTCATTGTATTCCATTTCAGGAAAAACCGGTACCGCAGTTACGGCTTTGGATAATAAGGGATATAACAAGGGAAATAAAATTTATCAGGCCTCATTTATAGGCTACTTCCCATCAGAAAAGCCGAAGTATACGATGGCTGTTGTTATTCAAAATACCAGAGAGTCAAGATTCATTTATGGTGCTGATGTTTCAGGGAGGGTATTTAAAGAAATTGCCGATCACTTGTACAAGAAGTTCTTAAATCATCCTACAAAAGAAATTAATGTTCCTTTGGATTCTTCACTAATTCAAGCCACAGGTTCATATAAAGACTTTGCAAACGTACTGAAGTATATGAATCTAGGTTATCAGGATTCTGCAAGTGGTGATTATTGGCGAAAGATGTCTTTAATACGCCAAGAGGCTGTATTAAAAGCAGACTCTGCATTATTGGGTAATGCGCCTGAAACCCCGGATGTAAAGGGAATGGGCTTAAAAGATGCTGTGTATTTGTTGGAAGATAAAGGATTTGCGGTTTCAGTTATGGGAAGAGGAAAGGTGGCGAGCCAAAGTGTTCCGGCAGGAAAAGTATTTCAAAGAGGACAAAAAATCTTACTCATGTTGAATTGAGGATATGCAATTGAATGATCTATTATATAAAGTAAGTATTCAAGCTGTTTGCGGTAACACGTCAATAGAGGTGAGTGATTTGCAAATGGATTCTAGGTTGGTAACACCGGGATGTTGCTTCTTTGCAGTAATAGGGGCGGTAAATGATGGTCACCAATTTATTCCGGAGGCAATTAAACGAGGTGCAGCTGCTATTATTTGCCAGGAAATGCCTAATAAAAGAACAGAAGGAGTTACTTATATCAAAGTGTTGAATGTTTCTGTTGCTTGTGGGATAATGGCGCATTGCTTTTTTGGAGCACCTTCCGAAAAAATGAAATTAGTGGGGGTAACAGGAACAAATGGAAAGACAACGATAGTTACTTTGTTGTATAAACTGTTCTCCTCGTTAGATTTTACTTGTGGTTTGGTAAGCACGGTTGAAAATATAATCGGAGGCAAACAACTTCCTTCTACATACACTACTCCCGATGCCATTAGTCTCAATAAATTATTGAGAGATATGCTTAACGCCGGTTGTAGCCATGTGTTTATGGAAGTAAGTAGCCATGCTATTCATCAAAACAGGATTGAAGGGTTACTTTTTTCAGGAGCCATCTTTACTAATATTACCCATGATCATTTAGATTATCACAAAACGTTTAATGAATATATCCGCGTTAAAAAATCCTGGTTTGATAGCTTGCCCTCATCTGCATTTGCACTAAGTAATATAGATGACAGAAGAGGAGAAGTAATGCTGCAAAATACATTAGCAAAACGCCATTTTTATGGATTAAAAACATTGGCTGACTTTAAAGGAAAGGTTTTGGATAATTCATTGATGGGCCTTCACATGATGATTAACGAATCAGAAGTGTATTTTAAAGTAGCAGGGGAATTTAATGCTTACAACCTACTTGCTGTTTATGGTGCGGCTGTTTTACTTACGGGGCAGAAAGAACAGGTGCTCACCAATTTGAGTAATATAACCGGAGCTAAAGGAAGATTTGAAATTACACCTGGAGTGAATGGACAAATTATTGGTATTGTGGATTATGCCCATACTCCTGATGCTTTGTTGAATGTACTCACTACCATAACTCATTTACGAAAAGGGAATGAAAAGATAATTACGGTTGTAGGATGTGGAGGGAACCGAGATAAAGCAAAACGCCCTGTAATGGCAAAGGTGGCTTGTGAGTATAGTGATAAGGTAATTTTTACTTCAGATAATCCACGTAATGAAGATCCTATAACCATACTAAAGGAAATGGAATCGGGAGTAAACCCCGGTTCACGGAAAAAGTTTATAACAATCCCGGATAGACGAGAGGCAATCAAAACAGCAGTTAGCCTTAGTGATAATGAAGATATTATTTTGATTGCGGGAAAAGGTCATGAAAAGTATCAAGAAATAAACGGAGTGAAATATGATTTTAGTGATAGGGAAGTGTTAGAGGAAATGTTTTCGTTAATGGATAAATAAAAAGATAAAGTGTTATATCATTTGTTTAATTGGCTTAGTAAGGAAGGTTTCCGATTTCCCGGAATAGGAATCTTTGAGTTCATCACCTTTAGGGTGCTGATGGCGCTGATTTTGTCACTTGTTATAACCATGGCATTCGGAAAACGAATAATTCGTTTTTTACAAAGAAAACAGTTAGGCGAAACCGTTAGAGAATTAGGTTTGGTAGGAGAAAAACAGAAAATAGGTACTCCTACTATGGGAGGAATTATAATCATCCTGGCTGTTGTGATTCCTACTTTGCTCTTTGCCAATTTAGATAAAGTATATATCCGCTTAATGTTGCTATGTACAGTTTGGTTGGGAGTAATGGGGTTGATTGATGATCTTTTAAAAATCCGATCAAAAAGGATTGCAAAGGAAAAAGGAGTTGATTATAAAAAATCTGATAAAGATGGTTTGGCCGGGAAGTTTAAAATTTTTGGCCAGATTGTATTGGGCATTATTGTTGGCGCTACCCTATATTTTAATAATAGTGTAGTGGTTAAAAGAGAAGTAGTGGCAGGGAAAACAAAACAACCTCCTGCTATTGCAGCAGATAATGATTTTGTGCCAAAATATGATACAATCGTTTTAGATGGAAAGACAAGGGTTTTTGTTGATGCGAAATCCGTAATTACAACGATTCCTTTCGTTAAGTCGCATGAGTTTAATTATTCCAAGTTGCTACCGGCAGCATGGCGCGATTATACTTATCTGCTTTACATAGGTATTGTAATTTTTATTGTAACAGCCGTTTCAAATGGTGCCAATATTACAGATGGTTTAGATGGACTAGCTACCGGTGTTAGTGCAATTATTGGGGTGAGTTTAGGTGTGTTTGCTTATGTAAGTGGTAATATCAGGTTGGCAGAGTATCTCAATATTATGTACATACCTAATCTGGGCGAATTATCCATCTTTATTGCAGCCTTTGTTGGAGGCTGTATCGGTTTCCTTTGGTATAATTCATACCCTGCTCAGGTGTTTATGGGAGATACCGGAAGCTTGGCTCTAGGCGGCATAATAGCCGCATTGGCCATTATTGTTAGAAAAGAATTGTTGATTCCAATAATCTGTTTTGTGTTTTTAGTTGAAAACCTTAGTGTGATATTACAGGTGGGATATTTTAAATATACAAAACGAAAGTATGGTGAAGGGAAACGGATCTTTTTAATGAGCCCGTTACATCACCATTACCAAAAACTGGGATATCACGAAAGTAAAATTGCAGTTAGGTTTTGGATTGTAACAATTTTAAGCATAGCACTGGCTATCGTTACATTGAAGCTTAGATAAACACCACACAATACTAATAAGGCTGTTTTTGAATACAGTTTTATGGTAATTGAAATAGCTATCTATGAAACACGTAACGCCCGTTAAATTCTATGCTAATGAAAAACCAAAGTTTTATCAAACAGCCAATGGCATGTTTGAAATGGCGTCCTGTAAAAGCCAATACTGTTGAAGAACCACCGTTTTAAAGGAACTCAAATGAGACCTGTTAAATTCTATGCTTTTGAAGAACCAAATTTATTAAGCAGACTTATCCCCTGCTATTGTGTACCTATGAAGACGAGAGAAGAACACCATAACCTGTTAAATTCTATTCTCTTGAAAAACCATTTTTTAATTAACAGGCAAAAAGAAAATGAAAAAAAGAATTGTCATACTTGGGGGCGGTGAAAGTGGTGTAGGAGCCGCATTGCTGGCTTCAAAAAAAGGGTATGATATCTTTTTATCAGATGCCGGCAAGCTAAAAGAGGAATGGCGCAAAGAACTAAAAAACAATGCTATTCCTTTTGAAGAAGGTGGGCATAGCAAAGATAAGATCCTTGAAGCCGATGAATTGGTGAAGAGCCCGGGTATTCCGGAAACAGCACCAATTCTATGCGATGTGCGTAAAAAAGGCATTTTGGTAATTAGTGAAATTGAGTTTGCTTATCGTTATTGTGATGGTAGCAAAATTGTTGCAATCACCGGTAGTAACGGAAAAACAACTACAACTTCACTTATTTATCACATCTGCAAACATGCAGGGCTGCATTGTGCTTTGGTAGGAAACATTGGCTATTCTTTTGCTCGTCAGGTTGCGTTTGACCCACAACCATTGTACGTGGTAGAGGTAAGTTCTTTTCAACTCGATGATATTGTCACTTTTAGACCCAATGTGGCTGTGTTGACAAATATTACCGAAGATCATCTGGACCGATATGATTACAAAATGCAAAATTATGTAAGCAGCAAGTTCAGAATTGCAATGAACCAAATTGCAGCAGATATTTTTATCTACTGTATGGATGATGAAGTCACTATGAAAAATATAAATAAATATCCCATTAAATCAACCCAAGTACCAATAACCATGAGCAAAGAATTACCGCAAGGAGCTTACTTGATGAATGCTAAAATGCACTTGAAATGGAAAAATGAAGAAATGCAAATGAGTGTGGAGGACTTTGCTATTAAAGGTAAGCATAACAAGTATAACAATATGGCAGCAAGTATGGCTGCAACAGCGCTCGATATTAGAAAGGAAAAAATCAGAGAGGCTTTGCAAACTTTTGAAAGTCTTGAACATCGTATGGAGTCTGTTGGGCAAGTAAGAGGAGTGGAGTTCATTAATGATAGCAAGGCAACTAATATTAACAGCACCTGGTTTGCATTGGAAAGTATGAATAAGCCGGTTATTTTAATCTTAGGTGGCGTAGATAAAGGAAATGATTATGAAGTGTTGAAAGATTTAGTGAAAGATAAGGTTAAGGCAATTGTGTGTATGGGAACCGATAATCGAAAAATTCATGAGGCCTTTGGTAATATTGTTTCACTTATGGTGAATACATCTAATGCTGAAGAGGCTGTTAGTGCCGCATTTCACTTTGCTAATAATGGAGATGTGGTGCTACTAAGCCCGGCATGTGCAAGTTTTGATTTATTTAAAAATTATGAAGATCGTGGCAAACAGTTTAAACAAGCTGTGCGCAACCTTTGAACATCTATATATGCAGGAACAAGTAAACCAAATTAAAACAATGCTATCCCCTGCCTTATCAGGCATCGGTAAGGATGTGTTAAAAACCAAAGGAGATAAGGTGATTTGGGGATTGGTTGTGTTATTAACCCTGGCAAGTTTGGTTTTGGTATATAGCAGCACCGGATCACTTGCGTACAGGATGAGTAAAAGTAATGAGAGCTACTTATTTAAGCAGTTTGCTTTTATTGTCCTTGGCTTTGTTATTATTTATTTTGCTCATCGTATCAATTATACTGTTTATTCCAGAATAGCCCTCATCCTGTTTTTAATTTCTATTCCATTATTGATTTACACCTTGTTGTTTGGGGTACAATTAAATGCCGGAACAAGATGGATTAAATTACCGGTAATAAATATGACGTTCCAAACTTCCGATTTGGCTAAACTGGGCTTATTTATGTATTTGAGTAGAATGTTAAGTCGAAAACAGAAGGTTATTAAAGATTTGAAAAAGGGATTTCTTCCTATTATTATTCCAGTTTTGATTATTTGTGGTTTAGTGGCCCCTGCAAATTTATCTACCGCTATATTGATTGGAGGTACTAGTTTCATTTTAATGTTTATTGGTCGTGTTAATTTCAAACATCTTGGAATTGTAATGGCTATTGGAGCAGCATTGGCAGGATTGCTGTTATTATTGGCAATAGCTACTTATGATAAACAAAAAGAGGAAATGAAAGACCTGCCCGCTGTTTTATCCTGGGGCAGGGTGCCCACTTGGTTAAGCAGGGTGCAAACATTTATTTACGCAGATGCACAGAAGGATTCCGATAAGGCATACCAAATTAATCAGGCAAAAATTGCCATTGCAAAGGGTGGATGGCTGGGCCTGGGACCGGGATATAGTGAGCAAAGAAATTTTTTGCCACATAGCTATAGTGATTTTATCTATGCCATTATAATTGAGGAGTATGGACTGCTTGGAGGAGCAGTGGTTTTATTTATTTACCTATGGTTCTTATTTAGGTGTATTAGGGTATTCAAAAAATGTCCTTTTGCCTTTGGTGCCTTTTTAGCACTGGCTTTGAGTTTTACCTTGGTAATTCAAGCAATGACAAACATGGCAGTTAATGTAAACATGTTTCCAAATACAGGAGTTACCCTTCCGCTATTAAGTATGGGAGGAAGTAGTTTTCTGTTTACCTGTATGTCTATTGGGATTATCTTAAGTGTAGCTCGTAATGTGGAACAACAGGAAGGTAGCCAATTACCTATAGAAGAAAAAGCTTTACCGGAAACGGTGGATGAAGAAAATGAAAATGAGCATTCGTGAGGCAAGGAAAGAAAATAATTATGGCAGGAGGAGGTACCGGTGGACATATCTTTCCGGCAATAGCTATTGCTAATGCATTGAAACGATTGGATAGCAGTACTGAAATTTTGTTTGTGGGTGCAAAAGGGAAAATGGAAATGGAAAAAGTGCCGCAAGCTGGTTTTCAAATTGAAGGATTGACAATCGCGGGGTTTAACAGAAGTTCTTTGCTTAAAAATATCAGCCTTCCGTTTAAACTGATGAAGAGTTTCAGTCAAGTGGCTGGAATTTTCAAACGCTTTAAGCCTGATGCTGTAATAGGCGTGGGAGGGTATTCAAGTTTCCCTGTTTTAAAATACGCTCAGTGGAAAGGAGTGCCTTCTTTTATTCATGAAGCCAACTCTTTTGGAGGAAAGAGTAATGTGCTGCTAAGTAAAAAGGCGAATCAAGTTTTTACGGCTACTGATGGTATGGAAAAGTTTTTTCCTGCAGAAAAGATCGTAGTAACAGGAAATCCGGTGCGGCAGGAAATAGTGGAGAATAACGTGTCTAAAGAAGAAGGATGTAAATTCTTTAAGTTGAACGGTAATGGTATAACTGTTCTATGTGTTGGTGGAAGCTTGGGTGCAAGGGGTATTAATGAAGCGATTGATGCCGGGTTGGATAAATTGATTGGAAATGGAATACAGGTTATATGGCAAACAGGTATGCCTTACCGTGAGCTGGCAGAAGAACGAATAATAGGAAAGGAAGGTGTGTATGCCGCAGCGTTTATTCACAATATGGAATATGCTTATGCGGCCTCAGATGTGGTAGTAAGTAGAAGCGGAGCAATGACTATTGCTGAATTGTGCGTAGTAAAGAAAGCGGTTGTTTTAGTTCCTTTTCCATTTGCTGCGGAGGATCATCAAACAGCTAATGCTCAAAACCTGGTACAGAAAAATGCAGCAATTATGATTAAGGATGATGAAGCAAAAGATAAACTGATTAATAAAATAATTGAATTAGCTAAAAATGAAAATAAAAGAACAATGCTAATAAATAATATTAAACAACTGGCCATTTTCGATGCTGATGTTCGAATTGCCAAAGAAATTTTTAAAACACTAAATTGAATTTATTAGTTAATATATCGCTTGCAAATGAACCCATCCGGGAGTTTAATCCTGGAGGAAGTGTCTATTTCCTCGGTATCGGAGGGATTGGTATGAGTGCACTTGCCCGGTATTTTAATAGCATGGGTATTAAGGTGAGTGGCTATGATAAAACACCAAGTGTATTAACTAAGGAGTTGGTATGTGAAGGAATTGAAATTCATTATACAGATGATATCAGTAAAGCAGATTTAGATGCCAAACTGGTTGTAGTTACTCCTGCAATTCCTTCCACTCACAATGAATGGAATTATTTTAAAGCCCACAACTATTTAATTCTTAAAAGAAGCGAGATTTTAGGAAAAATTTCAAAAACAGCCTTTAATATAAGCATAGCCGGAACACATGGGAAAACCACAACCACTACTTTAATTGCACACATTCTTAAAAATTCCGGTTTTGGATGCAATGCTTTCTTAGGAGGTATTTCAGCAAATTATGATACAAACTTTTGGAGCAGCGAAAAAAATGTGTGTGTGGTTGAAGCAGATGAATATGACAAGAGCTTTTTGCAATTGTATCCCAATATAGCAGTAATTACTTCTATGGAACCGGACCATCTTGATATTTATGGAAGCGAAAGAAATATGCAGGATGGGTTTATACAATTTTCAAAACAAGTTAAACCGGATGGGATGGTGTGCTTTAAAAAGGGATTATTAAGAGAGGATGAGTTTAGTACTAATACACACCTAAGCTATAGTTTAAATAATAATACTGCAAATGCCTATGCCGAAGAGATTCAAATAAAAAATGGAGGCTATAGTTTTAATGTTATACTGCCCGGTGAAATAATTGAGAATGTTTTTCTTCCAATGGGTGGTTTGCATAATGTAGAAAATTCAGTAGCTGCCATATTAGTTGCTCAACTATTAGGTATAAATAAGGAAAAAATTAAAGCTGCTCTTGCTGAGTTTAAAGGGGTAAAGCGCCGATTTGAATTTATTGTTAATAAAAAGGAGCAAGTGTATATTGATGATTATGCACATCATCCGGGCGAACTGAAAGCGCTGCTTCGTGGAGTAAGGGATTTATATCCCAATAGGAAATTAACAATAATTTTTCAGCCGCATCTATATTCACGTACAAGGAATCATGCAAACGAATTTGCTGAAACATTATCTATGGCTGATGAGGTTATTTTATTGCCTATTTATCCTGCTCGGGAATTGCCTATTGAAGGAGTGAATAGTGAAATGATTGCTGTGAACATAAAGAGTAAGGCAGATGTGGTTCCTATGAACGAAGTGTTAAAAGTGATTGAATATAGAAAACCCGAATTGCTTATTACTGCCGGTGCCGGAAATATTGATACATTGGTTGAACCTATTAAACAACAATTGATTAACAAGTGAAGAAGCTAAAAAACTATTCTTGGAAAAAGATTTTTTCCACCATTGGATGGGGGGTAGCTACTTCGTGTACAATAATGTTGATGGCTGCGGCAGTGAAAAAAGCTGATACGGAATTATGCAAAGGCATGAATGTGAAAATTGATGGAGCAAGCCAACATTCCTTTATTGAAAAGAAAGATATTGTGGCCATGCTTACGCCTTACCTCGGTGGAGATATTTTGAGTAAACGGATGCTTCAGGTTGATTTGCATGCAATGGAAAGAGCTATTCGAAGAGATACATGGGTTAGTAATGCTGAGTTGTATTTTGATAATAATGGCGTATTACAGGTTGAAGTAGGTGAACGTAAACCGATAGCAAGAGTATTTACTAACGCAGGTGAGAGCTTTTATATAGATAGCAGTTGTAAAGTGCTCCCACTTAGTGATCGAATTTCTGTGGAAGTGCCTCTATTCACCGGTTTTAGCGGTGACCAGGCTATGCTTAAAAGGTCAGATATTCGATTATTAAGGGATATCAAAACAATGAGCGTTGCAATACTTCAAGATAACTTTCTCATGGCAATTATTGAACAGGTAGATGTTTTGCCTACAAATGCATTTGATTTGTATCCTAAGCTTGGCAATTTGGTGATTCAATTTGGGAATG
This sequence comes from uncultured Ferruginibacter sp., assembly GCA_964490345.1. Lineage (GTDB taxonomy): Bacteria > Bacteroidota > Bacteroidia > Chitinophagales > Chitinophagaceae > Ferruginibacter. The sequence continues at coordinate 22,340 of CAZBBO010000007.1, forward strand.
CTAAAGATTGCGAAGAGAAGTTTAAAAAACTGAAATTATTTTATAAAAATATTCTCCCTAAAGCCGGATGGAATAGATATAATAAAATTAGCTTGATGTATGACAATCAGGTGGTGGCCAGAATTAGAAGTAAAGAAGATATTATTTCAGATTCATTAAGAACAATGGAGTTAATGAAAAGAATTGCAGGATATATGGAATACATGGCAGGAGATACTTCGTTGAGCCCGGATAATAACTTCCCTACAGATTTACAAGATTTTAGTATGGTTATGAATTCTTTTCAACGTGATGATGAAGATTTCCCAATAGATAAAAAAGAAGACAGAACAGCTCCAGTTATAGAAAAAAGGCAGGTACCTGTAATGCATAATCCTGAAAAGAGTAGTAATGTAACTAAAGTACAACATGAGGTACAAAGGGAAAGTTTTAAGAAACATGAAAAAAAGAGAATACCAAATGTTGATGCGAAAGAAAAAAGAGAAAAGAATCCCATTTTAAAGCCTAAGCCAAAGGCAGTATTGAAAGCAAGAGAACCGGCACCAACAAAACATAAAAATATTAATAACGATTATTAACCATAACAAAAACCTTTCAAAAAATAAAACCATGAATAACGAAAATCCTATCATTGTTGGATTAGACATCGGAACCACAAAAATTGCCGCTATTGCTGGAAGAAAAAATGAGTTTGGAAAACTTGAAGTCCTGGGCTTTGGCAGGGCAAATAGCAATGGTGTGCAGCACGGTATGGTGTTAAACATTGAAGAAACAAAAAAGGCAATAAATACGGCTATTGAAAATTGTCTTTTATCCAATCCTGCGTTGGAGATAAAAGAAGTATATGTTGGGATTGCAGGGCACCATATAAAGAGCTTGCAAACCAGAGGCGATATTGTTCGAATAAACGTGGAAGATGAAATTATTCAGGATGAGGTTAGACAACTTATCGAAGATCAATACCGTACTTATATACCCGCAGGAGACAAAATTATTGATGTGATCCCACAAGAATTTACCGTAGATAATTTTCAAAATATTCCTAATCCCACCGGTTATAGTGGTGTAAAATTGGGTGCAAATTTTCATATTGTTACCGGTGATAAAAAAGCAATTCGGAATATAGATAGAAGTGTAGAAAAGGCTGGTTTAGTTACCAAGGAATTGGTTTTGCAACCTTTGGCATCAGCTGCTGCAGTGATGGGTGCTCAAGAAATGGAAGCCGGTGTGGCTATTGTTGATATTGGTGGTGGAACTACTGATCTGGCTATTTTCCATGAAGGTATTTTAAAACACACAGCCGTTATTCCTTTTGGCGGTGAAAATATTACCCTGGATATTAAACAAGGTTTGGGTGTGTTGAAAGGTCATGCAGAGCAATTGAAAGTACAGTTTGGAAGCGCATTGGTAGATGCTGCTAAGTCAAATGTATTCATAACCATACCCGGCTTAAGAGGGTTACCGCCAAAAGAAATTTCTGCAAAAACGCTTGCAGGAATTATTCAAGCACGAATGAGTGAGATTTTAGATTTTGTATCCTACCATTTGAAACAAGTTGGAATGGATAATAAATCACTTAATGGCGGTATTATCCTTACCGGGGGCGGCTCACAATTAAAAAATTTAATTCAACTCACCGAATTCCTTACCGGTATGAATGCACGTATAGGATATCCAAGCGAGCATCTGGCAGGAACACAAATGGAAGAATTGGCTAAACCAATGTATAGCACATGTATAGGACTTATTCTAAAAGGTTATCATGATTATGACAATAAACCTGGAAATTTTGAAAATCAATCTGCAAAAATTGCAAGAACTGTGGAAGAGAATGATGCAACTGAAACCATAGGTATGGTTGACGAAGAAAAAGAAAAGGGAAAGGCAAAAAGTAAAACGCGCGGTAGAACCATATTAGACGCAATTAAAGGAAGTATTATTGATATATTTAAAGAAGAAGAAGATAAAGCTCTTGAATAAAACCTCATAACTAACACTTACAAACCCATACACATGATTCAATTTGATTTACCTAAAGAACAATCCTCCATCATCAAGGTGATTGGTGTTGGCGGCGGCGGTGGAAACGCAGTCAATCACATGTTTTCACATAATTTAGAAGATGTAAATTTTATAATTTGTAATACAGATGCTCAGGCCTTAGCACATAGCAAAGTCCCTAATAAGATTCAATTAGGCCCCGACCTTACCCAGGGACTTGGCGCAGGAGCGAACCCTGCTATTGGAAAACAAGCTACCGAAGAAAGTATCGAAGAGATTCAGCGGTTATTAGAAGTTAATACTAAAATGGCCTTTATTACTGCAGGTATGGGTGGTGGCACAGGAACAGGTGGCGCACCTATTGTGGCAAAAATTTGTAAAGAATTAGGAATTCTTACTGTGGGAATTGTTACCACTCCTTTTTCTTATGAAGGGAAGAAGCGGATTGCTCAGGCCGAAGAAGGTATTAAACAGTTGAAAACCCATGTGGATACATTACTAGTTATTAGTAATGATAAACTCCGGCATCAATATGGTAATCTAAAAATGAAGGAAGCGTTTGGCAAGGCAGACAACGTATTGGCTACTGCCGCGAAGTGTATCACAGATGTGATTTTTACCACAGGCCAAATAAATGTTGACTTTGCAGATGTATGTACTGTAATGCGAGATGGCGGTGTTGCTATCTTGGGGAGTGGCTCGGCAGGTGGAGAAAATAGAGCCCATAAGGCCATTGAAGCAGCATTGAATTCTCCACTTCTTAATGATAATGATATCCGTGGAGCAAAATGGATTTTGATAAACATCTGCTCTTCTGACGGAGATTATGAACACACCATGGATGAAGTTGAAATTATTCAAGAATATTTGCTTAGTCAGGCAGGAGAAGATACCGATGTAATCCTTGGATTGGGTTTTGATAATTCACTTGGTGATCAGATCGCAATTACCTTAATTGCTACAGGATTTGAGCACAAGGATCCATTCAATAAGGAAGAAAAACCGGCTAAGAAGGAACCGGAAGGTAAAGTAGTGATGGAGCTGCAAATTCCAGAAACGAATCCGGTTACTCCTGCTGTAAAACAAGAACCGGTTCAGGAAGAAAAGAGAAGCACTAACGGTAGTGACGAAACGAAGATTGAAATAAATGAAACGCAGGGAGAGATTCCTGTTGCAGACTCAACAGCAGCTAATAGTAGTATATTTACGATTGTTGAAAAATCTGAAACAGTAGAATTACGAGGGGATAGTACTGTTGATAATTTAGATTCAACACCAGTGTATTTTGAAATATCTTTACCATCACAAACAGAAGAAGAGACTAATTTGTTTGATGTTGAATCGCAATCCAATCCCACTGATAAAACTGTTGAACCTCCCCAACCCATACTGGAAATTTCGCAGGATAAAATAGAAGAAGCTAGCAATACAATTCCTCCTTCGTCAGGGGAATTTCTGGTGAAACCTTCGCAGATTTTTGCAGAAGATGAATCAGGTAAAGCATCCAATTCAAATGAGGAACCACAATCGTTGCAAATCATCGGTCAGGATGACGAACCCCCGGTTGAAATGCAGGTGATTGTTAAAGAAAGCCAGAATGCGGCGGAGGAAGCACCTTTAGAGCAAACTCAGTCCATTAAGATGTTCCCTGTTGAGGAACCTGCGATGCAGGACGAAGCAGAAGAACTTAGGCGCCGGGCTCAGGAACGGATTGCTAAACTTAGAAAATTATCTTTCAACGTAGATGCTTCCGACCCGAACAATGAGTTTGAATCGGTACCAGCTTACCTCCGTCGCAATATGGACCTTCATAACAGCATCGCCAATGTGGAGTCTTTCTATAGTAACTATACTGTGAAGACGGATGAAAATAATAATCCCGAAATAAGCTCTATTAATACTTTTCTCGACGGCGAGAAACCTGATTAATAAAGAGTTTGATATATCTTTTACTAAAGCCTCCTTCATTCAACAGGAGGCTTTTTCTTCTATATTTGCCAAATGAAAAATATCTTTCTAATCACAAAATTAAAAACTTCAAACCTTGGTAATGAAGTGCTTACCACAGAAATAATTCGACTATTTAAAGAAAATAATAAAAATGATGTTATTCGTGTCAATGGAAGGCCAATGGGTATTGAGGGTTACTTTGTTAATAGAATTATTAAAAGCAAATTTCCCTCACAGCAATTAGATAAATGGGCAGAGAAAATTGCATCGCGGATAAACGAAATTACACCTGTGGAATTTACAGCTAATGACCCCCAAATTATTTTGGTTAAAGAACAATCACCAAAAATGAAATGGGAACCAATTAAAGCAAAACTCAGACCATTAAAACGATTATTGGGAATTACAAAGGTGTTTTTCCCAGCCTATCAACCCAGGGCAAAATACTTGAAATCTGCTGATTGGTTAGTGTATAGCGGAGCAGGGGAAGTAGGAGATAATAGTGTATTTCTAAGACAATTACTCGAGATTCGGGTGGCTCAAAAATTAGGAATAAAAACGGCTGCTGTAAACCAATCAGTGGTTATTAAAACACCATTATTCCAGCAACTAACCGCTCACGTTTATGGGAAGATGGAAAAAATTGTTATCAGAGGAACACAAACACAAAGAAACCTGATAAAGTATGGCGTGCCTGAAAATATAATTGAATTAGCGCCGGATTCTGCAATAAATGCTACTTACAATGGGAATGTGGTAAGAGATAAAAATAAAATTGGTTTTAATCTTACCCCTAGGTTAAATGTAAATAATGCTCAAATTGAAACCATTATTAAGCATCTTGAAAGCTTGGGAAAGGAAATCTTCTTTATTACTAATGAGCCATTTGGTGATTTAAGTATGATGAATATTTTACAAGAAAAATTTGGAATTAAATCCATTACCAAATTAAATGGGTATAAGGAATATATGGAGAAGTTGGCTTCACTGGATTGGGTTATCAGCGCACGATTACATACAAATGTACTTTCATTAGCCACCGGGATTCCTATAATTCCAGTAGAAGGAAACGTGTTTAAAACCACCGAACTGATGGAGCAACTGCAATATCCGATACCAGTAATTGATACAGCACAAAATGAATGGGTGGAAAAACTACTTGCAGAGATAGATAAATTAGATAGAAACGACTATCTAATAGCAGATTATTTTATAAAAGTGCTTCCGGCAGTAAAGGAAAAAGCCAAGCGTAATGCCTCCTGGTTAAATGATTTCAATTAATAAGGATAAAACTTTTCTTTATTTCTTCAATAATTTTACTATGCAGTTCTACATAATCCATATACATTTGTGAGAGTTGGACTCGTATGACAAAACTGAATCTTAACAAAGCAACAGGCGCCGGATTACTTATTGCATTAGGGATTGTTTACGGAGATATTGGTACTTCCCCGCTCTATGTTTTTAATTCTATTATTCAAGACAGAGTTATCAGCAGAGAACTTATTATTGGTGCGCTGTCTATGATTATTTGGACACTTACATTACAAACAACATTTAAATATGTTGTTTTGGTTTTGCGCGCAGACAATAAAGGTGAGGGAGGAATATTCGCATTGTTTGCTTTGGTTAGGCGGCGAAAGAAGTGGCTTGTAATGCCTGCCATGATAGGAGGCGCAGCATTGCTGGCAGATGGAATTATTACCCCACCCATTACAATTACTTCTGCAATTGAAGGGCTAAAAGCACTGCCCCAGTTTAGAACCATGGAAACTTCTATGGTGGTGTTAATTGTATTGGCTATTATTTCTGTTTTCTTTTTTGTACAACAATTTGGAACAGCAAAAATCGGAAGCCTGTTTGGCCCATTTATGACCTGCTGGTTTGTGATGCTGGCTGTATTGGGCATTATTCACCTTACCGATGACTTCACCATTTTCTATGCATTTAATCCATACTATGGCATTAAATTATTAGCTAAGCATCCAGAAAGTTTTTGGTTGTTAGGAGCAGTCTTCCTGTGTGTTACCGGAGCAGAAGCTTTATATAGTGATTTAGGGCATTGTGGTAGGAAAAATATTCGAATAAGCTGGGTGTTTGTAAAAACCTGTTTGGTATTGAACTATCTCGGACAAGGGGCCAGCTTACTGAAGAATCATTCAGGCCGATTTATGAGTACCGCGGTTCGTGAAGCAACTGGTGCTAATGCATTTTACGATTTGATGCCGGAATGGTTTATCGTACCGGGTGTAATTATTGCCACCTCGGCTGCTATTATTGCCAGTCAGGCTATGGTGTCTAGCTCGTTTACTCTTATTAATGAAGCTATGCGCCTTAATTTATGGCCACGTATGCGCACGCGCTTCCCATCAGAAATTAAAGGACAAATTTTTATTCCCGGTGTGAATCTTCTTCTTTATGTGGGGTGCGTAATTGTGGTTTTATATTTTCGTGAATCTTCACGTATGGAAAGCGCTTATGGATTGGCCATCATTGGAACCATGCTGATGACAACGGTTTTATTTAGTAACTACCTGGTATTAAACCGAACTCACCGCATCCTGATTTGGATCTTCTTGGCAGGATATCTTACTATCGAATTAAATTTCCTTGCGGCATTACTTTCTAAATTTATGCATGGTGGATTTATTTCAGTTCTTATTGGCTTACTCATGCTTACAGTTATGTATGTGTGGTATAGGTCAAGAAAAATTAAAAACCGTTATGTGGAATTTGTTCGGGTAGATGAATATATTCCCAAAATTGAAGAACTGAGTAATGATTCCAGTGTGCCAAAATATGCAACCCACTTGGTTTACCTTACCAGTGCCAATAACCCAAGTGAGATTGAACATAAAATCACCTATAGTATCCTAAGCGGAAAACCCAAACGCGCAGATATTTATTGGTTCATTCATGTGGAAACCCTTGATGATCCATATACCTGTGAATACTCAGTTCATCATATTATTCCTAATGATATTATTCGTGTAGAATTCAGACTTGGATTCCGTATTCCTCCTAGAATAAACCTGATGTTTAAAAAAGTAGTGGAAGATTTAGTGGCTAATCATGAAGTGAACGTAACAAGCCGGTATGAGAGCCAGCAAAAGCATAATATGGTAGGAGACTTTCAATTTATTGTATTGGAGAAATTCCTTAGTCAGGATAATGAACTGCCGTTTATTGAATGGATGATAATGCGCTTGTATTTTTGGATTAAACAACTGAGTGCTTCAGAGGAAAAGAGTTTTGGTCTCGAACAGAGCAATGTGCTGGTTGAGAAGTTTCCACTGGTGGTGGCACCGGTGAGTAAATTGAAATTGACCCGAATTTTTCGTAATGAAGACGATGGATACTAATCCCATTCTACACCAAATATGAGTGTTACATTGCTGTATATAATTGGCGTGTATGTTTTACTGTTAGGAATAGTGTATTTGATTCAGGAACAGTTTATTTTTAAACCCGAAAAGCTTAGTCAGGGTTTTGTATATAAATATGATATTCCCTTTAAGGAACTCTTTTTTGATATTGCTCCCGGTGTTCGAATAAATGGATTACATTTTCTTTCTACAAACCCACTGGGATTAATTTTATACTTGCATGGTAATTCACGAAGTATTAAAGGCTGGGCGAAGTGTGCTAAAGATTTTTATCGCTATAATTATGACGTGGTACTTGTTGATTACCGTGGCTTTGGAAAAAGCACCGGTAAACGTGCTGAAAAAAGCATGCTGAAGGACCTTCAATTTGTTTATGACACCCTTGCTGTGCAGTATAATGAACATCATTTAATTATTTATGGCAGGAGCTTAGGGAGTGGGTTTGCTGCAAAGATTGCCAGTGAGAATAAACCCCGGTATCTTATCCTTGACTCACCTTATTATAATTTTAAAAAAGTAGTGAATCGCTTTTTGCCCTTTCTTCCTATCAGTATATTATTAAGATTTCAATTGCGAACAGATAAATGGATAAGAAGGGTAAACTGCCACACATACATCCTGCATGGTACAAAAGATTGGTTAATACCTATAAGGAATAGTGAAGCCTTACAAAAAATTAATCCGAGAAAAATAACCTTAGTGCGTATTGAAGGAGCTGGCCATAATAATTTAACTTCCTTTCCACAGTACCACAATATTATTAGAGATATCTTACAGTATTAAAATGAAAAAAAAATACTTTTTTATAACTATCAGGCTATTCTTAATTATTTATGGATTAGTAGGCATTGCATTGTATTATTTTCAAGATAAATTGCTATTTCACCCACAGTCAGTTGCACCCGATTTTAAATATCAGTTTCATGAAAAATTCTCCGAACAATTTATTCCGGTAAATAATAATTTTAAAATCCATTTGGTTAAAGTAATGCCCCAAAATTCTCGTAAGGGTCTTATAATCTTCTTTCATGGAAATATGAAAAATGCCGGGTATTATAAAAAAAATATTGCTCCGCTTATTTCTCTTGGTTATGAAGTTTGGATACCGGACTATCCAAAATTTGGAAAGAGCATAGGAGAGCTATCAGAAGAAAATTTTAATACACTCGCTATTCAAACCCAAAGGTTGGCAAAGAGCTTTATCTCAACTGATTCAATTATTGTGTATGGCAAATCATTAGGTACCGGTCCGGCAGCATATCTTGCTGCTAACAGTAATAATAAGATGCTTATTTTAGAAACGCCGTATTCCAGCATCCCTTCATTATTTAAACGATACGCATGGATGTATCCCGTTACTCGTATGAGCAAGTTTAACTTTCCGGTAATAGATTATCTGAAGGAAGTAAAATGTCCGATTGTTATTTTCCATGGAGATGACGATGAAGTAATAGCTTTAAAAGAGGCGCAAAAACTAAAAGAAAATTTAAAACCGGGAGATCGCTTTATTACTATTGGTGGTGGACATCATAATGATTTGAGAAATACACCTGTTTACACAGCTACTCTAAAAGAAGTTCTTAAATAAATAATTTTAAATCTCCTTTAAAAAAACACTTTTCGAGTTGATCGAAAGAGAATAAATACCACCTTGCTTTACCGGAACATTATTTGATTTATGACCGATTGGAAAATTAAAACAAACAGGACAATTTAGCTCCGCAGACCATTCTTTTAAAATGGAATGGATACTTTTCCCAAAAGGCCTTTGTGTATCCTTCATATCTGAAAACTCACCTAAAATTAATCCTGCTATTCCATTTAATTTTCCACTTCGTTTAATTTGCCATAACATGCGGTCTAAGGCATAGCGATATTCACCGACATCTTCAATAAATAAAATTTTATTTTTGACGTTAAAATCTGAAGGGGTGCCAATAATGTTACAGAGCAGTGCTAAATTACCGCCAGTTAAAGCTCCGGTTATATTTCCTTGCTTATTTGATGGATTAGATTCAATCTTATAGTGCAGCTTTTTCCCTTGTAGTATTTTTTGTAATGCCATAATACTGCTTTTTGCTTTACCATCATTGAATAGCGCAGCCATTGGCCCATGAATGGATGATATGTTGTGTTTATTTAAGAGGTGTTGATGAAGAATGGTTATATCACTAAATCCGATGAGCCATTTAGGTGCCTTTTTGAATGAAGAAAAATTAAGATTGTTTATAATCCTTCCCATCCCATATCCACCACGCCCAAAAAGGATGGCATTTATTTCCTTATCATCTAGCATTTGTTGTAGTTCAGCTAATCTTTCTTCATCGGTTCCGCTAAAATAGTTTTTTGATTTGCTGTGCAGGGTTTTACCTACAACTACTTTATAGCCCCACAATTGCAAAGTTTGAATACACTTCTCAGCTTTCTGAATCGGCATATATCCGGCAGGGCACATGATACCTATAGTATCACCCTTTCTTAGTGTGGGTGGAAATATGGTCATTAATTTCTTAATGGTTTACCGGTGGTTAATATACTTTGTATCCTTTCAAGTGTTTTCTTCTCTGCAGCCAAACTTAAAAACGCCTCACGTTCCAGATTTAGAAGGTATTGTTCGCTTACTAAGGAAGGCTCTGTTAAGTCACCACCACACATTACATAGGCTAATTTTCTTGCCACGACTACATCAAAATCTGTTGCAAATTTTGCGTGCCACATACTATTGATTCCGGAAAAAAGAGAACCCATTACTAATCGGCCATGTGCCATAATATCGTTTCTTTCAATGGGCATTACATATCCTTTATTATAAAGCTCCAACACAGCTTCCTTAGCTCGTGCAATTCGTCTGCCGGGATTAATAATTATCTCGTCTATCCCTTTCCGATAGAAACCTAAATCAAATGCTTCATGAGCAGAGGTAGAAACTTTTGCAGTGGCAATAGTAAAAAATCTATTTTTAAGGGTATTGTTGTCGGGCTCGCCGTGATGTGTCTCATCGTTTGCACGCAATATAAACTCTTTAGTTCCTCCTCCTCCCGGTATGAGTCCAATTCCTGTTTCAACTAATCCGGTATAAGTTTCTGCAGAAGCAATAACTTTATCAGCATGCATACTCATTTCACAGCCTCCCCCCAGAGCAAGTCCATTAGGTGCCACAACAACGGGTATTGCTGAATAGCGTACACGCATCATGGTTTGCTGGAAGGTTCGAATGGCCATATCTAGTTCATCGTAATCCTGCTCTGCCGCAAGCATAAAGATTAAACCTACATTGGCACCGGCACTGAAGTTAGTACCTTCGTTTGAAATTACTAAACCTTTAAATTTTTCTTCTGCTAAAGCGATTGATTTTTGAATCCCTTCCAAAACTTCTCCGCCAATACTACCCATCTTAGTTTGCCATTCCAATCCTAAAACATCATCACCTAAATGATACGTTCTACATGCACTATTTTTCCAAATGGTTTGGTCTGCAAAATTCTTCATTACTAAAAAGGCCTTACCTCCCGGCATGTTGATATAAGCTTCTTTTTGTAAATCATAGTATTGAGTCTGGCCGCCCTCAACCTTATAGAAAGAAGAAATTCCTTTTTTTAGCATGGTATCTACCCATGGGGCTACAGGTATTCCTGCTTCTTTCATGGCATGAACGGTGGTTTGAACCCCTAATAAATCCCACGACTCAAACGCTCCGATCTCCCAACCAAATCCGGCCTTCATTCCTTCATCAAGACGATATAATTCATTGCTGATTTCAGGAATGCGATGGGATATATAAGAGAATAATCCATAGTGAAACTTCCGAATAAAATCCCCGGCTTTGTCAGTTCCGGCTGCTAAGGCCTTTATCCTTGCATGGAGATCTTCAATGGGTTTAGCTACTTCAAGAGATGCAAACTTCGATTTCTTTCTGGCTTCGTACTCTAGCGTTTGTAAGTTTAAAACAAAAATCTCCTTTTTGCCATCAGCACCCTTAATCTTTTTAAAGAAACCTTGCCCGGTCTTATCACCAAACCATTTATTCTCTACCATTTTATTTAACCATAAGGGTATTTGAAATTGGCTTTTTGCTTCATCATTCGGGCAATTCTCTTCAACACCTTTAGCTACTTTCACTAAGGTATCTATACCAACTACATCTGCAGTACGAAATGTTGCAGATTTGGGGCGACCAAGAATAGGTCCTGTTAAAGCTTCTATTTCGTCTATGCTTAACTGTAACTTATCCATCAGGTGCATAATTGACATAATGCTAAACACACCAATCCTATTAGCAATGAATGCAGGCGTATCCTTACATAATACTGTAGTCTTCCCTAATATTACATCACCATATTCCATTAAAAAATCAACTACTTCCTGTTTGGTGTCCTTGGTAGGAATTATTTCTAATAGGCGGAGGTATCTTGGTGGATTAAAGAAGTGAGTACCGCAAAAGTGTTGTTTAAAATCATCACTCCTGCCTTCCAACATTAAATGAATGGGAATTCCTGAAGTATTTGAAGTAATTAATGTTCCGGGCTTTCTGTATTTTTCAACTTCTGCAAAAACAGATTGTTTGATATCTAAGCGTTCTATCACTACTTCAATAATCCAGTCTGCCTCAGATACCTTTTTCATATCATCTGTAAAATTACCGGTAGAAATATGCTTTATTACATCTTTATAATAAGCCGGACTTGGTGATGATTTCATTGCAGTTGCCAATGCCTCATTCACAATTTTATTTCGTTCAACAGGGTTTGTGCTTTCATTAGCATTAGGATTTAATATATCTAGTAGCGTTACTTTTAATCCTGCTCCGGCAAAGTGTGCAGCAATCCGGCTTCCCATTACACCGCTTCCTAAAACGGCAACTTGCTTAATTATTCTTTTCATTATCTAATTAGTTAGTTAAACAACTATTATATCTCGAAGGTAGGAACATTTAATAAAATAAATTATAGCTACATTAACTATTGAGCTATTGCACAAATACAATAGCAAACCATAGACCAATATTTTACATTGGAGAAATAGAAAGCCTTTTTTTGGTAGATTGAAAACTTTTATGCTATAAAATAATGACAGTTATTCTTCAAAATATTCTTTACCTGAAGTATTGATGTATCCCGCCTTGCCGGTGTTCGTTATCACATATAAAAAATTTCCGTTCTTCATCATTTGGATATCTCGGTATTTAGGCTCAATGGTTGTGTTATTTGCAAATAAGTAACCCTTTTCACCGTTTAGTCCGGTTAAGATGAACCCCCCGGCTTCATCATAATCTATTCCCGCATAAGCAATAGATTTACTTTCGGGATTGTTTAATGGTGTTATGTATGCGTTGGCTTCTTTTTTCACTATAGCAAAATCACCATTTAATGGTGTTGTAGTAATTATAATGGAAATGCCTTCTGGTTTAATTAATGTTCTTCCATCAGTACCAAGCACTCCACACAAATGGTTTTCAGAAACGAGTAAATAAGACTCCCCCTTTTTTATTAAAGTTATTGAGTCATATATAAAAGGAACAATAGTTTCGAATTTGCTATTAAAAACACCATAGTGATTTTGTTTAGTAGCTATATAAAATGTTTCAGGGTTGTTTTTTATGGTGTAGTCGTCAATAATTTCGTCAAATAAACCTTCACTATCCGGCAGCGAATATGATTTCTGTTTTTTAAGACTACTAAAGGGCTCGTTGGTTAAGCTTTCAGGTATTGCAGGGCATTGGGCCATTCTCAAGCCTTTTGTATTAATGCAAATTTCGTAACCATCGGTAGTAAGGGATGCGCCTGCAAAGATTACAGGTGTGCTTTCTCCATCAACACTACCCGGTATATAACCTATTCTAAAGGGTTTAGCTACGGTGTATTTAGCAGGGATAACCATCTTTCCTTCCTTATTTATATATCCCCATTTGCTCCCTACTTTAACTGCTGCAAGACCCTCCGAAAACCAGGAAGTTTCAGCATATTTGGGTTGAATAATGATTTCTTTTGCTGCAGTTGTATATCCCCAATGATCTCCCTTACGGTACGGGATATACGAAAAGTCAATATCCTGAGCAATAATACCACTTGCAATAAATAATCCTGTAATACAGAGTAGTAGTTTAGACGACATAAAAGAATTTTAAACTTTTCAAAAATAAAACTAACTAACCGCTTGTCCTCCGGTGGTATCAGCATGAACAAATTGCAGTTTACCGTCTTTGTCTTCTGCCATTAAAATCATACCATTGCTTTCTATTCCGCGCATTTTTCGAGGGGCAAGATTAGCTACAACTACCACCTTTTGTCCAATTAAGTTTTCAGGTTGATAATGTAATGCAATACCACTTACAATTGTGCGTGTTTCGGAACCCATATTAACTTGCAACTTTAATAATTTATCTGCTTTTTCAACTTTTTCTGCAGCTGTAATAATACCGGTTCTTAAATCGAGCTTTGCAAAATCATCGTATTGAATAGTGTCTTTTTTCTTTTCTTCTTCGTATGGTGCAGCTTGAGTTGGTATGTTCATTGTTGTGTGTGTGCTTTTTTGTTTTAGTTTTTCTATTTGTTGACTAATTTCCTCATCTTCCATTTTTCTAAATAATAATTCTGGAGGCCTTAAGGAGTAACCCACTTTCAATAACCCCATTTTGCCGGCATTCTCCCATTCTAATATACGTGGAACAACCTTCATCATGTGACACATCCTCTCACCGGCATTGGGCAGAAACGGATGGCAAAGAATGGTTAGATTGGCCGTTAGCTGAAGGCAAACGTGAATGCAGTTATCAATGGCCATTTGGGCCTCATGAGTAGGCTTGCCATTTTCATTTACTTGCTTGGCAACAATCCAGGGTTCTTTTTCTTGCATATAACGGTTACCCTTACGCGCTAATTCGATAACTTCATTTTGTGCTTCTCTGAATTTATATTGTTCAATGAGGGAACCTATTTTTTCAGCAGCCAAACGTGCATCCTCCGCTATTTTTTTACCCTTTTCATCCCACTTATGCAGCGGTGGAACCTTTCCTCCACACAATTTATGCATCAACACAAAAGTGCGGTTAACAAAATTACCTAAAATGGCCACCAGCTCGCTGTTTACAGCTTCTTGAAACCCTTTCCAGGTAAATTCACTGTCCTTGGTTTCAGGTGCAATAGAAGTAAGATAATAACGAATGGCATCTACCATAGTACTACCGTTTTCCTTTTGTACAAAATCATGGATGTATTCATCCATTTCAATACTCCATCCCCTGCTGGTGCTCATCTTATCTCCTTCAAGATTCATAAATTCATTTGCAGGTACATTATCCGGAAGCACATTGCCATGTATATGTAGCATTACCGGAAAAATGATACAGTGGAATACGATGTTGTCTTTCCCAATAAAATGAACCAGTTTGGTATCCTTATCTTTCCAAAATGGCTCCCAATCTTTCCCATGTTCAAGTGCCCATTGACGTGTAGCACTGATATAGCCAATAGGTGCGTCAAACCAAACATATAATACTTTCCCTTCAGCTCCTTTTACCGGAACTTGAACGCCCCAATCTAAATCACGAGTAACAGCACGTGGCTGCAGACCTGTATCCAGCCAACTCTTACATTGTCCTAAAACATTAGCTTTCCAATCATCCTTATGTTCTTCGAGTATCCATTCCCGTAAGAAGGATTCATATTGGTCTAAAGGTAAATACCAGTGTGTGGTACGCTTTTTTATAGGAGGATTTCCGCTAAGGGTGCTTCGCGGGTTTATTAATTGTTCCGGGCTTAAAGAAGTACCACATTTTTCACATTGATCACCATACGCTTCTGTATATCCGCAAAAAGGGCAAGTGCCTTTAATGTACCGATCCGCAAGGAAAGTGGAAGCTATTTCATCATAATATTGTTCTGTTTCCTTTTGTATTAATTTGCCTGCGTCATTCAAATCTTTAAAAAATGCTTGGGCAGTTTCGTGATGGATGGGTGCTGATGTACGATGATAAATATTAAATGAGATTCGAAAATCAGCCATATTGGATTTTAACAGTGCATGATATTTATCAACAATCTCACGCGGCGTAGTCTTTTCCTTCATCGCCTGAATAGTGATAGCAGCACCGTGCTCATCACTGCCACATACAAATAATACATCCTTTTTTAATGCCCTGAGATAACGAACATATATGTCTGCAGGGAGATATGCACCGGCTAAATGTCCTAAGTGCTTTGGGCCATTGGCATAAGGTAATGCCGAAGTGACTAAATATCTTTTGGGCTCACTCTTCATTTGATGCAAAAGTATTGAAGAACAAGCGCATTACCATTTAACACAATTGAAAACATGATTATTTTACCTTTCCCTGATTTCCTTGAATTACGTAAAATCAGTGATTACTTCAAAATTTCCCCCATTAAAAGCGGCTTTGGCCGGCAAATTTGATAAACGAATTTCCTGTTTAATAATCCTTTTATTTTTTTCCCTTTAATTTAGAGGATATAAAAGCAACAAGTATGAAACTGTTATCATCCTTTTTATTATTATTTATTTCCTTCTTTGTACAAGCGCAAGATAAACTACTTACTATGCAGGATGCCATGCTGAATGCACGAACCACGCTTGCTCCCGAAACTCTTAAACAACTTCAGTTTGTTAAGGGAACCAATGATTTTGTTTTTGTAAAAAAGGTAGATGATCAAGATGTGTGGTTTAGAGGAAATGTAAAAAATACGGAAGGCGCAACCTTTTTAACACTGGAAGCTATTAATAGCAGGGTAAGGCAGGCCCATTTGGATACTTTAAAAAAATTACCGGCTTTAACTTTTGATAAAGAGGGCTTTACATTAAGTGTAAAAGGGATAAGCTATTATTTTAAAAATGATAACACATTTAAGGTGAGGGGAGAGAGGGCAGCCTCCGGTAAGGAAGCTGTAGATGAAGGAGCTGCCGGATATGTGGCTTATGTGGATAGCTTTGATTTGTATGTTGTTAAAGATGGGAAATCACATCGCATTACAACAGACGGTAGCGAGGGTATTATATATGGAAAGGCAGTGCATCAACAGGAGTTTGGAATTTCTAAAGGAACTTTTTGGAGCCATAACGGGTTGATGCTTGCATTTTACAGAATGGATCAACAAATGATTCCTGATTATCCGATTATAGATTGGAGTGCTCGTCCGGCCAAGGTGCATAATTTAAAGTACCCGATGGCCGGTGACCCTAGTCACCACGTTACACTGGGTATATATAATACACAAACCCAAAAGGTTAGTTATATAAAAACCGGAGAGCCGGTAGAACAATATCTTACTAATATCGCCTGGGCAGCCGATGGAAAATCTGTATTTATTGCTATTGTGAATAGAGAACAAAATCACATGAAGCTGAATCAATATGATGTTACTACCGGAGCATTGGTAAAAACATTGTTTGAAGAAAAGCAGGATAAATATGTTGAGCCACAAGTACCCATGCTGTTTTTAAAAAATAACCCCGATCAGTTTATATGGCAAAGTCGCCGAGATGGATGGAACCATCTATATCTTTATGATATTTCGGGAAAACTGATTCGACAATTGACAGGAGGAGCGTGGGAAGTGCTGGATGTGAAAGGGTTTAATGAGAAAGGGGATATGTTGTACTATGTTTCTACAAAAGAATCTCCTATTAGCAGAAATTTGTATGGTCTTAATATTAAGAACGCGAAATCAGTTGCCCTTACCTCAGGAATTGCAAATCATATTACCCAGGTTAGTTCATCGGGAGATTTTGTGATAGATAATTTCTCAACAATAGATAACCCACGTACAATCCAGCTAATTGATACAAGGAAAGGAAAAGGAAAAGTATTGTTACAGGCAAAAGATCCTTTGGCAGGTTATTCCAAGGGGGAGTTAAGTTTGTTTACATTAAAATCGGCTGATGGATATGAGCTGTATTCAAGATTGTTTAAGCCGGCACATTTTGATGTGAATAAAAAATATCCTGTTATTGTGTATTGGTATGGTGGCCCTCATGCGCAATTAATTTTAAATAGTTATAATGGTGGAGCTGGAGATTATTGGTTTCAATACCTTGCTGAGCGTGGTTACGTAGTGTTTACTATGGATACTAGAGGAAGCGCAAATCGCGGCCTGGCATTTGAACAAACTATTTTTAGGCATGCAGGGAAAATGCAAATGGCTGATTTATTGGTGGGTGTTGATTATCTAAAATCTCAACCATGGGTTGACGCCTCGCGGATGGGCCTGTTTGGATGGAGCTACGGTGGATTTATGACAACTGACTTTATGATTACACATCCGGGCATATTTAAAGCGGCTGTGGCAGGAGGCCCGGTTATTGATTGGAAATTTTATGAAATTATGTACACTGAAAGATATATGGATACTCCACAGGAAAACCCTGAAGGATATGAGGAAACTGATTTAACAAAAAGAGTAGAAAATTTAAATGGAAAATTGCTGCTTATCCATGGAATGCAAGATCCTGTAGTATTGATGCAACATTCTGTGCGCTTTGTAAAGGCTGCAGTTGATAAAGGCATTCAAGTGGATTATATGATATATCCGGGACATGAACATAATGTGTTGGGTAAGGACCGTGCTCATCTTTATCAAAAAGTAACAGATTACCTGTTTCAAAATCTTCAGTAAGTGGGAGTGGTAGAGTTGTGGGATAATAAATTAGTTATTCAAGCATTTTTTATTTTTTATGGAAATGCTGCCAGCGCTGAATTATCGGTAAAAATAGCTGATGACATTCAAAAGCAGTGGAACAAACCCGAAGGAGTGGTTATGTACAAGAGTAGGTTGCTTCCTGTTTTGTTTAAAATTTCAGGTATTTATCAACCCTTTCTTACTGACCTTGAAGTAATAGCCAATTTGAACCCGAAAAAAAATTTCTTTCGGATTGAAGAATTTAGCAAACATCATATTTCTTATGTAGATGGAATTGGCTGTAATTCCGGATATTTTAAATTAGATAATTTGCTTGATGGTTCAACTACCGCAGCACATGAGTTTGGGCATACATTAGGTCTTCATCACCCCAAGGTGCTTGATATACGAGGGAAAGGAATTCCTGGTATTATGTACCCCAGAGGCACCATTACAGATCCGCTGTTTCAGTATGATCCGGAGGCTAAACCATTAGAACAGGGAGGAACCTTAAATCCTTTTAAACGAGTGGTTACTCAAAGGGATATTGAAATGCTTAATATTTCAAAACTTCATTTTGAGAATAACAAGGCGATAGTGGGAGCCTTTTCTTCAGTTTTTCATGAACAGGATTTAGAAGAATAATGGTTGGTTGGATAACTTTTGAGGGCTTGGAATTATTAGAAGCCGTTCACTTTTAATAATTAATCTTTTGTCTTGTCGTAAATTGTTCCGATATCGTTCATAATGTTTAACATTAATATTAAAATATGGAAGTGCTTAAAGTAGAGTCGCTCTCAAAGGATTATGGAAGAATAAAAGCTTTAAAAGGAGTTTCATTTTCAGTTCCTGAAGGAGTTGTGTTTGGTGTGCTTGGGCCTAACGGTAGCGGTAAAACGACGTTGCTGGGAATTATTGTAGATATTTTAAAACCAACAAGTGGCTCTTTTAGCTTGTTTGGTGAAAAGCCGGAAGCACGACATAGAAAGAAAATTGGAACGCTTCTTGAAACCCCCAATTTCTATCATTATTTGACCGGGGAGCAGAACCTACTAATTAATGCTTCTATAAAAGGCAGGGGATCTAATGATATTGACCGAGTATTGAAATTGGTTAATCTGGATACCCGGCGCCACTCTAAGTTTAGTACATATAGCTTGGGGATGAAGCAGCGCCTGGCTATTGCAGCTGCAATGCTTGGCAATCCGGATATCCTACTGTTTGATGAGCCAACCAATGGCCTGGATCCTGTGGGTATTGCAGAGATTCGCTCGCTTATTAAAGAGTTACACCAACAGGGGAAAACAATTATCATGGCAAGCCATCTCCTTGATGAGGTTGAAAAAGTATGCACTCATGTAGCGGTTCTTAAAAAAGGAGATTTAATAGTACATGGCAATGTAGATGAAATTTTCTCAACAAATGATATGGTGGAATTGGCAGCAGCAAATAAAACAGCTTTGCTTTCTGTATTAAATTCACTTGGTGGTGTTGTACATTTAAAGGAAGATGAAAAAGGAATAGTTATCGCTTCCTTTCCTAAAGGAACTGCAGATTTGGCCAACATTAATAAACATTGTTTTGAAAATGGAGTGGTGCTAAATAAACTCAATTTGAAAAGACAAAGTTTAGAAAGTAAATTTTTTGAACTCACTAATTAATAAAAATGAAAGAGCTGTTAAAAACGGAATGGTTGAAATTGAAAGATTATAATGTTTTTAAAATAATTGCAATCCTTTTTGCTGTTGGTGTTATAGGAGCAAATTATGTAGTCTATATTTTTAATAGAAAGGTTATTCAGGCTGCTAATACTGGAGGTCTTGTACCAAGTTTTAGCCCTTACAACTTTGATCATACCTGGCAAACTACAAGCTATGTTACAGGGTTTATCTTGCTTATTCCTGCTTTCCTGCTTATTATTTTAGCCACAAATGAATATACTTATAAAACACACCGACAAAATATTATTGACGGACAAAGCAGAAAGGAATTTATTTGGGTTAAGATGATGGTTGCTCTCATCTTTACTCTGGCAAGTACGATATGGGTATTTCTAACTGCTTTTACTTTTGGTCTATTTTCTGGCACTTCATTTTCGTTTAATGGATTTGGTCATATTGGCTTTTTCTTTTTAAAATCTATTTCATATAATTTGTTTGCAATTATGTTAAGTGTATGGATTAGAAGGACTGGTTTTGCAATTGGACTGTTCTTTATTTATTTGGGTGCTGAAAATATTATATCTCAATTGTTGGATGTATGGAGTGTTCAGATGAGAAATGATGAAGGCATCAATTTGGGAGCCTTAGGAGATTATCTTCCTATGAGCGCATCTGATGGCCTACTCACTTTTCCCGATAATCCAATAAAAACAATTGCCGCCAGTACAATGCCTACCGATTACCCATGGATTGTAGCCGCATTTGTTGTTCTTTATTTGTTCGTGTTTTTACGTATTAGTATGAATAAAGTTCTTAAAACCGATTTGTAATTATATCAGAGTGGATACACAAGAGGTAATAGATGGATATTGAAATGTGAATCCCAATTCCTTTATCTTCCTGCACGAAACAGTGGTGCTTTTAAGTGCTTCTGATACCCCTTCACCTTTCATTATTTTTAATAAAAAACCTGGTATATATATTGAAGAGAAAAATTTCCCTCGCTTTGCAGTTGCCAGATTTAATGCCAATTCACGTTGCGATAATGGTGCCGGTGCTACAGCGTTAAAACTTCCATTCCACTGATTTTCCATTGCAGTTATGTAAATTCTTATTAAATCGTCAAGGTGAATCCAGCTCATTATTTGCCTCCCACTTCCCAAAAATGCGCATATTCCATACCGTAAGGTTTGGGTTAATTGCGGAATAGCACCACCTGCTTTTGTTAAAACAACTCCTGTTCTAATACAGGCAACCGGACAAGCCTTAGTTTGTTGGATAGCTGTTTCCCAATCCAAACAGGTGGTTCCTAAAAAATCTTTTGCAGCATCATCTTCCTCAGTAAAAGTGTGGTCCTCCCTGTCTGCACCATACCATCCAATGGCTGATGCACTTATTAAACACTTTACCTTGCTTCCATATTCATTTACCGCATGAGCAAGCAAATTGGAACCGTTTATCCTGCTGTTACGAATTCGGTCTTTATATTTTTGTGACCATCGCTGTGCTGCTATATTAGCTCCCGCTAAATGAATGATATAATCTGCTTTTGATATTACTTCTGTGTCTATAATCATTTTTTGGGTGTCCCAATGTACAAATTGTATGGAATCCGAAAATGCCCTTTCTTTAATTGCAGAGGTTGTGAGTATGCTTAGGGTATAGCCTCTTTTTATAAGCGCCTGTGTTAAAGCACGCCCAATTAAACCTGTGCCACCGGTGATAACAACGTGCATAAATAAAAATTATTTATTGTAAATTAATACAATGGTTTCGTTGAACAAATAGGAATGGGAGTTTTTTAATTTCTCTTTTGCTGTGAGTGATTTGGTGATGGTGGAAGATTAATATTTATTCCCTTTTTGTTATTTCGATTGATAAAGATGAGATGAGTTATCGGGTGAGGGCAAATGTTGATTAATAAGCGCTGCAATAAGACTACTCCAGCCTGTTTGGTGGGATGCGCCCATTCCTCTTCCACTATCACCATGATAGTATTCATAGAATAATACAAGGTTCCGGTTTTCGGGCTGTTCATAAAACCAGCTTTCATCTCCATTTAACCGCCGCGAATTATTGTTCATTTGAAAGCCGGTTAGAATTCTGAAAGCAAGCTCTTGGGAAACTTGTAAAAGGTTACAGCTATGTGTTGAACCAGTGGGGAACGATAGCTTTATACTGTCACCGTAAAATTGATATAATTGTAATAGTGTTTTGATAATTAAATAATCTAATGGCATCCATACCGGACCCCTCCAATTGCTATTGCCGCCAAACATTGAACTATCACTCTCTCCGGGTAAATATCCAATTGAATATTTATTAAGTTCAATTTCTAAATTAAAAGGATGATTTAAATGAAATTTTGATAAGGCGCGGATTCCTCCAACTGATAAAAATTCGTTTTCATCAAGTAAAACCGTTAATAATTTTATCAACCGCTCTTTGGGAACTAAAGAAATGAGTAAGTGACCTTCATCACTCGTTTCCTGGCAGGGAAGAAACTTTTTGCTCCTTACACTATATTGCTTTATATAGTCCATTCTTTTTTTAAAGTCGGGAAGTTTTTGTAACGCATCTTGTGAAATTATTCCCACATTAAATAAAACACTTAAACCCACAATTGAGCGAACCTTCATGGTCTTAAAACTTCCATCACTTAAATGTAGCCGATCATAAAAGAAATTTTCGTTTGCATCCCATAAGGTTTCATTTAATGAAGATGCGATTAGGATAAAGTGCTCGTAAAACTTAGTTACCATATCCTCATAACCCTTATCCAACTGAGCTATTTCAAGTGCTATTTCCATCATATTCAATGCAAACATGCCCATCCAGGCAGTTGCATCAACCTGCTCTAAAAAAGACCCGGGAGGCAAACTGTCTCTATCTATAACACCAATGTTATCTAATCCTAAAAAACCACCAGTAAAAATATTATTCTCGTTTTCATCTTTTCTGTTTGCCCACCAGGTAAAGTTGATGACCAATTTTTCGAAAACTCGTTTTAAAAAATAGATATCAGCATGATGATGTAGTTCTTTTTCAATTTTATAAATCTGCATAGCTGCCCATGCTTGTAATGGAGGGTTCACATCGCTGAAGTTCCATTCATAAGCAGGTATTTGCCCAAAGGGATTCATATACCATTCTCTACATAATAACACCAACTGGTTTTTTGCAAAAACAGGATCAATCATTGCCATAGGGATGCAGTGAAAGCATAAATCCCACGCGGCAAACCAAGGATATTCCCATTTGTCAGGCATGGAAAGGACGTCTGCACTTTTAAAATTCTTCCAATTTGCATTTCTCCCTATATTTCTTTCAGGAGGGGGTGGTATTCTGCCCTCATCTCCTTTTAACCAGCGTTCAACATCGTATTGATAAAATTGTTTTGTCCATAATAAGCCTGCAAAGGCCTGACGTTGTATTGAAGCAGTATCAGCGGAGCAACTCTTTGGGAAAAGGTTACAATAAAAACTGTCTGCCTCTTTTTTCCTGAGTGTAAAAATATCTTTAAAACTTTTATCAAATGGATTATCTAATTCATCTGTACTTAATCTAAGTGAAACATGTTGTGTAGCTCCGGCCTTTATAGTTTGAAAATAAATAGGAGAAAATTTTGTGCCGGTCTTATTTCTTTTTAATGTATCGTAAAGCGCTTTGTTTTGCCCGGCTATAGCATCGTGAAAGGCATCTTTTACAAATGGAGAAGAGTTTGGAATTCCAAAAATTTTATTTCCGTTTGTCTCGTTTTCAGTCATTAATGTATCTACCGATGCAGAATAATAAAAATAATAGCAACCTAAGGAGCTGTCGGTAGCTTTCAGTTTCCCTGCATTTGCAATCTTATTAAGTATTTCAAGCCTTGGTTTTTCCTGCATTTCATTAAATGACCATCTGTTTCTAAACCAAAGTGTGGGTAGCAAAACCAATGGAGCATCGTCAGCTCCTCGATTGGTGATGGTAATGTCAATGCAAATATCTTCAGCATGAACTTTTGCATAAGTTACTTTTATGTCGAAGTATTTACCTTCTTTAAACACTTCAGTATCTAATATTTCATACTCACGCTCATTTTTTGACCTTTTTTGGTTTACCACTAGCAATTCTTTATAGGGAAATAACAGTTGGGGGTATTTGTACAGATATTCCATATAATAATGTGTGGGAATATTGTCCAGATAGTAATATAATTCCTTTACATCTTCACCATGATTACCTTCATAATTGGTTAAACCAAATAATCGTTCTTTTAATATAGGGTCTTTCCCATTCCAAACAGCAATCGCAAAACATAAATTTTGATGTAAATCACTGATTCCTGCAATCCCATCTTCACCCCATCTATATACCCTGCTCCTGGATTGCTCATGTGTAAAATAGCTCCAAGCGTCACCACCTGAACTATAGTCTTCTCTAACAGTACCCCATTGTCGCTCGCTTAGGTAGGGTCCCCATTTTTCAAGTGGAATATTTTTTTGTGCATTGATATTTAAACGAGCTTGTTCCGCAGATATGTTTGATTGTTTATCCATTTTGCATTTCCCAAATAGTTTGCGATTTTTAAAATCTTGCATGTAACAATAGCCGGTCGCATTCTCTGCCCATGGCTTATTAACCTATCAACCTCCTGTTGCAAACCCTTCAAATAACGTCATGCCGCCATCAATAAAAATACTGGCACCGGTTATGTAATCACTGTCGTCACTGGCTAAGAATACTGCAAGTTTTCCAATATCCTCAGGCGTACCAATACGTTGATAAGGTATCAACTCCATCAAATTATTATAAGCTTCGGGTGTTTCCCAAGCCGCTTTGTTAATAGGTGTTTTAATGGCACCGGGACAAATACTATTTACCCTGATTTTTTGCCTGCCATATTCCTGAGCGATAGTTTGCATTAGCATTTTAATACCTCCCTTACTTGTGGCGTAATTAGCATGCCCTGCCCAAGGAATGATTTGATGAACACTGCTCATACAAATAATTTTTCCACAAGCAACAGAACGTTCGGGAACGACACCCCTTCTTAAAAATTCTTTAACTGCTTCTCGCGCACAAAGAAACTGACCGGTTAAATTTATGTCAATCACATATTGCCATTGTTCCAAAGTCATCTCATGAAATCTTGCATCACGTTGCAAACCGGCATTGTTTACCAAGATATCAATTGTGCCAAACGCTTCTTTTGCCTGCTGGAACATGTTAATTACCTGACCTTCCTTACTTATGTCTGCTTGTATTGCTATTGCCTGAGATCCTGATGATTTTATTCTTTCTACTACTTCATTTGCAATATCAGGATTTACAACATAATTGACTATTACGTTTGCTCCGGCCTCTCCCATGGCAATGGCAATCCCTTTGCCAATACCAGAATTTGCACCGGTAATAATTGCTGTTTGCTTTTGTAATTTCTTTGTTAGCATAAAAATTCATTTTACATTGTCTCTCTCGTTTCCCGATATTTTATTTTATACATCAAAATGATTATTGCAAACACAAGGGTAATTGCATTGGCAACTACTATCGGCATGTTGCTGCTTAGTAATCCGAATATTAACCAAAGTAATGTGCCGGTAGAAAAAAGTAAATACATAAATAATGAAATGCTGCGTGTGTCTTTTGTTCGTATAGTTTTAATGGCTTGTGGCGCAAAGGAACCTGTTGTTAAAGCAGCAGCAACAAATCCTAAAAAAGTAACTATTGACATATTCTTTAAATGAACAGTGAAGGAGCGGTTAAATAAAGTATCATTATTGATTATTCCTTTATATCATTTAATCCTTCACAAAAGATATCAATAACCGCGCCGTAATTATCATAAATTTGTATAAATAATATCCGGTATGAAATGGATGGGTTGCTTTTTATGGTTTTTCTTTGTTGTTGCAATAGTTCAGGGGCAACGGGTTGTGTATTCTTCACCGGTGAACGATGAAAATGCTGAAATTAATTTTGAAATAGTTGGGAAGGTGGGTAGTCGTTATATAGTGTACAAACAGGTGCGCTCAAGGCACTTCATTAGTTTGTATGACGAGGATATGAAATTAGTGAATAATGAACTGTTGAATGTAATTCCTGATAAAACATTTAATGTAGATGTTGTTGCTTATCCGGATCATTTTTTTCTTATTTATCAGTATAATCGCAATCGGCAGGTATTTTGTAAAGTGATAAAATTAAACGCAAGTGGAGGTCAGGTAGGAGAACCCTTGCTGCTTGATGATTCACGCATAAGTGCTTTTAGTGAAAAGAAAATTTATAGTGTTTCTGTTAGTGAGGATAAACAGAAAATTTTGGTGTATAAGGCGCTACGCAAAGGAAATAAACTTACACTGGTTGTCAAAGTATTCAACCCATTACTTGAATTAACCGATAGCGCTCAAATTCCACTTGCCTATAATGAAAAGCGCGACTCCTATGGTGAATTAACTATAACCAACAAGGGGTTAATTGTTTTTCCTTATTCCGAAAAACGTGCAGCGCGCGATAATTTTTTTCTGCTTAATGCCTTCGTCCGATTTCCTCAATCAGATTCGGTTACCAAAATAAATATCTCACTTCAAAATAATTATATTGATGAGGTGTCTATAAAATATGATAATCTTAATAATAGGGCATTGCTCAATTCTCTTTATACCGATAAAGTGAGAGGAAATATTTTAGGATTGCTTTCTGCAATAGTTTTACCCGGTAATCCTGATGGTACCCAAGTTGTGTTTAATATATTCCCTGATAGTATCCGTAAGAAAATGAGCATGGAAGGATATATTCAGTCTGCTTTTAATGATATTTATTTACGCAGTACAACATTAAAATTAGATGGAGGAGTTATCCTAAACCTTGAAGATTTCTCTACCCGCACTTCAGGCAGCCCTTATCGAAACAGGTTTGATTATCTTTACGGCTCACCATACAGCTCTCCTTATGGAGGCTTTAATGATTATTACTTGTATTCACCTTCTTATTATGGTTATTATCGGCCATACTACTCCAATAGATATTATAACTCCCACACCGAATATTATTATAACAATATATTGGTGATAAGTTTAGATAAAGATTTAAAACCGGAATGGAATACATTGCTGTTTAAAAAACAAGTTGCGGTAGATACTGATAATTTTTTATCATTTGGTAGTGTGGTAATGGGAGGTGCGCTTCATTATCTTTTTATGGAATCAGATCGTAGTAGTAGCATTTTGAATGACAATGCAGTTTTTCCTGATGGTGAAACGAAACGGTTTCCTACAGTAAAAGGGGGTGCTAATACCTATAATTATATGCCTAAATTGATGAAACAGGTTAGTTCCAATACGGTTATTCTTCCTTGTATTTACAGGAGCAATATTATTTTTGCCAAAATTGATTTTGAAAGATAGGTGTAGTATCCTTCCCATTTGAAAGATATTTTCATGCATTTGTCTTTGAATCTCTCTTTATTTATTATGATATTTTTTCCTGACTTTTGCTAGGATAAATCCTCTTACATTGACAGGTATTTTTAAAAGGAATAATCCTATTAATCATTTCATCCTGCTGCTTTATGGCATTGCTTTAAAGTTATCGTCTTTTCTTTACCCTGAAGTGCCTGTTCCTCAACACATGGATGGTGTGGTGTATCGCTTATTACTTAGATGGATGCTTCCGCTTGGTGAAAATACACCTATTGTCTTCCCAATTTTAAGTTTTATTTTAGTTTATATCCAGGCTATTGCCATAAATAATTTGGTTAAGCATCAGCGGTTAATGCAAAAACAGTCTTATCTGCCGGGAATGACTTATTTACTTTTTACTTCGTTGTTTACTGAATGGCAAACATTTTCTGCACCCGTAATAGTAAATACATTGATGATATGGGTGCTTGCACAATTATGTAATCTCAATAACAGTACCCACCCCAAAACAATTTTATTTAATATCGGCTTGGCAGTAGGACTTTCTTCCTTCTTTTATTTTCCTACATTAATATTTTACTTGCTGATTGTGCTGGGTATTTTTTTAACGCGCCCTTTTGTTCTTCCCGAGTGGCTAATGGTGCTTTTGGGTGGATTAACACCCTATTATTTTTTTGCTGCATGGGTCTTCTTGACCAATAGATGGAACAATTTTAAAATCCCTGCAATTAAAGTAGTTAAACCCTATTTTTTTCAAAGTACTATATCCTATATAGCGGTGGGCTTAATTTTAATTACTGTATTGGTGGGAGCTGTTTTTGTTCAATCTAATTTAAGAAGACAACTGGTGCAAACTAGAAAAAACTGGACATTGATTTTCGTCTATCTTGTTGTTGCATTTTTTATTCCTTTTATTAATACCAATGATAGGGTGGATTATTGGGTATTGGTTGCTGTGCCCGCTACAATAATTGGAACAGCAGCTTTCTTATATCCCACCAGAAGATGGTTCGGTTTTGTAATGCATTGGAGCATGGTAGCCACAATTATTACTTTGAGTTATTTTTTACCGTAATTCCTTTGTAATTTTGACTCACCAAAATCCTGATAAATATGAAATTTGGTGTGGTTGTTTTTCCCGGCTCTAATTGCGATAGAGACATGATTGAAGCATTGCAAAATTCCCTTGGCTGTGAGGTAATTCAGTTGTGGCATAAAGATTGTGATCTGAGTATGTTTTCTTTACAGGATTGTATAGTGCTGCCTGGTGGATTTAGCTATGGCGACTACTTGAGATGCGGTGCTA
This sequence comes from uncultured Ferruginibacter sp., assembly GCA_964490345.1. Classification (GTDB taxonomy): domain Bacteria; phylum Bacteroidota; class Bacteroidia; order Chitinophagales; family Chitinophagaceae; genus Ferruginibacter. Next base: position 50,678 of record CAZBBO010000007.1, read on the forward strand.
TAGCAAGGTTTAGCCCAATGATGAAAAGCGTAATTGAGTTTGCAAAAAAAGGTGGAAAAGTATTGGGTGTTTGTAATGGCTTTCAAATTCTTTGCGAAAGTGGATTATTGCCTGGCGTGCTTTTACGAAACGAACATCAACAATTTGTTTGTAAAAATATATTTATAAAAGATATACATGACAATATTCTTAAAATACCAATAGCTCATGGTGAAGGACGTTATTTTGCACCACAAGAAATAATAGAGGAACTTGTTAAAGAAAATAGAATCATTTTTCGTTATTGTGATGAAAATGGTGAAGTTACAGATAATGCTAACCCCAATGGCGCATTTAATAATATAGCCGGAATTGTTAATGCACAGGGAAATGTTATGGGAATGATGCCACATCCTGAGCGTGCATGCAACCCAAAATTGGGAAATACAGATGGAATAAAAGTGTTTGACTTTTTGTTTAGCAACAAGCTTGTGAACAATTAACAATCTTTAACAGGCATCGCTAAGCGATTTAATTAATTTTGTAAACACATTACTTTTTTATTTATGAGGCATATTTTATTAGGTTTTATGATTCTTTCCACTTTCTCTGCATCAGCACAAATTGCCAATCCGGTGAAATGGAATTATACAGCAAAAAAAACGGCTGATAAAACGTATGAAATTCACTTTTCTGCCTCTATTGATCCGGGATGGCATCTTTATGCACAAGAACCGGGAGAAGGCCCCGAACCAACCACATTTGCTTTCACAAAAAACCCTTTGGTTACTCCCGATGGAGGTGTAATAGAAATGGGTAAAATGGTTAAGGAATATGACCCTAATTTTAATACTACACTGAAGTATTATAGTAATAAGGTTGATTTTGTACAAAAAGTTAAACTAAAAACAAATGCGGCTACCGTTGTAAAAGGCACTATTACATACATGGTGTGTAATGACAAAAAATGCCTTCCTCCACGCGATGTCCCGTTTAGTATAAAAGTTCAGGGAAAATAATTTTCTTTGATCCCTGGTTAATAACCGGGGATTTTTTTAATTTTTCTTTATGCGCAAATTCTTCCTCTTATTCTTATCCATCCTCTCATTTACTTTTGTTCAAGCCCAAAATGATGAGGTTGCCAGATTGCATTGGAAAATCTCTGCAAAGCCTTTCCAAAAAAATGTACTATATATTGAAGCAACCACACTAGTGCCGGAGGGATGGCATGTATATAAAGCCAATCCACAGAATGATTTAACCGGTATTATACTTACCTTATCCGACCCGGCAATACAACAAAAAGAAATATTTATTGATGCAAAAGAAGTGAAAGGGTTTGATAAAGTGTTTGAAAAGGAAATGACATGGTATGAGCAAGAAATAAAATTTTCACAACAACTTACTTTCCCTTCTTCCATTCCAGCAAAAATTCACTTTCAGATAAATTATGAAGTGGCTGATGATGAAAATTTTCTCCCCGAAGAACAATTGTTGTCTGTTGTATTGGATTCTGTAGCAGCCATGAAATCTGAAGGAAGCAGCCGATTGTTTATTCCTACTATTGACCTTAATAATCCTAAAGCAAGTTGTGAGATTGGTGCTTCTTCAAATATCCACCCCCCTTCAGCAGGATTGGGAAATATTTTCTTGCTGGGTATAGTTGGAGGCCTGGTTGCATTGCTTACCCCATGTGTGTTTCCTATGATCCCTCTTACAGTTTCATTTTTTACAAAGAAAACAACTGATAAAAAAAGGGGGATATCTCATGCTTTCCTATATGCTTTTTTCATTTTGCTGATTTATGTGTTGCTGAGCTTTCCCTTTCACTTTTTAGATAGGGTTGATCCTGAAATACTGAATAATATCTCTACTAACGTAGTTCTTAATGTGCTGTTCTTTGTAGTGTTTGTGGTTTTTGCATTATCCTTTTTTGGTTTGTTTGAAATCACTTTGCCCTCTTCTATTTCTAATAGAGTAGATAGTAAGTCAGGTGTAGGTACACTGGCCGGAATTTTCTTTATGGCTTTAACTTTAGCTATCGTTTCATTTTCTTGTACCGGCCCCATATTGGGCTCATTATTGGCAGGGTCTTTATCATCCAATGGTGGAGCGATGCAATTAACCGCCGGAATGGCGGGATTTGGGTTGGCATTAGCATTACCATTTGGGCTGTTCGCATTGTTTCCCAATTGGCTTAACTCCTTGCCAAAGAGTGGAGGTTGGCTTACTACAGTAAAAGTAGTTCTCGGCTTCCTTGAACTTGCTCTTGCATTTAAATTCTTATCAAATGCCGACTTGGTTAAACACTGGGGATTACTAAAAAGAGAAGTGTTTATAGGGCTTTGGATTATTATTGGTATTGGCTTAACCTTATATCTGTTTGGCAAAATTAGATTCGGTCATGATGCTCCCATAAAAAAACTTCATCCTATTCGTTTAGTATTCGGAATTATTACCGGGTTATTTGTTTTGTATCTGTTACCCGGTTTAACCAATACCAAGTATGCTAATCTTACACTCATTAGTGGATTTCCACCACCACTATCTTATTCTATTTACCAACAGGATTCAGATTGTTTGCTGGGATTAAATTGTGCGCATGATTATGAAGATGGATTGCAAAAAGCACGTTCCGAAAATAAACCTATACTTATTGATTTTACTGGTTATGCCTGCGTAAACTGCCGAAGGATGGAAGAAAATGTGTGGTCTAAACCTGAGGTGAATAACTTGATGAAAGAAAATTTTATAGTGGTTTCTTTATACGTTGACGATAAAGAAAAACTACCTATTGATAAACAATTAAGGTATATTACAAAAGACGGACAAGAAAAGTTTATTCGAACTGTAGGTAACAAATGGGCAACTTTTGAGACAGAGAATTTTAAAAACAATGCACAGCCCTTATACGCTATTTTAGATACATCCGAAGTTTTGATGAATCAGCCGGTAGGTTACACACCCGATGTTACTATGTTTAAAAATTGGTTGCAGTGCGGTCTTAATGCGTTTCATAATAAATAGAATTTCATCTCATTTATTTTTTGAGCTAATAAAAATAAAAAAGATAACCCCTCCGGAGAACCGGTAGGGGTTAATGGAATTAATAACCACAAAAAAGAATTTTTATAGTGCTATTTGCTTTTCAGTCATCATTTTACGCAGGTTGATTAAGCCATAACGCATACGGCCGAGTGCTGTATTAATGCTACAGTTGGTAAGCTGAGCAATTTCTTTAAAACTTAAATCAGCAAAATGGCGTAAAATAATTACCTCGCGTTGCTCCTCTGGTAATAAATCCACCATCCTACGAATTTTGTCATGGCTTTGCTCATCTTCCATCTTCTTGTCTGTGCCGGCCTCAGAGAAGTTAAGTACTTCAAAAATGTCATGATCATCACTTGTCTTAATAGCTGGTCTCCTTTTGATTTTCCGGAAATGATCTACACATAAATTATGAGCAATACGTAAAGCCCATGGTAAAAATTTCCCTTCATCAGTGTAACGACCACCCTTAAGGGTATCAATAATGCGTATAAAAACATCCTGGAATAGGTCTTCAGCCAGGTACTTATCCTTTACCAATAAGTATATAGAGGTAAAAATTTTGTCTTTGTAACGGGTTACAAGGATAGATAAGGCATTGGAATCGCCATTAATGTAAAGTTGTACAAGTTGCTGGTCAGTTTGGTTAGTTAGGCTTTTCATGAATACTACAGTTTTTTTGGTTTAGGACTTAATTTATCCAATAAAAGGAAAGAGGCGCAGGGTGCTTTTTATTAGCTCACGACTTTTCTCAATCATTGGCTATTGGACTGCTAAAATAGGTACAAAAATTAACTTTCCAAACATTTAACTAATTATTTTTCAATGAGTTATGAAGTAAAACCACGTAGGAAAAATACGATTTGGCAATTGGAAAATTCCTACCTCCGGTGTGCTATTTAGGGTGTAATTTTGGGTTTAAATGACTTCTACAACTAAGAAAAGGACTATCGGAAAAATACTATCGCCAACTTCAGAAATCTTCATAAAAGGTGCTCGTGTTCACAACCTAAAAAACATAGATATTTCTATCCCCAGAAATAAATTAGTGGTGGTAACCGGGGTTTCGGGATCGGGAAAATCATCTTTAACGATAGATACGTTATTCGCAGAGGGCCAACGCAGGTACGCCGAAAGTTTAAGCGCTTATGCACGCCAGTTTATGCAAAGAATGAATAAGCCCGACCTGGATTATATAAGGGGCTTGTGTCCGGCTATTGCTATTGAACAAAAGGTAATTACTTCCACACCACGAAGTACTGTAGGTAGCATGACGGAAATATATGATTACCTGCGGCTGTTGTTTGCACGAGTAGGTAAAACAATTTCACCCATTAGTGGACGAGTGGTACAAAAGGATGATGTTACTGATGTAATTAATGCAATTAAAAAATGCAAGGAAGGTGATAAAGTATTAATTCTTGTTCCATTTAATAGTGGCATTCACCGTAATGCTAAGGAAGAATTGAATATCACGCTTCAAAAAGGCTTTTCCAGGTTGTATTATAATGGCCAGGTGCTGTCTGTAAATGATTTGTTAGAACAGAAATCATTACCCCATTTTTTTACAGCTAAGGATAAAAAACAACAACAGGTATTTTTACTTATTGACCGATTGGTAAAAAAGAATTTTGAAGAAGAAGATATCCACCGTATCTCCGATTCAGTTAGCACCGCATTTTATGAAGGAGAAGGGGAGATGATGGTGGAAATTAACAATAAAGAAAAATTGCATTTTTCAAATCGTTTTGAAATGGATGGAATGCAATTTGAAGAACCCGCTCCCAATTTGTTCTCGTTTAATAATCCTTATGGAGCCTGCCCCGTCTGCGAAGGGTTCTCTCAAGTGTTGGGTATTGACCCCGATTTGGTTATTCCGAATAAAAGTTTATCTCTATTTGAAAACGCAGTAGCTCCATGGAAAGGAGAAAAATTAGGCAAATGGAATGATCGGTTTATTGTAGCATCTAAAGAATATGATTTTCCTATTCATAAGCCCATTGCAAAACTAACTAAGGAGCAAATTGATTTGCTATGGAATGGAAACGCTACTGTATCCGGAATAAATGATTTCTTTAAAGAAGTTGAACAAAATTTATATAAAATCCAATACCGGGTATTACTTAGCAGATATAGAGGACGTACAATATGCCCAGAATGCAAAGGGTATCGCTTACGAAAAGAAGCTTTGTATGTGAAAATAGGTGAAAAACATATTGGGGAAATTTGTGAAATGCCAATTTCAGTACTCCCCAAGTTTTTTAAACAACTTAAGTGGAGTGATTTTGAATATAGTATCGCCAAACGCATATTGCTTGAAATTGAAAACCGTGTTCAAACATTATTGGATGTTGGACTGGGATACCTCACCCTTAACCGCTTGGCCAATTCATTAAGCGGAGGTGAAAGTCAACGAATACAACTTACCCGAAGTTTGGGTTCAAACCTTTCTAACTCATTGTACATTCTGGATGAGCCTTCTATTGGATTGCATAGTAGAGATACAGAAAGGTTAATTGGCGTGTTAAAGCAATTGAGGGATTTGAACAATACTGTGGTAGTGGTTGAACACGATGAAATGATGATGCGTGAAGCAGATTTTATTATTGATATGGGGCCACTTGCCAGCCACTTGGGCGGTGAAGTAATTGCATCCGGAAATTATGAAGCAATTGTAAAAAATCCTAAAAGCCTTACCGGAAAATACCTTTCAGGAAAACTCACTATTGACCCTCCAAAAAATGTGCGAAAATGGAACCGCTTTATTGAGCTAAAAGGAGCAATGCAAAATAACCTGAAAGATATTTCAGTAAAATTTCCATTGAATGTATTTAATGCCATTTGCGGTGTAAGTGGAAGTGGAAAAACAACTTTGGTAAAACAAATTCTTTATTTGGCTTTAAAAAAAGAACTAGGTGATTTTGTTGATAAACCGGGCGTTTATCAGGAATTATCGGGAGACTTGAAGACAATATCACAGGTAGAAATGGTGGATCAAAATCCAATTGGAAAGTCAAGCCGAAGCAACCCGGTTACCTACATCAAAGCCTATGATGATATTCGCGATTTATATGCAAAACAACCATTAAGTAAAATGCGTGGTTTTCAGCCAAGGCACTTTTCATTTAATGTAGATGGAGGAAGGTGTGATACTTGCAAAGGTGAAGGGGAGCAGGTAGTTGAAATGCAGTTTCTTGCTGATGTTCACCTTCAATGTGAAGTATGTAAAGGGAAGCGATTTAAAGAAGAGGTGCTGGAAGTTACCTATCGAGGGAAAAGTATTTATGATTTACTTGAAACCAGTGTTGATGATGCCATCGATTTTTTATCAAAAGATGAAGCTGGTAAGGTGGTGGCAGAAAAACTTCAACCTCTTAGTGATGTAGGTTTAGGATATATTAAACTTGGGCAATCTTCCAATACACTTAGTGGAGGAGAAGCTCAACGTGTAAAACTCGCCTCGTTTTTATCTAAAGGAAAAAAGCAAAATGAACATGTCTTCTTTATTTTTGACGAACCCACAACGGGTTTGCATTTTCACGATATTAATAAATTGCTTTCTGCCTTTAACGCATTAATTGAACATGGGCATACTGTTTTGGTAGTAGAACATAATATTGACGTATTAAAATGTGCAGATTGGATAATTGAATTGGGGCCGGAAGCAGGAGAGGCAGGAGGTGATGTTGTTTTTGCCGGAATACCTGCTGATTTAGCTAAGCAAAAAAATAGCCCAACAGCTAAGTTTTTAAAAAAAACTTAGAAAAGTAACGGAGGTATAAATTGGAAATAACTGAGGAAATAGATTACCTACTTTTTATAATTTCGCTCATAGGTATTAATCCAGTCAGTAACACTAATCTTTTTTGATAACTCACCAATGAGCTTGAAGGGTATTTGCTCAGGATGTTTAAAGCGGATACAACTCTTGCCCATATCAAGTTTTGCCTTGCTGTGCTTGGGATATTCTGTTGAAAACCATTTTAGCAATTCAGTATCTGTATATAATCCCATGTGATATAATGATACAAAATTCTTTTGAGAGGCAATGCTAATAAATGGTAATGGAGATTTTGGATTGCAATGGTATCCTGCAGGATAAATAGTATGAGGAACAACAAACGCAATCATACCGTATTCAATTGTTTCAACAAAACCTTGTGGTAAATGCTTTGCAATAGTTTCTTTTAATTTTAAAACTATTTGCTTTCTTTCCTCTGGTAGTTGAGAAATATATGCTAGAACTGTGGTTACCTCTTGTTTCATTGTTATGCTTAAGGGCTTATTCACTCTCTTAATCCTCCCATTCACTTTAATGATCCTATCGTAACCGCTCGCTATCTTTTACAATCTTTTCATCATGACGGATACCCCGAATAGACAAAACTAAAAAAAGGAGAATCAAAACTTCTAAAACAGACGTGAGTGCAAAGGTGCCTGTTGAAAATAACTTCATCTCCTTAAAGTATAAAAATATCGTTACCGATTCAAGTAAAATAGCTCCTGCCGACATACGAATTTGAAACCGCCTGTTATGGTATAGAAAAATACAAACAAAGGAAAGTGTAGCAACAGCTACTGTTGCTAAAAGAATTAAAATGGTGCTACTGCCGTTTAATGTTTTGTAACTATTGTCAGTAATTAATTGGCCACTGTAAAAAGGTAATCTGATACTTGCTAAAGATGTTATACCTGCTAAGAGAAGCCAAATGGTTTGAATACGTTGTATCATATTGGTTGGTTTAAATCTCCGGATACAAAGGAAATGATTGCATCATTCTTTTTACCTCCTGCTCAACATTTTTAATAACGCTATCATCATCTATATGCATAAGCACCCTATCAATTAGCTCAACTACTTGTGCCATGTGTGCCTCTTTTAAACCCCGGGTGGTAATAGCAGGTACACCAACCCTAATTCCACTGGTAACAAATGGACTTTTATCATCAAAAGGAACTGCATTTTTATTTAATGTAATATGCGCCCTATCAAGTGTTTCCTGTGCTTTTTTTCCGGTAAGGTTTTTATTTCGTAAATCAATTAACATAAGATGATTATCTGTGCCACCGCTAATAATATTATAGTTTCTGTCTGTAAATGCTTTAGCCATTGCAGAGGCATTTGCCTTTATTTGCTTTGCATATTGCATAAAGTCATCGCTAAGAATTTCACCAAAAGATACAGCCTTGGATGCAATAACATGCTCCAGTGGTCCGCCCTGAGTGCCGGGAAAAACAGCCATATCCAGCACATGGCTCATCATGCGAATATTGCCTTTAAGGTCTTTTAAACCAAAAGGATTTTCCCTGTCTTTCTTCATTAAAATAATCCCACCTCTTGGGCCACGAAGTGTTTTATGTGTTGTACTGGTAACAAAATCACAGTGTTCAAACGGAGAGTTTAAAAGCCCCTTAGCGATAAGGCCTGCCGGATGGGCCATATCACACATCAGTAGTGCATTAACTTCATCCGCTACTTTCCTTATCCGCTCGTAATCAATATCACGGCTATACGCCGATGCTCCACAAATGATAAGTTTTGGTCTCACCTCCAACGCCTTTTTCTCCAATGAGTCATAATCTATTAATCCCGTTTCTCTTACTACTCCATAAAAATGAGCTTTATATAATTTACCGGAAAAGTTAACCGGGCTGCCATGAGTAAGATGACCTCCCATGCTTAGGTCAAGACCTAAAATAGGATCACCGGGCTGCAAAACAGCACTCATTAATGCTGCATTTGCCTGAGCACCACTATGAGGTTGCACATTGGCATATTCACAATTAAAAATCTCTTTTATCCTGTCTATTGCTAATTGTTCTACTTCATCAACTATTTCACACCCTCCATAATATCTTCTCCCTGGATATCCTTCTGCATACTTGTTGGTTAGTACAGAACCCATTGCTCGCATTACCTGAAGACTAGTAAAGTTTTCACTGGCTATTAACTCAATCCCGTTTCGCTGCCGAGCTAATTCACGATTAAGTAACTCAAATATGATTTTATCTTCTTTCATGGTGATAATTATTTAGCAAATATATGAACAGGCGCCCATTTTCCAGATGATATGGATTATCAATAGGATTTATATAAAGATACTTCAGGACATTATGTATTTACCTAAAAATCTGTACTTTCACCGCTTGAAATTTATGACCCTACTTTATTAGGACATTAACAAAAGAAGGAGAAATGAAGGCGATTATTCCTGTGGCCGGAGCTGGTACAAAACTTAGGCCTCATACTTATACCCAGCCTAAAGCGCTTATTCCGCTGGCAGGAAAGACCATTCTAAGTATTATTGTTGACCAGTTAAAAGAGGCCAACGTGAAAGAGTTTATTTTTATCATTGGATACTTAGGAGAAAAGATTCAACAATACGTAACTCAAACATATCCAAACCTAACATGCCATTTCATTCAACAAAATGAGCGACATGGTACAGGACATGCTATTAAGCTTACAAAAGATATTGTAGGAGATGATGAAGTTTTTATTGTTTTGGGTGATACCATTGCAGAGTTTAGTGTAAGTGAAATTATTAATGCTCCATTTTCTATGGTAGGAATAAAAAAAGTAGATGACCCAAGAAATTTTGGAGTAGCAGAAATGGACGATGATGGCTTTATTTCCCGCGTAGTAGAAAAACCTGCAATTCCAAAAAGTAATATGGCGATGGTGGGTGTTTATAAAATTAAAGAAACCTTGCTGTTATTTGATTGTTTGCAAAAGCTAATAGATAGTAATTTCAAAAAGTATGATGAGTTTAGTATTACAGATGCTTTGGAATGTATGATTGAAAAGGGTGCTAAAATCAGAACGTTTAAAGTGGAAAATTGGTTTGATTGTGGGAAAAAAGAAAGTCTGTTACAATCCAATGCTATTATGTTGAAAAAATTTAGCCAGCTTCCGGTGGAAAGTAATAACTTTCAAAATACCATATTTGTTCCTCCTGTAAGTATCGGTACAGGCTGCTTGATAAAGAATTCTGTTATTGGGCCAAATGTAGCAGTGGGAGAGCATACCATGATAAATAATGCAATTATTAAGGATTCAATAATCGGCTCTTATTCTAATCTGGTAGAAATTGTGTTAAATAACTCCCTTATTGGTAGTGATGCCGAGGTTAAAGGAAGTAGCAGACACCTCAATATTGGTGATAATACAGCTATTGATTTAGGTGGAGGTACTAAATAATCTTTATGCCATTAACTCCTGAAAGAATTACCGGCTTATTTCAAATTCGTTACCCTATCATTCAGGCAGGAATGATATGGGCAAGCGGATGGCGATTAGCCGCTGCTGTTAGTAATGCCGGTGGCCTCGGCTTAATTGGTAGCGGTAGTATGTATCCACATATTTTGGAAGAGCATGTTAAGAAATGTAAACAGGCTACCAATAAACCTTTCGGTGTAAATGTACCGCTCATCTATCCTAATGTTGAAGAGCATATTCAAACAATTCTAAAAGAAAAAGTTCCGGTCGTTTTTACATCTGCTGGTAACCCTAAAACCTGGACTCCAATTTTAAAGGATGCAGGCATTAAGGTGGTGCATGTAGTAAGTAGCAGCAAGTTTGCCTTAAAAGCACAAGCTGCAGGCTGTGATGCTGTGGTGGCTGAAGGCTTCGAGGCAGGAGGCCATAATGGAAGAGAAGAAACAACCACTTTTGTACTTGTTCCCGCTGTTAGTGATGCAGTAAAGATTCCGGTAATTGCCGCAGGAGGTATTGCCACCGGAAGACAAATGAAAGCGGCAATGGTGCTCGGTGCCAGTGGCGTACAAATAGGCACCAGATTCGTTGCCAGTGAAGAAGCTTCAAGCCATGATAACTTTAAAAATGCGGTTATTCAATCTAAAGAAGGAGATACGGTATTATCACTAAAACAACTCACTCCCGTTAGATTAATTAAAAATGCATTTTATGAAAGAGTTAATGCTGCAGAAACCTCAGGAGCAACTGTAGAAGAATTAAAAAATATATTAGGAAGAGGCAGGGCAAAAAAGGGAATGTTTGAAGGTGATTTAAATGAAGGAGAACTTGAAATTGGACAGGTGAGTTGTTTGTTGAAAGAAATTCTGCCCGCTGAGCAGATTATTAAACAAATATGGGAAGAATTTGAATGTTGTTAATCAAAAAAAGGCTATACTTTTTTGATTTTTTAATTACTATCATATAGCACTGCCGTTTAAATAGTATTATATTTGTTCCCGACTGAAAACTATTTTACTCAAACGATTATGTTCGCCAACCACAGGGTTTCACAGCTTATATGTTGCTTAGCTTTAATGTTTTTTTTAACGTTGCCGGCAATTAGCCAACCTCCGGTAACCCCTCAGGCTATTTCTGATATGTTTAGTGATAAAATTGACCCCAAAAAATTAACTCAATCACAACTGTCTTCTTTGTTAAGTGATAAGAACAAAGAAAATGTCGGCCTTGATAAAAATGAAGAACTTGAAAAGAATACAAAGCTGGTAAAAGATAGCACCCAAAAAGATTTTATCAGAAACCCAATGTATAGTCCGGAACATACTTATGGTGCTAACTTGTTGTCCTCAATGGCAGTTACAGACTTGTCAGAATTGAGTACGCCTCCCTTGGATTATCCTATTGGTGTAGGAGACCATATAGTTGTTTCACTTTGGGGAGCTGCCGAATTTCAAGAAAGTTATGTGGTGGCAAGAGACGGAGCTATCTTCCCTCAAGGGTTGGGAAAAATTCAAGTACAAGGCCTCACTTTTGAAAATGTTCGAGCCATTATTCATGCTCGCTTTAAAAATGTTGTTCCCTCCGGAACCAATATCTCTGTTTCACTCGGAAGGCCTCGAACCATTAATATTAATGTAGTAGGAGAAGTGAATAACCCCGGGCCAATTACTGTTTCAGCATTCTCGAATGTTTTTAATGTGATTACACTTGCTGGTGGAGTTACCGAATATGGAAATTTGAGAAACATTCAACTTAAACGAAATGGAAAAGTGATTGATGAATTGGATGTATATAAGTACCTCACCTCGGGTGATTTTGGGAAACATATTTATCTGCAGAATAATGATTTTGTAATTGTTGGATTCTATGAAAAAAAGGTATTGGCAACCGGGCAATTTAAGCGCCCCATGTACTATCAACTAAAAAAAGAGGAAGGGGTGAAAGCATTGTTGAAATTTAGTGGAGGCCTAACCGCTGATGCATTGGCATCTGTGATGAGAGTATTAAGAAGCGAAGATGAAAAACAAGTACAACGGGATGTTAACGCAAATGCTATATTAAAAATTTCCGGACAAGATTTCTTGCTTAATGATGGAGATATTGTTAAGGTTGATTTAATTAGATCGGGTATTTTAAATAAGGTAGAAATAAAAGGGGAAGTTACTTATCCTGCTATTTATGAACTCAGACCTAATGATAGACTTTATGATATCATTAATAGAGCTGGAGGTGTAACACGAAACACTTACCTATCCCGCGCATATATTTTTAGAGGAGCCGGTGATTCTACTAATCTTCAAGCAGAAAGATTGGAAGTGGATTTGACGGATTTGAATAAAGGTGAATATAAAAATAGTGCCCAAAATCTTCCACTTAAACCCAATGATATTATCCTATTGTTTTCAAATCTGGAATTTTCGGACCAGCAGTATGTGGAGATTTATGGTGAAGTAAGACAGGAAGGGCGATTGAAAAAATACGGAGGAATGACCCTCCAGGATCTTTTGTATCTATCCGGAGGTATTAAGCAATCCGCTGAATTTGGGAGGCTTGAAATTTCAAGTATCGTTGATGTTGATTCTGCCAAACATGGGTTGAAACCAACACGTACAGTAGTACGCTCTTATTCAATTTTACCCGATTTACAGTTGGATTCTATAGCAGCAAATGTGCTGTTGAGACCATTTGATCAGGTGTTTGTAAGAAAAAATCCCACCTTCGAATTGCAACAAAATATAGAAATCAAAGGTTTGGTGAAGTATCCTGGGAAATACCCACGATTAAATAAGTATGAGCGGCTATCTTCATTTATTGAAAGGGCAGGAGGACTGGCGGACAATGCTAATTTGGCCGGAGCTATTTTATATCGAAATAAAACTGATTTGTTTAGAGAGAGAATTTTAGAAAAGATTGATCTCGATTCATTGGGGAAGCCCATCATGGATAGCGTATCTGCTGCATACCGCGCAATAGATGAACCAGTGAGTATTGATTTGTATAAAGCATTAAAATATAAAAACTCTAAATACGATGTAGTCCTGCAGGAAAAGGATGTTGTTTTTGTTCCTGAGATAAATCCTTTTATTTCAGTAGAGGGAACCGTACAGTCTCCTCTAAAAATTGCATACGATAAAGAACATACTAGCCTGATGTATTATATTGATAAAGCCGGTGGTTTTGGCGTGAGACCTTGGAGGAGAAGAATCTTTGTAACCTATGCAAATGGAAGAAGTAAACGAACACGCAATTTCCTTTTCTTCCACTTTTACCCAAAGGTTGAAGAAGGTGCAATTGTTACGGTCCCTTCTCGCCCCCAAGGACAAGAAATTGGTGATTTAGCGAGGTCCATGTTGATTGCAGTTGTGCCAGTAATACTAACCGGACTAATTTTTAAATATACCAAATAAAATCCATTGACATCACAACAACTTCTTCAAGCAACTTATCTACGACTGGGCAAGTATAAATGGATTGTGCTTGGCATAGGTGTTGGGTTTTCTTTACTCTTTGTTATTTATGCTGCCCAAAGACCTACCATATATTCAACTAAAGCATCTGTTTTTCCCCTTACCGCTGTAAGGGATAATAATTTGGCTAATAGTGCACTTAGCTCACTCTTAGGAATTACTGATGCCCCTCAAAGTTTTAGCCAGGAAGCCTCTATTAATATTGTTGAATTAGCCTTGAGCAGGCGTACACGAGAGGCAGTGGCTTCTGTAAGATTACCTCAAATGGATAATCAACTTATAGCTGACTTGTTGATTAATGACTATAAAAAAAGTAGAAATTTTTGGCAGAAAAAAGTAAAAGAGGCAAAAGACTCAACTGACTTAATAGCAAGAGCTGCTGATTTGCTTAAGGATAATATTGATGCAAAGATTAATAAAAACGGTGTTTTGGAGATTGCTTTTACTTCTTCAAATAAGAATTTGATTAGCCCGGTGAGCTACACTTTTATTGATAAACTTTCTGAGTTCTACAAAGATTTAAAAATTAGAAAGGCAGAAATGGATTACAAATTCACATTGTTGAAAATTGATTCCTTGGATAAAGTGCTGAAGTCTTTCGATCAACGAGCTATTCAATTGTCCAATACCACACTTTTTGTACCTTCAGAAAGAATTCAGTACCAGATTCCAAAAGAAAATCTCTCAGCAGAAAAAGATAGAGTGGCAAGTCAACGAGATGCTATTGCAAGTAACCGGGAAGAAGCTCTTTGGCGATTGCAAAAAGTAACCCCAATCATTGCTATACTCGACAAACCGGATCCACCGTTTGAATTTAAAAAACCATCAAAAATTTTGTTTGGTACTTTAGGCTTTATATTAGGCCTGTTCCTATCTGCAGCGGTATTATCTTTTGGATTGGGCCGTAAGTTTATTAAATCCGAAATTCACAAAGCCGTGTTTGGTAATCAGGATATCTGATTATGACTTACGAAATACCCATTTAATCATTTCTTTCCAACTTGGCTTCTTTCCATACATTAAAATACCAACACGGTAAATTTTTGCAGTTAGCCAGGTAAATAAAAAGAAAGATCCTGCTAATAAAAATATTGAAGTGAAAATTTGCCACCAAGGTACATCAAATGCTACTCTCCCCATCATTACTATAGGAGAGGTGAGCGGAAATAAACTTCCAAATACAGCCATGGTGCTATGAGGATTACTTACCGCATTAGACATGATAACAAAACCAAGAATAATTGGCATTAAAATAGGAAAAATTAATTGTTGTGCTTCCTGTTGATCGTCACTAACTACACTGCCAACTGCTGCAAATAATGATGCATAAGTAAGGTAACCTCCAAGAAAATAAACTATAAAAAGAATCCCAATTTTTAAAAGGGGTAATGCTGAAAGACCTTCCATAATTCCTGCAGCTCCCGATAACTCTTCAGTAGGGATATTACTTGCTGCCGCTGAGGGGTCCGTCATGCCCGGAAAAAATAACGGTATGGTAATTTGAAAAATAAGAATCATTATTAACCATATTCCAAACTGAGTAAGCCCTACTGCGCCTATGCCCATAATTTTTCCCATCATAAGTTGAAAGGGCTTTACAGAACTTACCATAATCTCTGCAATCCTGTTTGTTTTTTCTTCCATTACACCTCGCATTACCTGCGTGCCATAAATAATCATCATCATGTAAATTAAAATCCCACAGGCAAAGGATACGCCATAAGCAACTCCTGCCACACCTCGTTTGCTTCCTTCTTTAGTGTCAATGGCATTGGATATTGAAACCTTACTCTGAATTCTCTTATATTCATTTATATCTATTCCCTGAGCAACTAATCTTTTATTTACCAAAGCCTCGTTAACGAGGTCGTCAATCTCAAAAGAAGTGCTTAACCCTATTGATGATGGGCTGTGAAGGATGATGTTTTTGGGTGAATCGAGTGAAAAAGGAGGGATGTATAAAAATCCCTCATATCCTTCATCCTTATACTTTTCTGTGAATGATTTCTCTGTTTCGCCCTTTATTAACGTAAATGTTAATTTAGATTTCTCAGGTTTAGGAGTTTGAGAAAATAAACCGGCATTATCAATAATAGCTATTGATTTTCCCGAATCGTCACCTTTTACTGTGAGATAAATAATAGCAGCATAAAAGGCAATAATAATAATTGGAACTAAAATGGTGGTTAGTAAAAAGGATTTCTTTTTTACCCGAGTTAGATATTCTCTCGAAATAACCAACAGCGTATTGTTCATAATTATTGTTCGTTAATTGTTTGAAATGCTCTTGCAGTTGCTGTGTTTTCTACAAGACGAATAAAAATATCATTCAAAGAAGGTAAAATTTCATTAAATCCAATCACCTGCACCCCTCTTTGGATAAACTCATTTAACACTTGATTGGGCTGTATATTTTCATGAATTTTTATACGCCAATTTCCTGTAGTATGATCAAGGATTTGAAAATAATCAGATGAAAAAGGAGTAGTATCTACGGTGATATTAAAAATATGTTCTTTAAAATCTTGCTTTACTTCTGAAATGGTTCCGTCTAATATCTTCTTTCCGGTATTCATAAGTACAATATGGTCGCAAATCTCTTCCACCTGCTCCATTCTGTGTGTACTAAAAATGATGGTACTCCCGTTTTTGGAAAGATTAAATATTTCATCCTTAATTAAATTGGCGTTCACAGGATCAAGGCCACTGAAGGGTTCATCAAGAATTATTAAATCCGGCTCATGCATCACAGTGGTTACAAATTGCAACTTTTGACTCATTCCCTTACTTAGGTCTTCCACTTTTTTATTCCACCATGACTCCATACCAAAGCGCTCAAACCATATTTTTATGCGCCTCGCTGCTTCTTGCTTTGATAACCCTTTTAAGCTGGCTAAATACATAACCTGATCACCAATTTTCATTTTCTTGTACAATCCACGCTCCTCAGGCATGTACCCAATACGTGATATGTCATTTAAGGGATCAAATCTTTTCTCCTTAAAAATAATATCACCGCTATCCGGATAAAAAATCCCCGTAATCATTCTAATCAAGGTTGTTTTTCCGGCTCCGTTTGGACCCAACAAGCCAAAAATATCGCCTCGATCTATAGAGAAGCTCATGTCATCTACAGCTCGCTGAGTGGCAAAATATTTCTTAAGATGATGTAATTCTAATACCTTCATAATAATATGATATTGTGCAAATGTAAGGGAATGGGTTTTTAGAAGTTGCTAAATTAACATCAGATTGCTCCGGTTTAATCTCCGATCCTTGAAGAAATAGCTGCTGCTACTTTTTCACCATCCATTGCTGCACTTATGATTCCACCTGCGTAACCGGCCCCTTCTCCGCATGGATATAAGTTTTCTATTTGAGGGTGATGAAAGTACTTAATGTCTCGGGGGATTTTTACCGGACTCGAAGTCCTGCTTTCAGTGGCCACAACAATAGCATCGTTTGTATAATATCCTTTTAATATTTTTCCAAATAATGGGAAACCCGATGCCAACGTTTTATACACAAAGGGAGGAAGTACAGTTTGCAAATTTGCAACACTTAATCCGGGAACATAAGAATGGTTAGGCAATGATATGGATTCTTTTCCCTTACAAAAGTCAACCAGCCGCTGGCCCGGAGCCTTGCATTTTCCACCTCCGGCTGTAAAGGCAGCTTTTTCTACCATTTGTTGAAATCGCATAAATATTAGTGGGTCATTTTCCCCTATCCCTTCTCGCTTCATTATGGGAATAATATCTGCCCGCCTAATCTCTACAACAATCCCACTGTTGGCATACGGATTGTTTCTCTTTGAAGGACTCCACCCATTCACCACAACTTCACCAGAAGACGTGGCTGCCGGAGCAATGATACCACCCGGACACATACAGAAAGAAAACATTCCCCTATCTTTAATTTGCTTTACCAGAGAATAAGATGCAGGTGGAAGAAGAGTTGAAAATGCATGATGATATTGTATCTCGTTGATAAGTTCTTGCGGGTGTTCTATTCGGACACCAAGCGCAAATGGTTTAGGTTCTATGAGGATCCTTTTTTGTTGAAGCAATTCAAAAATATCTCTTGCCGAATGACCTGTTGCTAATAAATAGGCATCTCCGGTAAATCGAACTCCTGAAGCCTCCACACCAACAATGAGATTCTCTTTAATTAAAAAATCATTTACACAATGATTAAAATAAATTTCTCCTCCACTTTTAAGAATTTGTTCTCGCATGGAGGTAATAATTTGAGGAAGCTTATTGGTGCCAATATGCGGATGCGCATCATATAAAATTTGTTCAGGTGCTCCAAAGTGTACAAAGGTTTGAAGAATACTTAAAATGTTCCCTCGTTTGTTGCTTCGAGTGTAAAGCTTTCCATCACTATATGTACCGGCACCTCCTTCACCAAAACAATAATTACTGTTCGGATTTACTACTCCATTTTTATTTAAGAGAGCAAGATCTCTGCGCCTTGAACGAACATCTTTGCCTCTCTCTAAAATAATGGGTTTAATGCCAAGGTTAATTAATTGTAACGCTGCAAATAAACCTGCAGGCCCTGCCCCAATAATTATTACCTGTTTCCTTTTAGAGAAAATATTTTTGAAGGTAAGTGTTGGATTAGTTATTAATGGATTGGGCTCATTAATAAATACATCAATAACATATTGATAAACAGCAGGGCTCTTTCTGGCATCTAATGAACGCCGAATTATTTTGGTAGCTGTAATACTTTTCTGAGAAATACCCAAATGATTAGAAATGTACGCCTTCAACGCTTTTATATTATCCGCTTCTAAGGGAGATAGTCGAAGCGTTATTCTTTGAGGCATACTAGAATAGGGGCTGATTGGTATTAGAAAGGTAAATCATCGGCAATGGAAGGCTCATCAGACGCTGAGTTGCTTGTATAATCTGCTTCTCTGTCTATTCCTTCTGCACTAACTAAATGTTCAATTCGCCATGCTTCTAAGTTTGTAATATAACCTGTTCTGCCTTCCTTTTCCCATCTGTTACCACGTATATTGAATAAAACTTTTACCTGATCCCCTTCTTTTATTTTGTCAAGTAATGCTGTACGGTCTTGTACACATTGGAATCGAACATAATTAGAAAAACTACGCCCATTTACTTCTTCTGTAGTCTTAATTACAAACTCCCTTTTTTTAAAAGTGTCTGTGATTTGTTGAGTGTCATATTTAACCTCAAGTTTACCGGATAATTCGTATGCCATTGCCACTTAAGTTGAGTGATAAAGATACAGCTAAACTTTGACTGTATATGTCAAAAAAAAGGCAAAAACGAAGGCCGCTTTTAAGCGGTTTGTCTTAATACATTTTACTAAAAATAAAAAATAATTTACCCACATTATTTCAAATACATTTGCCATAGGATGGATTTCGCTTTTTATTTTAATTAATGGTCATTTTGGCAAATGATATAAATCATAAGAAAGCCTTTGTTGGGCTAACTAATCAGATAGATTATTGATTAATTATTGAAGATAATCCTGATTTTCTTATGTTTTATTAATGCATAAAAAACGGAGAATAAAAAATTTTTTTTTCAACAAAATAATCTTGATATTCGCTTTCCTGCCTAAGTAAAACACCTGTTGCTTTATTTGGTGCAAGAAAACCCCTCCCGGAAAATTAAGAACTCGTCAATATATAAACTGCTTTAGGTATAATGGAGAAAAAGTTAGAACAGGTTTGGGCTAATTGTCTGGAAATAATTAAAGACATTGTAGAATGGCAACATTTTAAAACTTGGTTCGAACCTATTAAGCCGGTAGAGTTGAAATCAAAAGTTTTAACAATACAAGTTCCAAGTCAGTTTTTTTATGAGTATCTTGAGGAGCATTATGTTTCACTTCTTGCCAAAACATTGAAAAGAGAGTTAGGTAAGGATGCAAGACTGGAATATCGAATTATGGTGGATAGCGGTAATGGGAAAAACAAACCGCTTACAATGGATGTTCCCGGTAGTGGTTATAAATCGTATTCAAACAATGAAATGGACTTTCCTCTTGTAATAAATAATCCTGTAAAAAACCCGTTTGTTATTCCGGGGTTAAAAAAGATGCAGATAGATCCTCAGCTTAATGCATCTCATACACTAAATTCTTTTGTTGAAGGTGATTGTAACCGTGTTGCACGCAGAGCAGGAAAGACGGTAGCTGAAAAGCCCGGCTCCACATCGTTTAATCCTTTAGTTATTTACGGTGGAGTTGGCTTTGGTAAAACACACCTTGCCCAAGCCATTGGTAATGAAGTAAAACGATTGCACCCTAATAAAGTAGTGTTGTACGTAAGTTCAGAAAAATTTATAAATCAGTTTATAGACCATAGCCGGAATAATGCAATAAATGACTTTATTCATTTCTATCAGCTAATTGATGTGCTAATTATTGATGATATCCAATTTTTTAATCGTGCTGAGAAATCTCAAGACGCATTCTTTTCTATTTTTAATCACTTGCATCAAAGTGGCAAGCAATTAATACTTACCAGTGATAAATCTCCTAAAGATCTTGAAGGGGTACAGGAACGCCTATTAAGCAGATTCCGTTGGGGGCTAAGTGCTGATTTGCAGGCTCCTGATTATGATACCAAAATTGAAATTTTGGAGAATAAGATGAAAAGAGATGGTTTTGAAATGCCAAAAGAAGTGGTTAAGTATATAGCTTATAATATTAATAGCAATGTACGTGAATTAGAAGGCGCACTTATTTCCCTACTTGCACAGTCCTCATTAAATAAACGCGAAATAGACCTTGAATTAGCTAAGAAAGTACTAAGGAATTTTGTGAAATCATCAAGCAAGGAAATCACTATTGATGCAATACAAAAAATGGTATGTGATTATTTTGATGTGCCTTATGAAAAATTATTACAAAAAACCCGTAAACGGGAAATAGTTCAGGCTAGACAAATTACTATGTTCCTATCCAAAGCGTTTACTAAAAACTCACTAAAAACAATTGGTGAACATTTTGGCGGGCGCGATCATACCACTGTTATCCATAGTTGCCAAACTGTAAAAGACCTCATGGATACTGATAGCTTATTTAAAGAAAGTGTTTTAGAACTTCAACAAAAAGTGCAATTGGCTGCTATGTAATTTTTGAAATTATTAGGTTCCTCTTTTTATTTTTTCAAATCTAATACCCACTTCTGCGTTCGCATACGTGCTGCTATGCAGCCTGGCTGATTTTGTTTTCCTGCTCTTGCAAGCAAGCTTGCATCACCAAAAAACAAAACCAGCCACAGGTTATGTGACTGGTGTGTTATTGTCGGGATGGCAAGATTCGAACTTGCGACCTCCTGGTCCCAAACCAGGCGCGATAACCGGGCTACGCTACATCCCGAACAAAAGGTTATCGTTTCCAGCGGAGAGGGAGGGATTCGAACCCTCGGTACAGGTTTAAGCCCGTACAACGGTTTAGCAAACCGGCCCTTTCGGCCACTCAGGCACCTCTCCTTATACAAAGGGTTGCAAAAATACAAATCCTACCCTTATATCCCAAAAACAAAAAGATTATTTTAACCGATTTTCTTTTCCGGGGAAAATTAAGGTTGGTTTAAAAAGCTTGGCTTCTTCCGGAGTCATGTGTGCATAGGAAATAACTATAATAATATCTCCTACTGCACCTTTCCTTGCTGCAGGGCCATTTAAACAAGCTACTCCACTCCCTCTCTTACCCTTTATCATATAAGTTTCCAACCGTTCACCATTGTTTACATTCAATATCTGCACTTTTTCATTCTCAATTAAATTAGCCGCTTCCATCAATTCCTCATCTAATGTCAAACTTCCAACATAGTTTAAATCAGCTTGCGTAATGGTTAACCGATGAATTTTAGATTTTAATACCTCAATCTGCATATTCCAAATTTTTCGCAAATTTCAGGGAATTACACCAATTTGAACAGCCTAATTGTGAATTGTTTCTGTTTTTCATACTTTTTAAACGGTTAGTTGCCCTGAAGATTAACATTTTTTACCTTATTATTTGCTTTTGTTACAAACTTGTTTGGGGAAGTTTGAGATATTTATACCATGAAATTAAAAATTGCTTTTCCCTTATTTCTACTTTTAGTCATTCTTCTTTCATGCTCAAGTAGTTCAACTAATAATCCGGTTATTAATGTAATTACACGTGCTGGCGATTTTCAAATTGAATTATTTACAGATAAGGCACCAATTACAGCTTCCCACTTTTTAAAACTTGTAAAGCAAAAAGCATATAATAAAGCATCATTCTATCGGGTTGTAAAAGCAGAAGATTTTCCAACTGATTATAACACGGGCGTAATACAAGGAGGAATTTATTTAACCGGGGAAATCTTACCGCCTATTGTACATGAAAGTACAAAAATAACAGGTCTCTCAAATACAGATGGTATAGTGTCTATGGCACGAACCGAATCAGGAACTGCTTCTACGGAATTTTTTATCTGTGTGGGTGATCAGTCTGTACTGGACGCAGGAAGAAAAGGTACTGCAGATGGCCTCGGCATGGCTGCATTTGGTAAAGTAATCTCAGGAATGAAGGTGGTAAAGAAAATTTTAAATCGCCCTTCAAATGGCGATCGTTTAGTAGAACCCATTGAAATTCAAAAAATGTTGGTGGACTGACTTTTCATAGTAGTTCATTCCTCAAAAGGTTAAATTAAATTTGCACCATGTATCGGCTTTTAATTTTATCTCTATCGATATTCCTTTTATATAGTTGTTCATCTTCTCGTAGTTCAACTTCTTCAGTTAAGACAGGTGTTTCACTTAAGAGCACTGTTAAGCTAAAAGGGAAGGTGTCAAAAAAAAATATTAATACCGGCAATGTATCAGCAACTAAGGTGGTGAGTTTTGCCCAGTCTCTAAAAGGAATTAGATATAAATATGGATCTGCAGATAAATCAAAAGGATTTGATTGCTCCGGATTCATTACTTATGTATTTAATCATTTTGATATTGCGGTTCCACGCATCTCACGCGATTTTACAAATGCCGGCAAAGAGGTGAATTCTCTTGATAGTAAACCCGGAGATATTATTTTGTTTACGGGTAGTAATCCCAATTCAGGAGAAGTGGGCCACATGGGGCTGATTACTGAAAATAAAAGAGGAGTTATTCGCTTTATTCATGCCGCTTCAGGAAATAGGGTAGGTGTAATTGTTTCAGGAATGGAAAGTTATTATTTGCGTCGGTTTGTAAAGATTATCAGGGTCTTTTCAGTATGGTAATGCCTTAAATCAGCAGTATATTTGCAGCATAAATGCTAATGATGAAAACTCTCCTGTTCTTCTTTTTTACTTTTTTCTTTTTTACAGCTTTTGCACAACCCGGAAAAGGAAGCTTAACTTTCTTTTCAGACCAAGGTGCAGCTTTCATTGTTTATATAAATGGAGTGCAGCAAAACAAAGGACCTCAATCTCGAGTTACCATTTCTGGACTTACACAACCATTTTATCATGTTAAAATAGATTTTATTAATTCTCGCAATCAGTCGTTTGAAAAGAAAAATGTTACAGCAGCTGATGGAGATGAGCGAATGATGAGCGTATCCTACAAAGTGCGAACCGAACAAACAGGAAAATCAAGATTGGTATTTTATTCCATGCTCCCTCCTTCATCATCAAAAATAAATCAAGAAACCATTTTAAAGGGAAGTACCCCGCCTGATGTATTGATAAATCCTAATGATGAAAAATCTGAAGTATCTTCCAATGAAAGGAAAGAAACGGATAAAAAGGCAATCTTATCAAATGTTTCAGGTGCTACTATAAGTATAAATAGTAATAAAGACATAAATAAAGCAATAGTAAAGCCCCAAGTTGAACCCAAAAAAAATGAAAAGCAAAAGCATGTTGAAGAAAAAATTATCACTAAAAAAGAAACATTCGTACAGCGGCCGGTGAAAACAGAAAAGCCTTCTACTCAAGTAAAGGGGGCCGAAGAAAAATCCAAACCTGGTGCCACAGTGGCAAAACAAGATGAAGAAGTAATTACTCCCGATAAGAAACCCAATGCTGTAATTGAAAGAAAATGCAATGATTGGCCAATGATGACCGAAGAGTTTGAAAAAGCAAAGAAACCAATTTTGGATGCCAATACAGATGAAAAACGACTTGCCAAGGCAAAAGAAATGGCAGCTGATAATTGCTTATTGGTTTCTCAAATTTCCCAAGTAGCTTCCTTATTTTCTTTAGAAAAAAATAAATTGAATTTTGTTACGCTGGCTTATTCAGCTACCATTGATAAACCTAATTTTCACCGATTGCGTAAATTGTTTAAAGATGAAGGAATTATTAAACAGTTTGATTCGTTTATGAAAGCAAAATAAGTACCATTTGCTGTTGGTATGTAGGATAATCTAATAGTAAGGTTTAAGCCTCCTTCCAAATACCAACACGTTTGCCCGGCCTTTGAAAAGGCTTCCCTTGCTTCGATAATTAAAATTAATACTCCGGATGAACTTTCCTTCCATTGCTAAATGAAAGATCTTGCTTTCATCGCCGGCTATATAATTTTTCTCAACTACCGGTGTTAATCGGTCCCCATTTTGAAATACTATTGCAAAATCCTTTAGTCGAATATTTTTATGTTCAATTCTAAATCTAATATCGGTGTATTGATTATTGCTGTTTACCATTATTACATCTTTATCCTTTACAAAGTCAACCATCTTTTCCCCAATTAAATCCCAACCCTCTTCAATTACAATACTCTTGCGCGATGCACTACAAGAGGATAATAAACTAAAGGCTAAGATTAACATTAGCATGTTTATTAGAAAGGAAACGCTTTTCTGCATGAAAATATTTTTAACGAAATTAGGTAACCTACATCATTTGAATGGCAATTTCAATTTTGTATTAAGATTTTGTTTAAAAGAGTAATCTGCTTAAAATATGAAGGAATCGTTTTTCTTTTAATTTAATGTTGGGTTTCATTCTTTTTCTTTTCCCTCCTTCGTATAATTATTAAAATGAAAATAGTAATTGCGGCAATAACAAGACCAAGCCAGAATTCCCGGTAGAAATCTATTATTTTATCAGTATCAGTATAGGGCGAAAGAGGAGTGGGGGTTTGGGCACAAATATTGGTGACGCTAATATTTATCCCTGTTAAACTAATCATTCTTTTCATATCAATAGGATTAATAAAGCGTAAGGTTATGTTTTTATTACAAGCAAAATGTAGGTTAAAAATAGTAAACTCCAACCTTTTTTCAATTCATAACTTTGCATTTCTGTTATGCCAAAAAAAAGCAATGAAAAACTAAAGCATTCCAATGATTTTATTGAAGTTATTGGTGCCAGGGTTCACAATTTAAAAAATGTTTCAATAAATATTCCCAAACAGAGTTTGGTGGTGTTTACTGGAGTAAGTGGAAGTGGTAAATCTTCCCTTGCCTTTGATACTATTTTTAATGAAGGTCAGCGGCGTTATATGGAAAGTTTCTCAGCTTATGCACGTCAGTTTATCGGTGATATGGAAAGGCCGGATGTGGATGATATTAAAGGCTTATCTCCAGTGGTTTCTATTGAGCAGAAAACAACCAATAAAAACCCTCGAAGTACGGTTGGAACAATTACTGAGATTTATGATTTCTTAAGATTACTTTTTGCTCGTGCAAGTGATGCATATAGTTATAATACTGGCAAAAAGATGGTTAAGTTCAGTGAAGAAGAAATTGTTGAAGCGGTATTAAAAAAACTATCAGCAAAAAAGATAAGTATTTTGGCTCCTTTGGTTAGAGGCCGTAAAGGGCATTATCGGGAGTTGTTTGAAGATGTGCGAAAAAAAGGTTTTGTAAAAGTTAGGGTAGATGGTGAAATTAAGGACTTAACTCCACGAATGCAGGTGGATCGTTACAAAATTCATGATATTGAAGTGGTTATTGATCGACTGTCTGCTGAAAAGGATTTTAAATTTCGCCTTTCTCAAAGTGTACAAAGTGCATTGCGGTTAGGAAAGGGATTAATGTTTGTAGCTGTTCATGATAATGATTCTTTGGAACAATACAGCAGTCATTTGATGTGTCTTGATACCGGAATTAGTTATGAAGAGCCATCTCCTAATGCTTTTTCGTTTAATTCACCTTACGGAGCATGTCCTACTTGTAAAGGATTAGGAAGTATTTATCAGGTAGATCTTGATGCGATTATTCCAGATAATAATTTAAGTATAAATGCGGGTGGTATTGCACCGTTAGGAGAAGAGCGGAATGTTTATGTCTTTAATCAAATTCGGCAGTTGGCTAAAAAGCATAAAATCAGTTTGGATAAACCAATCCGTTCCTTACCTGTTGAAGCTATAAACATGATTTTATATGGAAATGTAGAAGGAAAGCTTTCAGGGGATCAGGGTAATGATGACCCTGAAACGCCAGGAGATTACACTTCAGATTTTGAAGGAATAGTAAATATGGTTAGGCGCTGGTACACTGCTTCTACAACTTCAGAATCTGTTCAGCAGTGGGTTGCTCAGTTTATGAAATTGCATCAATGTCATACTTGCCACGGTACCCGGTTAAAAAAGGAAAGTCTTTGGTTCAAAATTGATGGGAAAAATATTTCAGAATTAGGAGAGCTGGATTTAAATGATCTGTCGCTATGGTTTTGCGAGCTAGAAACCAGATTATCACCAAGACAAATTGCAATAGCAAAAGATATATTAAAGGAAATTAGGGATCGCCTTGGATTTTTGTTGAATGTAGGATTAACTTATCTCACTTTGAACCGCTCATCCGGTAGCCTTAGTGGAGGAGAATATCAAAGAATTAGGTTAGCTACACAAATCGGATCACAATTACAAGGGATTACCTATATCTTGGATGAGCCAAGTATTGGCTTGCATCAACGGGATAATCATAGATTGATTGAAGCATTAAAGAATTTGCGAGATATTGGAAATAATATTTTAGTTGTTGAACACGATAAAGATATCATGCTCTCGTCTGATTACTTGGTAGATATTGGACCCGGTGCCGGATTGTATGGCGGTAAAATAGTTGCTGAGGGTAAACCGGGTGAAATAATAGCTACTGATTCCGAAACCGCAAAATACCTAAATGGTAAAAAAAACATTCCAGTTCCAAAAGAAAGAAGAAAGGGAAATGGTAAAGTAATTAGTTTAAAGGGCGCTTCCGGAAATAATTTGAAAAATGTATCTATTGATTTTCCATTAGGAAAATTAATTTTAATTACAGGGGTTAGCGGAAGTGGAAAATCTACATTAATTAATGAAACGTTGTATCCCTTACTTCATAACCATTGCTACTATGCAAAAAAAGAAGTGTTGCCATATAAAACTATATCAGGGTTGGAAGAAATTGATAAAGTGATTGAAATTGACCAAAGTCCAATAGGAAGAACCCCTCGTAGTAACCCCGCTACTTACTGTGGCTTCTTTACCGATATCCGTACCTTGTTTGCATCTGTTCCGGAAGCAAAAATAAGAGGTTATAATGCAGGTCGTTTTTCATTTAATGTAAAGAATGGACGATGTGATGTTTGTGAAGGGGCCGGAATGCGAGTAATCGAAATGAATTTTTTACCTGATGTGCATGTCCTTTGTGAAAAGTGTAATGGGAAAAGATATAACCGGGAAACATTAGAAATTCGATACAAGGGGAAGTCAATTAGTGATGTATTGAATATGACTGTTAATGAAGCCGTTGATTTTTTCCAACCAGTACCTTACCTATATAGAAAAATAAAAGTACTACAAGAAGTAGGATTAGGATATATAACCCTGGGTCAAAGTGCAGTAACCCTTAGTGGCGGGGAAGCACAGCGGGTGAAACTTTCAACTGAATTAAGTAAGCGGGATACCGGAAAGACTTTTTATATTCTTGATGAACCAACCACCGGATTACATTTTAATGATATTCGCCATTTACTCAATGTGCTTAATAAATTAGTAGATAGAGGAAATACAGTTGTGGTTATTGAGCATAATCTAGATGTAATTAAAGTGGCAGATTATATTGTGGATATTGGTCCTGAAGGAGGTAAGGCTGGAGGAGAGATATTATTTGAAGGCTCTCCGGAAAATCTAATCAAAAATAAAAATAGTTATACTGGATCTTTCTTAAAAAGTGAACTATAAAAAAATCCACGTAGAAACGCGGATTTCTTATAATAAGCATACTAACGAAGTAATAATGAGGTTTCAGAGGTAATCAATATATTAGAGCACTTGATTTCAGGGGCTATTTCTTCTGTTATATACTTATTGTTATTGGTAAGAGTTTTATTTAATTGAAAACTTTCCTTTTCGCTCATCACCATCACTACTTATACAACGATAGATATAGGTTCCATATTTTAAGTTTGAGACATAATTTATTTTAGAATGTATAACCTGAATACTTTTAACCAATTCTCCACCTTCGTTGTATAATTCCACTTTTGCCGTCCGTCCATCATTAGTACGAACCTGAATACTGATTTGATGTGTAGCTGTTTGTTCAATCTTTATCTCGTCAATTTTTAAAGGGAAAGCCTGTGAGCGGGTAAACATAAGCAGTAGCAAAATGCATACAGCAACAATTATCAAGCGTAAATTAGCCGGAGCAATTATTTGTTTGTGTTTCATGTAAAATGCATTTACTAAAAAAAGTGAGGACATCTCGTTTGCATTCTGGATCTTCGTGTATAGTCGTTTGAATCACCTAATCGTATGCCGAATTTTAAGAGGATACTGAAATAAGCATCCATGTTTTTTGAATTTCCTCTTTGTGTACCCGGTTCATACCGATTTACTCCCGGAGTTATAATACCTACTGTTTTATCATGAATTGCTCTGGCTATTATTGCCTGCTCGGATGAAAGATAATGATTGAAGTAAACCGGGTCTATATAGGTGGTACTAACATCATCAATGTAGTCTGTAAATGTTTTTCTATATAATAATTCTATACTTGCGGTATATCGGTCATTAAATACACGGCGTATTCCACCACCCATTGGAATATTAATTTGGGTTAGGCTATAAGGCTTTTTTCCCGGATACTCAGCCATTCCCTGCCCTTCTGTACGTAATGGGTGTAATGCATACCAGTTCTTTCTGCCATATTGATCAATTAATGATCCTTTAGGATTAAAATGAAAAAAACCTATCCCAATAAAAGCATAAGGCTGGTAAACGGGTTTGTCATCACTTTCACCCGCAAGATATAAAGTTGGATAGAATTCTACAGCACTGTACACCTCCCACATATCACTCTTAAAGTTAAGATTACGTTGCTTTCGCCATAATTCGTGCACACCTCCGGTATTGATAACCTCATCATCTCCAGAAACAAAGGTATATTGACCTGCCAAACGAAAACCAATCCATTCACGAGGATACACTGTTATAAATGCACCCTTCATCATTTTAGTTAATTCAAGATTTACATCTTTAATAAATTTTGTGCCTTTTCCATGATTTCCACCCAAATCACCTAAAAAGAAAGTGGGGCCAAAATTCAACCCTAATTCAACTTTCATCTTGTTACCAAAAGAAACATGTTGTGCATTCACGCCATTAATACAGCATGTTAACAATGCTATCAGCAGCCCTTTTGCTATGGAGGTTAGTTTAGGTATAGGTGTCTTCATTAGGGTTGAATTTGGACTTAATCGTAATTTTTACGATGTGGAAACCTTATAGCTAAACGAAGACAGGGGTAGATTATTGTATCTGCTAATACGATTTTTCTAATATCATTCCGCAATGTGGAATATTGTCCTCCAAATAAGGAGCACCAATTGCCTTAAATCCCAGTTGATTATAGAAGGGTAGTAAATACTGTTGAGCACTTATGTGTATTGAGTTGCTTGCGAAAAAATGAAAACACTGTTCTATTGCCAGGTGCATTAATGTCTTCCCTAACCCTAATCTCCTGAATTTTTTTATTGTAAGAACCCTTCCAATTGAGGCTTCAGGGTAGGAAATACCTGGCGGTAGGAGGCGCGCATAGGCAGCAATTTCACCATCACAACGGCCTGTTAGATGAAGCGCAACGAGGTCTTTTTCATCAGGATCCGAATAGGCACATTGCTGCTCAACCACAAATACCTCGCAACGGACTTTCAATATTTCAAAAACTTCTGTGTTACTTAATTGATGAAGGGTGCGAGTGGTCCAGTCGAAATTTTTATCATGATTAGTATCCATATTTTTCCTTCCAACGCTCTTTTAAAAATTTTCTAATTTCATTTTCCCGTGCATTGTTTCCGGGGTGATAAAAAATCTTTTCTTCAATTTTTTCTGGTAAATAATTTAATGCTACAAAGTTGTTTTCGAAATTATGGGCATATTTGTATTCTTCACCATAACCCAGTTCTTTCATCAGTTTTGTAGGAGCATTTCTTAAGTGAAGCGGAACGGGTAAATCCCCTGTTCTTTCAACTTCTTCCAATGCTTTTTCAATGGCTGTATATGTGCTGTTGCTTTTAGGAGAAGTAGCTAAATAAACGGCACATTGTGATAAAATGATTCTACTCTCAGGATAGCCAATTACATGTACCGACTGAAAAGTATTGCTTGCCATTAAAAAGGCATTAGGGTTTGCATTGCCAATGTCTTCACTGGCAAAAATTATCATCCGCCTGGCAATAAAACGAATATCTTCTCCGCCGGCAATCATCCGAGCAAGCCAATATACAGCACCATTTGGGTCTGACCCGCGGAGGCTTTTTATAAATGCAGAAATAATATCGTAATGAGTTTCGCCTTGCTTATCATAAAGGGCGATTTTTTGCTGTGCAATTTTCATTACCATTTCATTTGTAATCGGCTCTCCCTTGCTATGGGTAACTATTAGTTCTAAAAGGTTCAGCAACTTTCTGGCATCTCCTCCCGACAAACGGATGAGTGCTGAAGTTTCTTTCAGTTCCGGCTTTTGTTTTATTATCCATTCATCTTTTGATACTGCCTTTTTTAACAACAGCTCAAGATGATTTGCTTCCAAAGGTTTTAAAACATATACCTGGCAACGACTAAGTAAGGCACTGTTTACTTCAAAAGAAGGGTTTTCGGTTGTAGCTCCAATTAGTCTGATAATTCCTTTTTCAACTGCATTTAATAACGCATCCTGCTGCCCTTTGTTGAAGCGGTGAATTTCATCAATGAATAAAATAGCACCGGAACTCTTCTTAGCTGTGTCTATAACCTCACGGATGTCTTTAACACCGGAAGAGATTGCGCTTAAACTAAAAAAAGGCACATGCAACGTGTTTGCGATAATATTGGCAATGGTTGTTTTTCCAACACCCGGAGGCCCCCATAAAATCATAGAATATAAATCACCATTATTTAATGATTGACGCAGCACACTATTAGGGCCGGTAAGGTGTTCCTGTCCTGTTAAATCATCCAATGTTTGAGGCCGCATTCTCTCAGCAAGAGGTGTCTGTTGCATTAGGTAAAGTTACATTCCCTTATTCATTTTTTGCGGCATTTAATAGTGGAAGGATTTCGTTTAAGGTTACCGGTGCTCTTTTATTGTCCAGGTCAATGATAAGCGCATATCCAAATGGACCTCCAGCTCTTTCAATAGCTTCAATTAGTTTTTGTTGGTCACTTTCTTTACGCAGCATGGTGCTGTCATCCCAACTTTCATATGTGCATAAGCATCCCATTGTAGGGGTGAAAGGATAATATGTTGTTCCTCTATAATATTCCGACCTTACTGTGGTTCCATGCGCAATGATATCATACCTTCCTGCTTTTCCTGCATAAAACGCCTGATAAAATGGTTCTGTTTCTCGCACGCCTTCCGGAAGGAGTTGGGCGTAATATTTCTTTTCCATGGTGGCGCTATCCAATAAGCTGTCACGCATAAAGTGACCTGTGTTTAGTTCAAAAGGAAGAGAAAGTTGCACATTTCGAGTGGGACCTATTGCCCCGGCTTTAGAAACATCAAAGCCGTCCATGCGTAGGATGCCTCGTGGCGTATTACCATTTGTGAGGTAGCCCGGAAGCCCGTTTAAACTTCGAGCCAATTGTGGAACTGAAAAATATTCACCTGAAGGTTGTTTTAAAAAGTTGCCTGTGCTATCCCGAATAATAACTAAACCGGGATAGTTTCGATTGATACGCTGAAAACTAATCATTAACACCTGACCGGGTAAATAATCGTGCTGGAAGAGATGAGTTAGTTGTTCTGGCCTTGTATAGGAGGGGTTTAAACTAAACAACACCCGCTGATAAAAAACATTCTCAGGCTGATTAACTAACCGAGCTTTGGCTATCTTTTCTATTTTATTTCTAACTTGTTTATTTGCAGTTAGTAATAGATATTCTGCACACATCGCCCAAACCTTTCCGTCTTTAACCTCCAGTAATAGCTTTTCAATTTCTATATTATAAATTTCAGGGTAGTGCGCATATAATAGTTCGAGTAATGCTCGGTTAAATGAGTTGCTCCTTTTACTCATTTCATTAACTGCATAGCTAATTCTGCTTTTTACCCACTTATCTTTTCGGTTAAGGTATTGAAGCGCAAAAAAAGCAGCATCCCAATCTTCTTCTGTCTTTTCGGAGAGTTCGAGAGAGAGTTTATCATTAATGAGCTTTTTATTCAAACGATATTCTAATTGATTCCGGTCTTTGTATAATTTATATACAACGGTATCCGTTTGTGCAATTATATTGCCTGATATAGAAAGAAAAAAACAAAAACTAGTTATTAACTTAAGAGACATAAAATCAAATCTATAACAATACTATGAAGGTTATAATATTTGAATTGTTAAACATAGAGTAGTTAACCGGCTATTTTTTTAATTGAATATTTAATTCATTTAGTTGTGTATCTTCAATTGAAGAAGGGGCATCAAGCATAACATCACGCCCGCTATTGTTTTTAGGAAATGCTATAAAGTCACGAATGCTTTCGCTTCCACCCAAAATAGCACATAATCTATCTAAACCAAAGGCAATGCCGCCATGTGGAGGAGCGCCATATTCAAATGCGCCTAACAAGAATCCGAATTTTTGAACCTGTTCGTCCTTATCAATTCCTAATGCTTCAAACATTTTCTCTTGAAGTGTACGCTGGAATATACGGATAGAGCCTCCTCCAATTTCATTTCCATTGAGTACCATATCGTATGCATTGGCTAAAATGGAGGCGTACGGATGTTCAAGATATCGGGCAGCATCCTCAATTTTTGGAGAATGATTAATCATGGTGTTTACATGTTCAGGCTTTGGTGCAGTAAACGGATGGTGGCGTGCAACCCAACGGTTACCTTCTGCATCGTATTCAAATAGGGGAAAGTCTGTAATCCATAAAAGTTTAAACTCATTGCTCTTTCTCCAGCCTAATCTATCGGCCATATATAAACGAAGCTCTGCTGCGGCTTTGCGTGTGCGTTCTTCGCTGCCTGCCAAAATAAGAATAAGATCACCAATTTGTGCGTTCGCGGCTTCTGCTATAGCCTTTAGTTGTGCAGCACTATAAAATTTATCTACACTGCTTTTGATGCTACCATCTGTATTCATTTTAATAAATACCATTCCCTGCATTCCTATTTGCGGGCGTTTAACCCACTCTGTTAGTTCATCAGTTTGTTTTCGGCTATACTCACTACACCCGGGAAACGAAAGCGAAATAACTGTTTCGGCCTCGTCAAATACTTTAAAGCCTGCTCTGCTAATCAAATTACTTAAATCAGGTCTTCCCGGAAAACTGTGTGCAGGATATTTCAGGTTGCAGAGTATTGCACCAAATCTTGTATCAGGCTTATCATTACCATAGCTCCACATAGCGTTTGCCCAACTCATACGCTCCACCTTTTCTAAATAGTCAATATGCTTCACTTCTCTTAATATATGCTTAAGCATATTTTCAAAGGTTAGTAGAATATCTTCCTGCTCTACAAAAGACATCTCACAGTCAATTTGTGTGAATTCCGGCTGACGGTCTGCTCGTAAATCCTCGTCTCTAAAACATTTTACTATCTGGAAATATTTGTCATAACCACTCACCATTAGCAATTGCTTAAATGTTTGTGGCGATTGAGGTAGCGCATAGAACTGTCCTTCATTCATTCTGGATGGAACCACAAAATCTCTTGCTCCTTCAGGAGTGGATTTAATTAAAAAAGGAGTTTCAATATCTATGAATTGTTGTGCATGAAGATAATTCCTGGCAGCACGATTTACAGCATACCTTAATTCTATATTCTTTTTTATTTGATTCCTGCGTAAATCTAAATAACGATATTTCATGCGTAAATCATCACCACCATCTGTATCATCTTGAATAGTGAATGGAGGTGTTATGGCCTTATTTAAAACGGTCAGTTGATTTACCAGAATTTCAACATCTCCTGTTGCTATTGCAGGGTTTTTGTTACTCCTCTCTCTTACGCTCCCGCTTATTTGAATTACAAATTCTCTTCCTAATGTATCAACCAGTGCTGCTTGAGAAAAAGATTCTTCAAAAATAAGTTGGGTAATACCATAACGATCACGTAAATCAACAAAAGTAATAGCTCCAAATTTCCTTATTATGTGTACCCATCCACTCAATGTAATCTCCTGCGATACATGATTAATGCGCAATTCTCCACATGTATGTGTTCTAAACATAATTAGCCTTTTTTAGGTTGGCAAAGATAATTAAATCCAATCCGGTACAAGCAATTACCTTATTATACCTTTATGGTATTTGAGATAAAATATGAATTCGCATGCCTTCACTATGACTCGTAAATTCCGGAGCATACATGGATTGAATGGTTGCTAACCCTAAACTGAAATCACCTGCATGTGTGGCAAAGACCGGATATTCGAAAATATAAGACCCCTTGGGTAATTTGTCGAAAAAGAAATTAGAAGACGCATCTCGTGTAGTTTCATAATACCATAATCCTCCCTGATGTTTAAATTGACTTATTACATTCACAGGCTCCATACCCGAGGCACGCATATCTTTTAAATGGATATATTCCATATCCCTATCACATTTTAAATGAATGCGTACTATTATTTTAGCACCTACTTTTATTTCATTGCCTTCTTTAATTTCTTCAAGTACCGGTCCTGTGTCTGAATTTTTTTGTACATATAGCTTTTTGGATAGATAAAGTGGTGTAGTTGCCCGGTCTATTTTGTCAATTTCTTCAAAGTATTGCCAATAAACAGCACCCCATGAAGGCATTGAATTTGTTCCGATGTCTTTTTCGGAGGAAATACTAACCTCAATATGGCCCATTCCCTGTTGAACTTTATTTCCCGGGATAACGGTTTTAAAATAACCAGTACCTGCTTCGGCTTTTTCTTCCTCGCTTTTTATGGTTTGGTTCCCCAACTTAATGGTTACTTCATTTTTTAATGGTAACCACGTAGTGCCGCTCATTAATAGGGCGTAACAGGCTTCTGCAGTTGCTTTCGTTGTGCGCCAATTATTAGTTTGTTTGTTTTTTAACAACCATGTTTTTAAGTCATCAATGAATGTATTTCCTGGTGTAACTATCGAAAATGCTTCAATGGCTATTGACTGAGTCTCTATAGGAGCCTGAAACCAAAAATAACCTCCGATATTCTCCTTCCAATATGTACCTAACTCAGGATTTATAATCGCATTTTCCTGAAGCGATTTAATAATATCTTTTGCCGCCTTTTGGTCATTATTTTTAAAAAGTGATATAGCAATCATTGCCTTTGAGAATAGATTTTTGTTAATCCAAAAATCTTTTGCCTGGGTTAGGTAATATTTGTTTACGGTAACTGTACGGCTGTTCATTTTCTTATCTGGAAAAAGACTTCGCATATATAGATATTGTATCACGGTATAATTCAGGTGATCTGCTTTAAGGTTAACTTTTCTTTTCAATAATTCATCATAATCTCTTACAATTTCTTTATCTAAATAGGCAATGGCATTCTGCACGATGGTTTGAGCGATAGGTGATTGCTCAATTGAAATACCAAGCATTTTTAGTTTAGCCATTCCAGTTATGATGTATTGGGTCATGAATCTGTCTTCCGGGCCGCCGTTAAACCAGGCAAAGCCTCCGTTAGGTGTTTGCATGGCAGCAAGTTTGGCTAAAGACCCGCTTTGTTGGTTGGATAGGGTGATTAAATCAAATAGCAATCCAATTCTACGCTTTTGTTCAGTTTCATTTCTACTTTCCAATACCCATGGTGTTTCCTCAAGCATTATTGTCTTTAATTCCTGATTTTTTTGCAGATTACTAATAAGTGCAGATGTATCTGTGCTCTTCCATTGCGAGAAAATTGTTTTAATACGAGGGGTTCGGGTAATGATGAGTGAGGCTAATGCATTGGCATAATAGCGGTTGAACGTTTGTTCTGCACATTCATAAGGATATTCCATAAGATATGGTAATGCCTGAACGGCATACCATACAGGATTTGAAGTGTATTCTATTGTAAGCGATTGATGCGATATGGTGCTGCTATTATTTGCGGAGAGTAACTTATTAAACGTAAAATGTTTTGTTCCCGTTCCTCGTAAGGAAATAGGTAGTGATTCTGTAACTAAGGAGCGATTTGTTAAGACCGGCAATATGGCTTCTTCACCATCGCTAAACCTCCCATCTGTAGTAGTGGCTATAATACGGTATTTCGCAGCACCGTTAAATTGTTGTGGAATAACGAATGGAAAGTTAATAGATTCACTTTTACCCGGATCAACAGTGAAATGTTGTAAAGGAAGAACATTATTAAACCATCCATCAACGGAAGCGCCTGATGCTTCGTCTATCCATGCCAGTTGTATCGTTCCTGTCATTTGAATAGAGTCCATATTTACCACTTTTGTTTCCAATTCCATTCGATCACCTTCCCGTAAAAAGCGAGGTAGATTTGGTTGTACCATTAATGATTTTTGTGTAATAGTAAACGCCTCCAGTATTCCTGATTGTAAATCAGGTGTATGAGCCATTGCCATCAACTTCCATTTAGTTAATGCTTCAGGCATGGTAAAAGTAAAGGAGATATTTCCTGCTGAATCAGTTTTTAATTCCGGATAGAAGAATGCCGTTTCTTTAAAATTTGTTCTTAGTGATTCAACACCGGAGTTATTTTGGGTTGTAAGGGGGAGGGTGTCTGATTCAAATAGTTCAGAATCTCCTACAACTCGGGGAGGCGTAAATTTTACAATTTTTTCAGAAGGGGATGAAGCCCCGTCAACCATAGGTTCTTCATTTTTAAAGTGAATTTCACTAGGAGCGCCTGAAAGCATCATCCTAAAACCCATTGCATTTCTGTGATAGCCATAATTTGAATTGGCTAGAACATACGACCAGTTATTTTCAGTTAATTCGTAATATCTTTTTGAGTTTATTGGTATCAGGTTAAGCGGTAATTTACTTAACACAGAAGAGAGAATAGAATTAAAACCTGCTTCTACCCAACGGTTGTATTCGGGAACGATAGGCCATAAGTATTTGAACGAAGGCCAGGAGTGAGATTTGAACTGGTCTAATGAAGCATCATACATGTTTATAAGCGCTTCGGCAGTTACTCTATCTTTTTGATTTCCGGATATCTGAATACTCCAGGTCTCTTTTGAATTTGGTAGAACTTTATTTCTAAATGTTTCCAATTTAAGTTGCAGTTCTTTGTTTGTCCAGGGAACAGAAAGTGTTGTAGAATAATTATAAAAATTATTGTGTTTTACAAATATGTAGTTAAGGACAATTCCACCCCGGTCTTTTTCAGTTAGGATTAGTTTTTTTGTTTCAGGTTTATTGTTTCGTAAAAACACCCACTGGTGACTCGTATTTTCTTCTGCTTTTTTTAAATTTTGTAAGAGCCAAATATCATCATATCTACAGCTTAGGGTGTACTGAGTGGTTTGACCCGGTTGAAGGGGATTCTTGGTTGCTGCTATCGTAAACGCTTCTAAAGTGGAAAATTTGTTGTTTGTGGCTTCAAAAAAAACAGTATAATTTACAGTTTCTCCATATTTATCAATAGAAGAAATATCTAACTTATAAAACCCCGATTCAAGCTGTAAATCTTTCCAATCCCATAGCCCGCTAAGTAATGTAGTATCAGTTTTTAAATAAACTATCTTTTTTATTGGATAGTTATTGGGTTGGTCTTCATCACTGTAAATGTCAAAAGGGAAATAGTTGGAATACACTTCTTTAGAATATAGATAACGATCTGGCTTTTGCCAGTATCGCTTTCTAAATATCTTATTGGGTATAGTTAGTTCGGATAATTTTATCTCAACCAATGCTTTTTCCGAATTGCCTAAAGTGTTTTTAGTATAGATTTTTATATTTTGAACACTATCTGTATGTATTGATCTTTCTATGGAAGTTGAAATTTGTAATGACTGATAACTCACCGGAATCGTAATGGTTTGACTTCTTGTTTCACCGTTTATATCGGTTATATCTGCAAAAACAGTAAAATAGAACATTGGCTGGGCTTGTTTAGGAATTTTTTCATCTGCCAATGCGGGAAATGTTATTGTAAAGCTGCCAGCATCGTTTGTTCGAGTTTCACCATAAGTGATTTCCATTTCATCTCTTGGATAGACAACTGATTTTGAGGAAAAGAAATTATTCCTATAAAATGGAAAAATAGATTTGCGTGTAACACTATAAATAACTTTTGCCCCTGAAATATTATTTCCTGCATAAGCTTTTGCTTTACCAAACACGGATATTGTGTCTTGTAGTCTGTATAGGATTGTTGGATTTTCTAATACAACTTCAAACTTGGGTCGTTTATATTCTTCCACTGAAATAGAATGATAAAGTAAACCTTTATCGTCACGTAAATAAAAGGTTCCATTTAATAGCCCTTCAGGCAGGTCAAATTTTCCACTAAATGAACCAAAAGAATTGGTTGTGTGAGTAGCGGTAGCAACTTCCGTCCCATTTACATCGTATAATTTAATGTTTATTTTCTCTTCTGAAAGTGCCTTGCTTTTTAAGATTGCAGTGTCTTTTACAAGATAAATTCCTTTGTAGTATAACGGTTGCCCGGGACGATATATCGAACGGTCTGTAAAAAGAAAAATTCTCTTTTCAGGCTTTCTTTCTTCCTTGCCATAGTAAATGAGTCCCCTTGCATCATCAGATGAAAATCTTTCGTTCTTATAAAGAATCTCAATATGATAGGATTCGTAATTTTTAGATTTCTTCACTATGGCTATACCATCTTTGTTTGTTACCACTTTGTCTTTTAATATGTACTGATAGCTTTGAGCACTATAGTTATACTTAAGCATGTATTGCTGAACTATTGCTCCCTGAATGGGATTACCATTATTTCTATCCACCACAAATATTTGCCCTGCATCATTATAGAAATAAGCTAATTGGCTTACCTGAATTATTTGGTAATCCATTGAGTTATTTTCAAATGAAAAGCTAGGCTTCAAACTTGCAAACAAATAGTATTTACCTGTTTTTAATGCGTCAAACTTTATCTCTACTGAGTGTTGTCGGTAGTCGTTCTCTTCCGGTAACCTTATTGTTGAATTTATTGCATCCGATTTTTCCAAAAGCAACTGTAAATACTCCTTTGTTTCTCTTCTGTTTTTTACTTCCGCAAAAGGCTCATTGATGGGAATAATCTTGAAGAAAAGTTGGGTAGTGTTTTTATAAGATACAAGAATCCTAAAAGGTTGGTTAGGAAGATTAACGCTTTCTAATTCCAAATTGAAGGAAGGTTCTTTTAATTTTTCAATAAGATTTTTTGCCTTGTTTGATTCATTTTTATCAACATTCCGTGTAATAATTGAATTGGCGATATTTATTGCTTTGATAAATCCAGTTGTGTCGCCTTCAGCAGCGTCTTGTTGTTTTAAAAGAGCCATTTGATATGCCGCTTGCATAGCAATTGTGTGTGTAGGATAACTTCCTTCAAGTTGTTTTAATGCCTTTTCATAATGTGCCTTTTTAAATGGCGATACACTGTGCGCATAAACAAATTGTAGTCGTTGAAGATCGGCATCTAAAAAGGCATCTAAATTATAATCATTTAAATGATTGCGTAGCAAATCACGATACAGCATAAGTGCACGATATTTATCAGATATCGTGTCGTTTGTTTTGAATGTAATATGTATAAACTCTTTGGCCGGGCTGAATACGTCTTCTCCATCTATTACAAAGCGTTGTGCAGGCTTACGAAGGTCTTGCTCGGGGTTACTTAAATACGCTAATGCTCTAAATGCTAAAAAATCATATAGGGTAGGCCTTAATGTTAATGTGTTTTCCTGGTCTGATAGAATGTCTGTGAATGTAGTTATAGGAACTTTCTTTAATTCTTCAACTTGTTGTATAGAAGATAAATAAAGGCTGGTGATGGTACTTTGAAGTTTTGCCAGGCTCCAGGTAGTAATATCATCATCCTGTTCATTAAGTATCTTGGTTCTGTCATATAAGAGAAAACGATTCGATTGTAAAAACTGGTCAATTGCTGTAGCTTTCATACTAAGCACTATGCTGTTACCTGGTTGTGGGATAATGTGTAGCAAAGAATCAAAATATTTTAAACCATGATTAATATTTTCTTCATTTAAAAAGTAGATGCTTTTTAGTTCATACATTGCACTTTTTATTTGCTGCGGTTGATTTTTGTTGGTTGTAGCTAAAGTAAAAATTTTTCGTGCTTCGTTTCGGGCAGACTGGTTAAGTCCTTTAGCCTCTAAATCAGCAACTATCTTCCATTCCTTTTTATAAGAACTCTTATCCTGTGCAGAGGCAAGAAATGAAGGTGCAAGAAATATGATAGAGAAAAGA
This sequence comes from uncultured Ferruginibacter sp., assembly GCA_964490345.1. Lineage (GTDB taxonomy): Bacteria > Bacteroidota > Bacteroidia > Chitinophagales > Chitinophagaceae > Ferruginibacter. The sequence continues at coordinate 91,137 of CAZBBO010000007.1, forward strand.
AATTTATACATGTTGTATTGATTTGGCTTTTTAAAGGTAAAGTTATCGTTAACCAATTAGATGCATTTATGATTAGACTTCATAAAGTATCTCATCTTATGGTTTAACTATTTTTTATGAAGGCTATCTTTTTACATAAAATACTGTGGACAATCCTATTTGTAAACTAATTTTTATGAAGCAGATATTTTGTTTAATAGCGATTATTTCTTTTTCATTAGTTGCTTCTGCTTTTAGTAGCAATTATTTAAGGGTAAGTATCACAAGTGTTAGGCCGTTAAGTCGTGTGGTAATTGATGGCAGAACATATCGCCCAAACTCCGATAAGATTGTTGAAATTAATAATCTCCGGCAAGGTTATTGCACCATTAATATTTACGTAATGGGCTCCGGACGAAGTATTTACCATGATCAGTTATTATATTCTGATCGTATTTATTTCCGTGCAGGATATTATACTGATATTATTATTAGCCGCTCAGGTCGTGCGTATATTGATAGTGAAAAAATGGTGATGCAGGGGTGGGAATTTGACTATCCTAATTATGGCAATGATTATAATGGCCATAAAGTGATGGATGCTACCGCATTTCAACAACTAAAATCAGCAATTCAAAATGAAAGTTTTGAACAAACCAGAAAAAGTATTTTACAAGGGGCTATTATGGACAATGCTTTTGAAACGCTTCAAGTAAAAGAATTATTAAACCTTTTCAATTTTGAGGATAGTAAATTGGAATTTGCCAAGCGAATGTATAATGTTACGGTTGATAAGGAAAAGTATGGCCAGGTGTATCATGTATTTAATTTCAGTTCAAGTAAAGAGGCATTATCGAAATTTATTTTAGAGCAACGAGATAAGCATGATGAGGATGAGTTTTAAATGCAGATAGGCATGAAAAAGTCCGGGCTTTTACCGGACTCTTTTGTATGTAATCATTTAATTACTACTTCATAATTGCAGCAACAGTTTTGCCAATATCGGCGGGGCTGTCAACTACGTGCAAACCACATTCGCGCATAATACGCATTTTAGCTGCCGCTGTATCATCTTCACCTCCTACTATAGCACCGGCATGTCCCATTCTTCTTCCAGGAGGTGCTGTTTGACCGGCAATAAAGCCAACTACCGGCTTTTTATTTTTTACTGATTGAATATAATGCGCTGCATCCGCTTCCATACCACCACCAATTTCCCCAATCATAACAATTGCGTCTGTTTCCGGATCATTCATAAATAATTCTACAGCTTCACGGGTTGTAGTTCCAATAATAGGGTCACCACCAATTCCGATAGCGGTAGAAATACCCAATCCGGCTTTAGCCACTTGGTCTGCCGCTTCATAGGTAAGAGTGCCGGATTTTGATACGATGCCTACACGCCCTTTTTTAAAGATAAATCCGGGCATGATACCCACCTTACATTCGTCAGATGTGATTACACCAGGGCAGTTGGGGCCAATTAAACGGGCTTTTTTCCCTTTTAAAAACTGTTTCACTTTTACCATATCCTGCACCGGAATTCCTTCGGTGATACAAATAATTAATTCAACATTTGCATCTGCCGCTTCAAGAATAGCATCTGCCGCAAAAGCTGGAGGTACAAAAATAATACTAACATTTGCTCCGGTTGCTTTTACCGCCTCTTCAACGGTATTAAAGACTGGGCGTTCTAAATGAGTTGAACCTCCTTTTCCCGGAGTTACGCCTCCAACAACCTTGGTGCCATATTCAATCATTTGAGTGGCATGAAATGTTCCCTCAGTACCAGTAAAACCCTGAACTAGGATTTTTGAATTTTTATTTACTAAAACAGACATATAAATGATTTAATTTCTTCAAAAAGTGTCGCAAAGATAACAATATGACCTGATAAGAGGAGATGAGAATGCTATCATTTCTGGTTTTCAGGTAAATCCTTTTCATTTATCTTCCCACTGGCTTCCATCATCCGTAAATCTTTCGCATCTTGTAAAAATTCAGATGCAAAAATGAAATCGTTCAGACTTTTGTTTTTTGAATAAATTATTTCCTTTCGATTGCCTGTCCATTCCATTTTCCCGTTTACTAAATACAAGATGTTGTCACCTATTTCCATAACGCTATTCATATCGTGGGTATTTATTACCGTAGTAATATTATATTCGGTTGTTAACTCTTTAATTAATTGGTCTATAAGCATAGAGGTTTGCGGATCTAGTCCTGAATTTGGCTCATCACAAAATAGATATTTAGGGTTAAGAACAACGGCTCTGGCAATACCCACTCTTTTTTTCATCCCACCGCTTATTTCTGCAGGATATTTCTTGTTACTTCCTGAAAGGTTTACTCTTTCCAACACCTCATCCACTCGCCTCATTTTCTGGGCATGTGTGTCGTTGGTAAACATATTGAGTGGAAATTTTACGTTTTCCTGAACGGTCATGCTGTCAAATAATGCAGAGCCTTGAAACAACATACCAATATCTCTTCTAAGTAATTTCCTTTCTTCCATTGACATGTGGCGAAAATCAACCCCATCATATAGTATTTCTCCTTCATCAGGCTCTAAAAGTCCAACCAGGCATTTTTGTAAAACTGTTTTCCCGCTGCCACTAATGCCGATTATCAAATTCGTTTTTCCGGTTTCCATTACATGGCTAACACCATCCAAGACCACTTTTTCTTCAAAACGTTTATGTATATTTTTAAATGCTATCATATTCTTTTAAGTTAGAGGAAGATGGCTGCTAAAATATAATCTAAAAACAAAATGGTAACACAACTTGCTACAACCGCTGTTGTACTACTCCTTCCAATTTCTAAAGCACCTCCTTTTACGTAATATCCAAAATATGCGGGGATGCTGCTAATGACAAAAGCAAAAGCATAAGTTTTCACCATTGCAAAAAAGATATTGTAAGGTACAAACCTTAACATTAAGCCTCTATCGTATGTTTCTGCAGAAAGAATACCCGACATAGTGCCTGCTAAACGTCCTCCATATATTCCTAATACCATTGAAATAATTACTAACATAGGTATAGTTACCAATGCAGCAACAATTTTTGGGAGAACCAAATAGGTCTTGCTGTTAATTCCCATAATTTCAAGCGCATCAATTTGTTCACTCACTCGCATATTTCCTAATTCACTGGCAATTTTACTTCCCACAACACCAGCCAACACAATACAAACCAGGGTGGGTGAAAATTCCAAAATAACAGTATCACGAACAATCTGGGCAATAATGGTCTTTGACAGAATAGGAGAGCTTAACTGATAAGATGTTTGTAATGCACTCACCGCACCCATAAAGAGTGAGATGATAGTTACAATTCCAATGGAGCCGATACCTATATCATTACACTGATGCATAAACTCACGCCAATAAACCCTACCATTTTCGGGTTTTGCCATCATTCCTTTCAGCATAAGGAGATATCTACCTAAATGATTTAAAAAAGTCAAGTTGTAATATTTCTTTAATAAAAATTATCATTTTTTTCTTGTGCTTCCTTCTTGTTGTTTTATATCTATTTTATTCTTCAATTTTTCTTGTGCATCTACAACTGCAATTACCGCCATATTATAAATAGAGCGAACAGAGCTTCCTAATTGTAATACATGGACCGGTTTTTTTAAACCTAATAAAATTGGACCGATGCTATCACACCCCCCTATTTCCTGTAATAAATTATAGGCAATGTTTCCAGCTGCAAGATTAGGAAAAATTAACACATTTGTTTCTCCATTTACCAATTCAGAAAAGGGATAATTATCTCGTAAAATTTCTTTGTTAAAAGCTAATATTGCTTGCATTTCACCATCACAAATTAAAGAAGGGTCTTTTTCTTTTACAATTTCACGTGAGCGACTTACTAACTTTGCTTCGGGAGAGTTGCTGCTTCCGAAATTTGAATAGGAAAGCATGGCAATACGAGGAACGATATTAAATTGCCTCACTTCACGTGCAACCAGCAAGGTAATTTCGGCTAATTCTTCAGCAGTTGGGTTAAAATTTACTGTAGTATCCGCAAGAAATAATGGTCCTTTTTTTGTAAAAATTAAATACATACCTGCAATCTTTTTTACACCGCTTTCAAGGCCAATAATTTCAAGAGCAGGGCGTATCGTCACCGGATAATTTCTGCTTAAGCCACTAATCATACAATCTGCTTCTCCGGTTTCTACCATCATACAGCCAAAATGGTTTCGTTCTTTCATTTGCTTTTGTGCTTCATATTGGTTTACACCTCTTCGATTCCTTTTAGCAAAGAACAAGTCTCCAAAACGCTTTCTTATATCGCTTGTTTCGTCAATTTTCGGATTAATAATTTTCATTCCATCCAAATCAATTGAGTTTAATTCAGCAATAGAATGAATTCTCTTTTCATCACCAAGTAGAATTGGGTATCCAACTTTTTCATCAAACACCTGTTGTGCAGCTTTTAGAATTTTTATGTTCTCTGCATCTGCAAAAACAATTCGTTTGGGATCCTTCCTTGCCTTAGCTCCTAAAACCCGGCTTAATTGGTTTCCTAATCCTAAACGGTTCTCCAACTCAATTTTATATTGTTCCCAATCTTTTATCGTATTTCGGGCCACTCCGCTATCAATCGCAGCTTTTGCCACAGCTGGTGCTACAGCAGAAAGTAGCCTGGGGTCTATTGGCTTTGGAATGATGTATTTAGGTCCAAATGAAATTTGCTTTTCATTATAAGCAAGGTTTACGATATCCGGTACAGGTGCTTTTGTAAGTTCACATAAAGCAAATACAGCAGCCAGCTTCATTTGTTCATTAATTTGTGTGGCACGCACATCTAAAGCTCCTCTAAAAATATAAGGGAATCCCAAAACATTGTTTACCTGATTAGGAAAATCACTTCTTCCTGTGGCTATGATTAAATCTTTACGAGCACTTTCACCTGTTGTATAGGAAATCTCTGGGTCAGGGTTAGCCATTGCAAAAATTATAGGATTTTTTGACATGGATTTAACCATTTCAGGAGTAACCACATTACCCACACTTAATCCAACAAAAACATCTGCATTTTTTAAGGCTTGAGCCAAAGTGTAATGCCTATATTTGGCATTTACACAAATATGTTTTTTAATAGGGTCAATATCTTCACGTCCTTCATATAAAATTCCATTGATATCAAATACCATTAAATTTTCAGGCTTTGCTCCTAAAGAGATATATAAGTTAATACATGCCATCGCAGCAGCACCGGCACCATTAACCACGATTTTTACCTTATTTATTTTTTTCTTTTGCAGTTCAAGGGCATTGAGTAATGCTGCAGAAGAAATAATTGCAGTGCCATGCTGGTCATCGTGCATTACGGGGATATTGCATTTCTTTTTTAATTCCTGTTCAATATAAAAGCACTCCGGGGCTTTTATATCTTCTAAATTGATACCTCCAAATGTTGGTTCAAGAGCATGAACAATGTCAACAAATTTCTTTGGATCGTACTCATTGATTTCGATATCGAACACATCTATATCAGCAAAAATTTTAAATAATACTCCTTTCCCTTCCATTACGGGTTTGCTTGCTGCCGGACCAATGTTTCCTAAACCCAATACTGCAGTGCCATTGGTAATTACAGCAACTAAGTTTCCTTTGGCCGTATATTTAAAAGCATTGTCCGCATTTTGCGCAATTTCTTTGCAAGGCTCTGCAACTCCGGGTGAATAAGCTAGAGATAAATCACGTTGAGTTTTTGCATCCTTTGTAGGAACGACTTCAATTTTTCCCGGTCTTCCATTGGCATGATAATCTAATGCATCCTGTTTTCTTAAATCTTTAGCCATCCTTGTTTTCTTAAAATAAAAAAGAACAATAAACTGTTTTAAGTAAGCCACCAAAGGTACGTCTCACTCAGGATAATTTAGGCTTGAAACTCCAGGTAAAGGAAAATTTAGCCACTACTTCACCAAACGCGCTTGTGCCAGTAGAATATGCAGTAAATTCTACCGCCTGATTATTTTGGATGGCTTGCTGTATAGCGAGGGAAAGACCTTCTCCATTGTTGCAAATAAAAGTTGTAATACCAGTGGCTTTTTTATAATACTGGGCTGTATTTTCAACTATAAGCATACTTATTTGAGGGCGAATTTTGTATAAATGTGCCATTGCTAAAACCCCGGTGCTCATTTCTGCAGCCATTGCTAAACAAGCAAAGTAAGTACTTCTAAATGGGTTGGTTGTTTGCCACCTATATTTAACGGTTACCTGTGCCTGTTTCTCACTGAGAGACTTTACGCTAATACCGCTGAAAAATGCTGCCGGGAGTTTTAAAAATAAAAACATCCTAAACCTTATTGGATGAAAAACTATTTTTTTAAAGTCAGAAAACATGAATAATGATTTAGTGTAATTCTAATATTGAACTTAATTTCTTAGGAAATTCTATACCAAAGTGAAATTTTCCTTTCCAATCTAATTCTTATAAATTAATTAAATATGCATATATAAATATTAAACTGTGAATATTAATTATAAAAAATATTTAAAATATTAAATACTTGATATACAAACACTTATAACGAATTTATCTAAAAAGGAGCAACTTTTAGTTATTTTCTTTATGTGCTAAATAATTTTATTGCATTTACTACGTTTTATATCTGTAATCATGGGCTTTTTGGCCCTTGATTATAAAGTTAATGAATCCAACATCCACACAAATGAACCCTATTCAATCAATCCGGTTATATTTTGCCAATGCAAGATATTTATCCCAACACTTATTCATTGCTACGCTGTTATTTGTAGGTTTATCCGGTAGTGCTCAAACCAATACCTGGGATGGAAGCTCAAATGCCAACTGGAATACAGCAGCAAACTGGTCGTTAAATCAAGTGCCCACGGCAGCTCATGATGTAGTTATTCCAAATGGCGGATCAAGAGCAACTATTACCGTTAATACCGCTGCTGTTTGTAAGTCGCTTGTTATGACAGGTGGGAATGCTACAAATACCATTAATATTTCTGGTACAAATAGTTTATCTATTTCAGGCGCCTTAACCATTGGTGCCAGTTCAAGAAATAATAGATATAAAACGCTAAATGTAAATGATGGAACACTTTCGGCAGGAACCATCAGTATAACTGCTGTTAGTGGTACTAATCGTGCAGGAAGTATAACATTAAATAATGGTACTGTGAATGTAGCCGGGTTTATCAGCATGGGAGATTATACCACATTTGATTTCACTGACTCAGGTATTCTAAATGTAGGTGGTAATATTTCAGGAGGAACACTGAATCCCGCAACCGGTACCGTAAATTTTGTAGGGCCAACTACACAAACGATAATGGGTTCAGGAACATCTACTTTTTATAATGTTAATATTAATAAAGATGCTTCAGGGCAAATTGTAAATAATAATGTGGATGCCATTACGGTTAATGGTAATCTTACTATAACTAAAGGAAAGTTTGTTTTAAATGCACCAAGTGCTGATGCTGTAGTTAATGGCAATGTAGTGGTGGCTACAGATGGTACTATTGAACACAGAGTGAATTGGGATATTGCTGCAAAGCTTTTGCGTGTATTTGGCAATATTGAAATAGATGGTGTATTCACTTACACTGTTCGTTCACATGTTCAAATGGCTGGTGCAGGTACAAAATATGTACGTACAGGTAATAATCCAAGTTCAGGATTCTCTATTTTAACATTAACCACCGGTAACTATTATGCTTCCGGTGCTACGAAGATTAAAGATAATTTTTGGGCAATGTTTGGTACGCCGGGGTCTTTTCATACCAATGGCAATAACGTTACAGCTAATAGTTCGCTACTGATTGCAGGAGGAACTGTTTTTGTAGATGGAGGTAATTTAAATGTGAGTGGTGGTACTCAGGTTGGATATACACTTGCCGGTAACTTAGATATTTCCAATGGATCATTAAATACAGATATTCTGAATGTTGGTGATGGAAGTAAAATGGGTATAGTAAATCATTCAGGTGGTACAGTAAATGTATCAGGTAACTTTTTAATTAATAGCTCATGTAAGTATAATTGTACAAATGCTCCAATAATTAATATAGGGGGGAATTGGACAAGTAATAATAACACCGGTTTTGATCCGGCTAACAGCGTGGTTACGTTTAACAGCAATGCAACTAATCAAACATTAGACGGTGCTGCTGTAACACATAATTTCTTTACTGTAAATATTAATAAAGCCGGAAGGATATTTCAGCCAGGTGGCTCTGCAGTAACGCTTAACATCAATGGAGATTTGAATATTAATCAGGGAACCTTTGATGCCGGAAGCGCTGCCAATATAAATATTAAAGGAAATTGGAAAAATAATGCAGTATTTAATGCATCTGTTTCTAAGGTTCAGTTTAATGGAACTATAGAACAAACCATTTCAGGAAGTGCTTTAACAACATTTAATAAACTTACTATTAATAATCCGGGCAACGTAAAACTTTCCGGGGTAAACATTTTAATTAATGGAGGAAGTTCAGCATTTACGTTTACAGATGGAAAATTAATAACAGGCGTTCAAAAAGTAACATTAACATCCAATGTTACAGTTTTTGGTGCTGGTGCCACAAGGTATGTAAATGGAATTTTGGAGTGGGGCATTCAAACCGGAAACAGTACAAAAAATTTTGCAATTGGTGATGATGCGCAATATACACCGGTGTCATTGACATTTGGTAATGTATCAACTACAGGGAATATTACTGTTTCAACAACACCGGGTGATCATGCACAGATTCTCTCTTCTCAATTATCTGAAGATAGAAGTGTGAATCGCATATATACCATCTCAAACTCAGGTGTTGTAATGGTTGGATATAATGCAACGTTTAATTTTGGCGGTACAGATGTTGATGCAATTGCCAATACAAATGATTTTATTGTAGGTCGTTATAGCGGAGGGTGGAATTATCCTTCGGTGGGTACACGTACAGCAACAAGTACAGCGGCGACTTCTCTAACTTCTTTTGGAAGTTTTGCAATTGCAGAGGGCGGGGCTGCAGCTCCGGTTGTAGACGCTCACCCCAATGACTTTACCGGATGTCCGGGTTATTTAACTTCAGTTTCTGCATCATTTAATAGCAAGGTAAATACAACAGTGGCTTGGTATGTAAGTACAGACGGTGGAGTTACCTTTAATCCGGTTACTCTTTCATCTCCATATTCAGCATCTATTTCGTTAAGTGGTTCTGTTTATACATCCACATTAACCATAAACCCTGTTAATGGTTCGATGAATAACTATCGTTATCGTGCTGTTGCATCAAATAGTAGAGGAAGTGTGCAATCTAATAATGCAATATTAACAATATCTGTATTGCCGACTGTTAATGCAGGGTCGGCATTAAGTGCCATTTGTAGTGGAGGAACAAGTGCTCCATTAGGAGGAACAGTTGGAGGTGGGGCCTTAGGTGGCTTATGGTCGTCTGATGTAGGAGGAATATTTTCTCCTTCTGCAGATGATTTGAATGCAACATATACACCACCTGCAGCCTTTTATGGAACGGCTACACTTACGTTAACCACTACAGGAGGTTGTACTCCAATTGCTACTTCAAAAACATTGGTTGTTAATCAGAGTCCTGATGTATTACAGCTTTCAACAATAAACCTAGGAATATGTGCAAATGATATCGGTTCAATTTCTGTTAGCAACCACACTGCTACCACAATGTCTTCTGGGGCTATCAATCTTGGTATTCCAAATTATAATGCTGCAGGCGTTACACATACATTATCCGTGGCAGGAATCCCATCAGGTGCTATAATTAACAGCGTAAAGGTTACTTTAAATATTTCTCACAATAAGGTATCTGATTTGATTTTAAATCTAAAGGCTCCCAATGGAAAAATTATTAACCTGTTTAATCGTGTGGGTTCCACTGGAGCAAATTTTGTAAATACTGAAGTTTCAAGTATAGGAACAACTGCCTTTTCATCTTCATCAGCACCATTTACCGGCACCTTTGCAGCCGATGCAATAAGCGCTGTGGGTGCTACAGGGCTTTTGTCTAATACTACTGTTTTTAATACACTGTTCTCCACACCAAATGGAGGGTGGATCCTTGTGGCCCGTGATGCAGCCGCATCTAATACCGGATCAATTACTTCATGGTCTATCGAAATAGACTGGACAGAACCCTTGGTATGGAGCCCTTCAACCAACTTATTTACGGATGCTTTAGCCACAATTCCATATACCGGTCAATCACTTTCTACAGTTTATGTAAAAGGAACAACAGCCTCTACTACAACCTATACGGTTACAGCTACAGGGGCAAATGGTTGTACCAGAAGTGCTAATTCAACTGTAGAAATTCATCCGTTACCGGAAGTGAATATTTCTGCAGATTACTGCTGGGGGCCATATACAATACGAATTACTACTAATGCAGATTTACCAATAGATAATTATTTATGGAATACAGGAGATCACACTCGTTCTTTAATTGTTGATATTGCCGGAACCTATACGGTTACTGCATATACAGCCGAGGGGTGTGCTGCTTCAGCCAATATAGTATTAGGGTTGGAGTCAGTTGATAATGGTGATTTTGAATTGGGAAATATCGGATTCAGTTCAACTTATGTTTATCGAACAAATACAATTCCAAATAACATGTATCCTGAAAATGCATATACTGTGCATAATGATGGGAACTATACTCACGGAAATTTTTGGGGTAAGGATCACACCTCAGGAAGCGGAAATTTCATGATTGTAAATGGAAGTGGAACAACACCGCCTCCGGAAGTTTGGACAAAAACAATTTCCGTAATTCCGAATACCACTTATTATTTCTCAGCCTGGGCAATGAGTTTAAATAGTGTAGGGCCGTTTGCTAACCTTCAATTTAGTGTTAATGGGGTGCAGGTAGGAAGCACTACCGGTGCTTTGCCTGCCCGTCCCGAAAACAACAATCCTCCATTTAATTGGACACGTTTCTTTGGTACATGGAACTCCGGGTTGGCAACAACTGCGGTGGTTTCTATTGTTGATCTTGAAACGGCCACAGGAGGAAATGATTTTGGGCTTGATGATATTTCATTTGGTACGCTTGCGCCATTTGTATTGTTGAATACTCCGGGAAAAGATATTCAAACTGTTTGTAAAGGAACACCAATAGATACTATAGAATATACTATTGGTGGAGGCGGTTCAGGACCGATTGTTACGGGATTGCCACCGGGATTAACAACATCCTTTTTGGGTACTGCTCTTACCATTTCAGGAATACCTACAACGGCAGGAGTATTTAATTATACTATTAAAACCTCAGGTGGATGTTCGCCAGCATATGGATATGGAACGATTACAGTGAATGCAGAAGAACTAACACTCACAAGTGCCGGATCAACTACATCACAAACAGTGTGTGTTAACACACTAGCGGTAAATATTACCTATGCAATAGGCGGAGTGGCAACTAGTGCAGCGGCTACAGGATTGCCTGCAGGAGTTAGTGGTGTGTTTAGCAGTGGGGTGCTTACCATAAGTGGAACACCTATTGTGTTGGGGGACTTTAATTATACAGTAACTACCAGTGGCCCTTGTGAACCCACTTCATTGAATGGTACCATGTCTGTGGTTCGCCAATTGATGACACTTACTTCAGCTCCTACAACAACAAATCAAACCTTATGCTTGGGCAGTACCATTACTGATATTACATACAATGTGAGCGGATCTGCAATTGGTGCATCTGCAACCGGATTGCCTACCGGAATAATCGGTAGCTTTAATAGTGGTGTATTTACTATTTATGGAACACCAACCCAGTATGGAACATTCCATTATACTGTAACAACAAATGGTTTGTGCTCACCGGTATCTTTATCGGGAGATATTATTGTTCAGGCTCAAACAGCTACGTTAACATCTGCAGTGAATACCGATAATCAAAGTGTTTGTATAAATTCAACCATCACTAATATCACCTATAGCATTGGCGGAACGGCTACCGGAGCTTCTGTTACCGGGTTGCCTGTAGGGATAAGCGGAAATTATAACAGCGGTGTGTTTACGATTTCGGGAGCATCCACACAAACCGGAACATTTAATTATGAAATCACAACCTCCGGCACATGTAGTGTACAAACTATTGGAGGAACAATAGATGTTTATGGGCCTTCTATTGGCGGATTGGTTGATAATGCATCAGTGTGTAGTGGAGGAAGTGGCTCATTAACCTTAACAGGATATACCGGAACCATAGTAAGATGGGAGTCTTCTAATGATTTAATTTCTTGGATACCTATTGTGAATTCAACATCAACTCAAAACTATTCAGGCATAACTTCGGCTATGCATTACCGTGCGGTTGTTCAATTGAGTGGATGTAGTGCTGTTCTTTCAACAGTAGCTACTGTGGGAGTTCATAATTTGTGGACAGGGGCGGTGGATAACGATTGGCATAATACTTCCAACTGGTCTGATGGATTATTGCCTTCTGCAAGCTGTGATGATGTGCTTATCCCTGTTGTGGCTACAAGTAAGTATCCTGAACTTACCGGTGCCGGCGCCAGTATCAAAAATCTAATTATTAATTCCGGAGCAAGTGTAAAAGTTGATAATGCTACATTAGCTATATCCGGCACAATAACAAATAATGGTACGTTTGATATGACAGAAGGAACATTGGAATTAAATGGTACTTCTGCTCAATCCATTTCCGGCAGTAGCTTTTATCAAAAGAAAATAAAATTCCTTCAGTTAAGTAATTCATCAGGAGTTTCTTTACTAGGAACAAACGATACGTTAAAAGTTACCGATGAACTTGGTTTTGGTAACTCAAATACGGTATTAACTACCAATGGAAATTTGACCATGGTGTCAGATATTAATGGAACATCTCGAGTAGCTGATTTAACTTCTGGTGGATTATATTCCGGAAATGATATTTTGGGAGATGTAACAGTGGAAAGATATATTCCTGAACATGCTAAGGCTTGGCAATTACTTAGTGTTCCAACAAATGGGTCAACAATTAAATCGTCATGGCAGGAAGGGAATACAGCGTTAGGAAATGTACATCCCGGATATGGAACCATTTTTACAGGGAACCTAAGTAATGCATTAGCACAAGGTTTTGATGTGCGAACTCCTGCAGGAGCTTCCATAAAAACCTATAATTCAACAACGAATGTTTGGGATGGAGTGACCTCTACTAATATCGGTATTGCTAATAAGAGCGGATATATGATAATGATTCGTGGTGATAGAAGTGTAACCACATCTTCTGCACCCGCAACAGCCACCACGTTAAGAACTACCGGACAGTTATATACTACAGGAATTAATGCTCCTGAAAGTATTACTATCGGTGCCGGGAAAATGGCTTCTATTGGAAACCCGTATGCGTCAGCTATTGATTTCTCTAACCTGAATATAGGTGGTGGGGTTTCCAATATGTTTTATGTATGGGATCCACGCTTAACTAACGGGGGGTCTGCGTATGGCCTAGGAGGTTACCAAACCTTTACCTGGGCAGGAAATGATTGGGTAGTAACGCCCGGTGGTGGTAGTTATACAGGTGGGAATACGAATATTGAATCAGGACAAGCATTCATGGTTAGTGCTCCTTATTCTTCAGGAACAGTTGCCTTTAGTGAATCAGCAAAAGTATCCGGAAGCAATGTTGTTCATCGCAGCCCATTAGGGTATTGGGAAATGCTACGCGCTAATTTGTATTCAGTAAGCGGAGGAACGAAGGTGTTGATAGATGGGGTAATGACTCAATTTAATCAGGAATTTTCTAATGAAATTGATGAGAATGACGCAAGAAAATTAAATAACCTGAATGAAAATATTGCAATCGTGCGTAATAATACAAGACTTGCGGTAGAAAGCCATTATACCATTCAACCCAATGATACCCTGTTTTATTCAATCTCTCAAATGCGATTGATGGATTATGAATTGGTTATAATTCCCAGAGATTTAGGAAATACGGCACCACTTCAGGCATATTTTGAAGATAATTTCCTTCAAACTTCAACTAAAGTGGATTTAATAGATACAACGCGTATATCCTTTACGGTTACCAATGCTCCCGGATCGTATGCTCCAAACAGATTTAGGATTGTGTTTAAAGTAATGGGGCCGTTACCGGTTAATTTTATTGGAATAAATGCAACAAAAAAGAATGATAAAACAGTTGATGTAAAATGGGATGTAACTAATGAACTCTCGATGCAAACTTATGAGGTTGAGCGCAGTGTTGATGGTCGTTACTTCGTGCCCATCACCACAGTTCACCCAATAGGTAACAATGGCGGCTCATACCATTATTCCATTAATGATGCATCACCTAATTTAGGAAATAATTATTATCGAATAAAGGGGATTAGTATTAATGGCGCGGTTCAGTATAGCCCTATTGTTTTAGTAGGAATATCAGGAATGGAGATTAGCGGATTTAGCGTTTATCCTAACCCGGTAGTTAATCAGGTAATAAATATCAGATATTCGGCTATTAAACCGGGTAAATATTTGATTTCCCTTATTGGTAGCAATGGTCAAATAGTGCATGAGGAAAAAGTATCAATTACAGATGGTGCTATGGGAGTAACATCTATTTATCCACGCCGATTATCAAGAGGTGTTTATACTTTGCGGGTTGAAGGAAATATGAACTTTAGCCAGCAGGTACTTGTTCGATAAAAAAACAAACATTTAATAAAAGCTACCCTGGGGTAGCTTTTATTTTATAAGATAAAAACCACTTATTGATTGAAGGTGAAATAGGTATTAATTATTGAGATATTAGAAAACAGATTATTTTTCTGCCTGATTTTCATCTGTTGAATTTTCTACTCCGAAATTATTTTCATTTGAAATTTCAGGTGATTTTGTTTCATAATTTACATGAACGCCTTCATCATTTTCATTTCCCAAAATATTCATGGGGGTTGCCTTAACCAATTCTTCCATGAGTACTTCGTTAATTTTTGGTAATTCATCCGAAGAATTAATTCCGAAATAATCCATGAATGATTTTGATGTAGAATATAATAAGGGTTTGCCAACAGCTTCTTCATTTCTGCCAGAAATAATTACCAGGTCCTTTTCCAATAACTTCTGAACAGCATAATCACAATTTACACCCCGAATCGCTTCCATTTCACTTTTAGTAACCGGTTGTTTGTATGCAATGATGGCGAGTGTTTCCAATGCAGCGGCAGAAAGCCGCTTTATAAACTTATCACCATTTAATTGAGCAACTGTTTTATGGTATTCGGACTTAGTCAGAAATTGCCACCCCCCGCCACTTTGCACCATTTCAAAAGCATAGAACGGAGAAGCATATTTTTCACGTATTCCTTCCAGTGCTGTTGTAACCTGATCCATCTCTGCACGGTCTTCAATAAAACCCAAAGCATTATTTACCAGTTCTATAATTTCCATTGTTGTTAATGGTTTGTCACTGGCAAAAATCAATGCTTCTATATGAGGTATTATTTCGGTTGTTTCCATTTTTTAAAAGTATTCATCAACCTTGAAGTGCAGCAGCACCACTCACGATTTCTGTAAGTTCTGTAGTAATAGCTGCCTGGCGCGCTCTGTTATAACTAATCTTTAATGTCTTTAATAATTCGTTAGCATTATCACTTGCCTTGTCCATTGCCGTCATTCTTGCACCATGTTCACTGGCATTAGCATCCAAAACAGATTTATACATTTGGGTATTTAAAATTTTAGGCATTAACTCAGCTACTAATACTTGTTCGTCAGGTTCAAAAATAAAATCAGCCTTTTGATTACCTCCATCATGAATGCGTAATACCGGCAAAAATTGCTCTGAAACAAATCGTTGGGTTGCTGCATTTTTAAACTCGCTATAAATAATCTCTACCGCATCAATTTCTTTTGATGTAAAAGCATCCATCGCATATTGAGCAGCTTCCTGAACACGTTCAAAACTTAAGTTTGAAAAAACATCCCAGTATTTGTCTATAATTTTAAACCCGTTTTTTACAAAATGCTCATAACCTTTTTTACCTATGGGTAAAACAGTAACATTACCTTTTGAAAACTGTAATTCGTATTTTTCCTTCATCAATTGTTTGGAAAGTTTGATGAGGTTACTATTATAACCTCCACAAAGACCACGATCACTGGTTATTACTACCAACAACACCTTTTCAATTGGGCGTTCAACGGCTAAATCCAGTGCAATATCTCCCTCTGTATTGCTGATGATATTAGACAGCATTTCCTGCAACTTTTGAGCATAAGGTCTCATTTGTGTAATGGCATCTTGTGCACGACGTAACTTAGCGGCACTAACCATTTTCATTGCCTTGGTAATTTGTTGGGTACTCTGTACACTTTTTATCCGGTTTCTGACTTCTTTAAGCGCACCACTCATAGTAATAAATTATAATAAGTTAGTTGTTTTTTCTCTGTTAATTTTGACGCGCAAAGGTAAGTGAAATAGGTGAAAAAAAAGATTAGTGTAACTTTGCGTCCCTGTCAATTTTGAACCATCTCATTAGGTAGCATGGTATTTGAAATGGGGATTTGGAAATTAACTATTGAATATTCAATAAATATTATATGATTGGAACCCTTTCTAAGATTTTTGGAGGCAACAAGAGTGAAAAGGATGTGAAGAAGATTTTGCCTATTGTTAATAAAATAAATCAATTTTTCACAGCTTATGCCAATTTGTCTAATGATGAATTGCGCAACAAAACAGTTGAATTTAAACAGCGAATCTCAGGTCATTTAAATGAAATCAATCAGCAAATAGTTGAAAAAAATACGGAGGCTGAAGGGTTACATAGTAGTGAAATCGCAGGTCGTGATATCATTTACACTGAAGTGGATAAGCTAAAAAAGGAAAAGGACAAAAGGATTGAGGAAATTTTAGAAAAAATCCTTCCGGAGGCCTTTGCTGTGGTGAAAGAGACTTCGCGCAGATTTACAGAAAATAAAGAAGTTGTTTCTAGTGCTACTGAACTTGATATTAGGTTAGCACAAATACGTAATCATATCGTTATTGAGGGAGATAAGGCCATTTATAAAAACACATGGATTGCGGGTGGTGGCCAAATCACGTGGAATATGGTGCATTATGATGTACAGTTAATAGGAGGTTCGGTTCTACATTCCGGCAAAATTGCTGAGATGGCAACAGGAGAAGGAAAGACTTTGGTAAGTACACTTCCGGCGTATTTGAATGCCTTGGCTGGAGAAGGGGTTCATATTGTAACCGTAAATGACTATCTGGCAAAGCGGGATAGTGAATGGAACGGTCCTATTTTCGAGTGGTTGGGATTAACAGTAGATTGTATTGATAAGCATCAACCTAACAGCGAAGCAAGGCGCCTGGCATATAACGCTGATATAACCTATGGCACCAATAATGAATTTGGTTTTGATTATTTGCGTGACAACATGGTTCATAATCCGGATGAAATGGTGCAACGTAAACACCATTTTGCTATGGTTGATGAGGTGGATAGTGTATTGATTGATGATGCTCGAACTCCTTTAATTATCAGCGGTCCGGTAGGGCAGAGTGATAATACACAACAGTTTTTCGATCTTAAACCACGAATTGAAAAACTGGTTGAGGCACAAAGAAAAGCAGTAAATAGTTTTTTAATTGAAGCAAAGAAAAAAATAGCTGATGGCAATGATGACCCAAAGGATGGTGGATTAGCCCTTATGCGTGCTTATAGAGGCTTGCCTAAAAATAGTGCTTTGATAAAATTTTTAAGTGAACCGGGTATAAAAGTAAAATTGCAAAAAAGCGAAAACTACTATCTCGCAGATCAGCAGAAACAAATGCCGAAAGTAGATGAAGAATTGTTCTTTGCTATTGATGAAAAAAATAATCAGGTAGATTTAACGGAGCAGGGGCTCAACCTGATTACCAGATCTGGAGAAGACCCGGAGTTTTTTATCCTTCCTGATATTGCCACAAAGCTTGCTGAAATAGAAAAAGTTGATTTAAGTACAGAAGATAAACTTCAACAGAAAGAAAATTTATTAAACGATTATTCTGTTAAGGCAGATCGTATTCACACAGTACATCAATTATTAAAGGCATATACTTTATTTGATAAAGATGTGGAGTATGTTGTAATTGAAGGAGAGGTAAAGATTGTGGATGAGCAAACCGGTCGTATTATGGAAGGGCGACGCTATTCTGACGGGCTACATCAGGCCATTGAGGCAAAAGAGAGTGTAAAAATTGAGGCTTCTACTCAAACATATGCAACAGTAACACTCCAGAATTATTTTAGAATGTATCATAAGCTGGCAGGTATGACGGGTACAGCTGAAACTGAAGCAGGCGAATTTTGGAGTATTTATAAGTTGGATGTAGTTTCTATTCCTACTAACGTTCCGGTTATTAGATTAGATGGACAAGATTTAGTTTATAAAACAAAGAGAGAAAAATTTAAGGCAGTAATTGATGAAATTGAAGTATTGCGTAATTCCGGAAGGCCTTGTCTTGTAGGTACAACTTCGGTTGAAGTGAGTGAATTGCTTAGCCGTATGCTCAGGCAACAAGGAATTCCACATAATGTGCTCAATGCAAAACAACACTCTAAAGAGGCGCAGGTGGTAGCAGAAGCCGGGTTTGCAGGTGCTGTTACAATTGCTACCAATATGGCCGGTAGAGGTACAGATATTAAACTCGGGCCGGGTGTGAAAGAAGCTGGAGGATTGGCGATTTTAGGTACAGAGCGACATGAAAGCAGACGGGTTGATCGTCAGTTGCGCGGTAGGGCCGGAAGACAGGGCGATCCCGGCTCTTCCAATTTCTATGTTTCATTGGAGGACGATTTGATGCGTATGTTTGGAAGTGAAAGAATTGCAGGTTGGATGGATAGAATGGGATACAAAGAAGGTGAAGTAATTCAACATAGCATGATTACGAAGAGCATTGAACGGGCTCAGAAAAAAGTTGAGGAAAATAACTTTGGTATTCGTAAGCGACTGTTGGAATATGATGATGTAATGAACAAACAACGGAGTGTAGTTTATGGAAAAAGGAACCACGCATTATTTGGCGAAAGACTTGCTCTGGATTTAGATAACGCTTTTTTTACTGTGGCTGAAGGATTAGTTACTTCATTTAAAGAATTAGATGATCATGCTAATTTTAAATTAGAGGCTATCATAAATTTTGGTATTGATACGGTTATAACACCTGAAGAGTTAAGAGACGGGAACGCATCCGATCTTACCATGAAACTATATAATGAAGCGCTTACCTCTTACAACATTAAAATTGAAGGCCTGGCAAAACAAACCTTTCCTATTATTTCAAACATCAGAAAACAACAAGGAGACCATATTGTAAATGTAGCTGTTCCTTTTACTGATGGGAAACGAGCTACTCAGATAATTACAAATCTTGACAAATACCTAGCATCTAATGGAATTGAATTAGGACGATCATTAGAGCGCAATATCACCCTTGCATTTATTGATGATGCATGGAAGGAGCATCTGCGTGCTATGGATGATTTGCGACAAAGTGTTCAAACTGCAGGATATGAACAAAAGGACCCATTGGTGATTTATAAAATTGAAGCCTTTAATGCTTTCAAAAAAATGGATGACCAAGTTAACAAGGATATCGTTTCCTTCTTATGTCATGCAAATATCCCTATGGAGCAAACCCAAGCCGGACAAATTAAAGAAGGTAGGGAGAAGCGCACTGATATGAGTAATATGCGTGACAACAAAGCAGCAATTGATGCAGCCGGGGATGATTATGGAGCTAATGAAAAGGATTATTATGACCCATCGGTCCCTGTAAAGCAGCAGCCTGTTAAAGTTGAACCTAAAATAGGTCGTAATGACCCTTGCCCTTGTGGAAGTGGTAAAAAATATAAGCATTGTCATGGTAGAGAATAAATGTGAGTTAAAGCGTAAGACCTATTAGTATGAATTTTGCCCAATATATAGATCACACTATTTTAAAGCAGGTTACCTTGCTTGCAGATGTTGAGAAACTTTGTATTGAAGCCAGGGAATATGGTTTTGCTGCGGTTTGTGTTCCACCGCCTTTTGTAAAAAAAGCGAAGGCGTTTACAACAGGCTCTTCGGTAAAAGTGGCTACAGTTATTGGGTTCCCTTTTGGATATAGTGCAGTTGAGGCCAAGCTTGCAGAGGTAATGCTGGCCATTGTAGATGGCGCAGATGAATTAGATATTGTAATTAATTTGGTAGCTCTACGAAATGATGACTGGCAATATCTTGCTAATGAAATACATCATTTATTGCTTCCTATCAGGCAGAAAAATAAAGTAGTTAAAATTATCATTGAGACTGGAATTTTAACCGATGAAGAAATTATTAAATGCTGTGAATTGTATAGTGCCGCCGGTGTGGATTTTATGAAAACTTCAACCGGTTTTGCTGAGGGTGGCGCTACTTTGGAGGCGGTGAAATTAATGCGCACTCATTTAGCTCCTTCTATTAAAATTAAGGCAAGTGACGGTATTCGAACTGTTGAATTTGCAAAACAACTTGTTGAAGCGGGTGCAGACCGATTAGGTTGTAGTTCAAGTGTGGAAATAATGGAAGAAGCAAAAAAGTTAATTTGTATGAAAGAATAAGCATTTCTCTTAACTTTATTTAATTCAATGATGAAAATAGGCTTCATACTTACATTCTTTCTTGTTTTTAATCTATGTGCGTTTTCACAAGATGTGGATACAGAGCTTTATGGAAAAGTTTCTATAAATCAAGATCCCCGGCTAGAAATTTTAAGCAAGAAACTTACTGAATATAATGAAGCGTTAGAATTAAAGCGTGCTCGTACAGGAAAGGGATTTAGGCTGTTGGTGCTAACAACCAGTGATCGTACATTAGCAATGAATGTTCGCTCAACACTTATTCAGCGCTATCCCGAACAAAAGGTTTATATGTTTTTTCAGTCTCCATTTATTAAATTAAGATTTGGTAATTTTTTAGAGAAGAAAGAAGCAGAAGACATGCAGAAACAATTAGCAAAATCAAATATTATAAATGGCAATATTTATATTGTACCAGATACCATTGAAATTAGGCCTGAACCCAAAAATGAGGATGAAGAGCTTAATTAGAAGGATTTTATTTATCGTTTTTTGAAGTAGATTTTTGTAAAAGGGGTTTTTGCGGTAAGGTCACTTACCGCATTTTTTTATTCTGTTATGGTAAACCTAATGAACTTTATTAATTTTAGTAAGTTATGAAACAACGAATTCAACAGTTAGCAAGGAAATACAATCAAGAATTTATTGATGTGCGCCACCATATTCATGCCAATCCGGAACTAAGTTTTAAAGAATTTGAAACTTGTACATTTATACAACAAAAACTTAAAGGATGGGGCATCCCATTTCGGGTAATGGCAGGAACCGGAGTCGTAGCTGTAATTGAAGGGAAGAATCCCCAATTGCGTGTTACTGCATTAAGGGCGGATATGGATGCCTTACCTATTGATGAGGAGAATGATGTGCCTTATCGTTCTACAAAACCAGGGGTTATGCATGCTTGTGGGCATGATGTGCATACTACTTGTTTATTAGGAGCAGCAAAAATTTTGCAAGAAACAAAAGAGGAGTGGGCGGGAACTATTAAATTAATATTTCAACCCGGGGAGGAGAAGCATCCGGGAGGAGCGAGTTTAATGATAGATGAAGGGGTTTTAGATGATCCTGCCCCTACCCGGATCTTTGGAATGCATGTTCATCCCCAACTACAAGTTGGTAAATTTAGTTTTCGAGGAGGAATGGTTATGGCCAGTGCTGATGAAATTTATATAACTGTACGAGCTAAAGGTGGGCATGCTGCTGCGCCAAATCTTACTCCTGATTCCATTTTAATTGCCGCAAACATCGTTGTTTCACTTCAACAAGTTGTAAGCAGGAATAACAATCCCTTTAACCCAACAGTATTGAGTATAACTTCTATTCAAGGAGGAACGGCAACCAATATCATTCCATCCGAAGTAAAACTAATGGGAACCTTCCGAGCAATGAATGAAGAATGGAGATTCCATGCACATGAACTTATCAAAAATCAAATCTCTTTGCTTGCAAAGGCGTTAGGAGGTGAGGCAGAAGTAGATATTAAAGTGGGATACCCTTTTGTTTTTAATAATCCCGAACTCTCCTCATGGGCAAAAGAAAAGGCAATAGAATTGATAGGAAAAGATTGGGTAGAAGAAACGGAATTAAGAATGGGAGCAGAAGATTTTGCTTTTTATTCTCATCAAATTCCGGGTTGCTTCTTTAGATTAGGAGTAGGTAATGAAATAATTAATAGTAATGTGCATACCCCTACATTTAATATTGATGAGCATGCTATTGAAAATGGTATTGCCATGATGGCATGGTTAGCAATTGCTGAAGATTAAAAAATTTGTAATGAAAATTTCCTTTCATGGTGCGGCGCGCACCGTAACCGGTTCAAAGCATATCATAACCCTAAGCAATGGGAAACAATTGTTGCTCGATTGCGGAATGTTTCAGGGTATGGGAAGAGAGACTAATGAGTTGAATAATAATTTTGGATTTGACCCGGCAACAATTGATTACATGATTCTCTCACATGCCCATGTAGATCATAGTGGACTGATTCCTAAATTAGTTAAAGACGGATTTAAAGGGAAAATTTATGCAACACCTGCAACACGTGATTTGGCGGCTGCACTATTGGAAGACTCTGCCGGTATTCAAGAAAATGATATTAAGTTCGAAAATAAAAGGCGCTCATTATTAAATCTCCCACTTCTCTCTCCATTATATACTACTGCTGAAGCTATGGCTTCTTTAGATTCATTTTGGATAGTTGAATACCACGAGTGGATTGAGATTGATAAAGACATATCATTTTGCTTTACTGATGCCGGCCATATCATTGGAAGCGCTTGTGTTCACTTACGGATAAAAGAGAATGATAAAATAGTTCAAATTACTTTTAGCGGAGATGTTGGTCGCTATCGGGATGTTATACTTCGCTCTCCTGAAACATTTGAACAGGCTGATTATATTATTCTTGAATCTACTTATGGAGATAGCTTGCATGATCATTATCACCCAACTATTGACACCTTATTGCATTGGATAGAATCCACCTGTTTAAAGGATAAAGGAAAGTTGATTATTCCCGCATTTAGTGTTGGTCGCACACAAGAGATTTTATATGCATTAAACCAATTGGAAATAGAGCAACGGCTGCCGGATTTGGAATATTTTTTAGATAGCCCACTGAGTATTAAAGCTACTCAAATCATTAAAAGCTATCCTAAATATTTTAATAACCGGATTCAAAAAATTTTACAAACGGATAATGATCCTTTTTCATTTAAAGGATTACGTTTAGTAAAATCTGTTGATGAATCTAAGATGCTTAATTTTTATAATAAACCTTGTGTAATTATTTCAGCCAGTGGTATGGCAGAAGCCGGACGAATTAAACACCATATTAGTAATAATATAGAAAATCATCGAAATGCAATTTTGATGACAGGTTATTGTGAGCCTAATTCTCTTGGTGCCAGACTGCTGAAAAAACCTGAGGAAGTAACTATTTTTGGACAAACTCATCAGGTAAATGCAAATATTGGTGAAATGCGTAGCATGAGTGCACATGGCGATTATGAAGATCTGCTTCAGTTTCTTGCATGCCAAAATCCTAAGCAAGTAAAACAAATCTTTTTAGTACACGGAGAATATGATGTACAACAACATTTCAAAAATACATTAATGAAAAAGGATTTTGAAGTGTCTATTCCCGACCGACATCAATCAATAGGACTAACCTTGTAAGTTAAGGCCTAACAAAATTTAATTTGTCTTTCTGCTTTCGAGGTTCTGTTGAACAGCTTGTTCTTTTCTTAAAATATCTTCCTGGCGGGTAATTTCTTTCTCTGTGTCAGATATTTTTTTGCGTGTTTGGTCAAGCTTTTTATTCAGGCTATTTAATTCACTTCTTAACGACTTTAATTTTTTATCCGCCTTGACTACAGCATTTCCTTGTGTTTTAATCTGCTGATTTAAATCTGCAGCAGCAGCATTTTGAACAAGACTGTTTAAGAATTCTTTAGCAGCTCCAAATGCATCCGGATTATCTATTTCAGACATAAAACTTTCAAAACCGGTAGAAAGGAGCATGGTAATAACGCTGGCATTATTGTCCCTTTTACTTTTGCTATTGATTTTAAAATATACATCAATAATATTAGGGCTGATATTATCTATTTTTACTCCACGATAAGCGATATACCCTTTTTGATTACTTGGTTTAATATTATATGCCGACATTTTCTCTTTTAATGCGGTTTCAACAGTTTTAGGATTGTAAGGAATATTATTTTCAATTGCACCTATAACGGTTTTGTTGTACTCAGCAGTTGTAGTTAAAGACTGTGCGTAAATTCCTGATACGAAGAATAAAAAAGCGAAAGACAAAATAAACTTTTTCATGCGAGATGTATTATTGTATATAAAATGATGACAAATGGAATATTAAGGCTATTTTCCAAAGTGTCAATTTTATTGCAAATATTGGATAAAAAAGTGAATTGAGAGGATAAAACCTTTCTATTTCTAATGGACTGCACCAACATTATTGATAATGCGATAAAGGTTTAATGGATTGTTGTTTTGCAGTTCGGATGGAAGAAATTCATCAGGCCAGTTTTGAAAACATAGTGGTCTGCAGAATCGAGATATCTCATCAGCACCTACAGCTGTGAATCTACTATCTGTGGTGGCAGGATAAGGCCCTCCATGCTGCATAGATAAAGCGACCCGAACACCGGTTGGGACTCCGTTGAAAATAAATCGCCCACACTTTTCTCTTAAAATATTTATTAGGTCTTTGTTGTTTTTTATATCAGCTTCTGTTGCCCATATACTACAAGTAAGCTGCCCCTCTAATGAAGAAGATAACTGTATTAATTCTTCATTGTTTTTTGCTTTAATAATTAAACTATACATACCAAATACCTCCCGCATAAGAATAGGAGATTTCATAAAATCTTTCGCATCAACAGTTGCTAATATTGGATACCCATCACTATTACTTTCAGGATGTTTGGTAGTTAATTGTTTTACACCATTTGTGTTGAGTGCTTTTTGTGATGACGTTTGATAGTTTTTTAAGATGCCGGCATTTAGCATAGCCTGCCCATTCATTTTATCAAGCCTTTTTGTCATCTCTATTTCAAATTCATGTAAAGAAGGAGAATCAATGCCAATAATCAATCCGGGATTTGTACAAAATTGACCGGCTGATTGTGTGAGCGAGTCGGTTAATTTGTTACATAAAAAGTTCATATCAGCACTTAATTTATTAGGTAATAAAAAAACCGGATTAATACTACTCATTTCGGCAAAAACCGGAATAGGAACATTTCGTGAAGCTGCCCAATTATAAAAGAGTCGCCCTGCAACAAGAGAACCTGTAAAAGCTACAGCAGCTGTAGCAGGGTGTTTTACTAATTCCTCTGAAACAGCATTATCAGCGTTGCTTATATATTGAAAAATATTTTTGATCTTGGCAGGCAAAGCTTCCTGGATGCAATTTGCAACAGCTAGACCCGTTAATGGGTGCCCGGGGTGCGCCTTAACCACTACCGAACATCCGGCGGCCAATGCGCATGCGGTATCTCCTCCTGCAGTTGAATAGGCAAAGGGGAAGTTGGCTGAGCCAAAAACTACAATCGGGCCTATAGGAATCATCATTTTGCGGGTATCTTGTACTTTATTGTCGCTAAAATCTATTCTTAAACCTAAGTGGTGCCCACTTTCAGCCGCTTCGGCATAACTACGTAATTGGAAAACAGTTCTACTTAATTCACCTTCTAGCCTTTTCTTAGGTAAGAAAGTTTCTTTCATTGCAAGGGCCACTAAATTTTCTTTATTATTTTCCAATATTTTGGCAATTTTGAAGATTATATCTTTCTTTTCTTTTCCGGAGAAAAACCTGTAAGAATTAAATGCATTGCGGGCATTAACCATAACGGTATTTATTGTATCATTCATATTGCTAAGCTACATAAAGCAGCGCAACGGCAAGGTTGAGTAAAACCATTAAAAAAGTTTGGTTACAAGGCGGTATCACGCTATCTTTGCCGACCCTAATAATATGCCGCGTTGGTCAAGGGGTTAAGACGCCTCCCTTTCACGGAGGAATCACGGGTTCGAATCCCGTACGTGGTACGAAACTAACCTTCTGTTTGGAAGGTTTTTTTATTGGTTAATGTAGATTGTTAATTTGGTTTATGGTTCTGTTAAATTAATGGATACATACATTACATTAAAGCCTTTATTTATAGGTAAAACGAAGCATACCGAAAAACTTCCTAATTTTGCAACGCTAAAATTATATAATCATGAGTACAGTTAAAGTGGCCATAAATGGCTTTGGTCGAATCGGCCGATTAGTTTTTCGTCAAATTTATAATATGGAGGGTGTCAAGGTTGTGGCTGTTAACGATCTTACCAGTCCTGCGGTGCTTGCTCATTTAATGAAATATGATAGTGCACAAGGTCGTTTTAATCAGGATGTAAAACATACTGAAAATTCACTTTTAGTAAATGGAGAGCCAATACATATCTATGCACAAAAAGATCCCACCCAAATCCCTTGGGCAAAGCATGATGTTGATGTTGTTTTGGAATGTACTGGTTTCTTTACTGATAAGGATAAAGCATCAGCTCACCTAAAAGCGGGTGCAAAGCGAGTAGTGATCTCAGCTCCTGCAACCGGCGACTTAAAAACAATTGTGTTTAATGTAAATCATAATATTTTGGATGGCAGCGAAACTATTATTTCATGTGCAAGTTGTACCACCAACTGCCTTGCGCCTATGGCTCAGGTTCTTGACGAGAAATTTGGTATTCAATCAGGATTGATGTCAACAATTCATGCTTATACCAATGATCAAAACACCTTGGATGCTCCCCATCCAAAAGGAGATTTGCGCCGTGCAAGAGCCGCAGCCGCTAACATTGTACCCAATAGCACAGGAGCTGCAAAAGCCATTGGATTGGTATTGCCAAATTTAAAAGGGAAACTGGATGGCTCTGCTCAGCGTGTGCCGGTAATTACCGGTTCGGTTACAGAGCTTTATACCATCCTCGGAAAGAAAGTAACCGCTGATGAAATTAATGACACTATGAAAGCAGCCAGCAACGAAAGCTTTGGATATAATGAAGATCAAATTGTAAGTTCAGATATTATTGGAATGACCTTTGGGTCACTGTTTGATTCTACACAAACTAAAGTTTCTTCTGTTGGTGATGCACAAATAGTAAAAACAGTAAGTTGGTATGATAATGAAATGAGCTACGTGAGCCAATTAGTTCGTACCGTAAAATATTTTGCTACACTTATTTCGAAGTAATACTTATTTAGAAGGACAATAATTTCGATATAATAATTAAAAGCTGTCTTAAGAAGGCAGCTTTTTCTTTTATTACTTAGTATGAATCTTTTTGAAAGAGCTTTTAAGCTCATTACCTTTGCGAAAATTTAAAAATAATTTATGGGTACTTTTTCAAACCACAACTTTAAAGGAGAGAAAGCCGTTGTGCGGGTTGATTTTAATGTTCCGCTAAATGAACGATTTGAAATTACCGATGATACCCGTATCCGTGCTACAATTCCAACACTTAAGAAAGTATTGCAGGATGGAGGTAGTGTTATTTTAATGAGCCATTTGGGCAGACCCAAGGAAGGCCCTGTTGAAAAATATTCACTTAAACATCTTATAATTCGGCTGCAA
Organism: uncultured Ferruginibacter sp.; assembly: GCA_964490345.1. Lineage (GTDB taxonomy): Bacteria > Bacteroidota > Bacteroidia > Chitinophagales > Chitinophagaceae > Ferruginibacter. The sequence continues at coordinate 118,885 of CAZBBO010000007.1, forward strand.
CAGTTGTTGGGCGTGGAGGTAAAATTTGCCCCTGATGCTGTTGGGGAAGAGGCTAAACAATTAGCAGCTACACTTCAACCGGGTGAAGTTTTATTATTGGAGAATCTTCGCTTTCATAAAGAAGAAGAGAAGGGAGATAAAGCCTTTGCTGAACGCTTAAGCCGACTGGGAACAGTATATGTAAATGATGCATTTGGTACAGCACACCGTGCACACGCATCCACAGCTATTATTGCTGATTTCTTTCCAAAAGAAAAAAGAATGTTTGGCTTATTAATGGAGGGTGAGGTAAGAAGTGCAGAAAAGATATTGCATAATGCAGAAGCACCGTTTACTGCAATCATTGGTGGGGCAAAGGTGTCTGATAAAATACTGATAATTGAAAATCTTCTTAAGCGAGCCAATCATATCATTATTGGCGGAGGTATGTCTTATACTTTTTTTAAGGCTATGGGAGGAAGTATAGGTAATTCTTTGTGTGAAGACGATAGGATAGATGCAGCAAAAGAAATCTTGAGACATGCAAAGGCCCTAGGAGTTCAGGTTCATTTACCAATTGATTCTGTTATTGCTGATAAGTTTGATGCTAATGCAGAAACCAAACTGGCTGATTCAAATAATATACCATCAGGATGGATGGGGCTTGATATTGGCTCCAAATCAATTCAATTGTTTAAGAAAGTTATTGATAATAGCCGGACACTGTTGTGGAATGGGCCCATGGGAGTGTTTGAAATGGAAAAATTTCAAAATGGCACAAAGTCAATTGCTGAAGCAGTTGCGGAGGCAACAGGAAAAGGTGCCTTTTCACTAATTGGTGGAGGTGATAGTGTGGCTGCCATTAATAAATTTCACTTATCAAATAAAGTTAGTTATGTTTCTACAGGCGGCGGAGCTCTTCTTGAATATTTTGAAGGTAAAGAACTACCCGGGATAGCTGCAATTAGGTAATAACCAAGTATTTCTTGAATTAGCTTAATAATATTTTGAACCCTTTTACTGATTAATGGTTTTCATTTTTTACGAAAAGACCGAATTTTTGCTGCCAATTATTGTTTTGAAATTTCAGTTATAAGAGATTGAAATGACCTATCCGTGTGAAAACTCTATCAATGGTTTTTGATAAAATTTAGGAATGGATTATTGTTTTATTTCAATCGAAAAGTTTAATTTTAAAAATAAATAAAACGAATTATATGAAACGAGTAACCGTAATGGTTGTTATAGCTGTTGTTTTTATATTGGGCTTTTTAGGTTGTAATGGATATAATGGATTGGTAAAGCAAGATGAAGTAGTTAAGAAGGCGTGGAATAATGTACAAACAGAGTATCAGAATCGTGCGGATTTAGTAAACAATTTGGTTAATACTGTAAAAGGGGCTGCTAATTTCGAACAATCAACACTCACCGCTGTTGTAGAGGCAAGAGCCAATGCTACTAAAATTAACTTTACCGCAGATCAACTTACGCCTGAAAACATTGAAAAGTTTCAACAGGCACAAGGACAATTATCTGGAGCGTTAAGTCGTTTGCTTGCAACAGTAGAAGCTTATCCTGAACTAAAAGCAACAGAAGGGTTTATGAAACTACAAAGCCAGCTTGAATCCATTGAGAACAATATTAAAAACTCCCGACGTACGTTTAATGAAACGATTCAGGGATATAATACAATGGTTAGAAGATTCCCTATGAATATATTTAGTGGAATGTTTGGATTTCATGTTAAAGATGGATTTAAGGCAGATGAAGGAGCTGAAAAAGCTCCTGAAGTAAAATTCTAAGTGTTTCATGTTAGGTAAAAAATCTAATAGTGTTATTGCCCTTATTGTTATAGTTATACTGACAGTATGGGTGATAATGACCTATAATGGTTTGGTGAAAAAAGATGAACACATATCATTTCAATGGAATGAAGTGCAGAATAATTATCAGCGAAGATTAGATTTGATTCCTCAAGTTGTAAATACAGTAAGGGGAGGAGCAGAATTTGAAAAAGGAATTTTGGAACAAGTTACGCAGGCTCGTGCCAAGGCAATGCAAGTTCAGACATCTCGGGTAAGTGCTGCCGCTTTAGAGGCTCAATCACAAGCACAGGATGAATTAGCTTTAACATTCAATAAGTTATTAATTAACGTGGAACGGTATCCCGAAATAAAGGGAACACGTGCTTTTAAGGATTTACAAGTTCAACTTGAGGGAACCGAACGGCGGATCAAAGTAGCAAGAAAGGACTTTAATGAAGCTGTGCAAGATTATAATAGTGCAGTGCGTAGTTTTCCAACCAAAATTCTTTCAGGAATTTTAGGTTTTCCTGAAAGAAAAGGGTTTACTGCTGATTTGGGTACGGATAAAAGTATTGAGATAAAATTTTGAGTTGTGAAATTATTCCCGTTTTATAAATCAGAAAAAAAATTTCTTACGCAAGAAGAAAATCAGCGTATAATTTCAGCTATACGCAATAGTGAGTTGCAAACTTGTGGTGAGATTAGGGTGTTTATAGAACCTAAAAATCCTCTAATGAGTCCACTAGAAAGAGCAGCCAGAATCTTTTACAGGTTAAAAATGGAGGAGACTGAACATAGAAACGCAGTGTTGGTTTACGTAGCATATAAACATAAGGAAGTGGCACTCTTTGGTGATGAAGGCATCAATAGTTTAGTTGGAGAAGAATACTGGAAGCGTAAAATAAGCATGATGCTGAATTATTTTAAAGAGAGAAGCCTTGCTTCCGGAATAGAACAATGTGTAGTTGAAATTGGAAATACCTTAAAAGAGAAATTTCCTTATAATCCATCTGAAGATAAAAACGAATTACCCGACGAAATTGTGTTCGGTAAGTAAATATGTTTAAAAGACTTACGATATTTTCTTTTCTGTGCATTGTATTTCTTGCAAAAGTTACTATAGGTCAGGAAATCCCTCCTGCACCTAATCCTCCTAAACTTGTTAATGATTATACCCAAACCCTTACTTCAGATCAAGTTGCCGCTTTAGAGCAAAAGCTGGTAGCCTTGGATGATAGTACCTCAACCCAACTGGCAGTAGTAATTGTAAAAACTACAGGCAGTATAGATATAGCTGACTATACTTTGGAATTAGGGCGGAAGTGGGGAGTAGGGGGCAAGCTGTTTAATAATGGCGTAATCCTTTTAATAGCAAAAGAAGATCGCAAATTACATATAGCTACTGGTTATGGATTGGAAGGAGCTCTGCCTGATGCTACAGCATCCTATATAATTGATGAAGTGATTGTTCCTAATTTTCGCGGAGATGATTATTACCGTGGAATTGATGCAGGAACCAATGCGATTATTAAAGCCGTTAAAGGAGAGTATCAAGTTCCTCGAAATAAGGCAAATGAATCAAAGGGAGGGAGAGGAATTCTTGTGGTTCTTATGATAATTGCGGTTATTATATTCTTGATATTTATTTCACCTCCTACTGGCGGCGGCGGAGGGGGGCAATATATGAGTCGTAGGGGATATCGTGGTTTTGGTGGCCCAACAATTTTTCCCGGGAATTGGGGAGGTGGAGGGGGAGGAGGTGGTGGTGGATTTGGTGGATTTGGAGGGGGGAGTTTTGGAGGAGGTGGTGCAAGTGGTGGTTGGTAAGGTTGCCGGCTATGGTTATTTTTAATTGATAGTAATTAATCCCAAATATCAGATTAAGGCTTGACTATTTCAACTTATTCCAAAGTATTTGCCTTCTTGGAGGATACTGGATACCTGCGATTATCCAGTTTAGTTCCTTTCCCTTGATGAGAATTGGTTTGGGATGAAACCATTCTTTGAATTATGTTATGCCAAAAGCATTCTTTGTTCTTTCCAAAATTAATTTTAAAAAGAAATTCATCTAGATAAGCTTGTAAGAATTCTTTTGAACAATGGTGGTGTGTTCCAATTAACCATGATTTGAAATTCCATAATCGGATGTCTTTCCCCTGGCAAATGAATCTGCCTCTTTCCAAAAGACAATTGTATTTCTTTTTATCATTTCGAATTTTATATAACATCATGCCTGGGGGATTGCGTTGATTATTATATTTTGTCAGTTTAATAGACTCTATATAGATTCTTTGGAGACCATTTTTTGCACTACCTTTCTGAGATAATATTACACTATCTATAAAAGTGTGCTCTTCTTTTATTCCTTTCTTCCTTGTCTCTATCTCGTTAAAACCCACAGCTATTCTTATTTTATGTAGAAATAGCCAAGCTGTTTTTTGGTTAATCTGAAATGTCTTTGAAATTTCGATTGAAGAAACTCCATTTTTTGAGATCGCGAATCTAAAGACAATACCAAAAGCTTTTAATAACGGAAATTTAATTTTATGAAATAATGTATTTGCAGTCACAGATTCAATGTGATGACATCTAAAACAACGGGTATCGAATGAAGAGTGTCCTTTGCCATGTCTTTTCCCACCACATTTTTTGCATACATATCCATTTTTCCATTTTATCTGATATAAATAGTTTTTGCAATCGTCATCATTGTTGAAATATTTATTGAATTTTTCGATGTTCATTCCTTTAAACATAGGCGTATAGATCAAATGAACATCAAATTTATCTATAGTGTAAATCCTCTGCAATACCTCATTTTAGTACTTTTTGGAACTTAAATGGATAATCGTGGTGGTGAAATTTAATTATTTGAGTGCCATGAGTTTTAATATGATTATGAAAAACAACTACCCCACGCTTTTCGAAACACCTCTAGCCCATTCAAATATTTGAGGAAACAGCCGCCTATTAAATATCTCTCACTCTTTATTTTGATAATGTATCTTTATACCCCCCCCTCTTGTTTTTCTTACTTAAACTGCTGCTCAATATATTCCTCTATATCCTTACCTTTTTGTTTCCCTAATCCTCCCAGCGCTTCCTTGAATGCAGGATCAATTAGTTTGTGATAAAATATGGGAATCTTCTTCCGTAATGATATTACATCGTCAATTCCCTTCTTAATTAAATCTTTATCATTTATCCTGGCTAAGAATTGTGTGTAGTCATTTATAACTTCAAAAAGATCATACGACAAGGAAGTGCTTTTAACAGATTTAGAAATTAAGTCAAAATCACCCTCATTGCCTTGCGATACTATTATTTTAAAAACTGCTCTACCAAGAGCTCCGCGTGCATCAGAGCTTAATTTCTTTGCCCAGATATAGGCCTCTGCAGGATTTGCTTTAGCTATGCCATTTAAAGCAGCGCCTGAAATGCTATATGATGAATCGTTAATATTGTTTTCAAAAATTAAAAGATATTTTTTTACATCACCATTCTTTGTTAAATAATTAATAGCAGCGGCCCGTGTCTTTGGATCATGGTCTTTGCTGGCAATATCTTCAATTATCTCCAATACCGTTGTATCATCTTTATATGGTGTATTCTCAATTTTTTGTAGTGTATGTCTTCTGATTCCCGGATATTTATCCTTCAGCCCATTGGCAATTTCAGGCATTACAGATTTTGCAAAGTAATCTATTGCTTCTCTGCGTGCGATATAGTTTCCACCATACTTCCATTGTTCAATATAGTTTGCCTCACTTTTATTATCTGTCTTTTCTGCCAATAAAATCCTTTCTGCATCAAAGTTGATAAAAGTAGGGCGTGTGGTATAATCGAATACCAGCGTGTCAATTCTTCTATCTATGGTTACGTGATAGCGATTTTTTACTGCCCCATTATACACGTCAACCAATATCGGCAATGTAAAATAACTTCTATTTGTCTGGTTTTGTTGTACAATTACATAAGCCTTACCGTTGGCGTCATCATAATTATAATCAATGGTCAGCTTAGGGTGTCCATTGCCGTAATACCATTGATTCCAAAACCAGTTCATATCTTTTCCTGTTACTGCTTCAAAAGCAAGGCGTAATTGATCTGCTTCCCCCGTTTTAAATTTATTGTCGTTTAGGTATTTATTTAAGGCAGCAAAAAAGGCTTCATCTCCCACATAATTGCGTAACATATGAAGAATTCTTCCGCCCTTCCCGTAACTCACAGCGTCAAACATGTCCTCTTTATCTCTATAATAATATCTTACAAGATCTTTCTTAGCACTACCACTCCCTAAGTATCCTTGCATTTCATTCCATTGGTTTTCATCTGCAGCATCTTTGCCGTATTTGTATTCATCCCACAGGTATTCACTATAATTTGCAAAGCTTTCGTTTACGGTAAGTTGTCCCCAGCTTTCGGCAGTTACTAAATCTCCAAACCAATGATGAAAGAGTTCGTGTGCAATGGTTCCTTCCCAAATATTACCATCCACTAGTTCACGGTTGTTTTGGTAGGCAGATTCTTGATGAAGGGTAGCAGTAGTGTTTTCCATCGCCCCACTCACATAATTTCTACCTACAATTTGTGCATATTTATCCCATACAAAAGGAACATTAAGTTTTTCTTCAAAAAACTTCATCATTTCAGGTGTATGTCCAAAAATTCCGCGAGCATAAGGAGCGTATTCCTTTTCTACATAATAACTTACTTCTTTACCCTTATAGTCATCTTTAATTATTGAATATTCACCTACTCCCATGAAAAATAGATATGGAGCATGAGGCAATGTCATTTTCCATGAATCCGTTCGTGTGCCATCCGGATTTTTCTTTTGTGAAATAAGTTTCCCATTACTCAGGGTCACATATTTATCAGGAACCGTCATGGAGATTTCTTCAGTTGTCTTTTGGTTAGGTTTATCAATAGTAACAAACCAAACACTGTTCGATTCAGTTTCTCCTTGCGTCCAAATTTGAGTTGGTAAATCTTTATCTTCTCCGGTTGGATTAATAAAATACAATCCTTTCGAATCTGTTATAGCAAGACTTCCTTCTGTTTTAAGTTCATTTGGTTTGCTGATATAATCGAAATAAACCGTGTATTTTTCTCCTTTTGTATAGGTCCTGTCTAATCGGATATTTAAACTATTGTTATCATAAGAATATTTCAATGGTTTACGGGAAGAAGCAGTTACCAGGGAGACCTCTTTAATTTCCATTCCTTTAGCATCCATACGTAAAGAATCTGTAGGGTAAAAGTGTGGAGTTAAAGTAACCCATTCCTTTCCGAATAAATAGGATTTATTAAAATCAAAACTAACTTCCAGCTTTGTATGCACTAAGTTGTTTACGATAGGTTCGGAGCCGCGGAATTTCGTCTTCCAACTGGTGTCCTTTGAATCGTTATTAAAAAATTGGGCAGAACAAATAATTGGGCCTGTCAGTAAGACCAAAAAGATGTAGATTTTCTTCATGTTTATAATAAATGGACTGTAAAAATAGTGGGCTAATTGTTAAAAGAATGCTGATTTATGGAAACAGGAAAACTTTACTGTAGTAATTACATTTTGGGGACCCCATTTTGATTAAATTAATTTTTCTTTATTTAAAATTTAAAAGTTCATCGTTATTTATCTCCTGCCACTCCATATAAACCATACATTTGTATCATGGAATTTCTGCAAAGAGTAGCGATTGTAATCCTGTTTTTGTTTTTGGGCAATACGGCAAAAACCCAGCAGCACTTTGTATATTTTCAAACCGATAATAGGCAACCGTTCTATATCAAGCTGGATAATAACTTATATAGCAGTTCTACAGCAGGATATCTTATCATACCACGCTTGGTAAACGGGCAATACAGCCTTCAGTTAGGGTTTCCTAAAAATGAATTTCCTGAACAATCTTTTCAATTTATTGTAAATGGAAAAGATGAAGGGTATTTGATAAAATACTTTAATGATAAAGGGTGGGGCTTGTATAATTTGCAAACGATGGAGTTGAATATGGCGGTTAATACAAAACCGGAGACTCCAAAGGTGCCTATTGTTCAATCAAATGATGATGACTTTAGCCGTACCTTATCCCAGGTGGTAAATACTCCCGACTTATCCAAGCAGCAAATTACTGAGAAAACTAAAGAGGCCAATCTGGTGGTAACACCGGCTCCTAAGCCTAATGAGGTAATTGAACGAACTCAGAAGGGTCCTTCTTCTTCCACAATTGTAATTGAAAGGCCTAAACTGATTCTAAAGTCAGGCGCTGAAATGATTTATAAAGATGGGGCTGATACTATAGCTGTTCTTTTTGAGGGAAATCAAATACCAAACACAGTGAAGATTAAAGAGAACAAAAAGGAAATGCAAAATAGCCGGCCGGTTGAATTAGCTATAGACTCAAGTACAACAAGAATAGAATCTAAACCCAAGCAGGCTGCTCTGGTTAGAAGTAATCCATGTAAAGATATTGCAGATCAAAAAGGGTTTTTAAAATTGAGAAAAAAAATGGCATCGCGCACAAGTGATTTTGATATGATAAGTGATGCAATGAAGGTATTTAAGAACCATTGCTTTAGTTCAGTTCAATTACGAAATTTGGCAGTACTTTTTTTAAATAATCAGGGGCGATATAGCTTCTTAGATGCAGCATACCCCTATGTTTCCGATCCTGAGAAGTTCCCAGAGCTTAAAGATTTGCTTTCTGACGAATATTTTCGCAATCGCTTTGATGCAATGATTCAGAAGAAATAAAATGGCACAGCGGTATTTCATAGAATTAGCATATAAAGGAGGAGCCTATTCTGGTTTTCAGATTCAACAAAACGCACCTACTATTCAAGGAGAAGTGATGCGGGCGCTAAAAGTTTTTTTCAAAGCAGACTTTTCGCTTACCGGGTCATCTAGAACAGATGCCGGAGTAAATGCTTTGCAAAATTATTTTCATTTTGATTGTGAAACGCTTCTTTCTAATCTGGAACAGGCCCCTTATCATCTAAATGCGATATTGCCTACAGATATTGTAATTAAAGGTATTTATCAGGTTGAACAAAAGGCTCATTGTCGGTTTGATGCACTTTCGCGTAGTTATGAATATCGGATCTATAGTTTTAAAAACCCATTTTTAGAAGGACTTGCTTTTTATTTCCCTTACCGTTTGGATGTTGAAGTTATGCAACGGGCAGCCTTGCTGGTGAAGGGTCTAAAGCAATTTGAAGCATTTTCAAAAAAGCATGCCCAGGTAAATAATTTTGAGTGTACGATTTATGAAAGTGAATGGAAGAAAACAACCGACGGGTTTTCTTATTGTGTAACTGGAAATCGTTTTTTACGTGGGATGGTGCGAGGCTTGGTTGCCACCATGCTTAGGGTGGGCACAGGGAAGATTAGTTTAGATGAATTTGAATATTTATTACACACACAGAAGCAGGCCTCGGCTGATTTCTCAGTACCAGGACAAGGATTATATCTATCTAGTGTTACATTCCCTTCTTCAGGTATTTTCACCGTGCTTTAACTAAATTTCTTAAAAAAAGTTTGTGGGTAAACCAAAGCCACCTATCTTTGCCCTCCGCTTTTGAAAAAAGGTGGTTAGTTCTTAACAAAATCATTGTTTTACTTACCAAAAAGGGAATTAGAATTAAACTTTATTTGGTAGGAGAATAATAGCCCTTTACTTTTGCACTCCGTTTTTAAAAACGGGTCTTTTTGAAAGCAAGAAGGAGAAATAGTCACTCAAAAAAGTTTTAGAAATTTAAAGAAACATTTGGGTAATTAAATAATAAGTTTTACCTTTGCACTCCATTTGAAAAAATGGATATGAAGGAAACTTCAGAAGATCTTTGAAAGTTTGGAAATAGCAGCGTTCTTAGCGCTTTTAGCGCTGGGAATTTTTTAAACAAGTAAGGTTAGCGCAAATTTTAGAATTTGACGTTAATTTCCGATGAAATTATAGTCAGATCATAACTCATTTACAATGGAGAGTTTGATCCTGGCTCAGGATGAACGCTAGCGGCAGGCTTAATACATGCAAGTCGAGGGGCAGCATGGGTAGCAATACCTGATGGCGACCGGCAAACGGGTGAGGAACACGTACGCAACTTCCCTAAAACTGGTGAATAGCCCTCCGAAAGGAGGATTAATACACCGTAAGATAACGAAACGGCATCGTTTTGTTATTATAGCTCCGGCGGTTTTATGATGGGCGTGCGCCTGATTAGGTAGTTGGTAAGGTAACGGCTTACCAAGCCTACGATCAGTAACTGGTGTGAGAGCACGACCAGTCACACGGGCACTGAGACACGGGCCCGACTCCTACGGGAGGCAGCAGTAAGGAATATTGGTCAATGGACGCAAGTCTGAACCAGCCATGCCGCGTGAAGGATGAAGGTCCTCTGGATTGTAAACTTCTTTTATCTGGGACGAAAAAAGGCCATTCTTGGCCACTTGACGGTACCAGAGGAATAAGCACCGGCTAACTCCGTGCCAGCAGCCGCGGTAATACGGAGGGTGCAAGCGTTATCCGGATTCACTGGGTTTAAAGGGTGCGTAGGTGGGCAGTTAAGTCAGTGGTGAAATCTCCGGGCTTAACCCGGAAACTGCCATTGATACTATCTGTCTTGAATATTCTGGAGGTAAGCGGAATATGTCATGTAGCGGTGAAATGCTTAGATATGACATAGAACACCAATTGCGAAGGCAGCTTACTACGGGAATATTGACACTGAGGCACGAAAGCGTGGGGATCAAACAGGATTAGATACCCTGGTA
>CAZBBO010000008.1:0-113110 GCA_964490345.1 uncultured Ferruginibacter sp.
AGAACATATTACACAAGCAAAAATTGGAATTTTCTTTGCCTCAATTATCGCAGGAGTTTTAGGATATTTGATATTGAGCAAACAACCGAAAAAATAATACCTGCACACAACAAGGTATTGCCAAAAGCGGGGCTGAAAGTCCAAACTTCAACTTTTGTACTTCTATTCCGCAAAAACCATTTTTTATTTGCTTTTAAAAATGTAAATTAGCAAACAAAAAAATGGTTTTGCTAACTGCGGTGCAAATTTCAGCTTCTGTGCTTCGATTTCCCCGCCTTCGGCAATACCCAAACCGTTGTGTGCAACCCTAAAAGACGACACGACCGACAGAAAACAGACAGAAAATGAATAGACAAGCCAACGCTTCGGCAAAATCAAAAGAGGTGCAATCAACCGCACAAGCCAACGCAGTGCACCACATTTGCTTTTGCCCCAACTCACCCAAACCCACCTACCACCCTGACAAATATTTCAACAATCGACACTTTAACAAGCATAGATTTTAACTTTGTGGAATATGGAAAACCAAGACAAAATATTAGAAATCTTTGCAGAAAGATTTGAGTATATCGTTCCGAATAGAACATATGCTAAGGTCTTGTTTTCTCTTTTCACAGAAACGCATAAAAACGCTGAAAAACTATCATATAGTGAAGCTGAAATAAGAGAGCTAATTAGAAAACTTCACAAAGAAGACACTGAAACAGAAAGAGAGCAACGCCAAAAAGTTGAAGAACGATTTCAAACTTTATTAAGACAACAATTTCTTGACAGGAACAGAGAAAAACGAATAGTTCTCACAGACTATTCACTACAGCTTTGTAATTTGTTTTTCGAAAAAATACAACCCTTACTAAATCCTTCAATTATTGAGAAAATTTTAGACGATGTAAAAACTACGCTTGAATTGAAGTCTAAAAATATTGAAGATTTAAAAGTTTGGTATCAAACACAATTTCTAAAAGTATTGAAACCAGAAATTGCAAACCAAACTATTGCTATGGATTTTCAAATTTCGGAACTCAAGAACAAATTGAATGAAAAATTCAAAACAATGCCCTACGAAGAATTACTTGATTATTGTCAAGAACAAATGGATATTGTAATTGAAGACAGAAGGAAACTTACAAAATCATTTAACGGCTTAGACGCAATTACAGACATACTTGCAGAAACACCACTAAATAAACTTGACAGCTTTGATTTCATTGACATAAAAAGAAACCTAAACGAAACGCTTGAACATTACAAATATAAACTTGAACAAACAGGCGACAACATTACGAAAATCAAAAACATTGTAAGAAGTTTGTTTGATATTGTTGGTAAGAAAGCATTTGACAGAAAACTTGAAACATTTTTTTATCAAGTGTTAGAAGAAGCCGAAACAGAAAGTAAATCCAACAGAACAGACAACGAAGATTCTCTATTCTATGCGGTAGAAATTAAGTTACCTGACTTTGTGCAGCCACTTTCATTTATCAAAGACACACCTGAAAAATTCTTATTCCCTGAATTTTATGAGAGTTTTAGTGTTTCTAAAAACCAAAAAACAGAAACAGTTAATCGTAATCTGAAAAATATTGAAGCGGCAGCTAACAAGAGTAGAAAGCGTCAAGAACAAGCACGGAAAATTGAAGGTTGGTTAAATAATTTGAAAGACCAGTTAGCCAGTTCTGACGAAATTGATTTTTCTAGCTTTTATATGGAAATGCTGACAAAAGAAGAAGATATTGAACTTGCGATAAAAGGAACAGAGCATATTCTCAAAAAATTAAGACAAGAAAAATATAAAATTGAAACCACAAGAGAATATTCACTTAGTGGTAATAATCCCAATAATGCAATATGGAACATCAAGATAAAGAAACAGTCCTTGAACTAAAATATAATAGCCTAGACCGCTTTGCAAATGCAGACCAACAGTTGCGTTTAGGTGTGCATATACAAAACTATAAGTCACAAACAAGAGTTTTCCAATTCATTGAAGACAATTTTTCGGAATTGTATTCTTTCTACGAGAGAATGTATCAAGCTAAACTTTCTTACTATCAAAGTATAAATGGCAAATTCTATTATCTCGAATACTTTGACGAAGTAAAAAGCAAGTTGAGTAAAGAAAGTTTAAAATCAAAATTCACTTTGTTTGCAATCTTTCTTTACACGCTACATCGGGTTGAAAAAAGATTTTCAACATCACTTTCAAGACAGGAACTCATTGAAGTCTTAAACAACCATCCAAAAATGAAACCACACATTCATAGGTTGTTTTTAGGTGCTGTAAAAGAAGAAACGTCAACAACACAAACAACACTTTTAAAGTGGGTGAACGACAGTTTAAGAGAGTTGGAAAAGTTAGGTTGGATTCAAATCTCAGAAGAAGATAGCGAACAATTTGAGTTGTTGCCAGCTTTTGAGAGAATTGGGTTAATATACGCTGATGCAATCAATAACATTGATGAAATAAAAACAACAAATGAGTAGTAAATAAGAATGAGTTTTACAGGCAAAAAATATCCGAGAATATATTCAATATCTACAGTTGGTATTACAAGACACAACAATACTGACTTGTTGGTTCATCCGTTACGAACAGATTTTACAGGGCAAAGTGGAACAGGTAAGTCTTTGGTTGCTGCCGATATTCCTCAATTAATTTTAACCGCAGGTAAATTCTATAAATCTGCAACCTCGTCAAACGACCCGAGAGAATACAATGAATTACCTTTAAAGAAACTAAATTCTGCTTACGCTTTTATGAATATAGAAGTGCAAAAAGGTAAATTCATAGTGATAGGTGTAATGATTAAACGTTCCCCGAAACAATTATATCCGTTCATTATCCAAGGTCAAATGGGACTTGATGCAGAAAAGAATCTTAAGTTCAAGCCTCTTGATAAAATTATTCGCTACAAAGATTTTTATGAAAACGAGGAACTTTTAACACCAGAAAATTTTCAAAGAAAATTTGACAAACAGCAAATTTATCTAACTACCTTTTTTCATAAAACATCAGCATATCACAAACTTTTAAAGGAAAACAAAATACTGCACCTTGATTTAAGTGAAGATGAAAATTTACAGAAACAATATGCTCATTCATTACAAACGCTTTCAAGAGGAAAAGAGGTAGCAACAGAAGGAAATGCATTCAAAAGATTTTTGTTTACGGAAGATGATGTTGTTGCAAAGAAATTCAAGGAACAATCCAAAGCTATTGAAGATGACCACCGCAGATATAAAGAAGAATGGGAAACCCAAAATGCTTTATCAAAAAAACGAAATATCTTAAATGATTTATTGATCTTAAAAAAGGCAAAAATTGAAGCATACGAGGAAAGATTGACTAAAGAAGCATCTCATTTTCATCAGCAATACAAACAAAGAGAAAAACAGTTAAAAGATGCAATTGAACAGTGTTTTGAAACTGAACTTGAATTAATAGTTGTTAGTGAAAGAAAAAACGAAATAGAATTTGAAGCTGTAAAAAATGAAATAGCAAAACTTTTAAAACATTTTGGTGAGGAAAAAAAGAAATACAAAACTGCTAAATCTGCGAATGAAGATATTCAAAGACAGTTAGACACACTTGAAAAGCTACTTGGAGAACTTGAAAAACCTTACAAAGAGTTAGAGGTTAAGAAAAGAAATATTGAATCCGCTGAAACGCTAATAAACCGATACAGAACGAGCGAAGAAATAAAAAAGGCTTTTGATTTGCAACAAAAGGCATTACTTCAAAAAGCGAAGTTGGAGGAACTTAACAAAGTTCTAATTGCTCATAATTTGAAAAAAGAATACGAAGAATCAAAATATTCAAATTCGTTTAAGTCGGCAATTGAGTTTTACTCTCAACGAAAACCCCAAATCAAGATAGAAATTGATGATTTACAAAAGTTAAAAGACATCATCAATTCACAAGACAGTAATTCTTTTGCAGGTTGGGCGGTTAAAGAAGAAATGAAATTAAGCGAATTGCAGGAGTCTGTTTTGTTTCATTTTGCAACCAAGCCAACAAAGTTTGACGAAAAGGAACATTACATTCCTTCGCCAAAAGAATTTATTGAAGCACTTAAAAAAGAAGTTAAGGAAACAGAAAATACTTTTGTGATAAACCTTTCGGGCTTACACTATCACGTTCAAAAAAGAAAAGATTACATTTTCGGAAATCCGAAGAAACTAAAGGCAGAAATTGAAAGAATCGGTTCGCGCTATCAAGAAGAAATTAATAAGTTAAATCAAGAATTAAAGACGATTGAGAAACTTGAAAAACTTTTTTCAAATGAATTTTCATATTCAGAAGAGCATCTAAATGCCTATTTAAACCGAACAGATATTCAAAACTTTGAAGAAGATACCAATTTAAGAATCACAAAAGAGCAACTTGATGAACAGATTGAACTTTATGAGCAAGAACAAACGCTTTCGCAAGAACAAAAAATTAAGACACAGTATGCGACTGCATTAAAAAAATATTCCGCACAATTAAATTTACAGGCAACAAGCAAAGAAAAGAAAACAACTAATGACACTATTCAAAGAAATGCTCTTTTTTCTGTAAGAGAAATTAGAACCAAATTTTCAGAATGTATTCGCAATCGTAAACGATTAACGATTGAAAAGACTGCCAATGAAGCCAAAACATTTTCTTGGAAAGTCAGTATTGATTTACCATTCAAGAGTGGAAATGAAACAATTCAAAATCCATTCAAAAATCAAGAAGATAAAGTTCAAAGACTTAAATCAAAATACAAATCTGAAAATGACACCCAAAGATTAACGGAAAAATACAGCGATTTAAGAGAACTAAAAGGACAAAAGGTTTCAGATGTTGAGGCGAATAAAACTGCAATTCCATATTTACGCCAACAAGCTGAAAATAAAGCAAAAGATTACAAACAACATTTTAATATAGAGTTTAACCCTGATAAATTTTTAGAAACCATTACAGAGGAAGTTCTTAAAGTAGTGAGTGCAAATGAAACTAGCACAAAATCAATTTATGAAAGCAAGTATTCAGAAACATTGACTTCGTTTTCAGAAGAATTAAAAGGAAATCCGATTTTAAAAAATCACAATCACGATTTAAACACTTTAATTTGGGAACTTATTCCCCCCGAAATTATCACAAATAAAGAAGACCCTGAAAAGTCTTTAAAATCTGATATTGAAGACAAACTTGCAAAACTTAGTCAGCAGATTAAAGAGTTGAGCAAAGAAGAAGCACGAAAAATATACGACACAGTAAAAGAACTAAAAAGAATTGTTCAACAGCAAACAACTTATCTTGATACAGTGAAAGCAGTCATTTCTAATTTCAAATTGGCTTCTCACAATAAAGTTTCGCTTGAATGGAAGTTCTCTACTGAATACAAACTTGAATGGATTGACGCTTTGAATAAAGATATTTCAGAAGCAAATTTTGCAGATTCTTTGTTTGGCGAGAAAACAAAAGTCAATGCTCAAGAATTGCTTGAAATGAATTTCAAAAAGTATTGCAATACAAGAACAGAAGCAAAAGCAAATGACATTCTCAATCCGTTCAATTATTATGATGCTTCTGCAAAAATCGTTGACCCGAACGATGAAATAAGTCCCGGAAGTTCAGGACAGAACTACGGAATGCTAGCCTTACTTTGTATTGCTAAACTTTCAATTGTTGAAGGGAAATCAAGAGAAGCATTTGACAGGATAGAACAAGGAATAAGAATTCTACCAATTGATGAAGTTGCAGGGTTAGGAGAAAATTTTGATATGCTTTATGAAATTGCACAACGCTTAGACTATCAAATTTTCACAATGACAATTACTGCGAACGATTTAACATTTGAAGATGGTAATCAAATCTATTATGAATTTATCAAAAATGCTGATGAAAAACTCTTTGAGTTTAACGAAGGCATACAGGCTTGTTTTTCAAAGGATAATTTGATTGAAGATATTGAAACGCATTTTTCAGATTCAACTTTCAGCTTAGAACACAACAATAGCAAATGATTCCAAGCGAAATGCCATATAAAGTTTTAAAGTATTTGGTAAAGATTTCTGATGAGAAATGTTTACCAAATAAATACGACAATGTTGCGTATATGCTACATTTGTTTGAGCGTAATCACCTAATAAAAGAAAGTCCTAATAAAATTTGCAAAACAACTTCTTTTGAAGAACTGTTTACAGATGAAATTTTTCCGTTTTTTCAGAAATATGATTTATTTATCAAGAAATTTCAAATTGAGAATTTAGAGAATCATTATTCAATTCAAGAATTTGAGGCATTGATAAAGATTGAAAATGATAAAGCAGAAATTTTGAGCAATGAACATTCTTTTCAAACAATTCTCACAAAGTATTTTGGAAGCTCAAAACACAGAAATTCCGACAGTATTTTATCCGAAGCAATAAAGAAAATTTTAGAGATTGAAACCTTTCCAGAAGAAAGCAAAGACCAACAATTTCTTTCTATACTTTATCCAAAAAATGAAACACGCTACATCATTCTTTGCGAAAATAAAAATAGGTTAATTGTGCCAAGACACAATTTTATTGAGTTTTGGTATGCAGGAGGAAAAAACACTAAGCAACTTCAATTTGTACCAAAGCCAAAGTTTCCAATTTTTTATTTGTGTGATTGGGATTTTGACGGTTTAAATATTTACACCAACATTAAGCGTAAATATTTACCGAATATTAGGGCATTTATTCCTGACAATTTTAAATCGCTTATGGAAAAGCAAGAGACAGTAAAAAAGCATCACAGTAAATGGAATAATAACAAATGTTTTCAGTATTTAAATGATGAAGAAATGAAAATAGCAAGTGTATTATATGAAACAGACAATATAATTGAAGAACAGAAGATTTTAATTAACGAAACAAATTTATTAAAGAATGGAATCCGTTGACTTTTTAGAGAAACCCAAAATTGGTGGCACATTTGCAAAACCGCCCAAGCCCACGCTAAAGCCAAGTTTTGCAAAAGAGCCACCAAGCCAACGCACGACAAAACCGACACTAAATGACTGACAAACAAACGACAAAGACAGAAGGGCAGCACACAACATCGGTTTTGCGTAATGGCGGGTGCAGTGGTAAATTGAAGGTCAATTTTTCAAATCAACTTTTGTGGTGGGTTGACAGTTTAGTGCTTCGAAATCCGCCACTACGCAAAGCCGCGAACCGTTATAGGGCATTTTAAAAAGACAACACAGCAATGAAATTTGAATTCCTCGGACACGGACTTTTTGACGAACACGACACGACCGTAGGAAACTATTTGCATAAATCTTTTCAAGACAAAAACTTTGACACTTTTCAATGCTTTGTTGCGTTTACTACCTTATCAGGACTTTCAGTTTTTATAGACGAACTTGATGCTGTTCAAGAGAGATATAAAAAAATAGAGTTTTACTTAGGTGTTGACGACAAGGGAACTTCAAGAGAAGCATTACAAGAATTATTAAAAAGAAACATTGACACTTTTATCTACTATAATCCGACAAAGCGAACAAGAGCAATCTATCACCCAAAACTCTACATTTTTCGTGGAGAGAAAGCAAATCGCATAATATTAGGTTCTTCTAATCTCACCCGACCAGGACTGTTCAATAATATTGAAGCTTCGTTAGCAATGGACTTTGTAACAGGCAACTTCCAAGGGACTAAATTGATTAAACAGATAGAAGATTACTTCGCTTCATTTTTTGGCAAAGACAACAAAAACCTAAGACGACTTAACACCGACCTAATAAAATACTTAACGGATAAAGAATTAATTCTGCCCGAAAAAAGAATTTTTAAGGACGAAGAAGAAAAAGAGAAAACGAAGGTAACAGATGAAGAAGGAAATGAACTGTTTACAGCAGTTGAAGCCGCTTCCGTTGACCTTGACGACCTTAATGAAATAGAAAGCGAAACAGAACAAAAGGAATATGCACCAAAGACGATAGCACTTACGGAACACTACTTTGCAATGTGGCCAGAGAATTTTCAAAAATTCAAAGAGTTCAAGGCTAAATACAATACGGTCATAGTTCCAAGAGATTTTGAAAATCCAACATTATATGGTTGGTATGTAAAACAAAAAGCACTTTATAGAGAAGAAAGAATTCCAGAAGAACACCTTGAAAAATTGATTGAAGTTGATTTTTTCTTTGGTGACGGACACAAAGTTCGCTTTGACAAAATATGGGAAGGATACTACGAAGAACTGAAATCATACTTCAAAGAAAACGGACATTCTGATGTCCCTAGACGGAAAGACCGAAATGACCCTTTATATCGCCTCTCAAATTTCGTTGCTATGCAGCGACATTTCAAGAAGAAAGGCGACCAACGTATGACTGAATACAGAATTAAAAAGCTAGAAGAAATAAATTTTAGTTGGGAAGTTGGTCCTAGAAATGCGGGTGTAACAGTTAAACACGATGACCAATGGTTAGAAAACTTAGCAAAGTATTCAGAGTTTAAAAAGAAACATAATAGAGAACCAAAGCAAAAAAAAGGCACAGACGAATACAAGCTAGGAAAATGGAGAAATGACCAAGCTGTTTATCGCAAACAAGAAATATTATCAAAAGAACGAATAGAGCTTTTAGAAGCAGTAGGAATAATTTGGGATTTAGAAGAACACGAATTCAATCAAAAAATTGAAAAACTCAAACAATACAAAAATGAGTTTGGAAATTATGATGTTCCACTAAGCTATGTTGTTGACGGGTTTTCACTTGGTCAGTTTGTTTACAGTATGAAAAAACGTGGAACCAAACCTGCCAACAAGAAAAAGCTAGAAGATATAGGTTTTACTAATGCAATACTTCGTTCTGAAGCCGAGCCAACAGGAAACAAAAAAAGCCACATTACAACTGATTGGAAGAATAACTACGAGAAATTAAAACATTTGAAATCGACCGGTATAGACATAAACAAAATAGAAGAAGACAATAAAGAATATCCAAAATTAGGTAAGTGGATTTTCAATCAGCAGAGACGATATAGACATAGCAAACTAAGTGAAGAACAAGAAAAACTTTTGGAAGCATTAGGATTACGACTTTCAAAAGAAGACACAAATGAGACAAGGTGGAACATATTTTATGAATTATTGACTGAATACAAAAAGGAATTTGGCGATTGCCGAGTTACAAAATCCTACGACAAAGAATTGCATATTTGGGTCGGACTACAAAGGCGAGCACACAAAAGAAAAACACTAATTCAAGAACGAATTGACAAACTAAATGAAATACAATTTGATTGGACAGTTGCAACGACAACAAAGAAGAAAAACGCCCTATAACATGCGTTTGGCGTCATGCGGGGTGAAGTGCTTAAATTCAAGTGCAGTTTTTCAAATCAACTTTAGTGCTGGGTTGACAGTTTTGTGCCCTGAAATCCCGCACGAACGCCAAGCGCAAAAACGTTACCTGCTACTTTAAATGGTGCCGCGTCCTAAAATAGGTTGACCAAAAATTAAACAACTATTGGCCAACATGAACACACAAAAAACACAAAACTGCCGAAAAAGAAATGGCAGGCAAATCAGTTTTGACTTCAAACTCTCTGTCATTGACGAAATCAACAACGGCACTATTTCTGCCAATTATGCTTCTAAAAAGTATAATATTTCCAGAAGTACGATTGCTTATTGGATTCAGAAATTGTCTTCCTTTGAACAAAAAAGAAAACGTATGAGCAAAAACGATGAGATAAAAAAACTCAGGGAACGTATCCGTGAACTGGAGTTCATAAAAGATTTTCAACAAGACATGATCGTTGAATTTGAAAAGATAACTGGGGAGGAACTTTCAAAAAAGTTTTTACCCGGACACTTAGCACAAGAGATACAGCAAAAAAAGAAAAAACTTACAAAGTAAAGTGGCTGTATGAAGCGTTCGGGATATCCAAACAAGCTTATTACAAAAGAATCAAAACCGCTCAACGAAAAGAAATGCAAGCTGAAAAAATTAAAGAATTAATAAGACCCATCCGGGAAGATATGTCCAGGTATGGAACAAGAAAACTGTACCTCGATATCAAAAATGATCTCGATATTCTGAATATAAAAATGGGCAGGGATGCCTTCTTCCGGTTTGCCAGGCATCATCGCTTGCTGGTACCCAGGACGAAGCGATGCTTTATCACAACAGATTCAAAACACTTCTTTTTCAAATCACCCAACCTGATTAAAGACCTTATCCCCACTCACGCTGAGCAGGTTTTTGTTAATGATATCACCTACGTAAAGCTACAGGATAGATACGTGTATGTGGCATTGGTTACCGACCTGTATTCAAAAAAGGTAATGGGATACAGCCTGGATGATAACATGAAGACAGGCTTGGTGAAACAGGCATTGCAGATGGCGTTGAACAACTGTGAACACAATCGTCAAACGATCATTCATCACAGCGACAGAGGTATCCAGTATTGCTGTCCTGATTACAGCGAATTTGCACAGAGCAGGGGAATGATACTGAGCACCACAGAAAAATATGACCCTTATGAGAATGCGGTAGCAGAGCGTATCAACGGCATATTGAAGTATGAATTCGGATTGATCAGAACCATCCCCTCCATTGACATCGCAAGGAAAATGCTGGCACATGCGGTGGCAACCTACAACAATAAAAGAAGGCATTGTTCGCTGGAAATGCCGACACCCGCGTTCGCACATACACACCAGTTGCACCAGTATAAGAACTATAAAAAGAAGCAACTGAACAGCGAACAAAAGATGAATATCAGTACAGCAGCTTTATCCACAAACGGCAAACGAAAATCCTGCTCAAATTGAAGTGCGCCGTTTAGTGGATAAAGAAATTGAAATACAACAGATGAAAAACAGTATTTTTAAACCACATTTTTAAACAAAAAAATGGTCAACCTATTTCAGGATAAGACATGATGAAGAATCCTGAAACTGTTATAAAATAATTCAATATGAAAAAATCAAAAACATACATTTTACCCTTTCTTTGTCTATTATGTTCTAACGAAGTCATAGCACAGTCAAAAGATTACTACTATGAAAATCAAACCCGATATGGCACTTTTCGCAATTATGTAAATGGTGGATCTAAATTAGTGAGTGGCAGAGACTACGGTGCTGAAATAGCAAAATCGCAAGAGGAAACTAAAAGAAGGGAAGAGGAAAGACAAAGGCAAAGGCAGCTTGAATTAGAACGGATGAGAAAAACATCCAACAACACTCAAGTAACTCCGAGTACTGTTCAAAATGATGTTCGGTTTGAAACTTTAAAATATTCCAGTGGCAACACCTATACAGGCAAAACCTTAAATGGTGAACCAAGCGGAGAAGGCACTTTTACATTTGCTGCATCGGGGCAAGTGATGAAAGGCTTGTTTAGCAATGGGCAACCTAATGGCATTATGACAATCACCGGGAAAAATTATGTCCAAACAGGCAAATTTGAAAACGGTAAACCTGTAGGTGATCAACGCTATGATTTTGATGATGGCGTGACCAAACTGACAGAGATAAGGAATATGGAAACAGGGATAGCTACTGTGCAGTATCCGGACAAAACTTCTTTTTCTGGTATATCAGACGAAAATGGCAAATACCTAAAAGGGAAAGCAAAGTACAGCAGCGGCATCACTTTTGATGGAGATTATAAAAATGGTAGTCCATATCGGGGAGTATGGGAAAAAGATGGCAGGGTGATGATAGGTGAATTTGGAGAATCAACACCAACCGAATTGTATCTTAAGTTTGGTTATCACTATGATCCCGAAACCAACAACCAGACTTATGGCAGTTTCTCACCTGGAATGAAACGCATCGGCTATTCCAGAACAGTAACTCCTGACAATATTATACAGCATAATATTTACGGTGAAAATGAAAAACTAATCTATTTTTATACACAGTATCCCAGCGGTAATATACTTTCTCAAAAGGCTAATCAGGATGGTTACGATTATGTTGGCACATACTACAAGGTCGCAACGAATCAGTTAGACCCTGTAACCTACAGCAAGCAGAACGGTATTCAGGAAATCTCCCCGGACAATTCGCTGTATGAAAAAGCGAAAAATTATTCCCGGGAAGTAGCCCCTGCCATCAATGCCGGCAAAAAAGAGTATGAGGCTAAATTAAAAGAAGTGCAATCATACATAGATGCTTATAATTCCACGTCTTCATCAGCCACTTTTCTTTTTACAAACATACAAGAGGCTGCTCAAAAGTTCGAATGGACATATTTAGTTAGGCCTCAAGACCACAGTGATGTACATCGCTATTTGGCAGATGGCAAACTGAAGTTTAAGACCAAGAGCGGCGATTTTTATCTCTGGGCATTTACAAACCTTGGAAATGCACAGCCTGCCACCTACCAATATGAAACTGTCTATGAAATAGAAAAGGATGGAAATAAGAATGGGCAGGCTGGAATTTTAATTGAAATAGACGAAGGCAATGCACCATCCTACAGCAAGCTAATTTATTTGATACAACCGGAAACGCAAAACTATTACCTCGGACTGTTCAACCCTGATAAAAGCTCATGGACATCTTTCACCAGTCCTGGCGCCAATGACGGCTGGATGACATCTCCAACAATAAAAGGCTTTAACGACAAAGGCATTTCTACTAACGAAATTCGATTACAGAAAACTATAGATGAAATTCATCTTTACATTAATGATCAAATGGTGTTTACACAAAAGATAGAAACATCCGGAAAACCTCTGCATAAGTTTGCAGGAATTGGAATTGTGCAAGCCGGCCTGATAACAGGAAACATTTCAGCCATTAGTTTTAAAAGTGAGTAGAATGTAATATTACACGCCAATAGGACTAGTCTCGAGATAATTCCTTGTGTTATTTATCGGCTACACAAATAAGACAAAGACGCAAATAATGAAAAAGCTACTAACAATTGTATTTATGATTTTTATTTTTGGATGTAAGAATGACAACTCAGAAATTGCCGTCAACCCTTCCGGAGAAACGATTCTTAAAAGAATTGGGGCACCCCATGGCTTTGAGTGGGTTATTGAAGAACCTGGCTCATTTGGTGAATTTCTGCAAAACTCTGAACTCAGAGAAACCAATAGTAAAATTTTAGATTACAGAGGAGTACCGATTAGTAACCAATCCGAACATGTTGCAGTGTTAACGTATGATGTGGGAACAAAAGACCTACAACAATGTGCAGATGCAGTAATAAGATTGAGAGCAGAATATTTATATCATCGAAAAAAATTTAATCAACTATATTTTCACTTTACGAATGGAGATGTTTTTAGTTGGAATGATTATAAAAGTGGGATAAGGCCACGGCTAATAAACGCTAATACAATTTCTTTTAATAGAGTTGCCGGTAAAGACGATAGTTATAAAAGTTTCAGAAATTATCTTGACGTTGTTTTTATGTATGCAGGGACTATTTCTTTAAATAATGAATCAACCCCCGTTCGCAACAATAAGAATATTAAGACTGGTGATTTTCTTGTTACGCCTGGAAGCCCCGGACATGCCGTGATTATTGTAGGGAGGGCTAAAAACAAGAGCGGAAAAACAATATTCTTGCTTGCTGAAGGTTATACACCCGCGCAATCAATACACGTCATTACAAATCCATACGATGGGAGCATAAACCCATGGTATGAATTGGATATCAATAATAGGCCTACAATAACGGCAAGATATACGTTTATAAGAACCAATATTAGAGCATTTAATAATTAAATTGAGAAAGAGAACGAAGGCATAACAAACAAATTGGGAATAGAGCCAGTGAAGTGCTTCTATTAAGCTTTTATGCAAGGTTGAACAACAGTAATTCTATTCAATCTCGATAGCTATCGAGATGCAAAAAGCCTGATCCTTCGCAAATTTGCAAAACGTTAACCGTAGGACGACCACGAAACAGGTAAACAGGACACGAATGACAACATACATTTCAATACTAAGTGGAATTAATGTAAGCGGACAAAAACTTATTAAAATGGTCACTTTACGGAAGTCGTATGAAAATTTAGGTTTTCGTAGCGTTACGACTTATGTGCAAAGTGGAAATGTTGTTTTTACAGGGAAAAAAGCAAAACCTGACGAACTTGCACAAACAATAACACAACAAATTGAAAAGGATTTTGGTCTTGATGTTCCCGTAATCGTTTTGACTATTGACAACTTGAAGCAAATAATTGACAACAATCCATTTTTAAAAGATAGTGACAAGAACAAAACTTTTTTACACGTTACTTTTCTATCTTCAAAATCACAAAATATTGACTTCAAGACAATAGAAGAAAAGAAACTAAGCGGAGAAGAAATATCGTTTGCCGATAATGCTGTTTACTTGTATTGCCCAAACGGATATGGAAAATCAAAATTGAGTAACAGCTTTTTGGAAACAAAACTAAAAGTAGGTGCGACAACAAGAAATTGGAAAACAACAAATGAACTTTTAAAAATAGCACAAGAAACAACATAAAAAATGAACAAAGAACTGACAGTAACAACCAGCATTGAAATCAATGCAGACAGAGCAAAAGTTTGGGACGCCTTGACAAATCCAGAAAAAATAAAAGTTTATCTTTTCGGAACAGAAACTTTGACCGATTGGAAAACAGGCAGCGAAATTATTTTTCAAGGCGAGTATCAAAAACACCAATACAAAGACAAAGGTATAATCCTTGATATCAGAACAGAGGAACTTTTACAGTATTCGTATTGGAGTGGTTTTACATGACTCGAAGACAAACCCGAAAATTATTCGTTAGTTGCTTACAAACTTGACACGATAAACGGAAAAACCTTGCTGACATTGACACAGACAGGTTTTTCAAACGAGCAAGCACAACACCATTCACTGATAGCGTGGACAAACGTATTACAACAAATAAAACAAATGACCGAATAACAAACAGCTACTGCTTACAAGTTTGAGGTTATGACAGTTGCCAAAACCATTAGTGGTCATTTTAATAAAAAATTTGTGGATTAATAATATATAATGAGAGCTTTATTATCAATCTTTTTCATTGTCAACCCATTCCAGAACGTTACAAGCATACCGTAAATGGAAATAACTCATTGACAATGGTAAAAGTAGAAACATTTAAAAGTAAAAATCGCGGCAGTTGGCTGGTTAATCAATTTGAGGTGTATCGCTACGATGGCTTGCCTCTTGCCGACAAGATTATTCCCAGACCTTATGCATTTATTGTTTTTCACTTTAAGGATTGCCCATCAATCGAAGAGACTGATGTCATACAGTTAGAGCCGGTGTTCCTCGCTCCTCTTGTTCCTCAAAGCATTAATTTGAAATTTCATAGCAGTATGGATACCTTGGTTGTAACCTGCAAAGCCTCTGTTTTTTCTCGCTTGTTTGAAATAGATATGTCTCCGGCCAAAAAACGAAGTGTTACACTTCCTGAGCATATTTTTTTACCATTATGGAAGAAAATGGCTAATCTAAGTTCTACATCTGAACGGATAGACTGTTTTTCCGATTTGATTAATTCATTACAACAAACATCTTATACCCCAGACGCCGTAGATGTTTTTTATGATAAAATCATCGAAAAAAGTATCTCTACTCCATTAAATGAAATTATGTTGGAATGTAATGAGAGCAAAAGCTCATTACTCCGAAAATTCGTAAAGCGAACCGGTGTAAGTCCTAAAATATTGGCACGTATAGTTAGGATAAATTATCTGTGGGAGAAAATCAAAAATGAGAAAGCAGTTGATTTTCAAGAGTTGATTTTTTACGGAAATTATTTTGACCAAGCTCATTTTATCAAGGATTTTAAACACATGATAGGAGAAACTCCTTCCAATTTTTTCAAACGCAATTTGAATACCATTAAGGCATTTTCCGGAACGCCTTCGGGAAATGTTGATTGAGACTTTTTTACAATTTAACCGAATTCCCTCTGACTAACTTTGCTGGTTGAAAACTTAATTATTAAAGTTTATATGAAACGTATATTTCTAAAGTCAATAGTTTGCGTAATCGCAATGATAGCAGCCACATTTCCATCATTTGCTCAAAGTGATGCAGACGGTTGTAAAGACAACCCTTTTTTTAATAGACTCTCTAAATATTATATTCAGGAATGTATAGAAAACTACAATGAATATGAGTTTGTGACGGGTAACAACAAAACTCAAACATTGGAAGGTACGCTTACAAAAATACTTTACACCTATGACGGACCTTTCGGACCATCCCTACCCAGTAGGTTACAGGTCATAAAAAACTATGAAAACGCTATTTTGAAAATGGGAGGCAAAAAGATTTATTCTAAAGCAACCGATAACGGAGGTTGGACAGGAGCAACTTTTCATTTACAAAAGGACGGAAACGAATACTGGTTAGGAATATATGAATTAAACAATGACCCAGTTGACCAGTTTACATTTATTCTTTTAACCAAAGAAGGAATGAAACAGGAAATTCAAGCCAATGAAATGTTTGAACAAATAAACGCTGGCAATACTTTGACTTTGTACATCAATTTTGAGACAGGGAAGTCAACTGTTAAAAGTGAATCACAAAACATCGTTGATGAATTGTATAAAATGATGAAAGAAAATAATTCATTAAAAATCAGTATCGAGGGACATACTGACAATGTCGGCAACAAAACATCTAATCAAAAATTATCTGAACAGCGTGCCGAAAGTGTAAAATCTGCATTGGTAAGTAAAGGGATTTCGGAAGACAGAATAAAAACCACAGGTTACGGTCAGGACAAACCAATAGCCGATAATTCTACCAAAGATGGTAAGGCTAAGAACAGACGGGTGGAGGTAAAGAAACAATAACGGCCAATTTGAAAAGTATTGAAATGAGAACATTTACAAGATTTACCTGGCTTATCATAATCGTTTTATTATTGTCGTCAGTATCCACTGCACAGGACGCATGGACAAAAATTAGGTTAGAGGGCGAAATAACTTATCATTCAGTTACTACAACCAAACAATTTGATGAGGATGGTGAAATAATCAAACGGGCTCAATCCGAAAGCAACGGGTCAACCAAACAATTTTTGACTTTCTATCCGGGTCGGTTTCAATTGATGGAGAAAGACCCGGACAAGTTGACTGAGTTCAACGAAGCCAACGTTCATCATATCTTTATGGGAGAAACCTATGATTCCAAAAGGTCGGAGCCGGTACTTTTTCCGGTAAAGTTTTCAAACGAATCTAAAACATGGGAAGTGTGCGACCCGAAGGACGGGCTTATTCTTACCCAGACATCATCGGCAAGCGGTGAGAGTAAGGTTACTGCTACCAAGTCACACCTGAGTATGATTCAGACCCGTTCTCCAAAAGATGTTGAAATGGAAAAGATACTACTTGCAGGGCTACAAAAGTTTGGTCAACATGTTTTAGATGCCCAAAAAACACAGGATATTAAGGATGGAAAAACCATTAACGAAAGTGATTATTTTATGCCTGCACTTTTGTACAACGACAAGACTTATGGTTTATATCTTTTCACAAACTGGTGGACTACAAAAGATTTTCAAAATCTGCCTATAACAAGTAAATACCGGTTTTTTGATTGTACTACAAAATCTTGGCAAGAATCCACAAGTAAAAAGGAAATCCAAATCAGCGATGACAACCGGGTTTTATTAGAGGACTATGAAGAAGATGGAGATAGTGGATAGCCAATGACACAGAAACTCAATACTGGCTATGGTTTACAAGGAAGAAAAGATAAAACGCCAACTGCCAACAACATCATTCCTCAATTGGTGCTGACGTGCTAAATTGAAGCTGAGTGCTCCTATCAAACTTTTGTGCAGGTTGACAGTGAAATGCTAAGACACCGCCAACTGTAGCAACATCCCAATCTATACAAACAACCGTGCAATACCAACTGACAGACAAAAACGAACAGTTTAATTCCACCAATCGCCCGAAATTTAGATTTTTTTTGATTTTTGTTTTAATTGTTTAAAATCCGTATCGTAATATTGCAATATTAAATAAGCAAAATAATGGGAGCAACTAAAACAGACCATTTTACTAACAAACAAAATCAAATTGCTTCTATTGCAAAAGCGTTGGGACATCCTGCAAGAGTAGCCATTATTGAACATTTATTAAAAGTAAACACTTGTATTTGTGGCGATATCGTAAACGAATTGCCTCTTGCTCAACCCACAGTTTCGCAACATTTAAAGGAACTCAAAAACGCAGGACTTATTAAAGGCAATATTGAAGGCAATACTATTTGCTACTGTATTAACGAAAAAACATTTGAAGTGTTAAAAGGCTACTTTTCAAAAATCATTACAATAGTTACCAAACAAAATTGCTGTTAATCCATCTATAAATAATAAAAAAAATACAATGAACACAGAACAAGAAATTAAAGAAATGGTAAGGCAGAAATATAGTGAAATTGCCTTGCAAGACAAAGAAACTAACGCTTCTTCTTGTTGTGGTGCCGGTGGTTGTAGTACAGAGGTGTACCACATCATGAGTGAAGAATATAACCACCTTGAAGGCTATAATCCTGATGCTGATTTAGGTTTGGGTTGCGGTTTACCAACTCAATTTGCCAATATCAAAAAAGGTGATACTGTTATTGATTTAGGTAGCGGTGCCGGTAACGATTGCTTTGTTGCAAGAGCCGAAACAGGAGAAACGGGGAAAGTGATCGGAATTGACTTTACGGAAGCAATGATAAATAAAGCACGAAACAATGCTGAAAAATTAGGCTTTAACAATGTTGAGTTTAGACAAGGAGATATTGAAAAAATGCCTGTAACCGCTAATGTTGCAGATGTAATTGTGAGTAATTGTGTTTTAAACCTTGTACCAAATAAACAAGCTGTTTTTACGGATATGTACAGAGTGTTAAAACCTGGCGGACATTTCAGTATTTCTGATATTGTATTGACAGGAGAACTGCCCGAAAAAATAAAAAGTGCGGCGGAAATGTATGCCGGTTGCGTGGCAAGTGCAATTGACAAAGAGGAATATCTCAGCTATGTAAGCAAAGCAGGGTTTGCTAATATACAAATTCAAAAAGACAAACCTATCGTTGTGCCTGACGATATTCTGAAAAACTATTTGAATGTTGAAGAAATTGCTCAGTACAAAGCGAACAAAACTGCCATTAGAAGTATAACGGTTTATGCAGAAAAACCTGCTAATGGTTGCGCTCCAAATTCGGGCTGTTGTTAAACTATTACAAAGGACATTTAGTGCTTTGCTCAGGAAACAGTTGCAGAAGTCAAATAGCCGAAGGCTACTTACGATACTTTACTAACAATAAAGCTGAAATTTACAGTGCAGGATTTGTAATTCACGGTGTAAACCCGAAAGCGATTGAAACAATGCAAGAAGATGACATTGATATTTTAAATCACACTTCAAACAACATTGACAAATACCAAAATATTGATTTTGTAATAATAGTTTGCGACGGCGCCAAAGAGCTAAGCCCATTCTTTCCAACCAAAGCCCATAAATTTCATTACAATTTTCCCAACCCAACAAAGGCAACAGGAGCATAAAAGGAAATTAACAAACAGTTTAGGCGTGTTAGACAGTTAATTAAGGGGTATTTCAAACAGTTTGTAACAGAAACCATGTAAGCTGAAACACAAGGGTATGCACCCAACATGAACTGTACCGTTTGAACTTTTGTGCTATACTTAAACTGTGGTTCTCCCATCAGCAGTAGTGTTAAAATGATCCGCCTTCGATAGGCTCCAAACCGTTGTGTGCTATTTTTGGGATGGTACATTTTAAACACAAAAGAAATGAAATGATTTTTTTACGAAGACATTGGTTTGACATTGGAGGTTTTTTGGGAATCCTTGGTATTCCTCTTATTTATTTGTTTCATCCTTCATTATCTGATTACCAACTTTTGATGTGGCTGAGTTTGATATCTCTTTTTTTTCACCAAATGGAAGAATATCGAATACCGGGCACTTTCCCAGGTATGATTAATAGCGTAATGTTTAAAAGTGCACTTCCTGATAGGTATCCACTAAATACCAATACTTCATTTATTATCAACGTATATATCGGATGGTCAAGTTACTTACTTGCAGCATTGGTAGGGCAACGGTGCGTATGGCTTGGAATGGCAACTATTTTAGTTTCATTAGGAAATGTTTTTGCACATTCATTCGTTTTTAACATTAAAGGTAGAACATTTTACAACGCCGGTATGGCAACCAGCTTGTTGCTTTTTATTCCCTGTGTCTATTTCTTTTTTAAAATTGTTTATCAAGAAAACCTTGCTACAACTTTAGATTACTTATTAGGTTTCTCTCTTGGTATAGCTATTAATATTTTAGGTATATTCAAACTGATTGGTTGGCTGGCAGATAAAAACACTCATTTTATTTTTAAAAAAAATCAACTGCTACCTTACCACCGAAAGCCTCAAAATGTAAATACTTAAACGATAAATATTATGCTTTTAACCCTCCAGATTCTATTATGGCTTGTTGCAGCCATTTGTTTTATAGGTGGAACAAATATTATTCTTAAGGGGGCAATGTATTTTTTACCTAAAGGAATGCCGAAACAAAAAGTGTTAGATAATTTGGTGCGATTTTTAGGTGGGATTT
This sequence comes from uncultured Ferruginibacter sp., assembly GCA_964490345.1. Classification (GTDB taxonomy): domain Bacteria; phylum Bacteroidota; class Bacteroidia; order Chitinophagales; family Chitinophagaceae; genus Ferruginibacter. Next base: position 20,587 of record CAZBBO010000008.1, read on the forward strand.
ATTTTAGCTCCAGTTTTCTGGTTGCCTATGTAGCCTTTAATGTTATAAGAATGGGGAATTTAATATATTTCATTGGCATTATGGTTATTTTTTCAGGATTAGGTAGGTTGTATTCAAGATGTAAAGTTGGAACAGCGGGGAAATACTTTGATATTATTATGGTGGTTGAGGGCTTACTTGGAGCAGGTATTATAGCTTTAAAATGGTTGTTGTAAAACCATGTTAATAGGGATAAAACAGTTTTAAGAGAACAGCAGTTGGAAGTGTATTAACCGTAAAGTGTTAAACGGCACAACCGGCAGTTTGAAAATTTTAGTAGAATATATTTCTATAGTTAACTTATTTAGATACTTATTTTTACCTTTATCACAATTATTAACCTGATAATTATCCTTATTTTTCATTTCTTATTCCATGAACAATATTTAATACACAGAATACTACCTCAGTAATAGTTTTGTGTCATAATGCAACAAATAGAAAAGTATGACTAAAAATCTCGAAGGAGATGAGTGTGAACAAAAAAATAGTGAATCAGAAATTGAATTTAAAAATACGAATGCCAAAAATGAAACTGAAGAGAATGATAAAAAAAAGGAAGAAATAAAAATGGAAGCACATCATCATTCAGATTTACATCATAAAACTAAAAGTTGGAAGGGGCTTTTGCTTGAAGGATTAATGATTTTTGTAGCAGTTACTTTAAGCTTTTTTGCAGAAAGCTACCGGGAGCATATAGTGAATAGCAGAATTGAAAAAAGGAACATTGAAAGTTTTATTGCCAACCTTAAAAGCGATAGTATAGGCCTAAGTGCAAGTATCGAATTTTGTATAAATAAAAATAAAATTATAGATTCTCTATTGATGCTGCCAGGAGAATTTAGGGATTCTGTATCCCAACATCAACTTATTAATTATTTCAATAAACTTGGCACAACAGATAATTATAAGCCTGATGAATCAGCATTTCTCCAAATGCAATCTGCAAACACTTTAAGATTAATAAAAAAGAAAAATGTGTTAGACAGAATATTAGCATATCAAAATTTTAATTCCTTGCTATTGTATCAGCAAGAAGCGATAATAAAAATTTTCTTTTCTGCTTTAGACAATTTTATTGAAGTTGCAGATTTTCGAAATGATCAAATGCTCCAATTAAATGAAAATCATCAAAAGGTTCAAAATTTTATAAATTATAAAGTTATTGAAAGAGCAGGAACAGGGACCTATATTTCATTTTTACAAAATCAATTAAACTCTGCCACCAAGCTTATTTCATTCTTAAAAAAGCAGTATCATATTAATTAACGATTCAGCCTATCTTATATAGTATTGGTTTTGTTACCTGGTGCCTTATCTTCAATTTGGAACCAACAAAAGATGGTATTAATTCCTATTGGTTGAATAATATTAGGATATAGCCTTGAGATATAATGCAAAATGTAAGGCCTAAAAACGTAGCCTTATTGTAAAACACGGAAGTAGTTATGGTTTTTTTATTTTCAAGTCCATAAATAACATACTCCATCCAAATGTTCGAATAGATTTTTCTAATATTTTTCTTTTATTACTATAGATTGAAGAGCAAGGCAGATATTTAAAAAATCCGCCTTACTCCCCTATCTTATAAAAAAAGACAAATCATCCATTACTTTCTTTTATTAGAATCGCAGAGCTTTATTTTTTAGTTACTTTAATAACAGATGTATGTTTATTGTCTTTGTATTTTAATAAATAAACTCCTGAGGGATAATTACTCATATCCATCACAAACTTATCTGTTAAAACCTCAATTTCTTTTATCACTCTTCCTGTTAATTCAACTACTTTTAAAATGGCAGTTCCGGCTCTTTCTCCGTTTATACTAATAGTAACAGAATGAGAAGTAGGATTAGGATATGCTGTTAAACTTACCCTCTCTTTACTAGTATTTTGAAACAATGTAATTACGTTGGAGTACGTAATTATCCCCTCTGCATCCTGCATCTTTAAACGATAAAAGTTTTGGCCTTTTATTGGATTCGCATCAACAAACTGATAGTTAGCAATAGATTGGTTCATTGCAGGCATCTGGCCTATAGGTTCGAAATGAGATGCATCTCCGGAGCGTTCAATAACATAATTACTTCTATCATTATCCTGTAATGATTGCCAATTGAGGACATTTGTTTTCCCTTCTACATAACCATTAAAATAAGTCAAACGAATAGGCAACGGGCCCAATCTTGCATCACTAATAAAATATGCACCGTGACCCCGGGTGGTGAATTGAATAAGTTCAACACCATTGATTTCTGCGCTACGTGATTGCAATAAGAAGGTTCCTGTGGCTAACGGTATTACTTCCGAACAAACATCATCAAATTTTGTGACGGCTAAATTACTCAACGATACTCCTAATGCACTCAACTCCGCACTTGAAAAAAACAATTGCACTTCTTCATCTGTGTTTCCGGATTTACTAATATGAAAATTTCTGTCTAAATAACTAATGCCATTATTATTTTGTCTGATAGTGCCGGATGTATTAATATACTGACGTGGAGAATAACTATTTAAAGAATTAGTGTAAGGCACACTTTTAACCATACCGATGAGTTTTCCATACCCATCTACCAAGGATGTCCAAAAAGGGTAACTAGCGGAATTATAACCAAAAGCAGTTTTGTAATCGAGGCCCCCATTGCATCCCGAAACTGATGATAACATTGAACTATTCAATTCATCAACTGCGATGCAAAAAGTACCTGTTACATTTGGGTGAGTATTATCGCCTCCCGAAACCATCACATAATAAGTAGATCCGTTTGTGAGGTTGGTCATATATAAAGTAGATAGAGCACCGTAGCTACCGGGCGCTCCACCATAAGTTGACCAAGCTCCGTTGTTTTCATCAGCTGCCAGAGCTGTGAAAGTGGAGTAATCAGCAACATTTGTAGCAGCAAATAAAGTAATTCGTGTGTCTCCTAAAGTGAATCCTGAACCCAGATCGGTAGTAACTCTAACAGCCCCACTTGCCGGAGCAACAAACTTAAACCATACCCTAAATTTATGTTCATATCCGGGAGTACCAACCGGACTTATAGGCTCATTTGTATTTTCTATAGCACCGATAGTTGAATAAGGTGCACCGGTACAGCCAGCACCAACGGTTAACAAGATAGCACCTGTTGCATCATCATTCAAAATTGGGGTTTTGAAACTATAAGGGCCGGCCCATGTGCTTAGGCCATCTGTACCACAATTGGCTTGTACATAAAATGAATAATTTGAATAAGGGTTTAAGCCGCCTAAGTTGTAGTTGGGAGAAGTAATTCCTGAGGTAATCCTGGTTCCTGAACCCAAAGAAAACCCTTGTAGTCCCCATTCAATGTTAAATGAGGGAGCCGTGCTATTCCAACTTAAATTGGCACTAATTGCAGTAATATTTGTTGCTGCTAACGAAGTGGGAGTTGGGCACGAAGGAGGTAAAACTACGGTTATTGTGTAATCTTCTGCCTCTCCATAACCTAATTTCCCAAGGTTACCACAAGGGTTTAGAAAAGTAATAGTAAAATCAGAAATAAGCACAACACGCATTCTATAGTTTCCTGTAGAGGTTCCCGGAGGAATAGTTATGGTTCCGGTATGGGTTTGTTTATAAGATCCGGAACTATAAATTCTTTCTCCCAAATCGTAAAAGTTTAAATTATTGTTCCAATCAATCCAAATTTGCACAAAATTTTGGCTACCGTAACCGGTTACTGAAAAATTCATAGTACCACCTGCTATTTGAGAGATAGACAAGGAAGAAAAATCAGAATAAGAGAATTCTGTTGTTGAAGAATTATTAATATTGTTGATGGCATTAGTTATTGTAAAATTAGTAATACCATACCCCACAGGATAGCCGGGTTTTGGTGTAACTGTGCAATAACCTGTGTTGAAATTAAATGGGCCTGCCCAGATGCTTTCATTACTAACTCCACATTTCGCCTTTACATAATAAGAATAGGTGGAGTTACTTGCCAATCCGGTTAAAGTATGGCTGGTATTGTTTATGTTGGGTACAGAATTACCTGTACCTGGCACGAATCCTTGAAGCCCCCATTCTATTTCAAAATTAGGAGCACTGCTGGTCCAACTCAGCAATGCATCAGTGGCGTTCACCATCGCTGCAGATAAAGCGGTGGGAGGATAACAGGTAGGGATTCCAATAACGGAAAACGTATAATCTTCTGCCTCTCCATAATTGGAAGCTCCTAAGCTTCCGCATGGCAATAACGTTACACCTGCAATATTATTAACTACAACTCTTATTCTATAATTTCCAATTGGGGTACCGACTGGAACGGTTATTGTACCACTTCCAGAACTTGCACTATACTCAGTAAAAATTAACTCGCCGGAATCATTAAAATCCAAATCACTATTCCAATCAATCCATAGCGCCATTGCACTTCCACCCACGTTATAAGGATGGTGAGTAATTGTAAAATTAACCGTTCCACCAGCCACCTGACTTACTGAAAGATTAGTATAGTCACTATAATCTCCCGGATCGGAAATATTGTTTATGTTAGTAATTCCATTCGTTGTTGAAAAAGAACTTATCCCATATTGGTGATTGCTATAAGTTGTTACGGGGCAATACCCGGTTACAAAATGTTGGGTACTGCTCCATGCACTTTTGCCATCTGTTCCACAATCTGCCCTCACATAAAAATCGTAAGAAGTATTTGAATTGAGGCCGGTTAAATTATAGCTATTTCCAATAATGCCGGATGCTGTTGTTCCGGAGCCAAGCGTAAAGCCTTGTGGGCCCCACTCTAAATCAAAAGTAGAGGCAGGACTTGTCCAGGATATAAGACCAGAACTTAGCGTTGGGAGTACACTCACATTTGTAACAGGAGGACATAGCGGAGGTGGTGTTACTGTTAGCGTAACATCAATTGCAGAACCATAGCTTTCCGCTGAACAAGGGAGCATGTATGTATAATCTAACCTAATACTCCTAAAACGCATTCTATAATTTCCGGGAGTGGTTCCCGGAGGAATAGTAATTGAATTTGTTTGAACCTTAACAGGAGAATAATTAGATACTACAAGCTCATTAGTATTGTGGAAAACCCCATCCTGGTTCCAATCTATCCAAGCCATAATTGTATTCCCTCCAAGTGAAAATTCAGTTGTTAAGTCAAACTCAAACCCTGCAGCCTGTGATACAGTTTGTGTGCTCGTTTCGTCAGAGAACCCTCCTGTTGGCAATCCGGAATAGGTATAATTTATATTTTGAACTCCTCCCGTTGTTGTAGCAGATTCAAAATAATAACTAACCGAAGAATAATACGATGGAGAACAAAAACAATCCCAGTATGGATTAATAGAAATGGTTAAAATATTTGAAGATGCCGAACCTCCTCCCGAACTACTACAAGTTAAAGTGTATCTGTAATCTGTAGGAATAGAAGGAGCACTGGCAATAACAGAAATCGCATCTATAGCACCCGTGATGGGCGACCAGGTATTAGCCCCTACCGGTGATGATTCCCATTGGCCTATAAGATTATTGGCATTAGCAGATACGCCGGTTGCGGTTAAGGTAAAGGGTTTTCCAGCACATACTCCCATTGTAGAGGGTACTGTTCCTGCATTGGGCGTGCCACTACAGTCTGATGCTAAATTACTTCCTGTAAAACGAATTTGGGCTACATTATCAGTCCTGTCAGTTGCACTACCGGGATTGCCTGGGTCTGTATTATTACTGGCTCCATCTCCAAAAAAATAAATTGCCTTTTTTCCGCTGCTTGGAGCTAAAGTATAACCGCCCCAATTACTACCGCTCACCGCATACGATGCTGAATTTTCATCTACAGCTACTACTATATTGCTAATCCCATCCCATAAAAAAGGGGTAGTTAGAGTAATCTCCATCCATTGGTCTGCTACCGTAGTGGACGGTATTTTACCATCAAAAACCTGTGTCATTGATGATGTTTGAATCCAATCAGTATTACTTGCAAATCCTACCTTTGAAGTATTTCCCATATAAATTACCCAATCCTGATAATTGGTAGTTGAGCGACTAATAGTTGGCTTATACCATATTTTTGTTATTGTAGAGGAAGTAACCGCTCCTTGTGCATTCATTTCGGCAGCAGTATAAATTGTTTGGGTATAGGAATAATCATAATAAATATAGATAGGCAGATAGGTGCTCGTGTTAGTTCCGGAACCCAATTGTATAGTAGATTGAGCAAATCCTAAGCTACAAAAAGATAACATTAAAATTGTTATCCCCAATATTAACTTAACCATTTTAAACTTATTTAAAAGTGTTTTGTAATAGGTATGCAAGAAGGATAAATTAAATAATCGCATCATAATTTATTTAAATTTTTAAAAAATGATAACAGTAGGTAACGCAAATAAAGGCGTTATAAAAAGGGAACAAGGATTACTAAGCAAGGTAAAATAAAATGTTAATCGTTTTATATGAGTAATCCAAAAGGAGTATGAAGTTAATATGTCTAAAAAGTACAAGGAATGATTCATAATTTTCTTTTTATTACTTCACTTAAAAAAAATCTTAGTAAATCAATTTAAAAATGATGACATCATTTCCATTTATTTTTACTATTCGTAATTAATTTTAGAAAAATCATGAAGCCTTTTCAAATTTTAGAAATTATACTTTATGTAAACAATCAGGATGAAAGCACTGCATTTTATTCTAAATTGTTTAGACGAAACCCTGATTTGAATGTTCCCGGTATGACATCGTTTACCCTTTCTGAAAATTGCAAATTGGGATTAATGCCAAATAGTGGAATTGCAAAAATATTAAAGGATAAAATGCCTCATCCCGATAGTGGAAAAGGAATTCCACGTTGCGAAATGTATTTTTTTGTTGATGATATCCATAAGGAATTTGATTGTGCATTAGCTTTAGGGGCTACACTTATAAGCTCAATAGAAGACAGAGACTGGGGAGATAAGGTTTGTTATTTTGCTGATTTAGATGGACACATCATTGCGTTTGCAGAACGCATTAACCGGCAGGCAGACATATAAAAGCAGAGCATAAGTAAAACATTGACTTTAAAACAACTTAAATTCATTTAGTTATTTCATTTTGTAAGATTAATTCTTATAATACCCACCCTACTCAATTTTTTGTATTTACATTTGAATATGGTTTAGAAAGCCTTATTTCTTTTTAAAAAATATCAGACACCTAATCTTAGAAGTTTATTGTGCAAAAGATCAGCTATTTTCTCTGTAGTTTATTTTTTTTAATTCTATCTCCTCATTGCTTTTCACAAGTAGAGTATATTAATACTGACAGACCTGACCAAAGTGATGGTGTTTACACTGTGCCTAAAAACCATTTCCAATTAGAATACGGAATTATTGTAGCAAACCAAACCTTCCTTAATGATGTCATGCTGCGATATGGATTAACCAAGTCAACTGAATTTCGGCTTCAATTAGATGCGGGGAAAGAAGTTAATGGTAAAGGGATGAAGCCGGTTTCAATAAGTGCAAAGCAACGAATAGTTAAACAACATAAACTTCTTCCGGCTGTATCTTTTGTTGGTTATATGTGGTTTGAAAATATGGCCAGTAGGGATTTTAAAGGAAATAAAATTCCTTATGAATTAAAGGTTGCATTTGAAAATGAACTAAGCAATATTTTTGGAATTGCTTATAATATAGGAGCCTCAGATGAGTTTAAGGCACTTAATCTTACTTTTAATCTGGGTATTACTCTCTCAAACAAGACAACCACCTTTGTGGAGTATTTTTCAACAATAAAGTCGTTAGAAAATTTACATAATTTGGATGTGGGAATTTTGGTTGCGCCAAAGCCTCAACTACAATTTGATATTGCTATTGGTAATTCAATGGTAGGCACAGACAATAGTTTTTTTACAACTTTTGGAGTGTCATATATTTTCAATAGGAAGAAGTAGTTAAAAATTAAAATGCTTTCTTTAATGTGTAGGTTTGCCTAATTTATCCTGCATAGAACTTGCCCACTCCGCTACCCGCTGATACTGCTTTTCGCTATATTTCGATTCTTCATGCATCCACAAGTAAGATTTTAGTGGCATGGATTTTTCTTCCATCGATTTTTGAAGCTTTTTAAATTTCTCTATCGCCTCGTCATTGGTATAGGCGCCAAATTCAGAAAAATTTATTTGCTCCTTAGCTTCTAAAATATGGTGATTCATCCACCAACTTATTGGCTGAATATGATAATACCAGGGATATTTTTTTGTATTGTTTGAGTGGCAGTCATAGCACCCATTATATAAATCCATTTGAATATTCATGGGTACATCATATTTGTCGGTAATGTCAATTTGATTTTTCTGTTTTGATACATTTTTCTTTGGAGTAAAAAATGGTAGTTGAATAGTAATCAAAATAGAAGCTGCAATCATTAAAATATACTTCAAAGACTTCATTATATATTTCCTTATAGGTTATTCAAATTTATCTAATTCTCCCAAAATGATAATTTTTGAAATATAATCAACTACTTAAAGCTCATCCATGACTATAGAATGAATATTGTATTCATGTTAAATACTACCGGGAAGTACACAAAAATGAGTAAATTAGCCTGTCTTGTTTTTAAATTTTAAAAGATACGATTATGAAAATTGCAAAAATTAAATTTTTGGGGATGGCGGTTGTAACTGCATTTTTTATTTTTTCTGTTTCCTCTTGCTCACAATCAGATAATAATAAATCAGCCGCCACTACTTCCACACCCGATGCTGGTGCTGTAACAACCGCCAAAGCCGAACAACTTTCAGGTCCACAAACAATCAAGGGTGAGGTTTTAGATTTGTCATGTTACATGGATCACGATGCCATGGGTGATTCTCATCAAAAATGTGCTCAGGGTTGCTTGGACAAAGGGCTCCCCGCAGGTATCCTTGCAGAAAACGGGCAAGTATATTTGTTATTGGAGGACCATGACCTTGCTGATGTTTATCAAAACACATTAAAACATGCAGCAGAAAAGGTAACAATTAGCGGAACTGTAATAAATAAAAACGGTGTCCAATCTCTTATTGTAAAAGAATTAAATCCTGCAAGCTGATTTTAGATAAATGGTATTATAATGCTACCGAAGGATAGACTCTTTCGGTAGTTTAATTTTTATCAAAACCCAAAAGGAATTTTACAATTTCTTTAAAAATTAAATAAATTGTTTTGGTTATTATGAAAGGGTGTAAATTGAACAATCTCAAGTAGTTTATATATTTACTTTGTACAACCCTAATTCAAAATTTAAACCCTGTTATGATAGAAGATAAACTGGCCGTTTTAATTGATGCCGATAATGTGCCTTATGCACATATAAAGGAAATGCTGGAAGAGATTTCGAAAAACGGAACCCCTACCATAAAACGAATTTATGCAGATTGGACGAAGCCAACTGTGGCAGGATGGAAAAATGTGCTTTTGGAAAATGCAATTACGCCCATTCAACAATACAGCTATACCACAGGGAAAAATTCTAGTGATAGCGCACTGATAATTGATGCGATGGATATTTTATATTCCGGCAAAGTAAATGGCTTTTGTATCGTATCAAGTGATAGTGATTTCACCCGGCTGGCTACCCGGTTAAGAGAAGCAGGGATGACGGTAATAGGCTTTGGAGAAAAGAAAACTCCGCAACCTTTTATATCATCTTGTGATAAATTTATTTATTTAGAAATTCTAAAGTCCGCATCTTCCAAGCCTAAGAAACATGATAAAAAGGCTGCAAAGCATAAAAAGGAAGAGCCTCTTAGTAGGATTGATGCTGAAATCGTTCGGCTTATAGCTGAGAGCGTTAGCGATTTGGCTGATGAGAACGGATGGACATTTTTAGGAAGTCTTGGAAACTATATTTTGAAAAATAAACCCGACTTTGATCCTCGTCTTTATGGGTTTCCAAAATTATTGCCTTTAATTAAGGAAACAAATCTGTTTGAGATAGATGAAAGAGATACCGGGATTGGAAATATCAGACATATTTACCTACGCCAAAAATAATCCTACATTTAAAAAAGCGGCACAAGAATTATATTTCAATATGCCGCTTTTTATACATTGGGAATTTTATTGAAACTCAGCTCCAGGATGATACCTCTTAACAAGGTGTAGCGTGTTTACATCTGTATGATGCATTGATTTACCACCTAATGCTGCAAGTTTTAATACAATATCAGAGGAATGTGTAAAAGTCCCGTCAGGATTAAATTTAAACACACTATCAAAGCTTTTTAGTTCAGCTCGTTGCATTAGATATTTGTTTTGCAATATTCCATAAGATGGGTCGCCCGGAGTTGCTTTAAATCGAATTATTTTATCTGTAGCCTTTGCTGTTGCTCCTGCCATAATAGCAATTCCTCTACCAAATACCACAGCACGTATAACCTGACTATTTACCTTATCCCATAATAAATATCCTACCTCATCATGAAACGGATCCATAGCCTCCTCGCCATGACGCCAGGCTTTTGATTGATAGGTAAGCCCGTCTAATTGTTGCTGACCATTTTCTTGTAAAGGAATAGGTTTGAACCATGCTTTTTCAAAATAAGTTGTTGGAGTGGTTTCATCATCTTTATTGTGATAGGATACATCTACTCCTACATTACCTTCCCATTCACCTACCAAGGGGGTTAGTGGGCCTAATCTTTGTGGGCCTACTATTGCTTTCTTTGTTGCCATAAAATAAGTGTTATTAAATTTTTACACTAAGTTACATCATTTACAAAATTTCAAAAATTTAAGGTATTATGATATTTGTGCTATTATCTCCCGGGTTTAAAGTGGAGATAATTTCAAAAACGATTTTTGAAAAATGGAAATTTATTCTGTAATCGAGGAAAAGGCAAAAAAAAATTATTCAAAGATGAAATTATTACAATAGTTGGATTTATCATTTAGGTTTTGGTATTCATCAAAATTAAATGAAGAAATAGGTAGATAATTTGTGCCATGTATAAACCGGCCTGTATAACCAAGCCCTTCTAAAAAATGAAAAGTATCTCTTGCCTTCTCCTCTCCTACATGCCTGGCCTCAATCTCAATTATTATTTTGGGTTTAAAAGATTTTAATGTTTCTATGCCTCCTTTTAAAACTTTCAATTCATTTCCCTCTACATCAATTTTTAAAAAGCTTGGTTTTAGATTGTGCTTATTGCAATAATTATCTAAGGTTTGTGTATTTGTTTTTTCAGTAGTAAAGGTATCGTTACTTTCCTTGTGTTCTACAATAGTAGCGCCGGGAGATGATTTTCCACCTGTTTTATTTTCAGGAATGAAGAGAGTAACTGTTTCTACCCTATCTGATAATGCAAGATGCTCTACAGTAACATTGTCCCAATTAAAAAGAGATTTTAATTTCTTAATATAATGAAAAAGGCTTGTTTGTGGTTCAAAGGCATATACAAAACCATTTTTACCTACACGCTTGAGTAACCAAAATAGAAAGCCGGCTTTATGCGCCCCAATATCAAAAACTGTTTGTTCGGGTTGAACAGTAGCAAGCAGATAAGCAATTCCTCCCTTATCATTTTTATTTTTATACTTATTTGCCCTGTAGGTAAGTTTAAATTTTTCGAGCCATTTCATAGGGCATAAATGTAAATCCTTTTGGCAATTATTATCTGTATTTCACACTACTTTATTACTTATTTTTTTTCGATCAGTTGCTTTGCCTGCCCGGTTTAATTTTCATTTGGCATAATTTTGCAGTACTAATTTTAAGATGATACAAGGAAAAGAAGGTTCGGCAGGTAGAATTACACAAATCACAGCATACGGAATTTTGTTCAGCATCAGTTTTTCGCACATGCTGAATGATATGATTCAGTCATTAATTCCATCTATTTATCCTCTTTTAAAAGAGAGTTTTTCGTTAAACTTTGCGCAAATTGGCCTTATCCAGCTTACATTCCAGCTTACCGCAAGCATTCTTCAGCCATTTGTGGGTTCATATACAGACAAGCGGCCTATGCCTTTTTCATTGGCTATAGGGATGTGTTTTACCTTAGGAGGATTAATTTTTGTTTCTTTTGCCAACAGTTATTATTTAATCCTTGCATCGGTGGCATTAATAGGCGCCGGCTCTTCCGTATTTCATCCTGAGTCGTCAAAAATTGCCTACATGGCTTCAGGTGGGAAGCGTGGGTTAGCACAGTCTATTTTTCAGGTTGGAGGAAATGCCGGTACAGCTATCGGGCCCTTGCTGGCTGCCTTAATTATTGTTCGCTATGGCAGAACACATGCTGTGTATTTCGCTATCCTTGCTCTTTTGGCTATTGCCATCCTGGTCCATGTTGGGAAGTGGGCAAAGAAACAAAATGGTTTATTGAAATCGCAAAAGGAAAAAAATATACAACCTGTTTATCACACGCATCTTTCAAAGAAAAAAATCCATTTATCTGTGGGTATTTTATTGATATTGATATTTTCAAAATATTTTTATTTATCCAGCCTAAGTAGTTATTATACTTTCTTTCTGATTGAGAAATTTGATGTATCAATAAAAAACTCCCAGTTATTTCTTTTTGCTTTTCTTCTTGCAGCTGCTATTGGCACCTACCTCGGGGGGCCATTGGGAGATAGATACGGTAGAAAATATGTAATTTGGTTTTCTATTTTAGGTGTTACTCCTTTTACCTTGCTGCTGCCTTATGCAAATTTATTCTGGACCGCAGTGCTTAGTGTCATTATTGGTTTAATTCTTTCTTCAGCCTTTCCTGCAATCCTGGTGTATGCGCAGGAACTCATGCCGGGCAAAATTGGAATGATATCAGGCTTGTTCTTTGGTTTTGCCTTTGGAATGGGAGGTTTAGGCTCAGCCTTACTTGGTTTATTGGCAGACGCAACGGATATCTATTTTGTATATCACGTATGTGCATTCCTTCCATTAATTGGTTTAGTAACCTGGGCCTTGCCCAATTTAAAAAAAGAATATTCTTCAGCTTAAATAAAAATTACGTTACTCTTTAATCTTACTCACCTTTACTTTCCACTCCTCTGGTCCATTTATTAGATATTCCCATTTAAAAGGGATATTACTCTCCGCTTCTATTTGGTAATACAGCGGCTTGGGATCGTGGTCATTAGTGAAAATAAAGGCTTGCCCCTGATGGATTTCATCAAAAGCACCAAATACCATTTCATGGCGTTCTGCCGGAGGATATGGACGAACATCAAACTCAACAGCAATTTCAATACCTGAATCGTCAAATTCGCCTGCAACTTTTTTAGTTATGTGAATTACATATTCGCCAGGCTGCTCCTTTTTATAAATCCAATTACATTGATTTTTGAACTTCTCATTAAAGATAGAATGAATTTCTTCAGGCTCCTGTTCTGCAATTATTTCCATTGTATCACCTTCCTGCATCATGCCATACCGATGAAACACAACATGTTTCCAATCCTTATTTTCAATTTTCCTTAAATCCATTAATGTAGAAATATCTGTAAATTCTCTCCCTACCGATGCTTCCATACGAGTAACTTTTACCTTCCAATCTCTCCCTCCTTTTTGCAAATATTCCCAACCGACTACATCACCATGGATTGAACGAAATTCATAATATAAAGGAAGCGGATCATGATCATTGATGAAAATAAAACTCTCTCCAACCGGTAATTCTTTAAACATTTTTAGCAACATCTCATGTCGCTTAATCGGAATAAATACACGAACGTCCAATTCACTTATTGTTGATGAACCATTTGGCATAACTGAATATTTTAATTTTTGGAAAAATCATTAATTAAACGATGCGAAATTAGTTGAAACAAGTATAATTATCGGCGAGTCAGCTTCCATCTATAGAATATTTACTTTTGTATGATAAATGAAAATCGAATTTCGCACAACTATGATATAACCAAAAGAAATAGAATATTTATCTATTGAAATAGTTAAAAAAATTTATAGATACTTTATTTTGAAAAAAAAATATTATATTTTGATGATAACGTCAGTTTCTCTAAATCAAAATGAAAGGAGCATATATTGCTTGAACAAAAAATATTAGCACTTTACAAGAAGTTTATATGGATAAAATTGAAAATGTAACCTTGGCCTATTTAACTATGGATGATTATCAGGAGTTGAAAAAGGCTATGTTAGAATCATATATTACTATGCCAAATCAATATTGGCGTGAATATCAAATTAAAGACTTAATTGAAAAATTTCCTGAAGGTCAGGTGGTAATAAAGGTAAATGATCAAATTGCCGGATGTGCCCTATCACTAATAGTGGATGGAGAGCGATTTAATAAAAATCATACTTATAAAGAGATTACCGGTAATTATACATTTAATACCTATAACCCTCATGGTAATATACTCTATGGGATTGATATTTTTATTGTGCCTGAATTTCGTGGCTTACGATTAGGAAGGAGGTTATATGATTATCGAAAAGAATTGTGTGAAACGCTTAATCTAAAAGGCATTGCCTTTGGAGGCCGGATTCCTAATTACCATAAGTATTCGGCAGAAATGAGCCCTAAAGAATATATTGATAAGGTACGACACAAGGAAATTCATGACCCCGTATTAAGCTTTCAAATTTCCAATGACTTTTATCCTACACGGATTTTAAAAGGGTATTTAGAAGGCGATCGAGCATCTAATGAATATGCGGTGTTGTTGAAGTGGGATAACATTTATTATGAAGAAGCAACAGAAACACCAGGCACCTTAAAGAAAGTGGTACGATTAGGATTGGTGCAATGGCAAATGCGGTCATATAAAGACGTTGAAGATGTGATGCAACAAGCAGAATTTTTTGTTGATGCTGTTTCGGGCTACCGATGCGATTTTGCACTCTTCCCGGAGTTTTTTAATGCACCCTTAATGGCAAAGGATAATCATTTAACAGAAGCAGAAGCGATAAGAAATCTGGCAAAGTTCACACCACAAATTTTAGATCGGTTTGCCCAAATGTCGGTGTCATATAACATTAATATTATAACGGGAAGCATGCCTTTAATAAGAGAGGATGTATTGTATAATGTAGGCTATTTATGCAGAAGGGACGGAAGCGTAGAATATTATGAAAAGTTGCATATAACGCCCGATGAAGCTAAAGTATGGGGGATGAAAGGAGGGAGAAAATTGCACACCTTTGATACGGATTGCGGAAAAATTGGTGTACTCATTTGTTATGATGTAGAATTTCCTGAATTAAGCCGCTTGCTTGCAGATGAAGGTATGGATATCCTTTTTGTACCCTTCCTTACTGACACCCAAAATGGATATTCCAGGGTACGCAACTGCAGCCAGGCAAGAGCTATCGAAAACGAATGTTACGTAGCTATTGCAGGCAGTGTAGGAAATTTACCAAAGGTGCATAATATGGATATCCAATATGCCCAGTCACTTGTATTTACTCCATGTGATTTTGCTTTCCCGGCCAATGGAATAAAAGCTGAGGCAACACCTAATACCGAAATGATATTAGTAGTGGATACAGATATTGACCTTTTACGTGAGCTTAACAGATTTGGAAGTGTAAGAAATTTATTCGACCGAAGGAAGGATATTTTTGAACTGAAAAAAGTAAACACCAAATAGTTTTTAAGTATCTACTAAATAGCCGTTTCATTCATTTAATGATTAATAGCCGAGAAGGAAAGTTAAATTAGCTTTTTAGAACAGGCTGTTAGTATAGGAAGTTTCCGCGCTTTATTGGCTAATCCATAAATAAATAGATTTAAAAAGCGCATCCCTATCTTTCCAATAGATAGATGGAGGAAGTAAGGTAATTCTCATTTGACATACTTAGTAATAGATATTTTTTACCTTTAATTCAAATCTTTGCAGCTATTTTTAAATGTACGATCAACTCCTTAGGTATATAATTAGGTTAAACCATTGGCGAAAAAAACAAATTTCACAAACCACTTTTCTGATTATTGCTGCAGCAATTGTAGGAACTCTCGGTGGACTTGCATCATCAATTTTAAAGCGACTAACACATCTTGTTGCAAATTTCTTACAAAATGATTTACAAGGCCAATACAAGTTTTACCTCTACTTTTTCTTCCCAATAATTGGCCTGTTTTTAACTGTCTTTTATATCCGGCTTTTTATCAGAAAACATACTTTTAGACAAGGCATCCCTCCATTAATAAAAAGTATCTCTAAAAATAGAAGCCGGCTGGATTTTCATAATGCCTACAGTCAGATTATTTCCAGTGCCATAACAGTTGGAATGGGTGGCTCTGCCGGACTAGAATCACCGGCGGTATCGAGCGGTGCTTCCATTGGGTCGAACATTGCTCGGTTTTTTGGTCTGAACTACCGTGAAACTACATTGTTACTGGCTTGTGGTGGGGCTGCAGGTATTTCAGGTGCATTTGACAGTCCAATTGCCGGGATGGTATTTGCCATTGAAGTTCTATTGCCTGCCTTTTCCATTCCGGCTATTACTCCCCTACTCATATCATCGGCAATTGCTTCAGTTGTTT
Source organism: uncultured Ferruginibacter sp. (assembly GCA_964490345.1). Lineage (GTDB taxonomy): Bacteria > Bacteroidota > Bacteroidia > Chitinophagales > Chitinophagaceae > Ferruginibacter. The sequence continues at coordinate 37,089 of CAZBBO010000008.1, forward strand.
CCTGGATGGTATATAACAGACCATTGTTTCACTATGTTGCAGATGGAAGAATACAGGATGGGTTCTGGTATTATATTCTCTTCGGTATCCTCGCCGGATTCTATACCGTTTACTATGGTTATATGAATGAACTGATTCATAAAACTATGCGGAAGTTTAAGAATACCTATGTTAAAGCTACCATCGGCGGACTGGCGCTAGGTTTAATGGTTGCACTATTTCCGGCACTTTATGGAGAAGGATATATTACAATTCAGAAGCTGTTAGATGGGGATTTTAATTCTCTTTTGTCAAACAGCCTGTTTTCCACCTATAGTGAATATAGTTGGGTTCTTATCATTTTTGCTACACTATCACTTTTTGCTAAAGCCACAGCAAGTGCTGTAACCCTTAGCAGTGGCGGAAATGGAGGGATGTTCGGACCAAGTGTTGTAATTGGCGGATTACTTGGATTTATTTTTGCATATACATTTAATCAATTGGGGTTTGGGCAATTAGATGTAACACATTTTATGCTGGCAGGTATGGCTGCATCTATAAGCGGTGTAATGCATGCCCCACTAACAGGTATTTTTTTGAGTGCGGAAATTACCGGTGGATATGCATTGATGGTTCCGTTAATGATTGTTGCAGCAATTGCATATTTTATTAATAAAGCAATTCGTAAATATTCAATTTATACAAAAGAACTTGCAGAAGAAGGTGAACTAATTGATGCTGAAAATAAAGACACCAGCGTATTAATGCAACTTCGGTTAAAACACCTTTTGGAAAAAGATTTTGTACAGCTTAAGCCTGAAGAATTCCCGATGCAAAGAAAAGAGGATATCATTCACAGCAGCAGAACCATTTTTCCTGTTGTCAATTTTAACGGAAAATTTCTTGGAATACTAACGATTGAAGATTTACTTGAAATGATATATACAAACGACCCGGCAAAAGCAAATTTAACAATAGGCGATTTGGTACAACCAACCCAAGATGTTATTCCGGTGACTATGCCAATGAAAGAAGTGATGCAACTGATGGATAAAAAAGATATCCATATCCTACCTGTAACAGGGCACAATAATACCTACTTGGGTTTTGTAACACGCGAAGGTGTATTTAATAAGTATAGACAGTTGCTAAGAAAGCAAAATGATTTAATCTAACTTTGTTGGTTATGAAAAAAGGCCTGAAGGGAGCAGATAGACAAAATAAGAAAAGTCAAAAATCTACTCGAAATAGTATAGCCTCTCCGGAATTCCTTATAATAAAAAATTTAAAAACACCCATTGGTGAAATGACTGCCGGAGCAACCGAAAAAGGAATATGCGTGCTTGAATTCAGTGACAGAATAGACTTGGAAAAAGAATTAAATGAACTGAAAAAGCAGCTTGGATGTTTATTGAAACAAGGAACGAACGAGCATCTTAAAGAACTCACACTTCAGCTTAAAGAATACTTTTCCGGAAAAAGAAATTCATTTAAATTAAAATTAGACTTCGTTGGTACTCCTTTTCAAAAAACAGTATGGCGCTCATTATTAAAAATTCCATTCGCAAAAACCATATCCTATAAAGAACAGGCGGAATCAATCAATCAATCTAAAAGTATCCGTGCAATGGCACACACAAATGGAATGAATAAAATATCCATTGTTGTTCCATGTCACAGAGTAATTGGAAGCAATGGTTCTTTAACTGGCTATGGGGGTGGCTTATGGCGGAAGAAATATTTAATTAATATGGAAAGAAAATACAATGGTATGCCACCTCTTTATCCTGATCAGGGCGTTTTATTTTAATCCTATTTCTCCAAAAATTTAAAACCTATTCCCCAAAAAATAAAATTGTATAAATGCAAGAAGATGATTTAATAAATCTGATTTCTCAATACGAAATTAAATCAGCAGAACTGGAAATAAATCTTTCTAAGAGGAAGGAGATAAATGACATAGTAGGTAAGTTTACAAACGACTTCATCGAAAGGCTTCCCTATTCAAAATCTTTTATAAATAAAAATATACAAAAAGAGAGATTGGAGATATCAGGTTTGCCTCATTCATTAGAAGAGTTGCTTTTAAAGTATAGTGACGAAGTAATTGAAACCGGAATAAAACCCGCATCCGGTGGGCATATTGGTTATATTCCGGGAGGTGGAATTTTTGCAGGAGCTATTGGCGACTTTCTTGCTGCCGTTTCTAATGTGTATGCTGGGGTTTCTTTTGCTTCGCCCGGCGCGGTAGCTATCGAAAATGAAGTGATTAATTGGCTAAAGAAAATATTTGGATTTCCACAAAACGCAGTAGGAAATTTAGCTTCAGGTGGTTCTGTGTCAAACCTTATTGCACTTGCTGCCGCAAGAGATAAATTCGAAATAAAAAATGATAAGGTAATAAATAGTGTTATTTATTTAACTACACAATCACACCACTGTATTCAAAAGGCCTTAAGAATAATCGGACTTGAGGATGTGATTATCAGATATGTTACTTTAGATAGTTATTTTAAAATGGATCCAATGGCATTAAAGCAGCAAATTGAAACAGATTTAGCCAATGATTTGAATCCATTTTTAATAATCGCTTCTGCCGGCACCACTGATGTAGGTGCAATAGACCCACTGGATGAGATAGCCGGCATTGCAAAAAGATTTAACCTATGGTTTCATGTTGATGCAGCGTATGGAGGCTTTTTTATTATGACCTCTAAAAAAGATTTATTTAAAGGGATAGAACAGGCAGACTCTTTGGTGGTTGATCCACATAAAGGAATGTTTTTACCTTATGGTATTGGAGCCGTCTTAATAAAAGATGCATCTTCTGTGCTGCATGCTAATCATTATTCAGGTAATTATATGCAAGATGCTGTTATTGATGATTTGGCAATTGACCCTGCCAACCTATCACCGGAACTAACGAAACATTTTCGTGGACTTCGAATGTGGCTCCCTCTACAATTACATGGTGAGGAACCATTCATTGCTTGTTTGGAAGAAAAATTATTACTTACCGAATACTTTAGGCAAAAACTTTTATTACTTGGGTTTAAAGTAGGTCCTACTCCGGATTTATCAGTGAGCTATTTCTGGTATCCGGTATCAAAAGATGCTAATCAGTTTAATAGAACCCTCATGCAAAATATACATAAAGACGGTAGCGTATTTCTAAGTTCTACACTTATTGATGAGCATTTTGTAATTAGGATGGCCATTTTATCTTTTAGAACAAAGCGACATACCATTGATAAAGCAATTGATATGATTAAGTCTGCATTAGAAAGTACAAAACATGGATTGGCATGATTTTTAATAAAATTGAAAACGAATAGAAATTTTACAAAATGAATTTCAAGGAAAAACTCAGGCAAAAGGCATTATCGTTCCATGAACTCCATTATGGTGAGCAGTCTTTTGTTCTACCTAATATTTGGGATGCAATCGGTGCATTAATGTTGGAGGATTTAGGATATCCGGCTGTTGCCACATCAAGCTCAGCAATAGCGATTTCCCAAGGAATAAGTGATGGTGAGAAAATTTCTTTTCAGGAGCATCTCAATCAATTAAATAAGATTGCCAATTGCACTAAAATCCCGGTATCTGCGGATATTGAAAGCGGCTATGCCTCCAATGATGCACAGTTAGAAAAAAATATCAGACAATTAATCAGTATTGGTGTGGTGGGTATAAATATTGAAGACTCAAACAAAGAGACTCATGAATTGGTACCTATTGAATTGCAGTGCCGCCGAATTGAGCTCATTAACCAAATATCCAAAGATGAAGGTATCCCCCTGTTTATAAATGCTCGTATTGATTCCTATGTTTCTAATAACAATTTTAGCAGTGATGAAAAATTAAATGAATCCATTAAAAGAGGTAAATCATATACAGATGCAGGAGCGAACTGTGTTTTCCCTATTTTAATGCATGAGGAGAGTCATATACAAGCCTTTGTAAAAGGAATAAGTATTCCCGTAAACATTATGGTTTATCCGGGCATCCCCTCATTGAACCGTTTAAATGACATCGGTGTAAAAAGAATCAGCTTAGGAGGAGCCTTTTTAAGAACCTCACTTAGTGCAATGCATAAAATGGCGCAACAATTGAAGCACTTAGAAGGATTAGAAGAGTTAACACAACATACACTATCTTCAAACTATTTACAATCATTGGTAGAAAAAAATGCTGTAAACAAAGGGAAATAAATACTGTGGGTTGAAGAATATTCACTTAACTAGATTATGCTATGAAAATTGAGTTAAGTTGATTTCTATTTTCAATAGTACTATTTTTGAAATATCAATACTATAAAAACATTCAAATATGCTTTCTTATGAAGAGATATTAATAAGGCTGTCATTAGCCTCGTTATTTGGAGCGCTTATCGGATTGGAACGAGAGCGAAAAGATTGGGCGGCAGGGTTACGCACACACATGATGGTTTGTGTGGGTTCCTGCTTAATAATGATTGTTTCTGCATTTGGGTTTACAGATATATTGGGTACAGCCCATGTTGAGCTGGATCCATCTCGTGTAGCAGCACAAGTAATTAGCGGCATAGGCTTTTTAGGAGCAGGGGCTATCCTGTTTTTAAAAGGAGGAACGGTAAGAGGCTTAACTACTGCTGCCGGTTTATGGACAGTGGCAGGCATTGGCTTGGCAACCGGCGGTGGATTATACTTTGCTGCAGGGGCAACCACAATAATTGCATTAATTATCCTTTGGGCAATCCAGCCTTTAGAGAAGTATTATTCAAGAAAATTCAGGCACATGTCGTTACGTATTGTAACTGATGCTGCTTTAGGCAATTCAGCCTTGTTAAAAGATTTATTAACAAAAGAAAGACTAAAAATTCAAACCTTTACACTTGAAAAGCAAGATGCTGATTATATCTTTTTAATTACGTTTGAAAATATTGATCAACAAAAAATGGATATCCTTATTGATGAACTTAATAGTCATAATAATATAAAGGAAATTTTTTGGACACAATGATTATTTGATAACAAAATGATGAAATTTTCAAATTTAAATCATTTTTTTTCTTTTTGTTTTAAAAAAGCGTCTCCTCCTAATCGTTTATATCTTTAATTTGAGTTAAGTTTATTTTTTAGTGGGTATCCTTTTACGCGTTTTAATTTCTTTCTTCCGGTAATACTTTATCCTTTTTAGTTTTTTAAGTAGTTCTATCTAACTTTTTATTACTGGTGCTAATGATAAATATGACTTTAGGCGAACACATTACCATACTGTGGAAGAAAAAAAGTATCTCACAGGCAGAGCTTGGCAAAGCTGTGGGAACAAGCCGGGATATTATCGGCAAGTACGAACGGGATGAAGTTGCACCGTCTATTGATGTGGTAAAAAACCTGGCTGCTGCTCTTGATACAACAGTTGGCTACTTACTCGGTGAGAGTAAAAAACATGAAGTGCTTAAAGATACTGCCATGCTTAATAGGCTCAATGATATTTCTGCCCTGCCTGATAAAGACTGGGAACATATTCTTTACACTATTGACGGACTGATAAAATCGGCAAAGCTGCAAGCTCTGTAAAAGAGGCTGTCTCAAAAGGGGCAGCCTCTTTTTATTTTTTATTCACTATCCTGCTTGGTGTCAGGTTTATCTATAAAAAACTTTTTATCTTGTTTGAAGTACCCCAAATAATAGATACTATTCTTGTCATAAATAACAGTGTAAGAGCCTGCATTTAGAATAAACTTGTATGTTTTTCCTTTTACTCTGATTTTACCTTTGTATTCACAAGGCAGCGTATTAAAAATATAATTTTTTTCATGAGCCGTAATTGTATCAGAAGAACTAATAATTTCTACCAAAGAAGATTGGTCTAAAATCCACTTCTTGCATTGTTCAAGATAAACAGTGTCATTACTATTTTCAATTTCTGTTTTTTCAAAACTTAACACTTCAATGGCTTTCTTTGAAGAAGTACATGCTTCAATAAACAGGGCAATGATTGATATAAAAAATACTTTTTTTAGCATATACTATTTTTTAATCAGCCCTGATTTTATTGCGTCTAATACAACCGTTCCCTCGCCATCTGTTTTGTAGGATATTTTGTCGTGAGCATATAAGGAAGTGCTGGAAAGTTTGTAAGTTACCATTAGGTAATTTGTCAAGTTCGTTACAGCGGTTATTTGTTGTGGTGTAAGTGCTTCCCAAACTTTGTTTGTGTAGTCATACCTACCGACGGCTTCTATGCCGATAGAATTTAGGTTGTTCGGATAACTGCTTGACCTCGTTTTTCCTACATGCAAAGTATATTTTCCTAAATTCGCTGTCTGCAAAATTTCTCCGTCTTTTCCAACCAAAAAATGAGTGCCGTAATTAACTCCGTCCCGACCTGCTTTAAAAGCGTTTAGTGTACTTTTTGTAGTTGATGATTCTGTTCTATGCAGTACAACACCTGCAACGTCATTAAGGCTCTTTCTCTCAAGTTCAGAAATTCTATTTTGTGCAATATCGCCACTTTGCATTTCGCCCCCTGCAATACCCTTTTTGTATTGGGTTACGTCCGTCCACGTCTTATCTGTATTTAAATTGATTTCTCTGCCGTCTGCGGCTGTGTATTGATTTTCTTTTCCTAAATATGTGGCATCTGCACCATAATACTTCGTTGCCTTAGCTTGGTCTGTTACTTTATCGTCCCAAACAGGATTTCTTGAACCATCAGCATTTTTTTTCATTACCCAATCATCCGCCGACAGTCCTGTTTTATCAGAAAATCTTATAGGGTTGTTATATGAGTAATTAAACGGACTCCACCCATAAAACATTTCACTAAGCATATCAATACCGGTAAACCTTCCAATCTGCTGGTCGTATTGCCTTGCGTTCATGTCGTATAATTCCAATCCGCTGCCATCCGCAAATTCTTTGCTCTGTAATTCGTTGCCTAAAAAGAGATGCTTATTTTCAACACCGCCGAATGATAATGTTTTTGAAGATATTCCGCTCATAACTAAGCCGAACGGATAATAATGCGTTTCCTCCAAAAGTGATTTTTTAAAATGTTCAATCATTAAATCATCAAAATAAACACTACCCTTGCTTTCGTTGCTCACATACACATAAAGATATCCGTTTTTTGTAATTTCTACTTCGCCTCCATTGTTAATTTCAAGCAACTGTCTTTCCATTACTCCGGTTATTTCAGGGATGGCTGTAGCACCACAGGTAACATATTTCAGTTGAGATTCATCAAGAAGAACATAGTTTAAATACGCTTTAGGAACACCTGCACCAGGCGTAGGCTGATTCTGCAACAATTGGTTTAGAGGTGCATTTAATGCTCCGCTGCCCGATATTTCCGTTGGTGTAGCTTTACCCATTCCTCCAATAGTACCCGACAAGGTGTTTAATAATGATGTCAGTATTGATGCTAAGCCGGGATCGGTTGTATGATCTGTACTGCCGGGCTGATACCAACCGAAAACTTTGGCTGTAAACATATCACCGGCCATTACCTTCAAAATTTTACCCGGGCCAATGCGCCTATCCGTACCCACATTGCCTGATAATTTACTTACCTTTTCATTTGCCGATAGCTGGTCAAAACCATTTGGCTTATCATCTCTCGATTGAGATACTTGTTCAAATAATGCCGTTTCAAAATCATTTTGTGCTATTTCCATCGTAGCCAAGTAATCACTTTCTTTTTCTTCTTCACTCAGCACCATCCGTACATTCCCTAAATGGTCTTTCAAAAAATAATCATACACAAAATGAGTTTGATTATTCTCATCAACAGGACGTACCCTGCCCTCTTCATGTTCAAAGAATTGAAGCTGGCTGCCGTACGATAAATCAGAAAGGGTTGTATCGGAATATATTTTCGACTCATAAACAAAGCCGCCAAGATAATCTGTTGTGGTGGTAATATTTGTCTGATAGGGTACGCCATGATGTGTTACCGTAACATCATTTTCGGTGGTTATCTTCTTTAATTTTACGCCATTGGCATCGTAAATGTATTTGATGCTGCCTTTTAGTGTGGCGGTATCTTTTTTTACTAATATCCTATACGGAAGGTTCAGATGGTTGTACGTGATACCATCGCTGCCAAAACCTGCTATATCTTTATTTAGGTCTTGCACCATGTTTCCGTTTGTATCATAAATATAATCAGTTATTTGATATGGATTGTCGGTACCTGGCACAAACGCTACTTTAATTGCTGCATTAGGGCTGTTTGCCCCGGTTCTGAAATCGCCCAATTTTGTGCCGGCATTATTTGCTATATCAATTACATTTTGCAACCTGTTACTGGCGCCATTATGAGCATAGCTGTAAACCAGTTCATCAATAACCGAACTTGTATTTACCTTCAACCCCCATTGTTTCATGGCCAAAATATTGCCATTGGCATCGTAAGCGGTGGTGTGGTCCAATCCGTCACCCATAATGCTCGTAAAGTTTATACCCGCATCATTATTCCATTGTGAGCCGTCGAGCTGCTTAAAGTCGGCGAACATTATCCTGTTGGCCTTATCGTACCCAAAGCCATACGCCAGTTGCACTTCATCATCACCCATAGAACGCCACCTGGTACCGCTGATGTTGCCGTTATACTGTGGATGATCAAAACCCCAGTCGTAGTTCAGCTCCATACCAAATTTTTTACCACCGGTTCCGTCTCTTGCATACCCTGTGTTTATCCCCTTCATCCATCCACGGATGTTGTAATCGTATTCCTGCGTTTCTACAGCTTCATTATTGGCCAGTTTACCCAGTTTTTTTTCTATTAGCCTACCCAGCTCGTCGTATTCATTTTCAGCTACCAACTTTTTATTGGGATTATCATCGTTAATGATCTTGTACACCTTCAGCAAAACCCCGCTGTGGTCGTATTCGTATTGGGTGTTCACCCTTGTTTGCTGCCTGTTCGCTTCCGCTATTTCGTTGTTGGTATGCACCACGTAGTTGCACAGCAGCTTACCGGAAAAATCGTACAGGCTGGTGGTTACATCGGCCCCACCCTTTATGTTCTGGCTGCGCGTTTGCAGCACCCGGCCGTAGCGGTCGTAGTACACCTGCGAGGTGAGCCACTGGCCTAGCGAGAGGTTGGTCGGGTTCAGCAGTGTGCGTACACGCGTACCCGTTACCATACCTTTTACCCCAATGGCCCCCTGGTCGTTCTGGGTGGGTAGCGCTACGGCATGAAGGTTGTTCCCCGCATCCAGCTTTGCATTGTCGGCAGTACTGTAGGCAGCGCTTGTCCAGCCGTAGCCATCGTAATACGTAATGGTTAGCGGTATAAAGGTGGCCAATGGCGGTATGGGGTTAACCGATATGGTGAACGATTGCTCATTGGTGGATAGCGCGGTTTCAATCTGGGCAGAGAATATGGTGTAGTCATCGGTGGTAAAGCCCGGCTCAAAGATGATCACCTCCTGCGCCCTGTGATCGCGTACTCCGGTTTCCAGGCCCGATATGGTGATGACCGGCGGCAAACCTATTGAAGGGAAAGGCCCGGGAATATAATCAACTTCAGTTGTTTAAAAACAATCATCCTCTTATACTCCATCACCCTTAATGTGCCAAGCTGAGGTATAGTATCGTGTTTCCAAAAATCAGAAATTTACTCTAGGGTGGGAACGCCAGTTCCCCATCCGTTTGGAGTACCACCCACAAAGTACCATGATGAGGTATTGTTCGGTGTTTTAAAAAAAACGAACTTTGAATTGGGTCAGGGGGATACCGGCCCGGGAATTTAATCAACTTCAGTTGCTCAAAAATAATCATCCTCATATACTCCAGCACCCACAAAGTACCGTTGTGAGCATTATCTCATGTTTAAGTATTTCCGAATTTTGCTTTAGGGGGGGTAAACGCCAGTTCCCCATCTGTTCTGAGAATAGTCGCCTGATTGTAACCTTCAACTAAAAGGTAGATCAGTATTGAAAGCTACAAAAAAAGAAATATCGGCTTAACTTAATTTCATTAAAAGAACAACGAAGTAATTAATAAAATTGAAAAAATAAACTTTAACCCTGCTTCCTATTCTGTTGGCTTCTTCCCTAATATCCTAATCACATTAGCCTTGCCCAAGTGATGCTGTCCTTCACTTAAAGTAACTTCAGTATCATAGTATTCTTCTAAAATAAGGCTAGGAAAGTCATTTTTCAAATCTTCAATTTGGTATAAAAGCCTAATATCTTTTGGGCCTCCTGCTTGTGAATTCTCTTTTTGATTTTGAATATGTGCTTTTGTAAAAGCTTCAAGTATTAACGTCCCTCCGGGTTTTAAGTATTGAATTAACTTTTGATGATATTGTAATCGGTTTGCATCATCGAAATGTGCAAAAATAAGAGCAATGGCATCAAAGGAATCATTTTCAAATTGAGCATCAGCCATGCTAATTATCCGATAATCAAGCTTCACACCATTTGCCCTTGCTAAAGATTCTGCTTTTATTTTTCCAGCATTACTTTGATCAAAGGCTATTACATCCCATCCCGATCTGGCCGCAAAAACTGCATTCCTTCCCTCTCCTTCTGCAGGCAAGAGAATTTTGCCAGGTGTAAGCATCAATAATTTCTGTTTAAAATATTCATTCGCCTCCTTGCCATATACATATTCCTCAACACTAAAGCGATCATTCCAATATGCTATTTCCGAATTAGTCATCATATTGCATTTGTCGGGTTTGAAAAGAATTATTTTTGGTGTTTTTGTCTATATCTAAAAATGAAAAATATCACATGGATAAAATAGCATCATAATCAAACCCTGCTCTTGCCAGCGAACGCTTTGCTGCATCAAGTACAAAAGAGAATGTGCTTGGCGGATGAACGGGTACTTCAGTTACAGCATCTAAATGTTTTAAAATTTCTTCTGTTTGTGTTTCCGTTAGCTTTTCGCAAATGTCATACATACCGCCAGGTTCTTCTTCTAACAAATCATGCTTTTCTAAAACATGACGGAGTACTTTTATAACCTCATCATCAGGCGGTACAGTCATTAAGGCTGTAAGTGCCCCATGGTCAAGCCGTAATTTTGCTGCAAGTGGAACAGGAATATTTTGATTAGCCCTTTGTGCTGCAGGAAACAATATCTTCTCTTCCATTTTTATGTGCCGAAGTAACCCCGTTCTAAAATGATGGTAATAGCCCATGTCTATCTTTCCTGAAACTTCAGTAGCCTTGTCTAAAAATGCTTCTATCCTTCTATGGTCATTAGTAAAATAATCGTATAGTGGCTTATTCATTGCTTTTGAGTAATCTCTTTATAAAAAGACTTATATATTTTGCGAAGATATTGGCAAAAAAATTAACCAAGTCATTTCTGTGTTTATATCAATTAACAAATTGAATAAACTATTAGATGTTTTTGTTATCTTAGTTTAAATCTTATTTCTTCACTTTAATTGTCAGCTATGGGAAAGTTTATAATATCTAAACGTAAAAACGGAGAGGTTCAGTTTAACTTAAAAGCAAGTAATGGTCAAACTATTTTAACCAGTGAAGGATATACCTCGCGATCAAGTTGTGACAATGGAATCGAGTCTGTGAAAAAAAACGCAATGGATGATAATAGATTTGAAAGAAAAACTTCTACAAATGGGAAGTTTTATTTCAACCTTAAAGCTGCTAATGGACAAATTATTGGTTCCAGCGAAATGTATGAACAAGAAAGTGGTAGAGAAAATGGAATTAAATCAGTTATGGAAAATGCTCCTGGAGCTTCAATTGAAGACCAAACTGCATAAACTCAACACATAATAATATGGTGTTTCCTTTCCCTTTTAAAACCAATTGAGGGTAATTATTTTTTATTTCCCCCTGAATCGTTTTTGGGTACATATTTATGCGTAATTGAATCTTCTCTTTCCCGATGGTAAATATAAGTCGGAATGTCTGTCCTTTTGATTATGAATTCCTTCTCTACTGCACGAGAAAACAAATCTGCATCACTGCCAATATCTTTTTGACGTAATCCATCAAGAGATAGCATGGCATCTGCACGAAGAAAAAAGGTGCCGCCAATAACACATTCAGATAGACTAATCATTCTACCGGGTTGATGAATATCAGGCACATACTTATTTCCTATAATAGTTACACCTCCATGAAGCAATTGTATGGAAGAGTCTTGTTGTAAGATTCGTAACCTACTTTCTAAATGATTTGTTTTATACTCATCATCTGAATCTAAAAAAGTAATGTAACGGCCGGAACTTTTTGATATCCCTTTATTTTTTGCACCTACTTCTCCAAAATGATTCTGTTGAATGTATTGAATTGAATATCCTTTGCTAATAAAATCACTTATTACTTGCCGAGTATTATCAGTACTGCCATCATCAACAACAATCCCCTCCCATGAAGCACAGGTTTGATTTATCAATGATAAAACAGCTCTTGATAAAACATCAGCACGATTGTAAGTAGCTATAACAACTGAAAAATCAGGAATCATGTTCCATTTCATCTATAGATATTGCAGAATGAGCAACCGCAGCACCAGCACGCATCTCGGCGGCTACCCATATAGCTTCCATAATCTCTTGTTTTGTTACTCCCTTTCTTAATGCCTGCCGTGTATGACTACGAATACAATATGGACATTGTGTAACATGTGCAACAGCAATAGCAATAAGTTGTTTTGTTTGTTCTGATAACTTGCCTGCTTTATAAGTTTGCCTGCTAAATGTTCTCCATGCCTCCATATTTTCTGGAGCTAATTCTACACGTTTCTCATTAATTTGAGCAGTTGCTTGTGGATATAACGGAATTTCATTCATGATAAATGTATTTTGTAAAATGATAAAATTAATTCTTTATAAAGACTTCTTACAATGCTTAAAAATGATTATGCTGCGAAAGCCACCTATAAAGTTTTTCTTTTTTAAAAGTGAAAATCACCCTTTCAATTTTTCAAAACTGAAAAGTGGCTAAATAATCTCTTACCCTCCTCCAATGGTTAAGTCATATCAAAATACATACCATTAAATTTTCCGGCTAAGCATTGTTTCCATCCTTCAAAATCCTTTGGGTAACCGGCCAGATTTATCAGTGTATTTTAAAATTTAAATGTCTAAATAGTGTAAAATTAAACAGCGACATTTTTTAATACTTTTTATCACAAAGAGCTATTTATAAGGCTTTTAACACAAAAACCATGGATAAGTTATGATAGGCTTTTTTTCTAACGAGTAAAAAAGTACTTTAATGCTTTTATTTAGGCTATTCTATCTATCTTTGCACCAAATATTTCAAATCTAAATAAAGTTTATGCAAACCGCTAACGAAACTGTAATTAACGTTCCGGAGTTAGAACCAAGATTAAAGCACAGCACTATTTTTCAAACATTCAACAATCTTAAACCGGGAGAAAGTATGATTATCCATAATGATCATGATCCTAAACCGGTATATTATCAATTAAGTGCACAACATGGTGAAACCTTTTCGTGGGAATACTTGCAACAAGGTCCTGAGGTATGGAATATCAGGGTTACTAAAAATGAAGCTGCAAAAGAGGAAGCTGAGGCAGTAACTGTTACTCATAAGGAAAAAGGAAGAGAAATAAAGATTACCGCACCTTTGCTTGCTCCACAAATTAAGCATGCTACCATTTTTCAGGCATTTAACCATCTTGGGCCTGATGATGTGTTAATCATTCACAATGACCATGATCCACGCCCCCTACATTATCATTTAATGAGTGAACACGGTGAGATTTTTAATTGGGAGTATTTACAAAGCGGACCAGAGTGGTGGGATGTGTGTATTACCATGAAGCCACTGGCACCTCAAGCTAAACCAGAAGCCTCAAATGTTCTTCAAATGCCGGGAGTTTCAAAAAATGGAGATGATATTGTTATTACCGTTCCGAACATTGAACCACGCAGAAAACATCCAACTATTTTTGAAGTGTTTGATACCCTTCAACCACTTGAAAGTTTAATCATTCATAATGATCACGACCCTAAGCCTGTTTATTATCAATTATTGGGTGAAAGAGGTGACGTTTTTACCTGGCAATATTTACAGCAAGGGCCACAATGGTGGGATATTAAGGTTACTCGTAAAGATCCAAATGATACAGAAACAATAGGTCAAATTGCAGCAAAAGATTTACGCAAAGCTGAAGTCTTTAAAAAATATGGTATTGATTTTTGTTGCGGTGGAAAAAAGACTGTACGTGAAATTTGCGCAGAAAAAGGAATTGATGCAACCAAGGTTGAACAAGAACTACAAGCTCCTGTACAAAGCGTAACTACCAATACTACTATGAATTTTAATGAGTGGAAGGAAGATTTTCTGGCTGATTATATCGTAAATACACACCATAATTATGTGCGTAAATATTTACCCGAAATTTATGGATATATGAATAAGGTAGCAAAAGTTCATGGAGACAGACACCCCGAGCTTCTGGATATTCAAAACTTGGTAGAATTAGTAAATAAGGATTTGTCTGAACACATTGTGGAAGAAGAAAGGGATGTTTTCCCTTTAGTAAAGAAAATTGTGCAAGCAAAAAATGCTAATTCTGCCTTCCCGGAAAAGGGAAGCTTTGCTGCCAAAGTGGTTGATATGGAGAAAGAACATGAAACTGTGGGTAACGCATTGGATAAGATTCGTGAAATAAGCAATAATTACGCACTTCCCGATGATGCATGTGCAAGCTATAAATTACTATTTAAGATGCTGGATGAATTTGAAAATGATATTCATATCCACATCCATTTAGAAAATAATATCCTTTTCCCAAAGGTTGTAGAAATGGAAAAATCACTTGCATAAGATAATTCAAATCATCCATTTTGTTAGTTCAATAATGAAGTGGATGATTTCTCTTTTTATTTTATTATATGCTAATAAACGCACAAACAAAGATTGCAGTATTATTAAAGCACCATCCGGAAGCTTTGGATACCATTATAAAATTGAGTCCTGATTTTAAAAAATTGCGTAATCCCATTTTACGTAAATTAATGGCCGGCCGAACCAGTATTGCCATGGCATCAAAAATTGGTGGATGCAAACCGGAGGACTTCTTTCAAGCCATTGCTCCATTAGGCTTTGAAGTAGATAATAATCACTCTTCTGTTGATGAAGAAATGCAGGTAAGAAAACCTCTTCCAGATTTTATTAAGTCTATTAAGCCCGAACAACTCATTCCATTTGATGTTCGTGAAATGCTGGCAAGTGGAAATGATCCATTAAAGATGATTCAGCAAAAAGTAAAAGGATTAAAACAAGGAGAAGTTTTACAAATCATAAACACCTTTGAGCCCGTTCCGCTTATTAAGTTACTCGAAAAACAAGGTTTTAAATCTCACGTTGACTTTATTTCATCAGATAGGATAGAAACTTATTTTTTTAAAACCGGAAATGAAGCTGCTCCTGATTTGGAAGCAGAGGTTACTTCTTCTGGTGATTGGGACCAAATTGTGAAACACTATGAAAATAATTTAGTTGAAATTGATGTGCGTCACTTAGAAATGCCTATGCCGATGATGACAATTCTTGAAGCACTTGAAACCTTACCTGATGATAAAGCGCTTTATGTGAATCATAAAAGAATTCCCGTCTTCCTTTTAACAGAACTAAAAGAAAGAAATTTTGAATATAGAATTAAAGAAGTGCAGGAAGGAGAAGTGTATTTACTGATATTTAAAAATGTGTAAACAAGTATGTTAGCTTTGGGAGGCCCGGGTAATTTACAACAAACCACTTCTTATAAAGTGGTATTACCTTTTTATGTGTATGCGGGAATTTCTTTTATTGTAGGAACGATTATGCTATTGCTGCATACTGATGTGGTACAAAGTCATTATTTCAATCCATTCACCTTAGCTATTACACACGTAATGGCATTGGGATGGGGCCTGATGATTATTTTTGGCGCATCACATCAATTGGTACCGGTATTAATTGAAGGTAAACTGGATAGCAATTCACTCGCCTATGCTACATTTCTTTTTGCCGGTATCGGTATCCCTTTTATTGTGATAGGTTTCTATGTTTTTAACTTGGGCTGGATGCTTCAAACTGGTGCCGTGCTTGTAAATATTGGCGTAATATGCTATTTGGCAAACATCTTTACCAGCGCATTCAAAAGCGGTAAGCATGATATTCATTCCTGGTTTGTAGTTACTGCTGCTTTGTGGCTATTTGCTACCACTTTTTTAGGATTATTATTGGTGTTAAATTTTACCAAACCATTATTACCATCAGATTCGGTAGCCTATTTAACTATACACGCTCATTTAGGAATTGTAGGCTGGTTCCTGCTCTTAGTTATAGGGGTTGCTTCCCGACTTATTCCTATGTTTCTAATTTCAAAATATACGAATAACAAATCCTTATGGTGGATTTATGCATTAATTAATTTCAGCTTGATTTCTTTTCTTGTTTTTAAGCTATTGAACCTGAATAGTCATTTCTATTACATCTCAATGATAATGGCTTTGGTGGCTATTTTATTATTTGCACGCCATATTAAACGAGCACATAAAGTTAGAATACGAAAAAATGTAGATGAGCAAATGAAAATCTCCTTGCTTTCTATTTTACAAATGTTACTGCCCCTTGTAGTATTAATTGTTGTATTGTTTTTATTGCCTACCGAAAAAAATAATATAATTCTTCTTTATGGATTCTGCATTTTTTTTGGATGGCTTACTGCTATTATTTTAGGGATGACTTTTAAAACCTTACCTTTTATTATATGGAACCGAACTTATCATAAAAAGGCTCATGCCGGTAAAACCCCTGCACCAAAGGAATTATTTAACCCACATATATACAATGCTATGGCAATTATTTATGTAGCAGGATTTGTAATCTTTATTGTTGGGATTGTTCTTATTAATAATGTTCTTCTAAAAACAGGTGCCATAGCATTGATTATAACAGCACTTTTATATGTTTTTAATACAACCATAGCATTAACACATAAACCAAAAAAAATATGAGCGTAAATGTTACTACAAATAATCAGGATAAGTGCACCGAAGCACTATCAGGATTATATAATGTATATGACCCCGAAGTTGGATTGAATGTTGTTGACCTTGGCCTAATCTATCAATTAGACTTTAATGATGATGAAAAGCAATTAGACGCAACAATGACATTAACCACCCAGTTTTGTCCAATGGGTGAAAGCATAACAGGTGATGTTACTCAATCATTGACCATGACATTTCCTGAATGGAAAATAAACGTCAATCTTACTTTTGATCCCCCTTGGGATTATTCAAAAATTTCTCCAGCCGGAAAAGAATTTTTAGGCCACTAATTTTTTATGTTAAGTAATACTTGTAAAACAGCTATTAAAGCAGTAATATATTTATCAGGCAAGAGCTCCAACGGTGAAAAAGTGGGAATTAAAGAAATTGCCGGGCATATTAATGTAAGTGAGCACACTTTGAGCAAAATTTTACAATCGCTTTCCAAACACGGGTTAATTAATAGTGTGAAAGGCCCATCCGGCGGCTTCTTTATTAATGAGGAACAAAAAAACCAACCCATTTCAAATATTGTTGAAACTATTGAAGGAAAAGATATTTTTAAAGAGTGTGGGTTGGGCTTGAGTAAATGCTCTAGTGCTCACCCCTGTCCTATTCATGATGAATATAAAGTAGTACGCGAAATGGTGGAGAAGATCTTTCGTGAAAAAAAGGTAAAAGACCTTTGGAATCCTGTTATAAATGGCTTGGCTTATTTGATGGATTAGATAAAACGTACTTAAGTCATTGAAATGTAAATTAATAAAATGGTAACTATTTAGCTTCTTACACATTGTTTTGAAAGCCACCTAAGCGTTATAGCCATCATATTTAAATATTAATCGTTACAAATAATTGTTAAGTAACCCCGAGTTAAAAAATAAACTTTGATTAGGATCCCGATAATTTGATTTAGCTTTACTTCAATTTTTATCATTGATTTACGGTTAAAGCTAAATTTTATGGAAAATAAATCAAATGAGGCTACCCCCCTTCGCCCACAGGGTGAACGAATGCTCAATGCTCCTGTTGTTGAGATTGACCTGTACAAGTTTATTAACCAAATAAAGCAAGAAAAGCCTTGGATAGAAACCGGGCATAATTCAATTACCGTTTTCAAATCTGATAAACTCCGCATTGTTTTAATTGGGTTAAATGCTAATGCTTCTATTAAAGAGCATTTAGCGGCATCGGTAATTAGTGTTCAGGTACTGGAAGGGAAAATAAATTTTACCGTTGAGGACAAGATTTTGATATTAAATAAGGGTCAAATGCTGGCATTACAAAAAGATATCCCTCATAGTGTTTATGCGATAGAGGAGAGTTTCTTTCTGCTTACCTTATCCTGTATTTAATCGGTTATATTGTTAACCTACTTTGCAATAAACTTTTTACAAAGCCCTTCCTAATATTTCGCAAATTTCTTCCATATCCTCATCTTGCAAACTAAAAGACAATGGAAGACATAAAATTCTTTTTGAAATATCTTCAGCAATGGGGGTAGGCATATATTCCACAATTTTTAAAAATGTATTTACAGTAGGATAGAAATATCTTCTAGGGAAAATTTGTTGAGCATTTAATGCTTTTTCTACACGTAACAACTGACCTTCATTTTCAAAAATCACAGGAAAGTATGAATAGTTATGCTCACCATGAATATGCTTTTGGTATATCAAATGATTATGGGAACTAAGTAGTGATTTATATAATAAGCATTTTCGTTTACGATCTTCAAATACGGCATCATAGTATTTCATATTTGCAACACCAAGAGCAGCTTGAAGCTCAGTTAATTTACCATTTAAACCATCCTCTACAATCTCCTTATTATCATCATGACCAAAAAAACGAATGCGTTTCAATTTCTTCAGTAATTCATCATTTGTTGCAAAACAGGCCCCACCCTCTGCAGTGTTTAGTATTTTTGTGGCATGCAAACTGGTAGTTGAAATATCACCGTAGCAAAGCAAGCTCTTTTGGTGAAAAGTGCTGCCAATTGCATGAGCCGCATCGTAAATTATTTTAAGCCCATGCTTTTGAGCAATAGAATGAATGGCTTCTATATCACAGGGGTTTCCAAAAACATGCACCGGCATGATGGCAACCGTTTTATTGGTTATGAGGCTTTCAATTTTAGCTGGATCAATATTTAGTGTTTCAGGATTTATATCACAAAAAACAGGTGTACAACCTTCCCATTTAATGGCACTAACTGTGGCAACCCAGGTAAATGGAGTGGTGATTATTTCACCTTTCAACTCAAGCGCTTTTATTGCCATTTGAATAGCAATAGTGCCGTTGCTAACAACTACAATGTCTGGAATATTTAGTTTTTGGCAGAGCTCCAATTCAAAGCGTTGCAATAATTTTCCACCATGAGTAAGAATCCCACTTTCCCAGATACCTCCTAATAATTCGATGTATTCTTCTATGGGTGGAAGAAAAGGGCGGGTTACATAGATTGGTTTATTCGACATGTAATCTTTTTTTAAATTCTTCAATTAATCTTGCCTGATGGTAATTCCGATTCATTTCATCATCAGCCGATTTCTTTCCGGTACAAAGATCGTAAAAGTACAAAAGCATATTATGAAAATGATTATCAGCTTCAACCTGTAAAATTTCCATTCCGGATTTTGTCTCAATTTTAATTTCAGTTGTGAAACCGGGAGGTGCAGTAAATATCCTTTCTGTACTAATTTTTCCTTCACCTCCCCACAACTCCACATTACACTGATAGAAATGTTCAAAGCCAAAGGCAGTCTGCGCTATAACATCCCCATAATTTTGGGTAATGAACGCTGCTCCGCTGATATCTACATCGCGCTCAGCGGGAAAAACTGATTTGGCGCCAATAACAGAAATATCACTGCCTAAGAACTCCTGAGCTATTTGAAACCCATAAGCGCCGGCATCTAACAATGCCCCTCCGCCAAGTGCGGCATTATATCTGATGTTATCATCATCTGCAAAGGGTGGAAAGCCGAATGAACTACGCAAAGTATGCAGCTTGCCAATTCTTCCCGATTTCAACAATTCTTTAATTACTTTTAATTGCCTGTGAAAACGAAACTGAAAATTTTCAACAAGTACAAGGTTTTTATTCTTAGCCAGCTCAATCAATTCGATTGTATTATTAAAATTGCAGGTAAGTGATTTTTCAACTAAAACATGAATACCATTTTTTAGCGCTTTCTTTACCCATTCATAATGTAGTGCATTGGGTAATGGAATATATATGGCATCAATAAAATCTTTCGAAAGGAGGTTATCATATCCTTCAATCAATGTTACATCCTGTATTAAATCCTGTTTAATTTTGCGCCTTGCTACAGCATAGAGCGTATATGTTTCAGGCATCTCAAGCAGCGCAGGTATGATATACCGCTTTGCAATACTTGCCGTACCTAAAATTCCGATTCTTAATGGGGCACTCATTTTATTTTATATCAAATTCAATGCAGAAATAAGACTGCGTGCCTGAATATTCAGGTAGTTATTAAACTGCAGGAAAACCGATAACTGATTCAATGTCATCCAAACAAAATTTGGAGGCAGCGCTTCGCTGATTTCATCTCCTGCTATTAAAATCATATTCCTGTTTAACTCACGGTAAAACCTTCCACCTTCTTCCGATTGCATGGTATCATAAATAATCTGTTCTTTGGGTATAGACAAAATATAATCTAAAAACGGCAGTTTCGAAGGGCCTGTATGTCGGTAATTACCGGTAAGACATTGTACTGTTGGCGCAAATTCAAAAATATCATAATTACCACATTCCATTTTCGCTTGTACCGCTAAATGAAGAATACCGTTGATTTCTTTTGCAACAAAAACACAAATTCCTTCCTGAGCCGGTTCAATCATTGGCTGGCTCCAGTTTATCACCTCCCTATTCTCAATTGAAACATCTACAGCAATTACCTTAAAATATTTCCTATCACGATGATAAATTTCATGTTCACCATATACCCATGCATCCAATTGTTTCAGAGGTACTTTGGTTACTTCCAAATCATACGCACTTTTTAACTGCGTTAGAAACAGATTTATATCATCAATTGAATTAACTGCTTTACCGGATTTTTTATAGGATGTCAAAATCTTTCGCTGTACATTATCAACACCTTCTGTTGTTATCACTGCATTACCAAACGGGATACCGGATATAACCGTACGCGTATCCATATTCACCAAATTGTTGTATTGCAACAACTGCTTTATTTGACCCAGAGTAGCCCAGATAAATTGATTATATATTTCTATATCCTCCTCAATCTTAATAATGATATTTCGGTTGCGCTTTTTTAAAAATCTCGCACCTTGCTCAGATTGCAACTGATCAAGAAGAATTTGATGCGGTTTTGCTTCACGAAAATATTCGAGATACAAAGGTTTTTTCCCTTTATGTATCTGCATATAATTACTTCGTGTAGCCTGTAGCGTTGGTGAGAGCTGTACGTAATTAAGATTTCCGGGCTCAATTTTTGCTTGCATTAAAAAATGCAGAACGCCGTTAAACACTTTGGTAATAAAACCTAAATAGCCTACTTCAGGCTGATGGATGATGGGCTGTTCCCAACTTGAAATATCGCCCCAGTTTGTGGTTACTTTAATTCCATCAATAGAAAAAAACTGTCCTGAGTCATGCCGGATATTGCCGCCTTCTTCGTCGTATTTCCAATGAGAAAGTTTATCGAAAGGAATTTTAGACACTTTCACTTCTACCAATTCCTTTTGCTTCTTAATCCAATCTAGAATTTCTTCTGTACGGAAAAAAGCTCCTGTAACTGTTTGTGCACTCTTTAAAAAATCATCACTATTATGGCCAAAGCCCCGTGGTGTCATAAAATGTTAATGGAAAAACTGATAATTATTCTACTTCTCACAAAAATAATGAATTTCAGCCAGGCTGTTACAGACACTTTTGTTTTAATGCTCATTCACTATAAATCAATAAATGAACGATCCTTAGGACTCCGATGTGGTACACGATACAGAAAATATATGATAATTAGAGTAAAAATCAATAGCCCCCAATATACATTATGCATGGAGTGATTAATAGTATCTTTTACAAAAGTGCTTACATCAAGTGAAAGTGTTTTATCATGCAGGGTACTCATAATGTCTTTTGAAGAAAGAGTGAAGCCAGATGGAGCATGATGCATTTGCTGTAAGAAGGAATTATTAAAAATGGCACCCACAATAGTTGCGCCTAAGCTTTGGCCTAAATTTCGAGCAAATATATTGCTGCTGGTAACCACCCCTCGCTGCTGCCACGGCACCATAGATTGAATACCTACCAAGGCCGGAGTTGACAAAGACCCAAAGCCGGCACCAATCAAAACCTGATCTGCAATTAATAATTCAATCGGTTGCGGATGTGGAATAACCAAAAAACCAATACACGCAAAAAACACCAGGGAGGCTCCTAATAAGGATGTTTCACGAAAACCAATCCGCAAATAAATTTTCCCCGAAAGCGCTGATGCAATAGGCCAACCTATACTCATGCTGGCTAAAATAAAGCCGGATATAATTGGCCCATAACCCAAAGAAGCTTGGGCAAAGGTGGGCAGAAAGGTTTCAGGCCCCATCATTACAATTCCCATCCCCGCCATAGCAAGATTAGTAAATGCCAATGTTTTGTTTTTCCAAACACTTAACGGCATGATGGGTTCACGGGCATTTTTTTCTACCCAATACGTCCATATTCCTAACAACACAATCGTAAACGGTAACACAATTCCTATTGGTGATAGCCAAGCCCAGCTTTGGCCGCTTTCAAGCAAATAAATAAAGAGTAAGGATAACAGGAGTAGCATAAGCAGAGCTCCTTTGTAATCAATAACAGGATTTTGAGAAAAAACCTCTTCTTTAAAATATTTGAAAAGAAAAAAAACAGACAAAATGCCGATAGGTAGATTGATAAGAAATATCCAATGCCAACTGATATATTCAGCTAATGCTCCACCAATAGCCGGGCCTATGATGGCGCTAATCCCCCACATACTTGAAAGGTATCCCTGAATTTTTGCCCTTTCTTCTACCGAATAAATATCGCCGGCAATAGTATTCACAGTGGCCATAATGGATCCGGCACCTAAACCCTGAATACCGCGAAAAATAATTAATGAAGATATATCCCAAGAAAGCGCACAAGCCACAGACCCTATTAGAAAAATAATAATTCCAAAAATCAGAATCTTCTTTCTTCCGAAAATATCAGCCAGCTTTCCATAAATAGGAATGGTTACAACCTGTGCTAATAAATAAATAGAGAATACCCATGAAAACTTGGTAAAGCCACCAAGGTCTCCAACAATTTGCGGAATAGCCGTAGAAACAATGGTAGAGTCCATTGCGGCTAACATCATGGTCAACATTAGTGCAGTAAGAATCCATCCCCTCTTTAATTCAATATTCTTTTTCATAACAAATCATAAACGAATTATTAATGCTGCACCTCTATATTTTACATCATAGTGTGATTTGCAAAATTAAATGATATAAAAAGAGTATTTTCTTAACACCCATTTTTTTGATAATACCTATGTATTACATGATTCTATAAAGTAGTAGCAGGTAAATGAATAACGCAAGTGACTGTTTAAAAAAAATGAAATCATTACATAAAATATTCTATAATTCCAAATTTTTTCACTTATACACATAACGATACAATATAATGTAATCAAAAATTCATTATCTAAAATTTAAAAATTATCAATTAAATACAAGCTCATAGCCCATTTAATTAGATTGGTTTAAGATTAGCTTAATAATTTTATTTATTTTAATGTGAAAAGAAATTTTTTTTTAAATTGTTAAAGAAACCATAATTTGAATTCAATTTAATTTAATTACAATTTTATGACAAAGTCTATCTTATTTAGTTTGGGCATTGTTCTTTTTCTTTTCCCTTCAGTTTTGCTGGCACAAACTGATGTTAAAGGAACAATTACAGACGCCAAAACAGGCAGCCCAATTCCGAATGTATCCATTGTAGTAAAATCTACATCTGCAGGAACGGCAAGCAATGCAGACGGTTCATTTTCTATCCAGGCATCGCATCAAAAAGATGTTTTAATCTTTTCTGCTATTGGTTATAAAACGCAGGAGATGGGTGTATCACCTGTGATGAATATAAAATTACAATCCAGCGATGCTGCTAATTTGGATGAAATAGTGGTGATAGGCTATGGTACAAAAATTAAGAAGGATCTCACCGGTAATATTGCCAGAGTGAAAGGTAGCGAAGTAGAGCACATGCCGGTGGTAAATCTTGACCAGGCATTGCAAGGTCGTGCTGCAGGTGTTTTTGTTGAAGCAAATAGTGGAAAAGTTGGTGAAGATATTAAAGTACTTATTAGAGGTGCTTCATCCATTTCTGCTTCGAATAGTCCTTTATATGTTATTGATGGAGTACCTATCAGTACCGGTTCATTTGCAGGTAATCCGCTTGCTGATATTAATTTTAATGATATCGAATCCTTTGATATTTTAAAAGATGCTTCTGCCGCAGCTATATATGGTTCTCGTGCGGCAAATGGGGTGGTAATGATTACTACAAAAAAAGGAAGAGCAGGAAAAACTAATATACAAGCGAATTTTCAATATGGTTTTAACAAGCCAACACATTTGCGGAAATTCTTAAATGCTAAACAATATGTTGATTTAATTCGTGAAGCCGCAATCAACAGTGACCATATTGAAGGCATTGACCCACTCGACCCTGACCAATATGAAGACTCATGGCTCGAATTTGTAGAAGGAAGATTAACTCGATATTCAGGGTGGAGTGATTGGAGAACTTTAGAAACAAATACGGATTGGCAAAAATTAGCATTCAATGATGAAGCAAGAACTTCAAATATTGATTTATCAGCTACCGGAGGTACTGATAAAACGAAGTTCTATATTAGCTTAGCCCATGTATCACAAGATGGAATTTTGGTGGGAAATGAACTGAAACGCTATTCAGGCAGGATAAATCTTGAACAAACCGTTACCGATAAATTTAAATTGGGTTTTAACCTTAGCCTTTCTCAAACTAACCGCAGAAGAGTTCAAGTAGATAATGAATTTGCTACTCCGCTGCAAATGGTTGCCCTGGCTCCTATTACTCCACTCAGAGATTTAGACGGAAACCTTTATAACAGACCGGTTACTACTTACGGCAACCCTTATGTGGATTATAAAGAGGGCTATTGGAAATCAGTAACCTACCGAAATATTGGAAGTTTTTACGGGCAATATAATTTCACTCCGGCATTCTCATTTAGATCAGAGTTTGGGATAGATGTTCAAAATGAAAATGATAATGAGTTTTATGGTTTTAATACTACATACGGTAGTGGATCCAACGGATACGGTCAATCCAGTTGGTACCGCTCATTAGATTATAATGCAAGCAATTATTTTAGTTTTAAAAGAAACATAAACGTACATCATGATATTGATGCGGTTTTAGGAACATCTTTCCAAAAATATTCTTCAGATTGGGCGTATGTATATGGTGAAGAATTTCCGGTTGAATCATTACAAAAACTTGCCAGCGCAGGTTTAATTAAAGGCGGTACTTCTGAAGCAGACAATTCATCATTCCTCTCCTATTTTGCAAGAGCTAACTATAAGTATAAAGACAGATACTTATTTTCTTTAAGCGGTAGAGTGGATGGTTCTTCCGTATTTGGAGCTAACAATAGATACGGCTTCTTCCCTGCTGTATCTGCCGGTTGGGTAATTAGCCAGGAGTCGTTTATGCAAAGTACTCCCTCCATCAGCTTCTTAAAACTTAGAGCAAGTTGGGGGTTAACCGGTAATGCAGATGGATTTGGAGATTATGCCCACATGGGATTATGGAATGGCGTTTCTTACAATGGAACAGGTGGCCTCTCCCCATCGCAATTAGCAAATCCCGATTTGAAATGGGAAAAATCTAATCAAGTAGATATTGGACTAGACTTTGGTATTTTGAATAATAGGATTAGTGGTGAAATTGATTATTATAGCCGCAAAACAGAAGATTTGATCTATCTCGTACCTGTTCCAGGAAATACCGGTTTTGATATTAGAACAGTAAATATTGGAGCCATGTCGAATAAAGGTTTTGAATTTGTATTGAATACCGAAAATATTTCAACCAAAGATTTAAAATGGTCTTCTTCTATCAATATTTCAAGAAACAGAAATAAAATTGTTCGTCTTGACGGCGAACAAAAATTAATTGCAGGTAATGATGGAAGATATATGAATTCATTAATTGTAGGACAATCTATCGGCGTATTCTATGGCCCTAAATTTGCCGGGGCAGACCCTGATAACGGTGATGCATTATATTATATGCAAGATGGTGTTACCAAAACAAATGATTATAATGAAGCTGGAAATTTTATTATTGGCGATCCCAACCCTAAATTAATTGCAGGCTTTAGTAATACAGTTACCTATAAAGGTTTTGACCTTTCCTTTTTATTCCAGGGTGTATTTGGAAATAAAATCCAAAACGGAGCAGGTGGATTTATGAGTGCCAGCTTTGATTGGTTTGACAACCAAACCGCCGACCAATTAGACAGATGGCAAAATCCGGGTGATGTTACAAACGTTCCGCAACTTCGTCTTGATTATGGCAATGGTACAGGTGCCTCCAGCCGCTATGTTTATGATGGTACTTATGTAAGATTAAAGAATATTACCATCGGCTATACATTCCCTAAACAAATTTTGGAAAAAATAAAGTTGAACAGCCTGAGAGTTTATGTTACAGCCGTTAACCTCCTCACTTTTACCAAGTATCCCGGATGGGATCCTGAGGTAAATACTGATTATCGTGCTACCAACAGAAACCAGGGCTCTGATTTTTATTCAGCTCCTCAAATTAAAAATATTTCGTTTGGCCTTAATGTAGGATTTTAAATTATTCACTAACTCTTTCAATAAATAAAAATGAAAAAGTATCTAATAATATTCATGGGGGCAATTTTCCTTACTATAGGATGTTCAAAACAATTGGATATTAACCCCACGCAGGATGTTCCTGAAGAACTTGTTTTTGATAATGATGAAAATATAAAAGCAGCACTTAATGGTGCTTATGATGCAGCAAGCGCCGCCTGGAGTTTAGGCGGTGATTATATGCTATATTCCGAATTGCTTGGAGCTGGTGGAGAAATTCGCTGGACAGGAACGTATAACCAACCAAGAGAAATGTACAGAAAGACCATTCTTACTAATAATAGCTATGTGGCTTCTACATGGTCAAATTCATACAAGGTGATTAATATTTGCAACAATATTTTGGCAAATTTAGATAAGGTAAATGCAGATGATAGAGATCGTGTGCAAGGTGAAGCCCTTTTCTTAAGAGGTACGATTTATTTCAATTTGGTGGAGCTGTATTCAAAACCATACAGCGCCGGAAACGTAACAACAAACCTGGGTTTACAATTAATTACAGAACCAACTGTTGATGGCCAAATTACTGAAGCTAATATGGCCCCAAGAAAAACAATTCAAGAAACCTATGCTTTAATCTTAAGTGATTTAATTACTTCCAAATCATTAATGGATGAAGAAATTGGCCCTTATGGAGGCAAATACGCAGCCGCAGCTATTTTATCAAGAGTATATTTACAGATGGCTGATTATGAAAAAGCAAGAGATGAGGCTGATGACGTGATTGAAAATTCAGGCGCCAGTTTAACCGCAACTTATAAAGATGCGTTTAATAACATTGCTCCTAGTTCTGAAGATATATTTGTTTTACCGGTAACGGCACAGGATGGTGAAAATGATATGTTCTTGTTTTGGTCAACAAGCGACTATGGCGCACGTGATGGAGATGTGGAAATTAATCAGGCTCATCTTGATTTGTATGAGCCGGGTGATGCAAGGTTGGCGCTTTTCTGGGATTCTGATGACACTTACTACAGTGGTAAATGGAGATATAATTACCGTTTCCTTCCTCAGATTCGTTTGGCAGAAATGTATCTTACCCGTGCAGAATGTAATTTTAGGCTGAGCACAAGTGTTGGTGCCACACCAGATGATGACATCACTACCATCCGCAGCAGAGTTGGCCTTAGCCCTATAGCTTCTCTTACACTGGATGATATCATTTTAGAAAGACACCTTGAAATTGCTCATGAAGGACAGCGTATTCATGATATTAAAAGACTAAAACAATCTGTTGATGGCTATAATTATGACGCAAATAAATTAGTATTTCCAATTCCATTAAGAGAAATAAATGCAGTGGGGAGCACCATACTCCAACAAAATGATGGCTACTAATTTTATTTGATAACTTCAAAAAGGCAAAAGTGTTTTTTAAATACTTTTGCCTTTTTAATTTAATACATACTTAAAATTACATACATTGAAAAAGTTCTTCTTCCTTGTTTTATTAGCTTCGCTTTCAGCAATGCTTGTAAAAGCACAATTAAAATCGCCCGATGAATATTTAGGATATCAATTAGGAACCCGATTTACCCCACATCATAAAATAGTTGAGTATTTTAATTATGTGGCGGCAAATTCAAAAATGGTTTCACTAAAGCAATATGGTGAAACCAATGAACATCGCCCGCTAATAGTTGCTTTTATAGGTACAGAAACAAATATTAACCAATTAGAAAATATTAGAAAAAATAATTTACTATTGGCTAAACAAGGCGAAAGCAGTGCTGCTGGAAGTAAATCAACACCGGCTATTGTATGGTTAAGTTACAATGTACATGGAAGTGAACCCACCTCTTCTGAAGCAGCAATGCTTACCCTTTTTTCACTTATAGACCCTATCAATAATGCATCAAAAGACTGGTTAAAAAATACATTAGTGGTAATTGATCCATGTGAAAACCCTGATGGCCGTGACAGATATGTAAACTGGTACAATAGTGTAGTAGGTAAAAATTTTGATCCCCTCCCTATAAGTAGAGAACATAAAGAACCTTGGCCGGGAGGTAGAACCAATCATTACAATTTTGACCTAAATAGAGACTGGGCCTGGCAAACACAAATGGAAAGCAGATATCGAATTGCTTTGTATAACCAATGGCTTCCCCAAGTGCACATTGATTTGCATGAGCAGAGTTACAATGTTCCTTATTTTTTTCCACCGGCAGCAGAACCTTATCATAATGTTATCACACCTTGGCAACGTGAATTTCAAGTATATGTAGGAAAAAATCATGCAGGATATTTTGATCGTAATAGCTGGCTCTATTTTACTCGTGAACGATTCGACCTCTTTTATCCTTCTTACGGTGATACATACCCTATATATAACGGAGCAATAGGATTTACCTATGAACAAGCCGGTATAGGAGCGGGATTAGGTATTACTACTGCTGAAGGTGATACATTAACCCTGGTAGAACGGGTAGCCCACCACTTTACAACAAGCATGAGCACCGTTGAGGTAGCAGCAAAACACAGCAGCAGGTTATTAAATGAATTTGAAAAATATTTCAATGATGCCACAAACGGCAAAATAGGTGAATACAAAACGTATATAATGAAATATGCACCTGCTGACGCTGAACGTATCAACAGCCTTAAAGAACTTTTAGACAAAATTGGTATCCAATATGGAGAATCATCAGGAAGCGGAAAGGGAATAAACTATTTTTCTAAAAAAGAGGAATCTTTCTCTATTTCTTCAAATGATTTGGTGATTAGTGGCGTACAGCCCAAAGCCGCTATGGTTAAAGTATTATTTGAACCTGAAACTTTTTTAAGTGACTCAGCCACTTATGATATTACTGCTTGGGCTATGCCCTATTGCTATGGCATTAATGCGTTTGCAACAAAACAAGCCTTTAGTGTTAAAGCCACATCAAAAGCAAAAATTAATAACATCATTTCAACTAATTCTTATGGATACCTGTTTCCATTAGAAGGAGGTAAAACCACCCGCACTATAGCGCAACTTCTAAAAAAAGGAATACGGATTAGGGTAGCACAACTTCCTTTTTTTACAAATGGTAAACAGTTCAACTCCGGAACAATAATTATCCTAAAAACCGGTAATAATGCTTTTGGAGATAATTTATGGAACATAGTCAAAAGAATAGCAGATGAAAATAATGTAACACTTTATGAAACCAAATCCGGAATGGTTGATAAAGGTGCTGATTTTGGAAGTGGTGATGTGCGTGCGATTAAGAAACCTAATATCGTACTGGTTGCCGGAGAAGGAACAAGCTCCTATGCTATGGGGGAGGTTTGGAGTTATTTTGACAACGAATTAAACTATCCTATTCATTTGGTTAATACCAATAACGTGAAACAAATGAATTGGTCAACGGTAGATGTTTTAATTATGGCCGATGGAAGATATGATTTCTTAAATGATAAAAATACTCAAGAGCAACTTGCAGCATGGATTCAAGCCGGAGGGAAAATTGTTGCATTAGAAGGTGGAGCCAGACAATTGGCTAAACAACCATGGAGTGCAATAAAGCAAAAGGAAGAAGAGGAAGATACTACTGCAGGAAATCAAATTAACCCGTCAATATATAAGAACCGCGAAAGAGATGAAATTTCTGAAACAACACCAGGTGCCATTTTTAAAGTATGGATAGACAATACGCACCCGCTTATGTTTGGATATCCTGATTTTTATTATACTTTAAAATCAGATGGCGCCCTTTTTAACCCCATAAAACCCGGTGAAGGCTGGAATGTAGGCGTTATGAAAGAAGAAAAAGCTATTTCAGGTTTTGTAGGAACTAAACTTAAAAAGAGTTTACATAATGGAGTTTTATTTGCCGTACAAGAACTGGGTAGAGGTAATGTGGTATTCTTGAACGATGATGTTCTATTCAGACAATTTTGGGAAAATGGAAAATTGATGTTCTTTAACGCTGTATTTCTTGTAGGTGAATAATAAATGAAAATATAATAGAGATAACAGGAGGTTAAAATCTCCCGTTATCTTTTTAACTTGCAGTAGAAATACCAATACTCCCGGACAAATTCACATCCGCCATAAAAGGTATGCTAAATACAAATCATGGCCATCACTTTTGCAGAAAAAGTAATCCGCTTTAATAAAAGCTTACATTATACCGGAAAACTTCCAAAAGGATTTAAAGTATTAAATCCTTATCTGGATAATCCCGAAACATTGGAAGTGATGAAACAGTTTTATTTTAAGTTTTATCACGACACACAAAAAAGAAAGTTTATAATCGGTATAAACCCAAGTCGCCACGGTGCAGGAGTAACCGGGGTGCCATTTACCGATACCAAAAGACTGGATGTTGTATGTGGAATAAAAATGCAGTCCGCATATACACATGAAGTATCTTCTGTTTTTATGTACGAAATGATCAAAGACTATGGCGGCCCAGTTGAATTTTATAAGCAATTCTATATCAACTCTCCTTTCCCATTAGCCATTGTAAGAAAAACAGACGATCAAAAATGGTTGAATGCAAACTATTATGATGATGCTAAGTTGTTTAACATGGTGAAGGACTTTATGATAGATTCCCTGAAGAAACATATCAGTATGGGCATTGATACTTCAGAAGCTTATGTTTTAGGGAAAAAGAATGCTGATTTTTTAAAAATACTAAATAAGGAAGCAAAACTATTTGGAAAGCTCACAGCATTAGAACATCCTAGATTTATTCAACAGTATAAATCAAAGGAAAAGCAAATTTATATTGATAAGTACATCCTTACTTTAAATAATATAATATGAGTAAGGCGCTGCCCCATTCCATTTATACCATTGGCCACTCCACTCACTCTATGGAAACATTCGTAGCCATGCTCAAAAGCTTTAATATACAAACGGTAGTGGATATACGCAGTTTGCCCGGCTCACGCAAATTTCCGCAATTCGATAAAGAAAATATGGAAATCGTATTACCGGAAATTGGTATTGAATATATTCACTTAAAGGAATTAGGGGGAAGAAGAAAGGTAAAAAAAGACTCGCATAATACACGATGGAGAAACGACTCTTTCAAAGGATATGCAGATTATATGGAGACTGAAGATTTTAAAAAGGCAATACTTCATCTTGAAAATATAGCAAAAAAAGGAACAACTGCTTACATGTGTGCCGAGGCCGTTTGGTGGCGTTGTCACCGTTCCATGGTATCAGATTATTTAAAGGCAAAGGGCTGGAATGTATTGCATATAATGAATGTAAATAAAGTTGAACCACACCGTTATACCCAGCCTGCACGCATAATAGATGGAACAGTCTGCTATTCTGATGATTGCTAAATAATGAGAAGAAAATTTTTCTTGCTATAAATAATGTGTTCCCTAATTATTGCAATTTCCTCTTTTATACATCACAAAAGTTTTCGAAATAAGGACTGAATAAACCTAAACACTACCACGTTAAGGTAAAAAAAAGGTAGGTTTATGACGTTTCAATGCTTTCTCAATGCACAATGGTTAATTTTATTTTTATGAATAAACTATCATTACATTCCAACAGAATTACCAAAGATAACCTTACCTACTTTTTTGATGTTAAATTGAGTGTGACCGGACAGATCTATCTGGCAATTACAGAAAGTACATTTAAGTATGGTAAGAGAGAGAGAGTCCGATTCGTCATTTATAAAGAAAACTTATCTGATTTCTTAGAAGGATTCGAAATTAGTGTTACCAAAATGAGCCGGCTACATAATGCAAAAGTAATTTCAGCACCCAAAGATAAATTAAGGTAATGAGCACACACCACTTATTCAAAATGTTTAGCCTATAAGGCTTGCGCCCACACTCTTGAGCATGATTTTAATCATCAAATAAATGACAAATGTCATACAATTGTTATTTAAACAAAACTAATTTTGTATAGTGAGAAGTTTTTTGTGCATATTCTTAGCTGCCTTTATTATTATTAGACCGGTTCTTCCGGTTCTGGAATATGCATTTAACTATACATACATTTCCACTCAATTATGTGAAAATATTACCAAACCCGAAATGCATTGTAATGGGAAGTGCTACCTAAAGAAAAAACTTTCGAAATCCTATGATGAAGAAAAGAGTAATCCTGCTTCAAATAAGGTTGTTGATTTATCAGAAACATTTTCTATTTCTATAGACGATTATCATGCCTTCCATTTTAAATATACACAATTCTTAGGCACTAAAATAACTTTTGGCGAACACCCTCAACACTATGCTTATCGCTACTCATCCAAATTTTTTCATCCTCCTGTTAGAATAGTATAATTCTGATTATTCAGCCCTGGCTGACAACAAAACCGCTTTAAGTAAAGCAGAGTAATTAACCATTCAATAAAAAATAATGAAAAATTTATTGCTATTGGCTATGGCCATTATTGGCATAGCTATGAGCTCATGCAAGAAGGAAAATAACGAAATTTTTAATTCAGAAACAGAAGGATTATTAAAAATTATGGAAATGAGTGATGCCGAATACACCGTGGAATTATATTCAGCAACAGGTAACTTCCAACTCGGATATAATGAAGTATATCTCCGATTAAAAGAAAAGGCTACCGGAAATTATCAATCAACGGTAAACTTCTCCTGGGCTCCTATAATGAACATGATGACCTCTACTCACTCATGTCCAAAATCAACCATTTCTAAACCGGAGGGAAAACAAACATTATATAATGGTTATGTAGTTTTTCAAATGCCCGAAAATAATGATGAACATTGGACTTTGACCATTAACTATGAAACAGCAGAATCAACGGGTTCAGTTAGTAATCAAATAAGCGTACCGTCTTCTATATACAAGAAAGTTTCTGTATTTACCGGTGCAGATTCAAAGAAATATATTATAGCGCTTGTGCAACCTCAAAAGCCAACAGTAGCAATAAATGATTTGACTTTGGGCTTGTTTAGTATGGAATCAATGATGTCATTTCCTCAAGTAGCCAATTATCAAATTTCATTTGACCCACGGATGCCTGATATGGGAAATCATTCTTCGCCAAACAATGAAAACCCGGTATTTAGTGATGCAGATGGGATGTATCATGGAAAGCTTTCTCTTACTATGACAGGAAGATGGAAATTAAACCTGATAGTTAGAAATCAGGATGGAAACATTTTAAAAGGTGAAGATGTTACCAATACTCAGGATAGCAGCTTGTACCTTGAACTTGAAGCAAATTAATCACAGTTGCAGGATACACACTTCATAAGTTAAATGCAGTGTGTTCCTGTAGCCATTTTTTTTACAATGAAAACACACTTAAAATTATTAATTATATCATTGCTGATTTCGAAAAGCATATTTTCACAAACACATACTATTGATACCTTAAATAAAACAATAGCCCTCAGTGAGGTAGTAGTAATTAGTAAATCACTTGCTTATACCAGCAAGCAATCCAAAGTTTTAGCATCGGTTGATGAATATTTATCGAAATCAGCAAGCGTTAGTTTAATTAAACGGGGCGCCTATGCATGGGAGCCGGCAATTAATAATATGCAAAGCGAACGACTTAATATAACAATTGATGGAATGCATATATTCGGTGCTTGCACAGATAAGATGGACCCGGTTACATCTTATGTAGATATATCTAATTTAGAAGAAATAAAAATATACTCAGGGCAAGTTGGCACAGCTACCGGGCCTACCATTGGTGGTGCTTTAGACTTGATTAGAAAGAAACAAATTTTCTGTGAACCACATTGGAGCGGTGCATTAGATTTAGGCGCAGAATCAAACGGCAATCAAATAACTTCCGGAGCAAAACTGAATTATGCCGCACACAGGTTTTATAGCGGTATCAACCTCATGTATAGACATTCAGATAATTACAAAGCTGGTAAAGGCAAAACCGTTCCATTTTCACAATTTTCAAAATATAATATCGCAGCTAATATAGGTTGGAAAATAAATGAAAAGAATTCAATATCCGGTTCAATGATTTTTGATAATGCCACTAATGTAGGCTATCCTGCGCTACCTATGGATGTATCCTTGGCACAAGCAATAATTGGAAATATAGAACACACCACAACGAATCCTACTCCAATTATTAAAGAGTGGACCACAAAGGTATATTTCAATACAATTAAACATACTATGGATGATACAAAACGGCCGGATGTTCCTATTCACATGGATATGCCCGGATGGAGCGATACTTATGGCTTACATTCAACAATGAGGTTAGAAAAGAATAGGCATATCATCCAGCTCAACACTAACGCATATCACAATCGCTCCCTTGCAGAAATGACTATGTATCCTGCTGATAAATCTGAGCCCCCTATGTTTATGTACACCTGGCCGGATATAAGAACATCATATACCGGTGTTTCAGCAAGTGATAAAATTCAATTTTCAAAAAATAAGTGGCTTCGATTGAATATTAATGCTGGGCTTAATCATAATCATGTTGCCAATGAATTTGGCCTTAATAGCCTAAAAATATTTTATCCAAAAATGAAACAAAGCAAAACCAGAGTTCCCTTTGGTATGCAATCTTCCTTTTTAATAAGTAAAGGAAAATTTGAAATTTTAGCAGGTGCCGGTTATGGCGAGCGGGCTCCATCAGTTTCTGAAGGATACGGATTCTACTTATTCAATAGTTTTGATAAGTATGATTACATTGGAAATCCCAATTTAAAAACTGAAAAGTCTTTGGAAAGCTCATTAGATATCACCTATCGCATACCCAAAATAAAAATCAATTTCTTGATTAGGCAGTTTAGAATATTGGATTATATCATCGGAATCTACCATCCTGAATTTTCTCCAATGACAATAGGAGCTAATGGGGTTAGAATTTATGAATCATTGAAATATGCGAATTTGCTTAACACACGGTTGACAATCGATTTATACCATTCAAAGTTTTTATACACGAAGGCTTTCATAAACTACAGCAGAGGCAGAGATTTTAATGGATATAATCTGCCTTTAATCAAACCCCTAAGCTATCAAATTTCTGAATTTATCACCGTTAAGCAATTTAATATGGAAATAATGGCAGAAGGAGCAACCAGGCAAACTAATTACAGCAAAGAATACAGTGAAATTGAAAAACCTTCTTATGTTATCTTCAATTTAAATTTAGGTTATAACCTCATTTTAAATAAAAAGAAGATTAATCTAAGAATGGGTATCGAAAATATTACCGATAAATATTACTCTACCTATGCTGATTGGAATAATATCCCAAGAAAAGGAAGAAACTTTTTTATTAGCACAACATATACTTTTCATTAATAATTAGAATTAATTATTAGTACCAGACATCCTCAAATTATACCAATAAAAAGTACAATTGCTAAATTAATAAACCTAAAAAGACATGAAAAGATAAAAAATTGATACACCTTTGCTCAAAATTGAAAATTGTAATCTTTTATTAGAATTAAAAGACCTGAATTAAAATATCCTTCCTTACCAAAAATTTAAAAAAATAAAAATGAAAAAATCAATCTTCTTAGTCTTCATCAGCCTCAGCTTTACGTGGATTAGCTGTAATAACAACAAAACTGCAGAAACTGCAAAAAGGGAATCTGCTGCCCCCGCACCGGAACAGGAAGCAGAAAATCATGAGCACCATAATAATGATGTTTCTGCTGCCATAGAGCTAAATAATGGTGAGCGTTGGGCAGTTAATAATGAAATGAAACCATACGTAACAGCAGGCACTGAATTGGTTGATAATTTTATAAAAGCAGGCAATACAGATTACGTTGCATTAGCCAAGCAATTAAAGGAGCAGAACGATAAATTAATAAAAAGTTGTACAATGGAAGGGAAAAGCCATGATGAGCTGCATAAATGGCTTCATCCACATCTTGAATTAGTAAAAGAACTGGAAGAAGAAAAAGACGCTGCAAAAAATAAAGAAGTAGTAACTCATTTGAAAGATTCGTATGAAATGTACAATAAGTACTTTCAATAGAACACTATACACTAATTCGTTTTTAAAAATCATCAATAGCCTGTTTTTAATTACAGGCTATTTTTGTGGACAAAGTAAAAAATTAATAAAAAGCAATATGTATAATATTTAAGAGTTTAAAAAACCTTAATCCTTAAACTGGCCTACCTTTAATAATATTACAAAACTATCAACATGGCAAAGAAATCTACAGGAGCTATTATTGCAGGATTGTTTCTTGCAGTTTTTACTTGCGTAACATTATTTATGACCATTTCCATATTCTTTGATCTATTTGGAATTAGAGAAAAAGAAGGAAATTATGTGCTGTTTGTAGTAATTGCCAATTTTATTGCGGGCCTTATGTATATTCCCGCTGCGTATGGTTTTTTTACTCAAAAGAAATGGTCATCTCGTTTGTTATTCTATGCTGGCATATTATTAGTAATTACTTTTATCGGATTAACGATCCACATCATGATGGGTGGGATTTATGAACGCAAAACCATATTTGCCATGATTTTTAGAACCGCAGTAACCTTTAGCTTCGCCATACTTGCGCTTCGCTTGATAAATAGAGGCAAAAAATAAGCAAATTAGAACCCAGCTACCAGGTTTTTTTTAAAAGCATGCACTTTAAAAAGTATTGAAACAATCCTCCTTTCAACTACCCTGTTTACAATAGTTTTTCTATTCCACTTCAAAAAGTTATAATATATCTATTGAACCATTTGATCCCCATTTTTTAAAAAATAACCAAAATCATTATTGAAGCTAACCATCGTCATATATTTCTAAAAATCAAATTTTGACATTTATAGAGTTAAGAGGTTGGATCTCTTACTATAAAAACATAGGATATGTCTTTAGCAAGAAACGACTGCATGACATGCAAGGTTCGTAACTGTTCAATACTAAAAAACTGCGATTCTCAAACATTAACCAATATCAGTTCATATAAATTATCAGGGTCTATTAAGAAGGGAGAACGGCTATTTTCTGAAGGAGACCCGGTAAAAGGCATTTATTTTATAAAAAAAGGATTTTTAAAAATTGAATTAAATGGAAAAGTTGGCCGCCCTCTTATCCTTTCCTTTGTTGGCAAAGGAACAATTTTAGGACATCGTACCAATATTGCTCATGCTGCCCATCCTTCTTCTGCTACTGCAGTTTCTGAAGTCAATTACTGTTATATTCCCGGGCATATTTTTAGCGAAATACTTTGCAACAGCTCCATTTTGAAGCAGCAGATTTTAAATCAATTACTTGTTGACCTAAAACTAACTGAAAAAAAGGCACTTAATCTTGCGCATAAATCAGTGCGCGAAAAAATAGCCGAAGCGCTTTTACAAATTGCATTGGTTTACGGGTATGAAGAAAAGAAACAAAGTTTTCAAATTAATTTTTGCCGGCAAGATATTGCTGATTTAGCCGGAACAACCAAAGAACAGGTCTCAAAAGTTTTGAAAGAACTTGAAAGCGAAAAGCTTGTAAAATTTACTGCAAAAAAATTCAATTATATCAATATAGATGCACTCTCTGCTATTTCATTAGGCAACCTCTCCTCGCCTTTAACTGAAAATTGATATAAAATTTTTCGACTTAAAAAAAGTACGAAAACACACTTTCTGCAACATTTATCACATTTATACCTAATGTTAAAAGTAGCGTGCAACTACCTTTACCATATACAACTAACTGTTATTCACTGTTAAACAAAAATCATAATGGAAAACGAACAGCAACCTAATGAGAAGGTTCCATTTTACCGAATGATTATGGATGATTTTATGTTATTGCTCTTTTTGGGCGTAACCATTTATGCCATCTTCTATCTTCTATGGGGAGTAATGGAGCTATCAAACTTACCGGCTATCCCGGAAGAAATCAAAGACAGTATTCTAAAATAATTTTCTAACACCTTAAAACTTAGGTATGAGTTTATTAAGTCCTGTTGAGGGTTGGTACTATAAGAAAGTATCTAAAGATGAAAAAATGTGGATGGTCATCGCCCTTATTCTTTGTCTTATGATGTTTGTATGGATGATAATGTGGCATGTGTATGGCAAACAAAATCCATCCAGCCTTACATACAAAACCAGCACTGCCGAGTTTAGCAAATTAAGCGAAGCCTATATCAAAAATAATATGGTAGGTGTAGATAAGGGCATTCCGGTGGTGAGGCCAAAACCTAATAGTGATGTTTTCGTACTTGCAGAGATGTGGCGATGGAGCCCGGTATTAATTCTGCAAAAGGATCAATCATATAAGCTTCATATCTCCTCACGCGATGTATTGCATGGCTTCTCAATACAACCGGTAAATATGAACTTTCAGGTTTATCCTCAGTATGATTATGTATTAAC
The DNA here is from genome assembly GCA_964490345.1 of uncultured Ferruginibacter sp. Taxonomy (GTDB): domain Bacteria; phylum Bacteroidota; class Bacteroidia; order Chitinophagales; family Chitinophagaceae; genus Ferruginibacter. Next base: position 76,309 of record CAZBBO010000008.1, read on the forward strand.
ATTTAAGCCTACAGAAACCGGTGAGTACAAAGTGATTTGTAATGAATTCTGTGGAATTGGCCACCACACAATGATTGGGAAAATTGTTGTGATTGACAAAGAAGAAGATTTAAAACTCTATGGTTATGAGAATATGAAAAAGGCGCCCGATCCTGTAGTAAAAAAAACCAACGCACCTCTTACCGAACAGGAAATGGTTTTATTGGGAGAACAAGCTTATACATTAAAAGGTTGTGCTGCTTGTCATAAAATTGATGGAACCAAAGAATTAGCCCCCGCATGGAACGGGCTTTTTGGAAAAGCTGAAGAAGTAAGAGAAAATGGAAAAATTATTTCGGTTAAAGTAGATGAAGATTATATCAAAGAATCAATAAAACAACCGCAGCAAAAAATTACCGTAGGCTTTGAAAAATCTCCTATGCCGGTTTTCCCGGTTACCGATGAAGATATAGATCATATTATAGCCTACATCAAATCATTATCAAAATAACGCTAAAACAGATATTATGTTTCGTACTTGCGATATAACCGGATTTAAAGTTGACTTACAGTCACAAAAACTTATAAGATATAATGCAGTATTTGCTGTAATATCATTATTACTTGCAGTTACAGCCGCACTCCTGTTGGTATTTACCCGCTATCAGCCGATGCACCTATTAAACGCCGAATGGTATTACCGTTTGGTCACTTTTCATGGGCTTAATGCGCTCATTTTTTGGATTATTTTCTTTGAAGTGGCCGGATTGTATTTTGGTTCCACAATCATCTTAAATACTCGATTTTGTGCACCAAGGTGGGGCTGGGTAGCCTTTTTATTAATGGTGGCAGGATTAGTAATGTCTAACATCATTATTCTAATGGGAAAGGCAGATGTAATGCTTACTTCATACACTCCGCTTAAAGGACACCCATTATATTATTTGGGGATTATATTATTTGCGGTAGGTGCATTACTTGCTGTTGTATTATTCTTTGGAAATTTAATGATTGCCAGAAGAGAAAAAACCTATGGTGATTCTCTCCCCTTAGTTGCCTATGGTTTAATGACAGCAGCTATTATTGCTGTTATTACGCTGGCATCAGGCGCTATTATTTATATTCCCACTTTCTTATGGTCTCTCGGATTGATTGAAAATGTTGACCCGGCAATGTATAAATTAATTTGGTGGGGGTTGGGGCACTCTTCCCAACAAATCAATGTGGCAGCCATGGTGTCAATTTGGTATATGGTTTCATTTTTGGCTGTAGGAGGAACTTCTATTAATGAAAAAGTATCTCGCTCAGCATTTGTTTTGTATATCCTTTTTATTTGCCTTGCTTCTGCTCATCACCTTCTTACCGACCCGGGTGTAAGCAGCGCATGGAAAGTTTGGAATACAAGCTATGCTATGTATCTGGCTGTGCTGGCTTCTATGATACACGCCTTTGCAGTTCCCTCGTCTTTTGAATCGGCACAACGTAGGTGGGGATATAATAAAGGATTATTTCAATGGTTATCAAAAGCACCTTGGGGAAATCCGGCATTCTCAGCTATCATACTTGCTGTAATCGGCTTCGGATTTATTGGCGGCACAACCGGAGTAATATTTGGAATGGAGCAAACAAACATTATTGTGCATAATACCATCGCTATTCCGGGACACTTTAAAGGAACAGTGGTAATTGGCACTACACTCACATTTATGGGTATCACTTACTATTTAATCCCACTCATTTTTAGAAGAAAAATTGTAGGCTTCAAATGGGCGCAATGGCAGCCTTGGCTATTCTTCATTGGTATCGCACTATTATCAATTGCTATGATTGTACTCGGGCAATTGGGCGTTCCTCGTCGTCACTGGGATTCAACATTCTCAGGCGGCCCATTTACTTATAATTTTAACCCTGCTGTTGACTTCTTTTGGGTACTAATGATGATTGGAGGTGTAATTGCATTTATTGCTACACTGATTTGGATTTTAATTGTAGTATTCTCTGTGTCATTTGGAGCTAAAGTTAACGGGCCACAGGATATGCAACTTACTATTTCTCCATTAGCTCCTGAAGCTAAAAAACATAAAGGATTTGAAGCTCCCGGAACATTGGTACTTACATTTATATTTTTACTGGTATTCCTGGCATTATTCTTCCTCAATTGGAAGTGGCTTGCTGCTACCTGGAATGTAAATTAATTTACATCCCGGGCAATATAGCCTTGACGTTTTTATACACTTTATCGGGGCGCTATGCCCCGATAATTTTAAGTATTAAGTAGTATGAAAAAAAGGAATTTATATCTTATTGCAATGGGTATTCTTTTATGTGGATTTAATTTTCCAAATGAAAAGGATTTCCTTGCACAGAAGGTAGCAAATATCGAAGTCTTTGACGCATCAGGAAATCACTTTAAATTATATTCCTTAATAAACAATAAACCATTAATCATCTCTCCGGTTTATACAAAATGCTATTCTCTTTGTGGGGTTATAAGCGGTGGCTTACAAAGTGCAATCAATGGATTAGGAACCTTGGGAAAGGATTTTAATATGATTAGCTTTTCTTTCGATAGCACGGACACACCAAAAGATTTATTAGACTATGAAAGCAGGTGGAGAATGGATGGTAAAGGATGGAGAACCTTATCGGCATCAGGCTCCAATATACAAACACTAATGCAGTCTGTAGATTATCAATATGATTACATTCCGTCAACCAAGGAATACAGTCATCCTTCTATCCTGATAATTTTATCTCCGTCCGGGAAAATTTCCAGATATATATATGGTGTAAACCCTTCAAAAAGAGATATTGAAATTGCCGTTTTAGAAGCATCAGCAGAAAAAACAAGACCGGGAATCCTAAAAGGGTTTTACTTGCGTTGCTTAAAATATGACCCATTATTAAAAACATATAAAATAGACTGGCGCTTTATAATTTCCACTTCCGCCGGACTGTTAATGATCTTAACCATAAGTGGGATCTTTATTAAATCTTTCATTATTACCAAACACACCTCATGAATTCTCAACCGGACATAGCTATACCAAAGAAAGAAAGAACTATAGGCCATCAAACATTCCAAAAATTCTCTTCATTTTTCGGAAAAATTTATTCCACAGAACTTAATCCGCTATATAATTTGGGTGGCATCGCCATCTTTATGTTTATAATTGCCTGTATTTCGGGAGTATATATTTTTATTTTCTACAACATTAATCCGCGTCATGCATGGGATTCTGTTGAAGCCATGTCGAATAATGTTTTTAACGGATGGATGAGAACTATACACCGCTACTCTTCCGATTTATTGGTTGTTTTTATTTTATTACATCTGGTTCATACCCTGGTTACCTCAAAATTCAAACGGCTGGTATCATGGATTAGTGGCGTTATTTCTTTTTTAATTGTTATTATTATTGGGGTTACAGGGTATATGCTAGTATGGGATCAGAAAGCAAAACTTACCGGATATCTTACTGCAAAATTGTTTTCCAGCCTACCTATTTTTGACCCATCCATTGCAGGTGCATTCTTAATGAATGATTTGGATACGGTTGGTGGATTTTTTAAAGTAGCCTTGTTTGGACATATTGTTTTCTCGCTTATTACGGTAATTATTATTTGGATTCATGTACTTAGAATTTCAAAACCTAAAATTATTCCACCTAAAAAATTAATGATTTATACCTTTATTGCATTAGGTATAATTTCTATTGTTTTTCCGGTAAAGAGTGATCCACCTGCTCAACTGTCAAATCTGCCTACTCAAACCACGTTCGATTGGTATTATTACTTCGGCTACTATTTAATGAAGGTATTTTCCATTAATCAAAACTGGCTCATTTTAGTTGGCTCAGGATTATTCTTATGCATTTTACCTTACATCATTAAAAGAAAGAACAGAGCCCCGGTATTTATTGATATTGAGAAATGTAACGCTTGTAATTTATGTGCTTACGATTGCCCTTATGAAGCCATTGATATGCTAATGGTAGATGGAAAACGAAAAGCTATCTTATCTCCTGATAAATGTGTAGGCTGCACCATTTGTATTGGTTCATGTGATGAGCACGCTATTAGCCATCCGCAGTTCCCGGTATTTAATTTAGCTCCGGAAAATAAAAAGGATATGACTGTTTTTACATGTAGTTATTTTCCAAAGCACGAATTCCCGGATGAGTTGAATATATCAGAATATAATGTGCCTTGTTTGGGAAGTGTAATGCCAAAGGATGTTCAGAAAATTTTAGATAACAACACTGAAAAAGTAGCATTCTTAGGGTGTGAAGATTGCTATTATCGGTTAGGAAAAACTTGGGCTATTAATCGCTTCTTACGCACTAGGCCTCCACTCCTTTCAAAAAAATACGATGCATCCAGGACCCAACTGTTCACACTTACTCAGTATAGCAAAGAGAAATTACTCGCTTTTTCAAAGAAACCCGGTAGTGAGGATCCTATGAAGAGCTCAATGAAGGTTGCAGATCATCTAAAATCAAACCCTATTTTTTCTGTAATCATAATGACATTATTCTTCGCATTAATGGTTCCATTAAGCAGCACTACGGTTCGCTTTTTTAATCCTACTGAAAAGACTTTATTTGTAAATTTCAAATATATCTCATCTCCTACCGAATATGAACAAATCACATCTTCCGGAGGTCATATGCAGGCACGCACTCCTGTAGTTAAAAAAAGGAGTTCTGTAACCTTAAAGGTATTTTCGTCAAACAATAAAACTTTGCTGTTTGAAAAGGAATATAAACCTCGCGGACTGCGTAATGATATAGCTATGTTTATTTATACCCAACTCGTGCTCAATAATGATAAGGTAGATGTGGAGCTTTCAGAAATATCGTTTCCGGATATAAAATATAGAATAAATAATGTAGAATTAAAGAAGGGTGATGGAACTTTCGTAATATTCAAAGATGACAAACTCATTTTGGGAGGCATAGAATAATATCAAGAACAAAAGAATAAACAATTAATTATCCTAAAAACCCATACCGGTGTAGCATAAAAAAACTGCACCGGTTTTTATTTTACCGTAATGATTTTTACCGGGCATACAGACGCTGCCTTACGATTACTTTCTTCTTCTTCTTCATGCACCTTTACCACCCAAAATTTATTTTTTTCTTTTGCGCCTATCAACACTGCTTTCCCATCCTTTTTCGACATAATCCATCTTTGCGGAGCCAACTCCACACAGTAATTACAACCAATACATTTATCCCTTTGATGAATTATGGTAATCATTCCACTTCACTAACCAATTTATATAATTTATCGCTTTTGCGCACCGGTAAATCAAACTTAAAAGCACATTTTTCTCCTTTTTTGGCTTCCTCTACCGGTCCATTATCAGTATGTAATTCCTCAACCGTTATTTCAATTGCCCCGGTGGTAGGCCCGGTAATGAGTACCTTATCTCCTTTCTTAAGCGTATGGGTTTCCACCAAAAATTCTGCTACGCCAATTTTACTAAAATAATTATTTCCTCTACCGATATAAACCTTTTTCACTTTTGCCTTAGACCCCGATGTATCAGTCCACTCACCCAATTTCTGTCCTAAATAATATCCACTCCAAAATCCACGATTAAATACGTTCTCCATTTCCTCTTTCCATAATAATGCTTTTTCAATTGTGTATGAACCCTCTGCTACTGCATCTGCAGCTGTACGATAGCAACGTGTTACCGTTTTTACATAATCAGGACCTTTGCCTCTTCCCTCTATTTTCAATACAGCAACGCCTGCATCAATAACCTCATCCAGAAAATCAATAGTACACAGGTCTTTTGCAGACATGATATATTCATTTTCTATCTTCATTTCATGCCCTTCTTCATTATCAATCACTGTATAAGTTCGGCGGCAATTCTGAACACATGCCCCTCGATTAGCAGAAGCATTATGAGAATGTAAACTTAAATAGCACTTTCCTGAAACCGCCATACATAAAGCCCCATGAACGAAAATTTCTATTTCAACCAACCTGCCCGATGGTCCTTTAATTTGTTCAAGCTGAATGGTATCGGTAATTTTTTTTACTTGAGTTAAACTAAGTTCACGAGCTAGTACAATCGTATCTGCAAAAATCGAATAAAACTTAACCGTTTCAATATTAGAAACATTCAATTGTGTGGAAATATGAACCTCTACACCAACACTTCGCGCATACGCAATTACAGCCTGATCAGAAGCAATGATGGCAGAAATACCGGTTTCCTTAGCCTTATTAACTAGTGTCTTTACAACAGAAAGATCGTGGTCGTAAATTATTGTGTTCAGCGTAAGATAAGAGCGTACTCCATTCTTTGCACAGATATCCACTACTTCAGGTAAGTCATCCATAGTAAAATTCATGGTTGCTCTGGCACGCATATTCAACTGGTCAACTCCAAAGTAAACCGAGTCTGCCCCACCTTGTATCGCTGCAAGAAGAGAATCAAAGCCTCCGGCAGGCGCCATTATTTCCACCTTTTTTTTCATGGCGCAAAGTTAAAATTATATTTTGTCGAAACGAGCTTGAAAAAAACGCAAATACTTAGGTTCGTAAACCATTTTAAACCCTTTTGCATTTTTTCTGTTCTCATAAACCTCGGCTACAGAGTAAGCTACAATATCTAAATGGGCCTGAGTATATACCCGACGAGGTATCGTTAATCTTACCAATTCAAGAGCAGGAGCATATTCTTTACCGGTATCTTTATCGCGGCCTGCAGAAACAATACCTCTTTCCATAGTACGTACCCCTGAGTTAATATACAGTTCGGCAGCTAACACTTGAGCAGTATATTGACTTTGTGGAATATGCTCATAGAATTTCTTTGCATCAAGAAAAATAGCATGCCCTCCGTAGGGTTTTACCATTGGAATTTTATACTCATCCAACAAATTTCCCAAATAAGCCACTTGATTAACGCGCGCAGCAATATGATCATCTTGTACCGCTTCTTCAATACCACGTGCCATTGCCTCCATATCACGCCCTGCCAATCCACCATAGGTATGTAGCCCCTCATATATAACGACTAAATTACGCAGTTCTTCAAATAGATCCCAATCATTTACTGCAACAAAGCCTCCAATGTTTACCAACAAATCCTTTTTACCACTCATGGTTGCTGCATCAGAATAGGAGGTAAATTCTAATAAAATTTCTGCCACAGTTTTATCGGCATATCCGGCTTCTCGTTGTTGAATAAAATACGCATTCTCCATTGCCCGGGTAGCATCCAAAACTACCTTAATTCCATGTTTATGAGCCAAGGTGTGCACCGCCTTAATGTTTTCCATAGACACCGGTTGACCACCAGCCATGTTTACCGTTGCTCCAATAGTGATATAGGCAACATTCTCTTCCCCAACTTTTTTAATAAGGTCTTCAAATTTTTGAATGCTCACATTTCCTTTAAATGGAAATTCACTTTGTGGGTTGTGTGCTTCATCAATTATAACATCAACAAAAGTTCCTCCAGCCAATTCCTGGTGTAAACGAGTTGTGGTGAAATACATATTTCCCGGAACATATTGACCTTTCTTTATCAAACAATGGGACAACATATTCTCTGCTCCGCGCCCCTGATGGGTAGGTACTAAATATTTATAACCATAAAACTTTTGAACATTAGCTTCGAGGTTGTAATAGTTCTTACTTCCAGCGTAAGCCTCATCGCCTAGCATCATCCCTGCCCATTGATAGTCACTCATAGCATTAGTGCCGCTATCAGTGAGTAAATCAATATATACATCTTCAGAACGAAGTAAGAAAGTATTATATCCCGCCTCCACAATATATTTATTACGATCTTTTTCAGAAGTAACTTTTAATGGTTCAACAACCTTTATCTTAAATGGTTCGGCCCAAGGGCGCTTTGGAAATCTCATTGCTTATTTTCTTTTTTGTTATTTAAATTTTTCTAAACCAACAATATTGCTATTTATAATTTTCTTAAAATTATTTGATACTTTCTTCTTCCATGAAAGAATATATTGAAAACCGGTTCTTATTACAATACAATGACAATAGACAATTAAGAACCCTTTACTGTTTTAGCTACTGTATTTACCACACCATCTACATTAATTTCCAAACCTTCTTCTTGGCTCACTAACACGCCTGAAGGATTAAAAACACTAATAATATTGGAATGAGAAAAGTCAATAGGCGATATTTTTTTGTATTTCATAGCTAACACATTAGCTAATTCATGAGTTGCCTCTTCATTTGAGCGAAGAAAAATCCACTGTTTCTCATCCATCCCATTTGTTTTTGCAAATTCCTTGAGATGTTCGGGTGTATCAGTTTCCGGATCAATAGAAACCAGCACTAACGACACTTTATCAATATCCTTTCGGCTTATCCCCGATTCAATCTTTTTCATCTTCGCCACTAAAATAGGGCATGCACTTTTACAAGTTGTATAAATCATTACTACTACTAGCGTTTTCCCATTCAAATCTTGCAATCGCAAAGTGTCTCCATTTTGATTCTGCCATTGCGAGGTAAGGTTAAAAACAGAATTTGAAGGCAATTCCTGTTGCTTGGGTGCTGGAGATTTGCAAGCCAAAAGAACCAATATAGAAAAAACTAAAACAGAAAAATATTTCATTTTATTCATTTAATATTATTTCATAATAGAATCCTTTGCACACCTAAATCCTAAATTGGCAACTGTATAATTTGCTTTTAAAGTAGTACGTAAAGCAAATCGCATAAAGGCTGCATAATTTAAAATATCAGTGGCACTTGTTGCACTACCTGCACAAAAGAGCCCTTTATCATCATACTCTCCTACCCTTGAATCAGAAGTAGTGAGTATTGAATTAAAGTCGTCAGTCCATTCCCATATCAAATCAAACATATTGTAAACACCCCAATAATTGGGTGTGCTCATTTTAACCGAATTAAACTGACGATTTTTTTGTAAGTATAAACTAATAATGAAATCAGAATAGCCGGGTTTACTCCTTGCATTTATTGAAACACTGTCTGCCATAGCAACAAATTCCCATTCATCTAATGTAGGTAACCGCTTACCAACGCTATTGGCAAATGCTTTGGCTGCAAACCAGGATACATAACAAACAGGTGCATTGGGATTGGCATTAGGTGGCAATTCAAGGTCTGTAGGCCAATCATGCAGATAAGTACTATCAGAAAAAAGAGATTTAATTTTTGATTTTCTCCAAGACGGATTGTTAGTTACAAAATCTAAAAATTCCTTATTGGTAACAGGCCTTTCGTCTAATAAAAATGGGGCTACTGTAACCCATGCAGAATCTGCACCATAAAATGGTTTATACACCCCACCGGGAATATAAACCATTTTAACCGATGCATTAACCTTCTTTAGCTCATAATGTTCATTGGCTACAGGAAAAGATTTTTCTTGTGGCTTATTACAACAAACTAAACTTATAAAACCCAGTACAATAACAGCACTAACCTTTTTCAAAACAATCTCCTGTTTAATTCACTATTCCTTAGTTAAAGATGATGCTTTAAATACTTTGGGATTAGCATCTCCGGTAACTTTAAGTTTTCCAATAGCCCCTTTATTGAAAGCTCTGGATAATGAGTGGTCTACTAACACATATTCACCCGGCACTTCCACTTTAAACTCAACAATTGCTGCACCTCCGGCAGGAATCATTGTGGTTTGGATATTATGAGAAACCGTTGTACCTCCTTCAAGATATACATTATCAAAAATTTCCCCAATAACATGGAAGGATGAAGTTAGATTAGGACCGCCATTACCAACAAACATTCTAATTGTTTCACCCACTTTGGCTTCAAGCATATTAGCACCCAGCATGGAGCCTTTTTTACCATTGAATAGAACATAATCAGGTTGTTCGGCTACTGCCTTGTCATTATCAAACTCCATCAAACCTTCTTTGATAGCAGATTTCTTAGTATAAAAATCACCTTGCATAATATAAAATTCCTTATCTACCTTTTTTAAACCACCTTCAGGTTCTACTAAAATAAGGCCGTACATCCCATTACCTATATGCATGGGTACAGGAGGTGCAGCACAATGGTAAACATATAATCCGGGATTCAATGCTTTAAAAGTAAATGAAGTTTCTTTACCCGGAGCTGATGTAGTTGCTGCTGCTCCGCCTCCGGGGCCGGTTACAGCATGCAGGTCAATATTGTGTGGTAACACACTGTTAGCTTCATTTTTTAAATTCAGGGTAACTTCATCACCAACCCTAATACGTATAAAACTTCCGGGAACCGTGTGATTAAATGTCCAAAATGTATAAGGAATAGTATCAGCAATAATACCTTCTTCTTCAGTTGTAACCAGGTTTACAATCCATTTTTTAGGTCCTCGATTACCAACCGGTGCCGGCACCTTTGGCGCCCCGGTTACCTCGGCAACTTCAGGCTCTCCTGTAGCCTCCATATTAATCCCTCCTGCAGGCCATTCTTCCTTGTTACTTTGCGTGGTACAACTAAACAGTGCGGCAGACAAAGCAACCGACATCCCAAATAAAAGTTGTTTCATTTTCATTTTATTGATTTTAGAATTAGTGATTATTAATAAAAAAAGCTGGTGTAATATTTATGGCAGCCCATGCCCATTGCTGATAATTCCTCGCATCAGGTACGCCCTTTAAAAAATTAATGGTTGATGTGGTTAGGTAAAATGAATAACCGGCTGTGAAGTTAGCAAACTTATTTATTTGATGGCTTAAAGATACATCAACCTCCTGCCCTAAGTTTTGATTATATTTTTTCGCCCCGTCATTAATATCACCTGTTGACATAAACTGATGCAATACAAAATTTATATTAGTTGTACTACTCGTTTTACCATTCACCTTTATATAACTGTCGGACAAACCAGCATTTTTATGCCCACTACCTGAATAATAATAATCCATATTTCCATAAAATTTATGCCCGGTGTGAAATAACGGATTAAATGCCTTATTCTTACTTTGTACACTACCTACATCATTTCCACTAAGCCAATCACTTCCAATTCCTACATTCCATTTTTTATTTATTTGATAACCTCCATAAGCAGCAAATAAATAGGCTTGTGTAGCTGCTCCTGCACTATTATCACCAAGTTGATAAAAAGCAGACAGGTTACCGTTAATCTTGTTTTGCTTAAATAAAAAATTAGTTCCAAGTGATTGCATAAAATATATGGTAGAGTCCCTAGTTGGCAAGGTAAAATTCTGAAAGCCCACATTATTCAATAAAAATGTTAAAGAATTATTTTTACCAACAGGCATGGACGCCCAAATTGTTTGCATCCATTTATACGGATAAGCATCATCGGTAGCATATAAATTTCCGGTAGGATTACTTAAATTATTTCCGTAAAGAGATTTATAGTTCTGATTAAACCCAAAAAATCCACTAACCTTAAATTTATCTTTTTTAAAATGTACTGAAACAGCATCATGTGCACGGCCACCTTGTGCCCAATCTAAAGCACCAAAAAAGCGTTCATCATCTAATGAAATTACCTGACGTCCGAATTGAACATTCCAATGATTGGATAATTTCAATCTTGCCCATGCTTCAAACAATGAAAAATGACTACCTCCGGTTTCAGCCCCTTGTACCATATTTTCCTGCCCCCAAATACCCACGCTTTGCGGAGACACCTTTACCGTGAGTAAGTCCTTATATGCATAATCAAAAGTTAAACGCGCCCGCTCACTAATCAATGCTGCCGGTTTCTCTCCGTTATTCAAAGGCCGAAATGCACCTTCCCGATATTCAAGTCTTGGACGAAGTTGAATTCCAATATTTAGTTTATTGTCATTAAAATTTGGTTCCTGCCCAAGGGTATGAAGTGATAAAAAAGAAAGAGAAATAATGAATATTAATGAACCTTTCAACACAATTTTATTTTTAAGCATTGGTGTTTAATTTTCAAGTGCGAAGGGAGTCATTATTCAATTGCTATCTTATGACCATCGTTACTATTAAACATGATTTTAGTTAGTTAATAGAAAATATGTTTTCGCAACAAATGATAAAATAGGTTCTCTATTATAATAAAATGACTGTTCATTTTCTGCATTACAATAAAAAAAATTACACTCCCATTTTATAAAGTGCAAAAAAATGAATAACATTTCTGTTTAAAGCTCATGCATTAAATATAGGATTGTTAAAAAATGTTTGCTAAGCAAATAATCATAGAGCACCCTGGAAATAAATATTACCATCTCCTTAAATAACTTGTTAACCACTTAAAAGCAGGAGCTTAAAATAGATATGTTATGATTAGATTTGGATACCGGGGAGATGAATTGATTTTATCTTCTTATAGAAAAGCGCTCGGCAGGTTGACGCTTGTGCGGATTTAATAACCAAAACGTTCAAGTTTGCACCAATACAAGCCGAAGCTGCTTTTATTGCTAATCCATTCCTTTTGAGCAAATAAAAAGCAGTGAAGGCGATTATTAAAGCAAAAAACTTTAGGCAAAAACAAAAAACCGCACTTGCGCCAAACTGCCTGTTGCCTGCATAGGCTTACTGAAACTGCACTTTTTCAAGCATTTCTTTCATGTTTCCGTCTAAATCCAAAATACATTTCATTATTGTCGTGTTTGCAAACGCAATGATTTTTGAATATTTTTCAATTGTTGATTTACCAAATTGAAACTCGTCTGCACTAATAAAATGTAATTTATTTCTCTCTTCATTAATAGACATAATGATTGATAGAATATCAGTTGGTAAATTAATTATTGATTGGTACTTTGGTTTTAGCATCCATGAAAAATTCAAAGTTTGAAAACTAGTTTCCCATAATTCAGGTTTGGTTGGGTCAAAACTTGAAAAAGATTTCACAACGAAAACTTCTGTAACTTTTATTGGTCGGTTTACCTGCTCATTTTTTAAAGCCTTGTTTTTGTTTGTCAACTTATGAACTACGCAATCGTTCAGTATTAAAATTCCTTTCATGAAATTTTCAAAACAGGTGGTTACTCTTGTGGCATCCATTAAGCTATCATTAATAAAAGGCATTAAGGTTTCAAAGTCTGGTGGTCGTGTTTCAGAGAACTGGACATTTTGATATATATCAAACGATTTAACAATTGTTGCACCATGCAATATTTTTAATCCGTTCTCCCATAAATTAATTGCTGCTACTTTCTGATTATTCTTATGAAAGTATGCGAAAGTGTTTATATGGTTTTTTAAGGAATTGTTCAAATTGGAAGGCTGTGTCATGGCATTGCTGGTAACTTATTAGTATGCAATCATTATTAGAAACGATTTAAAAGGAGCTATAAAAGCAGTAATTCGTACGTAGCAATGTTTAATGCCTCTGCAATCAAAAACATATTGTAGATGCTGGTATTAACTTTTCCGTTTTCAATTCGTACCAACTGGGAATAATCAATGGACGCTTTTATAGAGAGCGTTTCAATAGTTAGTTTTTTTTCCTTCCTATGCTTACGCACATTTTTTCCAACTGCTTTTATTATATCTTCCTTTGAATATACCATACGCGAAAAATTAATCTTCCAAAAGTAACATTACCCATCCACTCTTACAATGGCAAATCTGCTATCAAATTTAAAATAAAAGCCTGTTAAATAAACAGGCTTTTATAATAAGGATATTATATTTCCAATTATTTTAAGTTTATGGTGGAGATATCAATTTGTAGAGCTTTGGCAACGCCTTCTCCATAAGCAGGGTCAGCCTTATAGCAATTAATAATATGCCTTTCCTGAATAAACTTTTCGGCGCCACTTATTTCATCCCTGGTGTTTGAAAATAATACATGCTGTTGGGCGGCTGTCATTAGTCTAAACAGGTTACCCGGTTGAGTATAATAATCATTATCATCTTCTCTAAAATCATAATGAGTAGCATCTCCATGTATGGTTAATGCTGGTTCTAAATTGGCTTTATTTTCCTCCCATTGCCCATAGCTGTTAGGAAAATAATGTAAGGTGGATCCTTCATTGCCATCTACACGCATAGCTCCATCTCTGTGCGGATTGTGAAATGGACACTTGGGTTGATTTACAGGAATTTGATAATGATTCACTCCAAGGCGATACCGCTGTGCATCACCATAAGAAAATAATCTACCCTGCAACATTTTATCAGGTGAAAATCCTATTCCGGGTACCACGTTAGCCGGATTAAATGCGGCTTGTTCAACATCTGCAAAATAGTTTTCTGGATTTTTGTTAAGCTCTAGGACTCCTACATCTAACAGTGGATAATCACTGTGCGGCCACACCTTAGTTAAATCGAAAGGATTAAATAAACAAGCTGAAGCCTCTTGTTCAGTCATAATTTGGATTTTCAATCTCCATTTTGGAAAATCTCCGTTTTTAATTGCATTAAATAAATCACGTTGATGCGTTTCTCTGTCCTTTCCAATTAAAGCGGCTGCCTCTTCATTTGTTAAGTTTTTTATTCCCTGCTCTGTCTTAAAATGAAACTTCACCCATACTCTTTCATTATTCTCGTTAATAAGGCTAAAAGCATGGCTTCCATATCCATTCATGTGGCGGTAGGAAAACGGGATTCCACGATCACTCATCGTTATGGTAATTTGATGTAGCGCTTCGGGAAGCAATGTCCAAAAGTCCCAATTGTGATTCGCGCTACGTAAATTGGTTTGTGGGTCTCTTTTAACTGCTTTATTCAAATCAGGAAAGCGATAAGGGTCTCTTAGAAAGAAAACCGGAGTATTATTTCCGGCCAGGTCCCAATTACCTTCTTCTGTATAAAATTTAATGGCAAATCCCCTAATATCTCTTTCCGCATCGGCAGCACCACGTTCACCTGCTACAGTAGAAAACCTGACAAATACTTCAGTTTTCTTTCCAATGGAAGAGAATATTTTGGCCTTAGTGTATTTTGAAATGTCGTGTGTTACGGTAAACGTACCAAAGGCACCTGATCCTTTAGCATGCATCCTGCGTTCAGGAATAACTTCTCTGTCAAAGTGGGCCAATTTTTCCAAAAACCAATAATCCTCCAACAACATGGGGCCACGCTTCCCTGCTGTTTTAACATTTTGATTTTCTGCAATTGGCCTTCCGGATACTGACGTTAACGGCTTTTTTGTTTGGTTATGCATATAATATACTTTTTGTTTTGCTCGAAAGTACTTCGTACTATTGTTTTATAAAAATGATATTTTAGATATAAATATTGATAAAATAGATGAATATCCAGCAATTTCAATACATCTTATCTCTTGCTGAACACCGTCACTTTGAAACGGCGGCAGAAAAATGTTTTATATCTCAGTCCACCCTGAGCACCATGATATCAAAATTTGAGCAGGAGGTTGGCATAACAGTGTTTAACAGAAAGAAAAAGCCAGTAGAAATAACAATTGAAGGGGAGGTTATTATTGGTAGGATTAGGATTATTGTGAATGAAATAAATCAACTGCACGAAAGTGTTTTGGAGATTAAAGGCTACAAGGGAGGAACCATAAAAATAGGATGTATCCCTACAGTTGCGCCTTTCTTGCTTCCCCAGTTCCTGCCACACTTTTCAAAAAAGTATCCGCAATTATTCATTGAGATTAAAGAAAAAAACACTGACGAGATTTTACGGAATCTTCAATCCAGGGATTTAGATATCGGTATTATATCTACACCGGTAAATGAAAGCAATCTTAATGAAATCCCTTTATACAAGGAATCGTTTGTACTATATGATACATCAGGCCAATCAAAAAAGAAGCTTGCAATACAAACTATGAATATTGATAATTTTTGGCTATTAGAGGAAGGGCATTGTATGCGTAACCAGGTTATCAATTTTTGTGAAAGAAATAAAAAAAGGATAAATCCTACACTTAATATCAATTTCAAGGCAGGCTCAATAGATAGCCTCATCCGTTTTACCCAGGCCAACAATGGGAAAACACTTTTACCCTATTCTTCCACTCTTAATTTTAAAGAAAAAGACAAAAAGCTTATTAGTTCTCTTCACTCACCTGCTCCATTCCGAGAGGTTGGAATGATATATCATCATCATTTTGCGAAGGTAAAAATGGTTAGTTTGCTCTATCATGAGATCATGAATCAGATGGCTCCTATTTTCAAAACTTCAGCTTCAAACCTCTCTCCCATTAAATTATCCTCATCCATACACAAGGGACTAAACTTTCGAAATAGTATGAAAAAATAAAAAAAGACAATTTTGTCTTTTTTTTAAATATTTTATTACTTTTGGCAGAACCATTTAATTCTCAGGAATTAAACTATTTTTTTTAGAAAGCATTTTTTTATCATAATTTCTTTTCATGATGAAAGAACATACGTTTATTTTAACCCTTTTCCTTGTTCTGGCAGTAATTATTGCAGGTGTATTCACTTTGGTATACAGATCGTCTGTAGGCAGAACAGAAGACAACAGTATTAAGAACCCTACAGGGAAACGGTTCATATTTTTTCTGTTGTTCACCGGAGTTATGGTCATACTACTTTTTGTAACCTTACCTAAATCTCCGTATTATGCTTTTGCAAATGACAGCCCAGCAAAAGTGGTTTATGTCAATTCAATGCAGTACATGTTTATGATGTCGTATCAGGCTATTGACCCGGACAAACCGTCTATGGAACCTGACGTTCAGGTTCCTTTAAATGAGGTTGTGGAATTTAGGGTTACAAGTACTGATGTAACTCACGGCTTTGGTATTTATAATGACAAAGCCGAATTAATTACTCAAACACAGGCGATGCCGGGCTATGTAAACCGCTTACGCTATAAATTCACTGAACCGGGTACCTATAATCTATTTTGTCTCGAATTCTGCGGAGCCGGGCATCAAAATATGAGAGGATCTATCACTGTTAAATAATGGAAACTATGCCTACATTATCTTTTAAACGAATTACTTCTGTTTGGATTATCGCTATTTTGGTATTATTTGTTATTGCCATTTCCTTCGGTATTACCATGCGATTCAATCAAGGAAAGGATATTGACATCTCCCCGGTAACTTTTTATTCATTAATGACTGTTCATGGGCTTACCATGATTGGAATTTGGGCAGTGGCAGGAATGGCAGCTGTTAATTACCTGATGGCCCGCTATGTTAAAGTATCTACCTCCTTAAATTTATTTGCCTTTTTAACTACTGTTGTGGGTGTGGTTATCCTTTGGGTAGTAGGTTTTGTTGGTAAGTTTCATACCGGATGGACGTTTCTTTACCCACTCCCTTTTCGGGTTGCATGGGAAGATTGGGCTACTCTGTGGTTCTTTATCGGATTAACCGTATTGGGTATTAGCTGGCTGGTATGGAGTGCTGGAATGATTGTTCAAATTCTGAAAAAATATTCCCTAAGCCAGTCTTTTGCATGGCAGCACTTTACAAAGAAAAAAGAGGTATCAGTTGAAACACCTCCGTTTATTCTTATTACCATGGTATCTATGATTGGTATTCTTATTTCATTAATAACTGCTGTTATTTTGCTCGTATTGTTTTATGCAGAGTATTTTTCAAACGGCACCTTTACGAATGACCCGCTGTTAATGAAAAACCTTACCTATTTCTTTGGCCATACCATTGCTAATGAAGCATTGTATCTTGGCTTAGCTACTCTATACGAATTATTGCCGGAGGTGAGCGGCCGACCCAAATTTAAAACTACCTGGTATGTTGCTGTTGGCTGGAACTGTACCATGATATTTGTACTTACTGCTTTCTTTCATCACTTATATATGGATTTTGTACAACCGTACAGTTTGCAGGTTGTTGGCCAGTTTGCTTCTTATTTTGCAAGTATTCCATCAGCAGTAGTTACAATCGTAAGTGTTATTGTGTTAATTTATGGCAATAGAATTAAATGGTCGCTGACAAATGTTCTATTCTTCCTTGGAATGATAGGATGGATTATTGGTGGCGTAGGAGCTTTAATAGATTCCACGATTTCCAATAACGTTATTTTGCATAATACACTTTGGGTTCCAGCCCACTTCCATACTTATAATGTTATGGGTAATGTACTGTTTAGCCTTGCATTTTTTGTGTGGGCAGCTAATGAATTTGCAGGAACAGCATTAAAAAATATTTCCGGCTCACAAATGTTGAAACTTACGATGCTTGTAATTGGAGGCTTTGGGTTTGTATTAATGTTCTATATTGCAGGTGCTTACTCTGTGCCAAGAAGGTATGCCTTATATCCGGAAGAGTTTACATCAGCCGCAATATTAGCTTCCGCAGGCGCATGGTTTGCATTGGCTTATTTGATAGCAATACTATTGCTTCTTGGAAATATCGTTTCAAAATGTTTAAAAATATTTTCTTCTTCACAACCCTCATCTTTCTCACATTAAATACACCTTTGTTTGGACAAACGCTTCCAACTGCAGGTGATATTTATAATTTTTCAGAAGAAAGCAAGGTTTATACTAAGATGATTGATATTCCCCTCACCACCATGGAGGGGAATTTTCATCTATCCGATCTCTATGCTCAAAAGCCAATTATCATGGCCTTGGTTTTTACCCGATGCACAGGTATATGCAGTCCCTTTCTTTTACAATTGCATGATCATTTAAGAAGTTTGGATAGTAAAAGGAAGTTTTCTGTTTTAGTGGTCAGTTTCGACCCTAAAGACAGCCTCAGTGAAATGCAAAGTCTTGCTGCAAGATTTCAATTACAAGATAATAAACAATGGATTTTTGCAACTACTTCACAAATTGATTCATTAAAGACAGCAATTGATTTTTATCCAATATGGGACAGTACCACTGCTCAATTTGATCATGAAGCACTTTTAGTTGGCATAAATGAAAATGGATATATCGGTAAAAAATTGCTTGGTATGCGTGATGAAAGAGCACTCTTATCATTAATAAAAGAAATAAATAATGAATTTGTTTTTTCTTATCCCCTACCGGCGAAAAATACCATCTTCTCCTGCTTTACATACGATCCTGCCACAGGAAAAAAGAAACCTTCATTGGGCCTTTTAATTTTACTTCTACCAGCTATTATTACCTTAAGCCTTTTACTATGGCTAGGATCAAGAAAACCCAAATTGAATTAATTCACTTTCCTTCTCCATACTTCACACATTTTTATCTTCGGACTTAAGGATTAATACAACATTTCAATTATTGTAATAAACACAATAACAAAAAATTAATTTCGGACATTTTTGTCGGAAATACAAAATAGTACGTAAATTTGTACTTCAAAATTGATGATAATGTTTTCAAAGGCATGTGAGCATGGTATTAAAGCAGTTATTTACATCGCTACCCAATCTATGGAAGGAAGGCGGGTAAAGATTGGAGATGTTGTTGAAAATTCCGGCTCTCCGGAAGCATTTACCGCCAAAATATTGGGTGTATTAACCAAGCATCATATCCTTAGTTCTCATAAAGGGCCAAACGGTGGATTTGAAATTGACTTAAAGAAAATAAAATCAACCAAGATGAGCGATATCGTATTTGCCATTGACGGTGATTCTATCTATAATGGTTGTGGCTTGGGCCTCAGTGAATGTAGTAATATAGAGCCATGCCCTGTTCATCATAAATTTGTAAAGGTGAGAGATGAAATAAATAAAATGCTTACCACCACTTCACTTTATGATTTGGCACTTGGCCTAAAATCCGGAAAAACATTTTTAAAAAGAATAAAGGGAACCAAGTTAAAATCATCTCATAAGCCTTTATTAAATAAACACAATAAAAAAGTTATCCAAAATAAATAACACTATAAATCAGAGAAAAATGGAAAACAAAGAAGTATGGTTAACATCTTTAATAACAAAGACACCACAAGAAGGAAGAGAACTAGCTATTAAGATGGCAAGAAAATCAATTGCTGCAATTCAAACAGACCCTGAAGTACGAAAGAAATTAAGAGCTGATTATGCAGAAGACACGGTTCAGCTTATCGCCTCTGCAAATGTTATAGCCATTGAATTCCAAACAATAGCTCAGGCAAATAATTTTTGGCATTAATATTTTATTTAGCCGTTTTAAAAATGTGATAAATTACTAATTACGCAATGGTTTCGATAATATTAATATCAACATTCATTTGGATAGGTTTCATATCTGCAATCAGCTTTATGGAATCATGGTTGAAGTTCAAGGCACCAGGAATTAGTCTCCCATTAGGCTTAGGCATAGGTAAAATTGTTTTTAGAGCACTTAATAGAGTGGAATCATTTTTAGCTATTATCATTTTGGCCGGATTGTTGTACTCAAAACAAACTGCAGGATTTATGGCGAAATTTTGGTTTATAACAACCATTGTTCTCTTAGCTATTCAAACTATTTGGATGTTACCCGCTTTAGAAAAGAGAGCTCAGTTATTTATAAACGGAAAAAGACCACCTTCTTCCAAACTACATATATGGTTTGTTGGAATGGAAACGGCAAAGGTTGTTTGTCTGTTTTCTTTTGGTTTTTCCATTTTACAGTTATTAAATACCTGATTTATTTTTTAAACCTAAATTTTAAATTCTTATATAAACATTTTTTATGGATACTAATGATTTTGCAAAAGCCCAGGGCCACTGGATTCTTGCAAAAATGGGGAAAAAGGTATTACGACCCGGAGGAAAGGAACTCACAAACAAATTAGTAAGTGAATTAAAGATCACTTCGGCTGATAATATTGTTGAATTCGCTCCAGGATTAGGATATACAGCATCTCTTACGCTGGCAAGGAACCCAAAATCATACGTTGGGGTTGATGCCGATAATGATATTGTGAATATGTTGCAGAAAAGATTTAATGGAAGCAATATACAATTTGTGTTAAATAATGCTTCTGAGTCGGGTATCGAAAGTAATTCAAAGGATAAGGTATATGGTGAAGCTATGCTTACCATGCATGCTGACCACCGAAAATCGGAAATTATTGGCGAAGCCCATCGTATCTTAAAAAAAGGAGGACTTTATGCTATTCATGAGCTTGGCCTGGTAGAAGTTGGAGAAGAACAAAAAAAAGAAATTCAGCATGAACTTGCTTTGGCTATTAAGGTAAATGCACGTCCGCTTACTGAAAGCGAATGGCGTGAACTTTTAGAAAAAGAAGGATTTACCATAAAAGAGGTTTATACTAATGAAATGCTTTTATTGGAAACTAACCGAATTATAGATGATGAGGGCTTATTTAGAACATTGAAAATTGGATATAATATACTAACTCATCCAAAAGCAAGAAAAAGAATTGCTGAAATGAGAAAAACATTCAAAAAATATCAAAAGCACATGAATGCTATTGTGCTAATTGCTGAAAAATTATAAAATATAAATTACTAATCATGAACATAACAAAAGACACACATGTAGGTGAAATAGTAGCACAAGATTACCGTATGGCTGCCGTTTTTAGCAAAAACGAAATTGATTTTTGCTGCCATGGAAATCTTCCTTTGGAAGAAGCTTGTAAAAATCAAAATGTATCTACTAACGAAATTCTCAAACAGTTAAATGATGTGGCTAGTCAACAAACAAATCAAGGCACAGATTATAAATCATGGCCATTAGACTTACTTGCTGATTATATTGAGAAAAAGCACCACAGATATGTGGAAACAAAAATTAAGGAGATAACTCCGTATTTAGAAAAAATCTTAAATGTACATGGAGATCGTCATCCCGAGTTATCCGAAGTAGAAAGACTTTTTAAAGAGTCTATTGGAGAATTTACTATGCACATGAAAAAGGAAGAACTAATGGTTTTCCCGGCAATCAGGAAAATGGTTAAAGCCAAAGCTGATGGAACTGATGATAAACCTAAGCGCTCCGTTGAAGGCCAAATCAGCACTATGCTTCACGAACACGATAATGAAGGAGAACGATTTAAAAGAATATCCGAATTAACCAATCATTACACCCCACCTTCCGATGGTTGCAACACTTATCGTATTACACTGGCTATGTTAAAAGAATTTGAAGAAGACTTGCATTTACACATTCATCTCGAAAACAATATCCTATTTCCTAAGGCTATTGAATTAGAGGCAAGCCTAAATTAATTTTTTTACCTTGGTAAATACTTATATATCAATGTCATCAATAATAAAAATAGAAACTTTTGAATAAAGTACCTTTTCTTTTATCACTGTATCATTACAGGATGATTGATTGAATCACTATTTGAGAAAAGATTCACTAAACCAAAAACTAACATGCATCTGAGATGAACCCTGTAAATGATAGGTAAAATCTTTAAAAGCATGAAAAAGAAAGTAATTGTTATTGGCGGTGGGTTTGCAGGATTGCAACTCACCAGAAATTTGGATAAATCAATATTCGATGTATTGTTAATAGACCGGTTGAATCATCACCAATTTCAGCCGCTATTTTATCAGGTGGCCACTTCACAAATTGAGCCTTCTAGTATTTCATTCCCATTAAGATACATTTTTAAGAAAAATGAATCCACACAAATAAGATTAGCAGAAGTAAATGCTATCCATCCTAAAGAAAAAATTATAGATACTACCATTGGCAATTTTAGTTACGACTATTTAATATTAGCAACCGGATGTAAAACAAACTTTTTTAATAATACCACTATTGAGCAAAATGCCTATACATTAAAAAGCACTTACGATGCAATTGCAATAAGAAACCATATTCTAATGGTTTTTGAAAAGGCATTAAGTGCAACAGATACTGAAAAAAAGTATTTATTGAATTTGGTCATAGTAGGCGCCGGACCTACCGGAGTTGAGTTAGCCGGAGCATTTGCAGAAATTAAAAAGGAAGTGCTGCCCAAGGATTATCCGGGAATAGATTTTTCTCAATTCACCATCTATCTGGTAGAAGGCACAAAATTTACACTTAATAGTATGGGTGAAAAAGCCAGAAGAAATTCAGCAGCATATTTAGAAAAAATGGGAGTAAAATTAGTAACCGAAACATTTGTAAAAAGCTATGATGGTAAGCAAGTGGTTTTATCAAACGGTAACTCTATTTTATCCAATACAGTGATATGGACAGCAGGCGTTAAAGGAAATAAAATTACAGGCTTAGATGATTCTTTATGGATAGCTAATAACAGAATAAAAGTAAACCGTCAAAACCTTGTGGAGGGTTATGATAATGTTTTTGCAGTGGGTGATATTGCTCTTATGACAACACCCAAATACCCTAAGGGACATCCCCAACTTGCCAATGTGGCCATTAACCAAGCAAAGCTTTTAGCCAAAAATTTAAAAAATTTAGAAAAGAAAAAACCATTAAAGGATTATGAATATAAAGACTTAGGCACTATGGCAACGGTAGGAAGAAATAAAGCAGTAGTGGAATTCCCCTTTTTAAAGTTTAAAGGATATTTTGCTTGGGTTGTTTGGATGTTCCTGCATTTAATGCTTATTCTTTCTGTAAAAAACCGGCTTATTATTTTTATTAACTGGGCATGGGTTTACATCACAAAAAACAGTTCACTTCGTTTAATTCTCAAAACACAAAAATAATCATGCCGGGACAAGTTTTCTTTAAAATCTACCATTTAAAAATTTGAACATCGCTATTCAAAAAGTAACTTTATAGTATTAATAATTACTGCCTTATCAGGATATTTCTTCCTGATTTTATACATTTGAAACATGACTACAAATAGATTGGAGGCCTTTAGTGATGGCGTAATGGCCATCATTATTACCATCATGGTGTTGGGTTTATCAGTTCCCTCAGATGGGCACTTTGCAGCACTTAAGCCCATTGTGCCTAAAATACTCTCGTATATCTTAAGTTTTATTTATGTGGGAATATACTGGAATAATCATCACCATTTATTTCAGGCCATTGAAAAGGTAAGCGGTAAAATATTATGGGCAAATTTAGGCCTGTTATTTATGCTCACCTTGGTTCCTTTCTCTACAGCCTGGATGGGAGAAAACCATTTTGCACAAGATACGGTAGCATTGTATGGAATAAATCTTATGCTAAGTGCTGCAGTGTATGCTATTGTTGTAAAAATTGCACTAAAAAATGAAGGAGCAAATTCAACAATTGGGAAAGCAATTAAACAACCCAAAAAAGAATATTTGTCCATTTTCTTGTATATAGCCGGAATAACCATATCGTATTTCCTTCCTTTCGTAAGTGTTATCATTTATTACCTCGTAGCCTTATTATGGTTAATACCAGACACCCGCATTGAAAAGGAATTAGCTTCAAAATAGATTCATTCTTGTAGGGTTGGAACCTTAATATCAAGATTACAACTTTAGTATATTTGAACTATCATCGAAATAATCAGATATTGAAACCTATGCAGCAAAAGTATATGGAGAAAACCACTTCCAGGCTTAAGCGGCTCTTTGCATTATTATTAGTGGTTTTGCTGCTATACACTCTTTGTAGGATAATTTTTATTTTTTACAATTATGTCCAGTTAAACATAAACAATTTTCAACTGTTATTACATTTGTTGTGGGGTGGTATCCGATTTGATGTATCAGCAATAGCATTATTTAACCTTCCGGTTATTGTTTTCTTATTAATGCCGGTGCCTTTTACTACAAATAAAATCTACGTAGGTGTTATTCGTTGGTATTTTGTGATGGTGAATAGCCTATGCCTTTTAGCTAATTTAATCGACGTTGCCTACTTCCCCTTTGTGCTCAAACGTGCTCAATCAGATGCCTTATTATTTATTTCCGGGAAAAAAGGAAATGATCTTTTTAGGCTTCTCCCTTCTTTTTTTAAGGAATTCTGGTATTTGATTATTTTCTGGGGTTTATTCATTTGGACATTATGGTTTTCATTTTCTTATACCAACAGAATTAAGAAAATGGCCAGTGCAACAAAACTATCATATTTATATACTTCAATTGCTTTTCTTATAATTTCAGGGTTAGCTGTAATAGCTATTAGAGGCGGTTTTCAGGCCAAGCCACTCAATTTAATTCATGCTTCTGAAATGACTGAAGTAAAAAATATTCCGGCTATCTTAAACACCCCTTTTTCAATTGTTAGAACCCTAAGTAAAAATTACCTGGAAGAGAAATATTATTTTTCGGAAAAAGATTTACACCGATTTAAGAATGGGATACACACACCAACACCTAAGGCTATATTCGATAAAAGAAATGTGGTTATAATTATTGTTGAAAGCCTTTCTAAAAAACACCTTAGTTATTTTGGTGGAGAAGCCCACACCCCATTTTTAGATTCGCTAATATCAAAAGGATATGTATTTAACAACGCATTTGCCAATGGAAAAGAATCCATTCAAGGAATTCCGGCCATTCTATCTTCTATCCCATCTCTTCAATCTAACCCATTTATTTTCTCACCTTATGCGTCTAATAAAATAACTTCAATAGCTAATCTATTAAAAGCACAAGGGTATCAAACATCTTTCTTCCATGGAGGATTTAATGGCTCAATGGGATTTGACAGTTATGCTAATCTTGCTGGCTTTGACAGATACTATGGGCAAAACGAATATGGAAACGATGCAGATTATGACGGGCATTGGGGAATATGGGATGAACCATTTTTGCAATTCATGGCCCAAAAACTCTCGAATACAAAACAGCCATTCCTTTCAACAGTATTTACATTAAACACACACAATCCTTTTTTAGTTCCGGATCAGTATAAGAATATTTTCAATAAGCATCACCTACCGTTTTTAAATTGTGTAGAATATTTAGACTTTGCCCTTGAGAAATATTTTAACGCCATTAAAATAGAGCCTTGGTTTAAAAGTACCTTGTTTGTAATTACTGCCGATCATAGTGCCCCTAACTTTGAAGGTGAAAAGTCTAATGCAGTTGATGATTATCGGATTCCTATTTTATTTTTCCAACCAAATAATGAACAACTGCAGGGCGCATCTGATATTATCGCTAACCAGATAGATATTTTACCCTCCATATTATATTTAATGAATTATCCCTCTTCCTTTTATTCTATGGGAAGTAATTTATTTTCCGAAAACTCAGAGGGGTATTCGGTAAACTTTATCGGTAATACATACCAATATGTAGATTCATCTTATTGCTATCAGTTTAATGGGGAAAGGGGCATTGGATTTTATAACTGGAAAAAAGATAGTTTATTAAACCACAACCTGATAACAGATAGCCGGAATAGCAAAATTCCTCATTGTGATAGCATGCTTAAAATGTTTATTCAATTTTTTGATGAGAGTATGATTAGGAACAGCATGTATATTGAAAACAAACAATAAACAACATTATTAACTGAACCGTCTTTAAAAACCTTTTGAATCATGGCATGGATTATACTAGTTATTGCAGGCCTTTTTGAAACTGCATTTGCACTATGTTTAGGGAAGGCAAGAACTGCCTTCGGCTGGGAAATGTATGGGTGGTACACAGGCTTTACTCTTTGTTTGATAATTAGTATGGTTTTGTTAATAAAAGCCACACAAACCCTACCTATTGGCACTGCCTATGCAGTATGGACAGGTATTGGAGCCTTGGGAACAGTATTATTTGGGATCCTATTATTTAAAGACCCTATTTCCTTTTGGAGAATTTTCTTTTTATTTACACTTATCGTATCTATTATTGGGCTAAAAGTTGTTTCTTCTGCTGCATAATCAAAATAAAAAATGCTAATCCAAAAGATTAGCACGGTTAAAACAATTTAAATGAATTTTATTTTAATGACACCGATTTAGCCACCTTTATCATAATGTAGTCATTCGCTTTTGCATAATACACACTCATCTCTGTATATTCAATCAATACGTTTTTTTGTATCGCATTTTTTGAAATAAGCAAATCATCTCCTGCTACCTTTCCCAGCCACCATACTTTATGTGTTTCACCCATCGGCGTTTTAATAAGTAGGTAGGACAAATCTCCCGATTGAATTTTTTCTAATTTCCCGGTAATTGATTTAAGGTCATTACTTGTATCTTGTGAAACATTTTGACTATTGGTTATCATAGCCAGGAACTCTGGGCAATTCACTGCTAATTTCATTCCAATATCCTCACCCATAGCTGCCATCACTCCTCCATTGTTATTAGCATCATCATAAAATTCTTCTACACTAGACGCATACTTCATCATAACAGGCACTAACAACATACCCAGTTCCATTTGAAAATCCTCATCACTTGGATTGAGCTTAGCTTTATTGGCAATAATCTCAGCACAGGCTTCATTGGCCATCAGGGTAATTAGACTATCTTTTTTTGCAGAAGGTTTGTTGTTTTGCGCATTGGCAGATGTAAAAGAACAAAAAAATCCAATCATCAATAATACCATTTTCCTCATGAGGTAGTATTTTAGGTTATATATAAAAGCTAGTTCAGATTTCTGAAATCAACCGGCACTAATTTACTTACGCCAGCTTCTTGCATTGTAACCCCATAAATCACATCCACTGCACTCATCGTCATTTTATTATGGGTTACAATAATAAATTGTGAGTTCTCACTAAACTGTTTAATCATATTGGTAAACTTGGTTACATTGGCATCATCAAGCGGAGCATCTACCTCGTCTAAAATACAAAATGGAGCAGGCTTAATAAGATAAATAGCAAACAACAGTGCTGTTGCTGTAAGGGTTTTTTCTCCACCACTCAACTGCCCGATACTACTTGGACGCTTACCTTTGGGCTTCGCAACAATGTCAATGGCAGTTTCTGCAAGATTTTCAGGATCACTCATTACCAGGTCTGCAGTATCTTCTTCAGAAAACAATGCCTTAAATACTTTTTGAAAGTTTTCGCGGGTCTTGTTAAAAGTGTCAAGGAATTGTTGGTTAGCTGTAGCTTCCACCTCTCTTATCGTTTGCATTAGTGAGTCCTTAGCTGTAACCAAATCATTTTTTTGCTCCATGATGAACTCAT
This sequence comes from uncultured Ferruginibacter sp., assembly GCA_964490345.1. Classification (GTDB taxonomy): domain Bacteria; phylum Bacteroidota; class Bacteroidia; order Chitinophagales; family Chitinophagaceae; genus Ferruginibacter. Next base: position 104,104 of record CAZBBO010000008.1, read on the forward strand.
ATCGCTTCTTCATTTCGGTAAAAGCTTCAATAGCCATTGGGTTTACCTCTCCAATATTTTCTAACCGTTTCTTCATTCTCTCACTCTTCTCATTCAATTCCTCTAGTGTTAATTCACCTGCTCGAGGCTCATCCAAAATATCATCAAGATTAACTTTAAACTCTACATTTAATCTCTCCTTCATCCCGGCCAATTGTAACTTCAAGTCTGTTAACCTATCTTTAATTTCATTAAGCAGGTTATCAATACCTTCTTTCGACTTCTGCTTCAATCTAAGTTCGCTTTCTTTTTCAGTTAATTGATTACGAAGGTTAAAATACTCCTGATCGGCTTCGTTTAATTTCCTCTCCTCAACCTCCTTATCCTTTAACATTTCTGCTAATGTAATTTCCAATTGCTTCAACGCCACTGCTGTTGTTTCAATATTTGTTCCTGCTTCAGCCAATTGTTCATTACTGCGATTAATTTCCAGTTTCAGCTCATCTAACTGGTTTGATTTAAAGTCTAATTCAGCCTTTAGTGCCGATACCTTACTCTGTTGCCGAGTTAATTGCAGGTTACGTTCATTAAACTCGTTATTTACGGCAGTATATTCACTTTCTGCTTTTGCATAATCCTGCTCAACCACTCGTATTTTATCTTGTAAAAGCTGTAGTTGGGTATTTAATCCATAAAGCAATTCTCTACTACCTAAGATGGAATCCTGATGGGTTTGCCATTGACCTTTTAAATCTTCTAATCGTTGTGTAGATGCAGTATTTTGATTTTGATTATACTCTATTTTGTTTTGCATCCCCATCAACTTTCCTAGCAACTGATTTAGTTCTTGTTGTACCTTTTTAATCCCCTCATCATTTAGCCTGGCATTAAATCCTAATACATCTGATTGTTTTTGTTGAATATTATCTTTTAGTGCATTTACGATATTAGTTAATGCACCAATTTCAACCTGGAGTTTTTCTAAATTCTTCGCTCGTCCAATTTTTTTTCCTTCAAACAATCCTACACTACCACCGGAAATAGAATATTTACCTTTTACATACTTCCCGGTTTTTTCTAAAACAACAGCACCATTACTATTGGTTAAAGCATCTTCATTATCGGCAATAAATACGTTACCCAAAAGATGTTGAGCCAGGTTTAAATAGCTCTCTTCTACTTCAACCACATGCATGGCCGGAAGTGTATTTTGAGGCTGATGCGTTTCTGCGTTACCTACAATTTTATCCAGAATAAAGAAATTAGCCTTCCCCTTTTTATTTTCATCCAATAAATGAACAGCCTTTAGCGCATCGGTTAGGCTATTTACTACATAATAATTTAGGTATGGCTCCAACACATTCTCCACCGCAGCTCGATATTCTTCTTTAACATAAATAATATCAGACAATAAAGGAGCATGATAATCCCATTCTTTGTTTTTATGTAAGAACTTTACACTTTCGGGATATCCCTCCAATGAATCTACCATGCTCTTCAACAGGTCATGTTCATTTTTTTTTGCATCTAACTTCCTCCCTTCATCTGCCAGTTTATTTCTTAAACCCTCCAACTCATTTTGGGTTTGGAATATCATTTCACGGGCAGCATCACTACTTTCTTGAAGCTCCTTTAGCTGATTTCTTTTCTTATTTACATCTTCTTCACAAACTTTACATTCGGTTTCAAGTAGGCTAAGCTGTTGGCTTCGTTCTTCTCGTTCTGAATCTAAAATACGAATAGACCGTTCTAAATTTTGGATAGTAGTATCTGCTATAGCTACACTTTTTTCTGCTTCAAACTGATTTCGTTGAATAGAAGTATTCTCCTTTCTCAGGGTGTCTATACCTAATCTTTGGCTATCAAAAACTGAACGCTTCTGTTCTACCATTTCCTTTACCCCAGCCAAACCTTGTTCCAACTCTGCAGATAGAATACCTTCCTCTTTGATTTGATTTCCGGTAAAACCAATACTTTCTTCAAGGCCTCTTAGCTGGCCACTCGCCTTATTTAAAAAGTCATCAAGTCCTTGCTTTCGTTCTTTAAGATGTTGTAATTTTTGTGCAGCTAAATTCTTTTCATTTTCCCGGTTGCGTACCGTGTCAAGCATTTCATTATAGGCATGCTGCATTTGCTGAAGCAGCCTTTCCTTTTCAATAAATGCTACCTTCTCCTTCTCTAAAGAAGCTTCTTCTTTTGCAATTGTGGTTTCCAGTTCAATACGTTTATCTACCTCTTGTTTCTGTTGATCATTTAAATCACGGTAGGTAATATTAAATCCTTCTAATGCGGCTTTTGCTAATTCAATACTTATCTCTTTGTACTCCTTTTTGATTTCCAAAAACTTCTCTGCTTTTTTAGCCTGATTTTCAAGTGTTTTTAGCTGATTATGAATTTCAAAAAGCAAATCTTCAATACGTGCTAAATCTTGTTCAGTAGCATCCAATTTAAGCTTGGCTTCCTTTTTCCTTGTTTTATAAATTGTAATTCCGGCAGCTTGTTCAAGCATCTTACGGCGGCTGTTATCTTTATCTTTAATGATATCATCCACCATACCTAATTCAATAATAGCATAACTATCGGTGCTTACTCCTGTATCCATAAAAAGATTATGGATATCTTTTAGCCTACAAGCAACATCATTTAATCTATATTCACTCTCACCACTTTTATAATATTTACGGGTAATAGTAACCGTACTAAATTCCGTGGGGAGCAAATTTCGGGTGTTTTCAAAAGTAAGACTCACCTCTGCCAATCCACTGGCATTACGGGTTTTACTACCATTAAATACGAGGCTCTCCAAATTTTCGCTCCGTAGATTACTGATTTTATGCTCTCCAATAACCCAGCGAATGCTATCAATAATATTACTTTTTCCACATCCGTTAGGGCCAATAACGCCGGTAATACCTTCATCAAAATTCAATACCGTTTTATCAGCAAAACTCTTAAATCCCTTAATCTCTAAACTTTTTAATCTCACGCTATTATTTGTTTAAATAATGTCCTAAAAATATCATGTAAATTTACTTCAAACACACAGCAAGTGCGGTATTTGGCTCCTTTGTGAGGGGTTTAATTATTCACAGTTTGTGAATAACACAATTATCCATTAGAAATGATTAAAAGCCATGATGTTTTTTATCCCTTTTTCACTGTTCAATACTTCAAATAATGTAACACATGGGCTTAACAACTGGGAAATAGATTGATTTTACAGCCCTTTCATCTTTGCCTTATCGTATTCATCTGCCTTTTTAACATCCCCCTTTGCACTATATACATCAGAAAGATTAGTCAGTAGATTTATACGAGTAGCCTTTTGACTGGTTTTTAGAGAAGGTTGGGCATCAAAATAAGCAACGGCTTTTATGGCATAAGGAATAAATTGATCCATTAGTTTTATTGCATCGTCATTTAACTCCTTTTTCCTTTTTTGGTCAGCAGGTGATTTGCCGGAAATCAAATCAACCGCAGTAAGTTTATCGGCGGCTGCATTAAAAAGATGATTACTCATCAATACCGTAGCATCAATTCCTGAATCTAATGAAATTGCCTTGTTTACTATTTCGGTAAGCCGTTTCTTTACATCTTCTGAATTAGTAAGCTTGTTATCACCTACATACAATGCATTATACATCTCTACACCATAATTATAATAATAAGCAAAGTTATTTGGCTCTGCAGTAATCATTTTTTCATACTTCTTAAAAATTTCATCCTTATCTCCTCCTGCCTTACTTAGTGTTCTTATTTCTGTATCAAAAAAATAAGCATTTTCAGGATAAAATCTCTTTCCCTTTTCCAATATCAAAAGCATATCGGTAGAATCTCCTTTTTTACCATAATAATTTACCAGGCTTTCATAAATCGGTTCAAAATCCTTTCCACTCACATCGGCATCTGCCAGAGTACGATAGTAGGTCATACCCAACGCTTCATCTCCCTTTAAATTTGCAGTTAATCCCAAATTCGTAACTAATGATGTATCTAAGGTGCTAAACTTCACCTGCTCGTAACTATACTTCTTATTTAAAATAAAATTCCTCATGCTATTAGCTGCTTTAAAAGCATCATATGAATTTGCATAATCCTTTTTATTGTAGTATTGAGCACCTAAATCATAATAGCCATAATATAAATCTAAAAATGATTGGTATCCTTCCAATTTCAGCCTAACCTCGTTTCTATCCAGTGCCTGATTCATTTTAAAAGCAACAAAGGCCTCATCTTTCAATGATTTTTGTGTGGCCGGATCTAACGTTTTATCATGCGAATATTGATTATAGACCCGTGCCTTATAATACCAACCTTCGGCATCCTTTTCATTTTTTGGCTTAGCTAAATAACTGTCAATAGCATCTTTTGCTCCTTTTGAATCCCCCTTATCCAAAAACTTGCTCACATCATTAAGCGATTGTGAAAAGCCTTGAAACCCAAAAAAAAGTGCTGTGAAAAGAATGAGTGCTTTTTTCATGTATTTTACGCATTGTTTAAAGGAGTAAAGTTATCGGATTCCAATCATTAAAAAGCAACTTTAACGCTGTTTTTATACAAATTCTTCCCTAAAAAAAACCCGATATTTGCATCTGTAATCACCTACTTTGTTATTTTGATTTCAACTGATACCATACAACAAATTCAAAGCCGTATTGACGTTATTGACGTTATTGGAAATTTTGTAAAACTTAAAAAACGAGGTGCCAATTATTTAGGACTTTGTCCTTTTCACAATGAAAAAACACCATCATTTACGGTTTCGCAAACCAAAGAAATTTATAAATGTTTTGGTTGTGGGAAAAGTGGAAATGCCATTAGCTTTTTAATGGAACACGAAAAGTATTCCTACGTTGAAGCTCTCCGTTGGTTAGCCAATCGTTATAACGTGGAGATTGAAGAAAAAGAAGTATCTCCGGAGGCTAAAGCTAAACAACAAACAGTAGAAAGCCTATATATTATAAATGACTTTGCAAAGGATTTTTTTGTCCATCAATTATTTGAAACAGAAGAAGGGAAAACCATTGGGTTAAGTTATTTAAAAGAAAGAGGATTTAGGGAAGATATCATTCGCAAATTTCAACTGGGATATAATCCGCAAGGCAAGGATACTTTCTCTAAGGAAGCTATTCATAAACAATATAATGAGGAAGTAATCATAAAGGCCGGATTAGCGGTAAAGCGTGACAATCAATTATACGATAATTACCGTGAGCGTATCCTATTTCCTATACATAACCAAAGTGGAAAGGTTTTGGGGTTTGGCGCACGTATTATCAAATCGAATGACAAAGCACCAAAGTATATTAATACACCAGAGAATGAAATTTATATAAAAAGCCGGATACTTTATGGCTCCTTTTTTGCCCGACATGCCATAGACAAGGAAAATGAGTGCTTATTAGTAGAAGGATATACCGATGTAATTAGCCTTCATCAGGCAGGTATAGAAAATGTAGTAGCTACCGGAGGCACATCTTTAACTCCTGATCAGTTAAGACTCATTAAGAAATATACAGCTAACCTAACCATCCTTTACGATGGTGATAATGCTGGAATTAAAGCTGCGCTGCGAGGACTAGATTTAGCTATTGAAGAAGGATTACAAGTAAAACTTGCATTAATTCCCGATGGCCACGACCCCGATAGCTTTGTTTACAAAACCGGTGCTCAGGGATTTCGTGATTTCATAAAAGAGAATAAAAAGGATTTTGTATTATTTCAATTGGAAGTATCCTTAAATGAGGCCCAAGGAGATGCCGCAAAAATATCGGAACTGGTAAACCGGATCGCGGAAACATTATCCAGATTAGACCGTGCAGAAGATTTTATCAGACGGCAGGATTATGTAAAACAAGTATCTCAAATTTTAAAAATTGAAGAACATGGTTTAACCGCATTGGTAAACCAACATCTGCGAGAGCGAATAAATAAAAAAAGTAAAGAAGGAGGTTTTAATGCCCCCGATCTCAAAGTTCCGGTATCCATACCATTAGCTAAATCAGAAGGAAAAGAGGAAATCTTAGCCATTTTAAGAAAAGACGAGATGCAAGAAAAGGCATTGGTTAGGGTACTGATTGAGTTTGGATTAAAGCCATGGCAGGAAAATGAAAAAGTAGCTGATTTTCTTTTTAAAGAATTTGAAGTTAATAAATTAGATGAAACCATTGATTCACCACAATTGGTTGAGATGATACGACTATATAAAAAATGGTATTTTGATGGTCTTAACCCTACCGATAAATCATTTTTATATTATTCAGACCATGAAATAAGTAAATCCATATTAGATATAATGGAATTTACACCGGAGATAAGCCCTAATTGGAGTAGAGTTCAGGAAGAGAAAATTCCTTCACGCGAAGATTTATATCTGGAAGAAATACGCTCTACCCTCACCTTTTTTAAACTTAAAAAAGTAAAGCGTTTAATAGCTCAAAATGAAGAAGAATTTGCCCATGCAAAAACTGCTGAAGAAATCAAGATTTGTTTGGAAACCCAGCAGGAATTAAAAAAAATAGAAAAGGCTATTACTTCAGATATAGGAACTGTAATAATGAAATAAAAGAATGATGTATTATCTAGCTTCAGCTTCTTCTACTTCAGCTATATCAGCATATTCCACCGCTATTCCATTTTTTACAAAACGAATAGCTCCCCATACGTTATCAAGACAGACCCGATCCACCTCTTCAAAGCCTTGATTTACAAGCACATCCCAGTGATAATCACGAGTAAGATCACAATAAATTTTGGACGTACTTTTTGGAAATGCTACCCAAAAATTTGCATCTTCATTTAAGGCAGGAGTTACATCATCCACAATTTGAGTAAGTTGACGAATATTTACAGCAAAAATTAGGGCAAAATCAATCCTCCTTGAACGAAGTAAAGGAGTAACACTTTTGGCATAATTAATCTTTGAGAATAACTTTTCTATAGATGATGGAAGACCTTGTATTAAAAAATTCTTCTCATTGTTAATTTGTAATTTTTCTAATACAGTTGGAAGAGCCATAGATATAAGTTTTTAGTAATTTGAACTAACAGAGTACAAAGGTACAAAAAAGTGGTATGTTTACCAAAAGCAGGTATTACAGGCGGTCCTTTTCAGGTTTCTGATGGGATTGTCAGTAAAAGTTGAATGTAAAACCTCCCCGCCAGAAAATTTATTAACGATAACGATGGTATGGTGAATAGGTGGTTACTTTCGACAATTGCTCTTAAATATCATATAAAAACTTTCATTAACCTATTATAAAATAGTTTCCTGTTCGGTTTTAGTTTTTTGCATTAAAAAATGAGCATTGAAACTATTATAAAGGTATTAAAGTGACCGTTCATTTCTTCTCTAACTATTATTAGAGGAGCCTACATTCATTTTATCACGGTTTATGAGCAGTTGGAATTTAGCCTTTCTTTCTCTCCTTTCGGCGATCACGGTGTTTAAAGATGGGGATTCGGCTTTCAACGCCTCTTAATAATCTACCGATATTTTTTTGGTGGGTAAGTAAAACAAGGAAGGCTACTAAAACAGCAAAAATTCTGTATGATATTTCATCTTCATTCCAAATCCATAACACACAAATCGGTAACATAATGGCAGCTAAAATAGAACTTAAGGATACATAACGAGTTAAAAAAAGTACCAGTAAGAATACGCCTACGCAACTAATGGCTACCACAGGCTGAACAGCTAATATCATCCCAAATAATGTGGCCACCCCCTTTCCACCTTTAAAGTTGGCAAATACCGGAAAAATATGGCCCAAAACAGCAGTTATGCCTAAGATAATCATAAAATTTATCCGGGCAAGTTCATGAGAAAAGTAAAATGGAATGAATACAAATAACAAGGAAGCAGCAGCTCCCTTTAAAATATCACCTATCATCACCACAGTGCCGTATCTAGGCCCAAGTACCCTAAAAGTATTGGTTGCACCCATATTACCACTGCCATATTCTCTAATGTCAATGCCGAAAAAACGCTTCGAAACTATTAGTGCTGTTGGGATTGATCCAATTAGATAAGCAAGAACAATTAAACCTAATTCCTTCATTCTAACAGAATATTTTTTAATGGGTGTACAAAGTTATGACTTTTCTACAAATCATCAATTTAGCCCAACATATATGATTTATTGCAAATCTATTCTTATGGCCATCCAATTTAGTGTATTCCTAACCGTTAGTGACTTTATTCTTTTAGAAACTGCTAATTCTCTTATCTTCATTTCATCATCACACAGCATACCACTGAGTAAGATAATCCCACCGGGTTTGCAACTATTAAGTATAGCATTAAAGTGGTTGATGATTATATTGGTATTAATGTTTGCCAGTATCACATCTGCCTGCTGATTTTCAGGTATCCTGTTTGCTGGTAGAACTGTAATTCCTTTTACTTTATTAAGGGTTACATTTTCAATTGCATTTTTAATACTCCAGTCATCATTATCTATTGCCAGCACTTGTACAGCTCCACACTGAGCGGCATAAATTGCCAATATGCCGGTTCCGGTACCTAAATCTATAACCTCTTTTTGCTTCCATGTTATTTCATTCATTAATTGAAGCATCATGGTTGTGGTAGGATGATGGCCGGTACCAAAGCTCATTTTTGGTGTAATAACAATTTCGGAAACTGATTTTTCCAATTTTGGATGAAACACCGCCCTGATATATAAAAATGGTTCATTATTACCGTTTGAAATAACCACGGGTTGAAAATTCTTTTCCCATTCTTCATTCCAGTTCTGCTGCTTTATGGTATCCATACAAAATGGGATCTCCAATGCGGTAATGAATTCCTTTAGTTCACCATCTACCTGCTCTTGATTAAAAAATGCTATGAGTTCATTCTCCTTTTCCTCAAAGCCTTCCACCATAAAGCGACTAAGTTGTGCGATCAACAGTTCATTTTGTGCAATACCGGAAGTATGGAATGTAAATTTTAAAAAAATCATAATTTAAAAAAAGAGGCTGTCTCAAAAGGGGCAGCCTTTTTCACATATGTGCATAAAGAAAG
>CAZBBO010000009.1:0-102622 GCA_964490345.1 uncultured Ferruginibacter sp.
TACCCCCAAACAGATGGGGAACTAGCGTTCCCGCCCTAAAGCAAATTTCGGAATTTTCGGAATATGCAACAATACCTCACTAGGGTACTTTGTGTGGACTACCCCAAACAGATTGGGCTAAAGCAATTTTCTAAATTTCGAAAGCAAAGATTATTTGTTACTCCACTAACAAGGAAGAGCAATTTAGCGCTCCCTTGTTAATAGTTCTTGGATATTATTTTATCCTATAGCTTGTTTGAGATCTTCTGTAAGATCATCAGCATCCTCAATACCCACGCTGAGGCGTATCAGCCCATCTGTAAGTCCGTGCTTTAGTCGTTCTTCACGCGGAATAGAAGCATGGGTCATTGATGCCGGATGATTAATAAGCGATTCAACGCCGCCTAAACTTTCGGCAAGTGAGAATATTTTGGTTGACGTAAGAACTTTTTTAGCTGCTTCAATACTATCATCTTTTAAAGTAAAACTCATCATTCCACCAAAGCCACGCATTTGAAGTTTAGCAATTTCATAATTGGGGTGATCAGCAAATCCACTCCAGTAAACTTTATCAACGGATGGATGCTTGCGTAGAAAATGAGCCACAATATATCCGTTTTCATTGTGCTGCTTCATGCGTACATGCAATGTTTTTATACCACGTAACACCAAAAAACAATCCATTGGTCCCGGAACAGCGCCGCAACTCTTCTGAATAAAATATAATTGTTCGCGTAATCCGGGGTCATTCATTATTAATGCACCCTGAATTACATCACTATGTCCACCCAAGTATTTTGTTGCGGAATGCATTACAATATCAGCGCCTAAGTCAAGTGGATTTTGTAAATAGGGAGATGCAAATGTATTGTCAACACATAGCCATGCTCCGGCAGCCTTAGCTACCTGAGCAGCACCATGAATATCGGTAATATTCATGAGTGGATTGGTAGGGGTTTCAATCCAAATTAACTTAGTTTTTTGGGTAACTGCTGCTTGTATATTTTCAACTTTTGTTGTGTCAATGTATTTAAAAGTTATACCAAAGCGTTCAAATACTTTTGAAAATAAACGATAGGTTCCACCGTATAAATCATTGCCGGTTACCACCTCATCTCCCGGAGACAATAATTTAATAACAGCATCTGTTGCTGCCACTCCACTACTAAAAGCCAATCCATATTTACCATGCTCTATTACAGCAAAGGCTTCTTCCAGGGCATGTCTGGTGGGGTTTTGAGAGCGTGCATATTCGTAACCTTTGTTTACACCGGGTGCAGATTGAACAAAGGTTGAGGTTTGATAAATAGGCGTCATGATTGCACCAGTAGATGGGTCTGGTTCTGAACCCGCATGAATGTAACGAGTAGCAGTTTTTTTATTGTCTAGGTTGCTCATAAAATTGATTTGAATCGCAAAAGTACAACAAACCAATGTGTTAATGAGAATATAAAAGTCCTGCAGATAGGTAACGCCAGTCAAAATTATTTGCTTCGTGTTCATTCATTGGCACTACTCTTTTATTTAGTACTTCAGGTATTAATAGTTGGTTATTAACCAATGCTCTTTTGCATTCATGAATTAAATCTTCAAGCCTTTTATCTTCCATCCACTTTTTTTGTGGTGGTTCAAATCCTATCTTATTAGTGCGCCATGTTATTTTTTTCGGAAGTTTATTCTCCATTGTTTTCCTTAATATCCATTTGGTAAAACCATTATTGATTTTAAATGAAGAGGGAAGAGAAAATATAAATGACACTAAGTGATGTTGCAAAAATGGGAATCGGGCCTCAACTCCGTGGGCTGCAGCATTTCTGTCTGCATAGCGAAGCAATTCTTCAAGCCCATTACGCATGGTGTTGAAGTATAGGATGTCGTTAAGCTTGGTGATTATAGGTTTATCTACTCCTTCCCATTCCCGCCCTTTGGATTGAAGAATTATTGATTTGTTGATGGATGGATGATTGATTATCCTTTTGTACTCGGCTTTTTCAAGTGCGATAGCAACATGTGATGGGAAGAATGCTGCGATAATATTTCGGATATCCCATTTTATTTGAATATTATTTTCGGCAAAAAGCTTTCTTTCTTTTGAAAATTTACCGAATCGGTGGCGACTTAAAACTTCTTGCAAAAACCAGTGAATATATTTATGATACCCTGCTAAAGATTCATCTGCGCCCTGACCATCAAGTACAACTTTTATTTGATGCTGCCGTGCTAGTTCGAGTATCCGGTATTGGGCATATATTCCTGAGGATGGGAAGGGCTCTTCCTGGTGCCATGATATTTTTATGAGGTCACGGATTAATTCATCAGCGGTAGGTGTTACGGTATTGTTTTGTATGTTGGTTTTGGAAATAAGTTGTTGAATATAGGATGTTTCATCTTTTTCAAATCCGGGAAAAACGGCTGAAAATGTTTTTAAATGATTTGTGTTCCCGGTTATTTCATTTGCAAGAGTTACAATGGTGGAGCTATCCAATCCGCCACTAAGATTAAAGCCAATAGGCATATCACTTCTTAAGCGAAGTCGGATGGAAGATTCAAGCATTTCTGCTAATTGCATTGAAGCCTGCTCAAACGAAATATCCTGCGTGTATTGCTTATCAATATTAAAATAAGCAGTTGTTTCCAACTTATTGTTGTAAAGTTGATAGGATAAATAATGTGCTGGTGGAAGTGAAAATAACCCCGGATAAAAAGTTTGAGATTTGTTTGATGGGTTCTGCACATAACCCAAAGTAATATAATTGAGCATCATTCTTTCTTCCGGCTTACGGGTAAAACCCAAGCCCCATAAGGCTTTCATTTCACTTGCAAAATAGAACGCCTCCTGTCTTTGTGCATAATAAAAAGGCTTTTCACCAAATCTGTCACGTGCTGCAAAAAATGCTTTTTCTTTTTCATCCCAAATGGCAAAAGCAAACATACCATCAAACAGGGATAAGCATTTTTCTTTGTAATAATCATAAGCTGCAAGTATTACTTCTGTATCAGATTGGGTGGCAAATGAATAACCTTGTTTTAACAGGCCTGCTCTAATTTCACGATAGTTGTAAATGCATCCATTGTAGGTTATGGTGTATCGTTGTAAAAAATGCATGGGTTGCGCCGATAAAGCAGAGGGGTCAATAATGGCTAACCGACGATGCCCCATTCCTACGGAGCCTTCTTTATTAATCCACACACCCTCTCCGTCAGGCCCACGATGAGCCAAGCGGTCAATCATTTTTTTTATGTCATTAGCCTGTACTAATTCTGGATTGTTTGATATAATACCGGCAATGCCACACATAGAAAATAAGTTAAGATTTTCTTTGAATTGGGAGTAATAGCTTCACACTGTCCCAGGCTATTACTAAGTTTGTTCTTTCTTCTGTTGATTGTTGAAATACCATGGTAAAATCTTCGATGATCTTTTCACTAATAGTAACCGGAACCTCTACACGAAGAATATCTTTAGTAGAATCTATTTGTAGCCCCCATGAATAGATGTTGCTGTTAAATGCAATAATCCAACTTCTTTCACCTGGGATAGCATACAAGGTATAACGGCCGGGAGCAAGAGTTTTCATGCTTATTTCTAAAGGCACAAAGCTTTCAAATTCTGTGGATTCATTAGCTCCTAATCGCCAGGGAATATTATAACGACATAGAAAAGTACTATCACTACCAAATATTTTTCTCCCTTTTTTGTGTGGGCGACTGTAAATAACGCGCGCCATAGGTGTAGCTGCGTTGGTATGGTTAATTTTTAAAAATGGGTAATCAGCAGGCCAGTAAATCATGTCCATAGGTGATTGATCTAACGAGGCGTAAGGGTTTGTTTCGGTTATGGGTTGAGGTGTGATATTTTGAATGTTCTCAATGGGCTGCTTATGTGCATTGGTACAGGATATTAAACCGGTGAGAAATAATAAACTGGTACAAAAAAATATTTTCATGTTATATAATATTATAGGGAAAAGGGAATGCTGGTACTTACTCCATCCCACGCAAACAAAAGATTAAAACCATTCTTACCAGGCTCGAATGCAGCAGTAAAATACTCAACAAGAGTTTCTCGCTTTTCCGTAGGAGCTTCTATTCTCACGATGTCTTTTTGTTTGTCATATTTAAAGGTGCCCCATGTATCGGTTTCTTTATTTATTATTATGGTCCATTTTTCTTTATCCGGTATTGCATACAGCGTATACCGCCCTTTTTTTATTTTTGTATGATTTATTGTTACGGGTACAAAGAATTCAATTTCCGTTGCCTCATTGGCACCAAGTCGCCATACCTTATTGTATTCAATGAGATTGCCAAATATTTCTCTTCCATTTTTTAATGGACGGCTATAAATTATTCTTGCAATAGCTTGGCCTTTTGCTTTTCCCTGAATTTTAAGTAAAGGATAATCAACCGGAAAGTAAGCAATATCTAATGGCGATTTGTCAATCGGTATTTCCTGGGCTAGAGAAGGAGTGGCAAATAATAAGCAAAATATTAGTATAGAAAATATGTTCTTCATTTTCCAAAGATAAGAAGACGTTGATTTTTTAAATTTTTAAAAAATGGTGGACATGATTATTTATATCAGGAAAAAAGGAATCATACCCCATTTTTAAATAGGGTTTGTTTTGTTTAAAAATGGTAAAGGCCTCATCTATTTGATTAATAAATCTTGCACGCCGCATTAGCCCTGTAAAACTCTGTTCTATACCCTCATCAAACCGGTAGTGGTATAACCAATTTTGTTCGCACATTCGAGAAAACATGAATTCAAATTTTTCAGGAAAATAAGATTTACGTGTTGAGAGTTGATTATAGATGTGTTGAGTAAAATCAAAAAACACCCCTTCATTAATAAATAATTTTACATCATTGGCGAGGAAGTGGTCATACACAATATCAACAAATGCTCCTGAATATAAGCCATACACCGGCCTAAATAATGATTTTATTTTTTTTGTGGCCTCATGAGTGTCAGTAAATGAGTCAATACTTCGATGCAATTCTATTCCTCTTCGGATTTTATCTGGATAATTGTATTTTTTATTTCCCTTTACAAAATCTCCTATCATGTTGCCTGTTAGTATGTCTGCATTTCCAAGCGATAAATATGCGTGTGCTAAAAGGTTCACTGTATCAAAGTTAGGAATAAGGAGCTAACCTGTTAAAGAAGATACAGTAAATGGGGCTTATGATTATATGGTTGCTATGGTGCAATCTTCTCTTTTTTCAGCCATTGATAAATAATGTCAAGCACCTCTGTAGAAAAGGTTTCATCTAAAGTGCTGTATTCTTGTATGCTGCATAATTTGCAAGATTGGAAGAGGTGGTTTAGGTTGTCTATTATTTTTACTTCGTAGGATGTGCTCTTCCCCTTGGCAAGTGCTTGTTTAATTCCGGATGTGTTGGATTGGGCTAGTACTTGTATGTCTTTACTTCCGTTTAAGGCAAGAATTTTTGCCTTCACATTTTTTAATGTCGGTTGCGGATTATAAGAGAGGAAATATTTCATCCAGGGAGAACTTGTCTCTTTTATTAATTGTGTAATTAAGTTTTCTCTTAACGCTTCAGTAGAAAGATGTAACACCATTAAAACGGCTTTTTCCTGCTGTTGTGCCCAGTGGGTTGAAAGGGCAAGAAGGTTTGTGTACAATGAGGTCTCATCAATTTTATTGGTGATAATTTTATGAATCATTTGTTTGTATAACGCTCCATAGGCATTAGCCGCTTTTTCACTTATACCCATTGAGCGCTGTATAGCAATATTTTGTTCGGTCATTAAATCTACAATAGGAATACCGGGGGCTGCTAAGAGAATTATGAAATGTATATCAGAATTATTTTCTGCAACTATGGGAGCTATCATTCCACCTTCACTATGTCCTATAAGCCCAATCTGCGCTGTATTTATTTCCGGTAAAGTTTTCAAATACTGCAGAGCGGCCTCTGCATCGTGAGCAAAATCCACAGTTGTAGCTGTACTGAAATTACCTGTTGAATGTCCGGTTCCCCGATCGTCATAGCGTAATACTGCGAATCCCTTTCGGGTAAAATAATCTGCAATTACTGCAAAAGGCTTATGTCCAAATATTGTTTCGTCACGATCTTGAGGGCCACTTCCGCTAATAAGGATAAATGCAGGGTACGCCTCCCTGTTAGTATTTTCCGGTATCGTTAAAGTTCCCGATAATTGAATATTGTCCTTTGTGTTATTAAAGAATACTTCCTTTTCTGTATATGGAAATGGAGGTTGTGGTGTTTGTGGGCGAGTTGGCTCTTTTATTTCAACTCCTTTTTGAATTCGGTGTAATGTAAGTGGGAAGCTTATGCCTTGATTCATTTCTCCTTTTATGGTAGAATCATTTATAAGTTGGCCTTTATAAGATAAATTGAATTGCTTTGCATGTAAGAAAACACTATCGTTTTCAATAATTGTTTCATTAATTTTTAGGCCAAATGCAGATTGATCCGGACTATCAAAGGTGCTTTGAAGTGTATTTTCCGAGTTGTTGGTTATGTGAAAAACGATGCGTAGGTTGGCCATTTCAATTTTGCCTTGCCATGAACCTTCAAGCGGAGATTGAGAAAAAATGGTGATTGGAAAAAATAATAAGCACCATAGAATGATCTTCCTTTTCATGTGTTAAAATTAAATAGAAATATAATAGTTTAGATATTTCAGTAAGAGGCTCACACCCGTTTTATTCATTACTTTTGCAAAAAAATTTAGAAATGAAAAAGGGACCCGTTTCAGAGTTTATACAGCACCATTATCGCCATTTTAACGCTGCTGCTTTAATGGATGCAGCAAAAGGATATGTGGCACACTTAGACGAAGGAGGCAAGATGATGATTACGCTTGCGGGTGCTATGAGTACAGCAGAGTTGGGGCTGAGCCTTGCAGAAATGATTAGGCAGGATAAGGTGTCCATTATCAGTTGCACAGGTGCTAATCTTGAAGAAGATATAATGAATTTGGTGGCACATACCCATTATAAGCGAGTTCCACATTACCGCGATTTAAGCCCGAAAGAAGAATGGGAGTTATTGGAGAATCACTATAACCGCGTAACAGATACTTGTATTCCCGAAGAAGAAGCTTTTAGACGATTACAAAAGCATATTCATAAAATATGGAAGGATGCTGATGATAGAGGAGATCGTTATTTTCCGCATGAGTATATGTATAAAATGTTGCTTAGCGGAGTGCTGGAACAGCATTATGAAATTGACCCCAAAAACAGTTGGATGCTCGCAGCTGCACAAAAAAATATTCCGATAGTTGTTCCGGGTTGGGAAGATAGCACCATGGGAAATATTTTTGCTTCTTATGTAATTAAAAAGGAATTAAAGGCTTCTACTATGAAGAGTGGTATTGAATATATGGCTTGGTTGGCAGATTGGTATCGCCATAATTCAGGAGGAAAGGGTGTTGGTTTTTTCCAAATTGGTGGTGGAATAGCCGGAGATTTTCCAATATGTGTGGTGCCTATGATGTATCAGGATTTAGAATGGCAGGATGTTCCTTTTTGGAGCTATTTCTGCCAGATTTCTGATTCAACTACATCCTATGGTTCGTATTCAGGAGCGGTTCCAAATGAAAAAATTACCTGGGGAAAATTAGATATCAATACACCAAAATTTATTGTAGAAAGTGATGCAACCATAGTTGCGCCCCTCATTTTTGCGTGGATTCTTGGCTGGTAAGAATGAAAGAACTTCCGCAAAGGAAGTACGTTGTAAAAGTTGCTTACCGCTTTAGTATCGAGTGTCTGTAGGTATGGGTTTATCTCGCTTTAGCATATCTTCTCTATTTGCCATTTCCCAGGCTGTGTGGAAAATCATTTGAGCTCGTTTTTCATAAACAGGCCAATTAATTTTGTCCACTGTATCAGTAGGTTTGTGGTAATCACTTTGCAGCATACCATCATAAAAAAACAATACCGGCACACCCTTGCGTGCAAAATTGTAATGGTCACTACGGAAATAAATTCTATTTGGATCCGTAGGGTCGTCAAATTTATAATCAAGCACAAGTTTTGTGTATCTATTGTTTACATCTTCATTAATCACCGGAAGGTCGGTGCTGATTTTATCATGGCCTACCACATACACATAATCTGTAAGGGTGTCTTTCCTTTCTGTATCGTTTCTGCCAATCATGTCAATATTCAAATTGACCGAGGTGTTTTCCAGTGGAAGCAATGGGTTTTCTGAATAATATTCACTTCCCCATAACCCTCTTTCTTCACCACTAACGGTCATAAAAACAACACTTCTCCTCGGTCCGTTTCCTTCTGCTTTTGCTTTGGCAAATGATTGAGCAATGTTCATGACAGCAACGGTTCCGCTACCATCGTCATCAGCCCCATAATATATTTTTCCATTACGTATTCCCAGATGATCATAATGAGCGGTAACGAAAATAAATTCATCTTTTTTATCACTTCCTTCTACCATGCCGATAACATTGGAAGAATTAACAATGGTTTGCTTTTCAGTATATTTAAAATTTGTCTTTATCTTTTTTCCAATTCTGTCATTTTTTGTAAAGGGTTCAAATTTCCGGGCTTTTGCAATTAATGAATTGCTTCCAAAGAGTTGCTCAGCAAATTGGGAAGTGATTAAGGCATAATTTAATGATTCATTTTTATTGGTATGAGGAAATCTTAAATCACTAACCTGAGAAGATTGAGCGTATTTATCTGAAAATTTTTCTATGGTTGGAGATATTACCAAGGCTCCGGCAGCTCCTTTTTGAGCAGCCAATTCCAATTTTTTTCTTAATCCGGGGTAGGTCCATGTGGAGGGTCGGTTGGTATTATTGATAATGTAGTTTTCCTTTTCTTTTGGCTCTCCTAAAAAGAAAATAACCGTTTTACCTTTTACATCAATGTTTTTGTAATCATTGTATTTTTCATCTTCAATTCCATATCCAATAAAAATCCAGGATTTGCTAAGAAACGCACCACTGTCATTGGCAATAGCCGGTATCACAAAATCCTTTCCAAATATGATGTTCTTTTTATTGAAAGAAAGTGAGCCAGAGGCCCCACTGTCTTTTATAAGCGGAAAGTATTGTCGATATCCTTCTGCACCCGGAACGGTAGTAAGCCCCGTATTTTTAAAAAAGGTTTCGATGTATTCAGCAGCTTTTCTCTCACCCGGTGTGCCGGTTCCTCGTCCTTCCATTTCAGCGCCGGCAATTATGGTTAAGTGTTGCTGTAAAAAAGCAATATTGATATTTTGAGCATAGTGAGCAGATTTGTCCTGGGCTGTTACGGATAAACCGATAGAACAGAGTATAAAAAGGAATAAAAGTCTCATCTTATTATTGGTGAATGATTAAAAAGAGGATAGAAGAATTATTTATATAACGATTAGGAATACACGAATTATGATTCACAGGGGATTTTGTTTACTCTGTTAATATGCCTTCCACCTTCAAATGGAGTTTGCATAAAAATATTAATCATCTTTTCTGCATCACCTTCACGTATAAAACGCGCCGGGATACAAATGATATTGGCGTTATTATGTTTGCGTGCTAGCGCGGCCAATTCTTCTCCCCAGCAAATAGCAGCCCGTATTCCCCGGTGTTTGTTTGCAGTAATGGCTACTCCGTTTCCGCTTCCACATAATAAAATACCGAAAGCGGCTTCCCCGTTTTCAACTGCAGAGGCTACCGGATGAGCAAAGTCGGGATAATCTACAGAATCTGTTGAATGAGTGCCAAAATCTTTATAAGGCAAGTTTTCTCCTTCCAAAAATGAAATGAGATCTTCTTTTCTTTCAAAGCCAGCGTGATCACTACCGATGGCAACAGGAAGAGATTTATCAAAAACGTACATAATTATTTTTTTTGTATAGATAAAGTTAGGAAATGAAATGCTGGCTTACACCGGTGGCATGTTAAAAAGGGTTTTAACTCCATTCGGTATTTTCTTCTTTTTTCTTCTGCTTCTCAATTCTGCTGGCAAGTAATACACTCAGTTCAAATAGTAATAGCAGAGGAACGGCTACCAATGCCTGACTGGTCCAATCGGGTGAAGGTGTAATTACTGCCGCCAATACTAGAATAATTATAAATGAATATCGTCGTGTTTTTTTAAGAAAGGTTCCGGTTAAAATACCAATTTTAGCCAGTACATAGGATATTACCGGAAGCTCAAATACAAGCCCACAACCTAATATTATATTAGTTATAGTGGAGATGTAATCATCAAGGGTGGGAATGTATTGATAGGCGCCTGATTTGCCGAGTGAAAAATTTGCCAAAAAGTTGAATGTAAACGGAGCCAGTAAATAATAACCGAATGCAGCTCCGGCAAAAAAGAATAGGCTTATCCAAAATATAGCGCCTCTTGAATAAGACACCTCCTTGGTATTTAAAGCAGGTTTAATAAAACGCCACAACTCCCAAAGAAGGTAGGGAAATGCAATAATAACCCCTCCTATAAATGAAATGGAAATAGCAGACATAAATGGCCCGCTGATCGTAGTCCCTAAAAGTTTTATGTCTACCGGTGGCATACACAATGCATCGCTCAAACCTGCCCAGTGGCTAAAATTACAAAGGGCACGATAAGAAACAAAACTGGAGCGAGCGGGCGCATAGATGATATTATCAAAAATCCAATCAATATAAATAAAGACACCAATTGCAGCAATCAACCACACAACAACCGCACGTACAATATGCCAACGTAATGCTTCAAGGTGATCTACAAAACTCATTTCATTATCATCCCTTGCCATCTTGTTTCTAAATGACTTAAAAAAGGTAGAGCGTGTAGATGAAGAAGATGCCAATTGTAAAAATTTTCCGGCGCAAAGATAACATGGTAAGCTAAAATGAACACAGATTAATGTTTCATATAATTTCTTATCCTTGATACATATAAAAAATGAGGCCCTTGTAAAAACAAAGGCCGTTTACCAAAACTAACTGCTTATGAGAAAATTGACTAGAAAACTCGTTTTCTCAAATATTCCAAATCTGGTGCCAAATGAAGAGAACAAATGGTAAAGTTTCGTTATTAACCTGCCATTTTCTCTGCATTTTCAGCAAATTGTAAGGCATCAATAAATTCTTGTAAATCTCCATTAAGTACCTCGTCAAGATTATAAACGGTTAACCCGATGCGATGGTCGGTAACACGGCCTTGAGGATAATTATAGGTGCGGATTTTTGCACTTCGGTCGCCTGTGCTTACCAGACTCTTACGCATTTTAGAAATAGCTTCCTCTTGCTTACGCACTTCTTCATCATATAATTTTGTTCGAAGCATATTCATCGCTTTTTCACGATTGGCTAATTGGGTGCGCTCTGTTTGACAAACCACTACAATGCCCGTTGGCTTGTGTGTTAAAAAAACTTTTGTTTCTACCTTATTTACGTTTTGCCCACCGGCGCCACCGCTTCTGGCTGTTTCCATTTTTACATCACTTTCTTTTAATTCCACATCCACATCATCTGCTTCAGGCATAACAGCTACCGTTACTGCACTGGTATGTACCCGGCCACTGGCTTCGGTATCGGGAACGCGTTGAACACGATGAACACCACTTTCAAATTTTAAAGTGCCATATACATCATCTCCCGAAACCTCTACCTGAACCTCCTTGTATCCGCCTACTGTTCCTTCATTCTCACTTAAAATAGCAGTTTTCCAACCCTGTTGTTCACAGTATTTTAAATACATCCTAAGCAGATTGCCGGCAAATAGAGAAGCCTCATCACCACCGGTACCGGCACGTATTTCCAAAATTGCATTCTTTTCATCATAAGGATCTTTAGGTATGAGCATATTGCGTAGCCTCTCTTCTAATTCCTGCTTTTTTAATTCAAGTTCCGGTAATTCTAATTTTGCTAATGAACGCATCTCTTCATCATCCCCATTTAAAACTTCTTTATTAAACTCCAACGCATCTAAAATTTTTACGTATTCATCTCTTGTTATTACAATTTTTTCAAGACTACGATACTCCTTGCTCATTGCACTAAATTTCTTGTTATCAGAAACAATTTCAGGATTGGTAAGGGCAACGCCAAGGTTTGTGAATTTAGCTTTTATCGCATCCAGTTTATCTAACATAATGTATTTTTATTACCGCATTTTGTGCAGGGCGCAAATTTAATTCATAACAAACAGTACGTGTACAAAAAGTTTTCATCTCTAAGAATTTTTAACGGAAAAACTCTTTTAAGAGGCGGGCATACGCTGATTACTACCGCAACGGGTGAAATTGTTGATTTGATAAAAGGGATTGATGAAGAAGCCTTAATTTATGAAGGTGTGATTTGCCCCGGATTTGTAAATGCCCATTGCCACCTGGAATTGAGCCATTTAAAAAATAAAATTCAAAAAGGAACAGGATTGGTGGACTTTGTTCAAAAAGTAATGACGGAAAGGATAGCCGAGCCCGAAGTAATTAAATCAGCAGTAGAAGAAGCATGGAAAGAAATGTATGCAGAAGGAATTGTAGCTGTAGGCGACATTTGTAATACAACCGATACCTTGTTTATTAAAGAAAAACAGGGAATAAAATGGAAAAATTTTATTGAAGTCAGTGGAGCTGTTGTGGAAACCGCTCAAAAACGCGTGCAACAGTTAGAGCCGGTATTAGAAGCTTTCCCCGATGGAATTTTAACACCACATGCACCCTATTCGGTTTCTTCCCGGTTGTTTGAAATGATTGCAAAACGAAATCCTCCTGTTATTTCAATTCATAATCAGGAATCACCTGAAGAAAATGCCTTTTTTCAATACAAATCAGGTAGATTTCTTTCATTGTTTGAAAATTTGGGAATTCGTTTAGATGATTTTTCACCCACCGGTAAATCATCATTTAAAAGTTGGTTGCCGTATTTTTCAAAAACACCCCATCTAATCAGCGTACATAATACCTTTATTAATAATGAGGATATACAATTTGCTCAAACCTTTGGTAACGAAGTGTGGTTTTGCCTTTGCCCTAACGCCAATATGTATATAGAAAGACAATTGCCTCCGGTGAATTTATTTATTAATGAGCATTGCAAAATAATAATAGGAACAGATAGCCTGGCAAGTAATGAGAAACTCAGTATGGTTGCAGAAATAATAAGGCTTCAAAATGCCTTTCCTCAAATTCCGCTTCAGGTGATGCTGCAGTGGGCTACGGCCAATGGTGCCCATGCGCTGGGCTTTACAACGCTTGGATATTTTAAACAGGGATTAAAACCCGGTATTATAGGTTTGGAAGCGGATGATAATGATAAACTAACAGGGAAGATTGTTCGCTTTTATTAAATTTTAAGCTAATATTTTTCGTAAAACAGGAAGGGTTCGCAATTCACCAAAATCAGCAATATGCTGCTGGTAATATAATATTATTTTGTTGAGCAAGAGGTTGCGAGTAGAACTTGATATTTTAAAAATCTCCAGTTCTTCAGGCATTCTTACACTCAATAAATCATTGAGTAATTCTTCATTTTTCCCATCTAAACCAAGCAGTGCTCCCGGATGATGGGATAAAAAGTTTTCGTTTTGAATATTTGAGTGAATGCTTTTTTTACTTATGGGTTTTAATTCAAAGCCAAAAAAATGGGGAAGGTTTAGAGCGAAAAATAACGGGTAATTAGCGGTTGTTGCTATGCTCGCTTTGTCGAGATGAAGAAGTGCATCTGACATAAAGGCGAACAATAACTCATTTTCTTCAGGTTGTTTTAAGGCGCGTTGAAGCAATTCAACCATAAATAAGGCAACGCTGTTTTTTATTACGTGAGAAAAAAGATGTTGGTAAATCACTTTCCAACTACATTCTTTTATTCGCTGCATATTTTTTTGCGGTTGATGATATACCTCCATAGTTAATTGAGCACCGGGTTGAAACATAGAGCCTTTGTTGTTTTTGGCTTTAGAGGTGCGTATGCCATTAATCATATAAGTCTGCAACCCAAATTTTTCAGTAAACAAAGTGGCTACTAAACTGGTTTCACCGTATTTAACGGTTCGTAGTACTATGGCATCGGTTTTGTGCAGCATTTAAAAAATGGATATAAATAAATTATGGTTCAGCATGGGTTGTTTTCAAAAATCATGGATCCTTTGTTTTTAGTATACGCCATTTCCGTTTATGCATTACCGTTATTATTTTGTTTTTTATGCGTTACAAAGGTATAAAAAGAGAATGCCATGATGGTTGGGTAAAATGTACAGAAATTAGCAGAGGTATTTTAAAGAATATATCTTTTATGTATTAGCAAATGAGGAGAAACTATCATCTTTGCGCTGAAAATATACTGTTATGTGGAGGCGTTTAGGAGAAAAAGTTATTCATTATCGTTTCATTTTACTTCTGTTTTTAGCATTGGCAACCGGGGTTATGGGATATTTTGCCACTCGGGTAAAATTAAGTTACGAATTTTCTAAAGCCATACCGGAAGATAACCCGCGCTTTTTAGATTTTAAGGCATTTAAGGAAAAATTTGGCGATGATGGAAACCTCGTGGTAATTGGAGTGGAAGATAAAAATCTATTTAGCCTTCATCATTTCCAAGCCTATGCGAAACTTGAAAAAGAATTAAAGAAAATTAAAGGAGTGGAAGGAGTTATCGGAATACCCGGTGCCATTACCTTAAAAAAAGACCAGATACACCAGCGATTGATAAGTGAACCAATTTTTAATGAAATTAAAATCCAGGCCGGGTTAGATAGTGCTGCAAAGCGATTCTATAATCTTCCTTTTTATAGAGGCAGAATGTACAACCCACAAACCCATGCCTATTTGATGGGGGTTCAAGTTGATAAATATATTATGAACACCCCGGAACGGAGTGATTTAATTGCCCAAATAGTACAACAAGCTGAAGTGTTTGAATCAGCCGTTCAGCAAAAGATTCATTTAAGCGGGCTGCCACTTATTCGCACCCAGGTGGCAGATAGGATTCAGGCGGAAATGAAATTCTTTTTATTAGCGTCACTGGTGCTGAGTGTACTTATTCTTTTTCTCTTTTTTAAATCTATCAGCACAACCATTTTATCAATAGGTACGGTATTCATTGGGGTGGTGTGGTCGGTAGCGTTGATTTATTTATGTGGTTATCAAATTACCTTGCTTACTGCATTGTTGCCATCCCTTGTAGTAGTAATAGGAATACCTAATTGCATTTATTTCATCAACAAGTATCATACTTCATTTAAATCAACAGGAGATAAAAAGGAAGCTTTAATAAATATGGTGGGTAAGATGGGTGTGGTAACCTTGTTTTGTAATATCACTGCCGCTATTGGGTTTGCTGTTTTTGCATTTACCGAAAGCGCTGTATTAAAGGAATTTGGTGTGGTGGCCGGACTAAGTATAATGGTTATATTTTTTGTATCATTTATTTTACTTCCGGCAGTACTATATATGTTACCGGAACCCAAGGATAAACAACTGCACTATTTAGAATCTCCATTTATTACTGCATTTTTAGCCCGTGTTACCTTTTTGGTTTTTCATAAACAAAGATGGGTAACAGGTATAACCATCGTGGTTATATTGATGGCGGTGGCAGGGCTGTTTAGGCTAAGGACTGAGGGGCATATTGTTGATGACTTGCCTCAAACCGATAGAATATATACGGATTTAAAGTTTTTTGAAAATAATTTTAAAGGCGTGATGCCATTGGAAATTTTGGTAGAAACGAAAAGGAAAAATGAACTAACGGGAATGCGTGCCCTAAACGTGTTTGGGAAAGTAGATTCACTATGTGATTTTATTGAACACTTACCAGATGTTGCCAAACCACTGTCATTGGCAGAAGGATTGAAATTTGCAAAGCAGGCTTTTTATGATTTGGATTCCAATCAATATTTAATGCCCAACAATTTTGATGGTGCCTTTGTAGCTGAATATTTAAAACCGGCAAAAGGAAAAAATGCAACCGGTACTCTTCAACACGTAATGAATTCATTTATGGATAGCGCCAGAAGAGTTACCCGAATAAGTGTATCTATGAAGGATGTGGGAACCGAAAAATTGCCCCTCTTGTTAGATACGATACAGAAAAAAGCGAATCAATTATTTGATAGTGCCCGATATAAGACCACATTAACCGGTACCAGTATTACCTTTTTAGAAGGCAGCAGGTTTATCATAAATGGGTTGCAAGAAAGTGTTTTGTGGGCTTTTGGACTTATTGCCTTATGTATGGTGTATCTGTTTAGGTCAGTAAGGATTGTAATTTGCTCACTGATCCCCAATATTATCCCATTAATAATTACAGCCGGTGTTATGGGTTGGATGGGTGTTCCATTAAAACCATCAACGGTATTAATTTTTAGTATCGCACTTGGGATAGCTGTGGATATCACCATCCGCTTTTTGGTAAATTATAAACAAGAATTACCGGTATTTTCAGGAGATATACCCAAAACAATAAGAGCTACAATAAAACAAACCGGGCTAAGTATTGTATATACATCTTTAGTGCTTGCTGCGGGCTTTGTTCTGTTTTGCTTTAGCAGTTTTGGTGGTACAACTTCGTTGGGATGGCTTACTTCGCTAACCCTTTTAACCGCCACATTAACAAACTTAATAATATTACCTGTGATTTTGCCGGTTATTTTTGGTAAAAACAAGAAAAAAAGGCCTGAATTTTTGAAGTAAAAAGAAAAACTTCAATTACGTTTGCAGCACTTTAACATTTTAGTGTGCCTTAAATGGTAATAAATACTATTTGCACTATATTTGCGGACAATTAAAACTAACAAGCAACATGAAGAAACTTCTCTTGACCTTAATGGTCTCAATGGGATTTCTGCTAACGGCGGTAGCTCAAAAGACTGTTACCGGTAAAGTTACTGATGCCAACGGCACCCCATTATCGAATGTTTCCGTAATTGTACAGGGAACAACGGTTGGTACCACTACCGATAACAATGGTAATTACACCATTACTGTCCCGGCAGAGGGAAAGGTACTTTTATTCTCCAGCCTTGGATTTGTTGGAGAAAGTGAAACAATTGGTAAAAGGTCTGTTATCTCTCCAAAACTATCCGTTTCCGGCTCACAGGAGTTAGAGGGTGTTGTGGTAACGGGTATTACCAGGATTAAAAAATCACAATATACCGGGGCTACTACTAAATTAGTTGCTAAGGAAATTGAGGAAAAACCAATGGGTTCATTGGATCAAATATTTCAAGGCCGGGTTCCGGGCCTTATGTCTATGACAAGTAGCGGTCAACCAGGTACCTCAGCCTTCGTAAACATTAGAGGACTAAACTCCATTTCGGGAGGCTCAGGACCGTTATATATACTTGATGATATTCCTATTGAAGCCGGAGTTTTTCAAAGCTTAAACCCAAATGATATTGCTTCTGTAGATATCCTAAGAGATGCTGCTACGCAATCTTTATATGGCTCACGTGGCTCCGGTGGTATTATTTCTATTACCTCTAAACGTGGTCAAGCCGGTAAAATTAAGGTAAGATATTCAGGTCAGTTTGGGGTTAAATCTCGCCCTGACTTTGCATATCGCCCCATGAACACCAGCGAGCTGTTAAAGGCTCAACATGATTATGGTAAAGTGCTGATTGAGGATAATTCTACAAATACAAACCCTTTAATGCCGGGATGGTATTATTCTCCTGATAATCCTCGTTATCAGGCCCTGTCACCTGCTGATCAATTATTGGCAGATGCTAAGTTGGATTCTATTTCCGGTATTAACACTAATTGGTATGATGAGTTTTTGCGTCCGGGTACTTTTAGCAATCACGAAATATCGGTTTCCGGCGGTACCGGAAAAACTCGCTTTTATAGTAGCGCAGGGTTATATAGTGAAGAAGGAATTATTACTTCTTCCTCAATGAAAAGAGCAACAATGCGTAACAACATTGATTTTGCAGATGATAAATTTACTTTCCAATTTTCATCAAATATTGGTTATGTAAAGCGTGAAAGCGATCCGGGTGGTGGAACCACAAACTCTATTCGTAATTCATTCTTTGCTACATCCCTTGCCTCCCCTTATTCCTTAGCCAGAGATGCTGCCGGGAATATTAAAACAGGTGGTAATGCTGGTGATATTAGTTTTCTTGGACCCAACCTGCTTGATTTGAAAAAATTTGATAAGGTAGGAAATAATCAGATTAAGATAACTGCGGGTATTACTATGGGATATAAAATTACCGATAATTTAACTGCAAATATTACCACAGGTATAGATTTTAGAGAAACACAAAGTTCTACCTATAGAAATCGTCTTGCTTATATTAGACAACCGGGGGTAACTACCAGTCAAACTGAATTGGCCGGGTCTCAAAGTGAAGGATTAACCCGTTTTGTAAATGCTGTTGTTAGACCTTCACTTACTTATAAAAGAACAATTAAAGAGCGTCATGATTTTGATGTTACCTTATTAGGTGAGTATGTGCAGGAGAACAATAAAGCAATTAGTTTTACAGGATATAATATTGATCCCCGTACGCCAAATAACCCCGGAACTGTAGGAATAGGAAATGGTGTGTTAGCTACACAGGCTGCTGTAGGTGGTGGGTTGTCTCAAGCTGCAATAGTTTCAGGATTGGCTATGGGTCGTTATACTTATGATGATAAATACACCTTTTCTGCTTCTTATAGAAGAGATGGTTCATCTAAATTACCTCCAAATACCAGATGGCAGAATTTCTATTCTGTAGGAGCTGTTTGGGATATGACGAAGGAGAATTTTATGAAAGATATTAACGCCATTAATAATTTACGTTTGAAGGTGAGTTATGGCGGTGTGGGTAACCACGATAACTTCCCTGCATTCTATATGTGGCAGGCTACTTATGGAGTAGGTGGATATGCCGGTTTATCAACCCAGGTTCCTACTTACCCGGGTAATTTAAATGCGAAATGGGAAAGAACAAATACCCTGAACGTAGGATTAGATTTTGAATTATTGAAAAGAAGGATTTATGGTGATTTAAGCTGGTACGACAGACGTACAAAGGGTGTATTTGTTGACAAACGACTAACGGCAGAGGGTGGAGGATCAACGATTCTTATGAATGCAGGTGAATTACAAAATACCGGCGTAGAGTGGAATTTGAATTTTGACGTTGTTAAAAAGAAAGATTTGCTTGTAACCCTGTACACAACGGGAGCTTATAATAAAAACAAATTGATAAGTCTTGGCGGTTTGCAGCCTTATGAAGAAGGTACATCCTACTTAGTTGAGGGATTACCTTTAGGCTCACATTATGAGGTTACTTGGGCCGGTGTTGATGCTTCTACAGGGCAGGCATTGTATTATGATTTAGACGGAAACCTTACAAATGTTTACACTGCTTCTAATGCTAATACTAATCATGGATCTTGGATGTCTCCTTGGACAGGTGGTTTTGGAACTGCTATTACATATAAAGACTTTGATTTGAGTGTGCTTTTCTCATTTCAGCAGGGCGCAACTAAGTTGGACAATTTGGAATACTTTATGGAAAATCCAAGTGCTTTTATCACACAAGGTATTAACCAATCTTCTTCACTTAACTTTTGGACTCAACCCGGTGATATTGCCTCAACCCCAAGTCCTAAATTCCCAGTTAATTTTAGTTCAAAATTCATCCATGATGCCTCTTTCTTACGTTTAAGAGATGTGGTGGTTGGATATACGCTTCCCAAAAATATGTTGGCTGATGGTAAATACATTTCAGGACTACGCGTATATGTACAAGCCTCAAACTTATTTATGTGGACTAAATGGCGCGGGTTAGACCCTGAGGCCGGTGCGGTGAATATTAACTTAAGTGAATACCCCAATCCCAGAGCATTTACATTTGGGGTTAATGTAACCTTTTAATTAAAAAATAAAAGAAAATAAAATGAAATTAATAAAATATAGTTTACTGCTCTTGGGTTGTGGAGTGTTAGCTGTTAGTTGTAAAAAGGAGTTGGATTTATCCAATCCCGGAGAGTTTACTGATGCTAATGCTTTCAAAACAATTGAGCACGTACAATTGGGTGTTAATGGAGCCTATGGCCGAATGGCAGCGTATGGGTACGATATTTTTAAAAATGCATACACGTCGGATGAGTTGAAAGTGGGTCCTCAAAATGGAGGTTCTGGTTTGCTGACTTATCGCCTTCAATATTCATCAGACGCAACTACAGGGGACGATGTTACTGCCGGTTATTACAATTATTATGCCCTTATTGACCAGGTGAACAGAGTACTTCCTCATGTTTATACCGTTATTGGTGGCACCCAAGAGCGTAAAAACACATTGCGGGCATCTCTTCTTGCCCTACGTGCTATTAGCCATTTTAATTTGCTGCAATCGTTTTGCGGTCCTTATGACCCTAATGGCTTAGGCGTTGCTGTTATGACAACGTTTAATCCTAATGCAACCCCT
Organism: uncultured Ferruginibacter sp.; assembly: GCA_964490345.1. Lineage (GTDB taxonomy): Bacteria > Bacteroidota > Bacteroidia > Chitinophagales > Chitinophagaceae > Ferruginibacter. Next base: position 20,349 of record CAZBBO010000009.1, read on the forward strand.
CCACGGGCAACAATGGGAACAGTAATGGCTCAAATTGATGCTGATTTTGCAGAGGCTAAATCACTATTGCCCGAAACAAACAGTGCTAATTTTAGTGATACAGTTATTAATAAATTAAATATTGAAGCATTTCAGGCAAGGATAGCATTATATCGCAAAGATTATGATGCTGCAATAGTTCATGCTTCCAATGTAATTAGCTCTGATATTCGTCCTTTAGCTACAGATGCGGGAACTTTTGCCGCAATTTGGCAAGACCAGTCAGGAGCAGAAGTGCTATACCGTGTACGCCTTTTAACCAGTACCGCAATGGGTGCAACGTTTACTGCTTCATCCGGTAGCATTTATTTCAATCCTTCTGATAAAATTATGAGCCAATTTGGGGCCGGAGATTATCGTTCTTCAGTTTATTTCGGTCAGGATGCAAACGGACAAAATTATGTAAACAAATACTATATGTCTGATCGTGGGCCTCGCATGGTAGATATTAAAGTGATTCGTACTGCTGAAATGTTCCTTATCCGGGCTGAAGCTTACGCTTCAAAAGCTACTCCTGATTTGGTAGCCGGAGCTGCTGATCTTAATGCACTTCGCGGCTCCAGAATTAACGGTTATATAGACCAGAACTTCTCTAACGCCCAGGATTTAAAGGATGCTATTGTTAATGAGCGCTATAAAGAGTTGTGGTTAGAAGGCCAGCGCTTTTATGACCTGAAAAGACTTCATTTAGATTTGGAAAGAGGTGCTTCTGATGCTGCTCCTGAATGGCAGTTCCTGCGTTGGGGTACGCCTGAAGATTATCGTTTTGTTTATCCTATTCCAAGAGAAGCAACAAGCGCCAATCCAAATACCGTTCAAAACCCCGGTTATTAATACTAACTTTGATAAATAAAATAAAATTATCACAATGAAATTAATGAATAAATTTTCGATGGCGATGTTAGCAGGTGGTTTGCTTGTATTGGCAAGTTGCGATAAAACAAAGCCCTACGAAACAACAATTCCTTCTCCGGCAGTTCACTTTAACAAGACCACTACAGTGAGTGTTTTGGTAGAAGATCCTGCTCCTCCCGTTGTAATTGAAGTAGGTACAACTGATGTGTCTGATGTGGATCGTACGGCTAAATGGGTAATTACCTCGCCTACCGGTGCTACTTCGGGAGTTCAGTATTCAAATGCATCTTCCGGTACGGTTTCCTTCCCTGCCGGACAAGTTATTGCAAATATTACCATCCAACCCATCCCCGGAGCATATCCTATAGATGCACGTGATACCTTGTATCTCGCTCTTCAGGCTCCGGATCTTGAGCCGGCTCAATGGGGAGATACTTTAATGGTTATCCTTCGTGGAGAAAGCAGTAGTTCTTGCTCTGAAGACAATCCGGTTATGGCACAGTGGGCTGGTGATTTTACTAATTGCATTGAAATTTATGGCGGTGGAGCACCTTATGGACCATACACCGCAACAATTTCTAATCCCCAAGTTACAGGACCAACAACCGGTTCTGTGGATATTGCCAACGTAGGTGATTTTGGATGGGGCCCAATTACATTTAGCATGGATTGGTCCACCACAATACCAACTATTACAGTAGTTTCAGGCGTTATTCCAGGTTCTGATGCAGGAGATTTGAACCCGGCTTATGCAGGTAAATATATTGTTATCAGGCCTCACCCGTCTCAAGGAAATGGAGGATTTTATTCCTTCTGCCAACAAACATTGCACCTTGAATTTAACCTTGGCGTTGCTGAAGTTGATGGTACTATATTAGGCTATTTTGCGTCACTTGTTGAGGAAAATATGGCCCGCTAATTTGGATTTATAAATTTTATCTTAAGGAGGTTGTCTTGCAATAGACAACCTCCTTATTTTTTATCAGATTTTATTCAATTACTGTTGAGAAGGATAGAATTTTTTTGGCCTCTTTATTTTAAATGAAAAACGGAGGCTAAACACTGTATAAAAAGGCAGCACCCGGATAGAGCGCTGCCTTTTATTTGATTCTTGAAGAATTATAAACGTCCTAACCGAATGCCTAAATTATATGGTTGAAAATTCATATTATTCTGAAAAATTGATTTGGGACTAAAGCTTCCATATAGGGTTATCGGACCCATCCCTAATTCGCCGATATAAGATAATTTAAATTGCCTTAAATCATAATCACCTTTATTTTTCATCTTTCCACGCTCCTGACTTTTTTGTTTATTGCGTTGGCTATATAAATAACCTGCGCTAACACCAAGGCTTATGCTGAAATTATTTTTCCTGTTAAAAGGCCGGGTGCGGAAGTTAAGCATCACCGGAACCATTAAGTAATCAGCGGCTAATTTATTTTTGCTGAATTGAATGCTATCTCTATATACAAAAGGTGCATTTGTTTCTATACCGCCTGAATAGGGGATGATGCCATTTTCTCTAAAACTTATGTTTGATTTAAAGCGATAATTATTTAACTCAACCCCCAGTCCATATTTTAAATTAAAATACCCTTTTCCAATTGCTAATCGCTGCATAAACGCCCAGATATTTACATTAATACTCTTTCCGCTTCTTAGCCTGAAATCATGCTCATTAAAATCGGGTGCACCCGGACTGTTAACCAAATAATCACCCACATCAGTGTAATTGGTTTTGTCATTATAGTTACTTATTCCTAAATCAACAACCCACCAATTGGTGGTTATTTTTGACTTCTTCTTGGAGTTGTTGTTTTTTCTTAATGATAATCCTAACCCATTTTTGTGTCCTTCTTTATTGTCCTTAATAATAATGATATTTCCTATTCGTATCGTATCCTTTTTGGGAGGTATAATACTGTCGTTTTGTATTGAGGTTGCTGTGTTTCTTTCAAGTGAAGCAGAGTCTGTTTGTGCAATAGATGCTTTAAAGCAGCACAACAGTGCCAGTAATAATGCCTGTTTTTTCATGTTGTAAATTTGATGTGATATATTAGATATTAATTTCTAATCCACCTACTTTTATTCGCTTAGGAATTTTTATTTTGTTCCTTCCTTCTTCAATCTCATTCTTTACCTTTTTTATAAATCCCCCAACTTTTGATTTCGTGATTCTTTCCTCCTTAACGGCTAATACAAAATCATCTGTCTCCTCTTTATTTTGAAACGATGTTTGATAGATACCTCCCGGAGTAATTATGCTAATATCTTCATCTAAGGCTCTCGATGCCGTTAGTTGGATAACTGCATCTTTAATATCTTTTTGTTTAATTACAGGTTCATCAATTGTATTTGATATGAATACGGGCTGAAAAGGTGTTTCGTTACGAGGGAAGTTGTTAATATTCCTCCAATCCGAATTTTGAATATGAGTATTCTTTTCATTTGAAGAGGAATGCGGAGTATTAAACAAGCCATCTTGGTCCTTAGCATGATCCTGTGGCGTAATTGGCCTATGATTGTTGGTGTTTGCCAAAGAGGCTTGTGTTTGTGCAGCGGAGGTTAATGGGGGCGCTGTATTGTTGGCTATGCCGGTAACATTATTTTTATCGGATAAATGAGGAACAGATGGTTTCTTTACAATAGGATGTTTTGGAAGACTTTCTGAGTCTTCGGTTTTTTGAGAAGAGGTAGTAATAATTTTAATTTCTTTACTTCCAAACAACTCTCTTGTTCCCCAAAACAAAGCCATTATTAAAACAGCAGCAGCAACCATTTGTTTCCAATAACTCAATAAAAAGACTGTTGATTCGTACCGATATAATGCTTCTTTGTTTATATAAATAAGTGGATCATCAGCTTGCAGATATGCTGCTTTTAGTAATTCTTTTTCATGTGTTAATTCTGAATGGGTATTCAATAATTCCTGTAATGCTTTATTATCGGTTTCTTCCAACTCCTTATCAAGATGAAGCAATAATGCTTCTTCAACACTTTTACCGGAAGGTAACTTCATTAAGAAGGCCTTATTCAACGTTATGGCCTCATCCTGTAAATAACTTGTTGCAATGGCATTCAGCTCCGTTTTAAGATTTGGATATTTATGAACAAAATCGAGGACAGCTATCCGTTCTTCAGTGCTTAACTCATTATCGGCATAAAGCAGGAAATATGTTTCGTAATTTTTTAGATTTATTTCCATGGCTACAAAATATTTTTTGTGTCAACAATATAATTTCGTAGTAGCAGTCTTGCTCTATGTAGATACACCTTTACCTGGCTTTCGGTAAGGCCGGTAATTTCTCCAATCTCCCGATAACTATATCCCTCATAATCTTTTAGCATAACAAGGCTTCGTTGTGTATCATTTAATATCAAAAGTGCCTCATTCAGTGTTCTGTTTGATTTTGTGGCATCGGAATACTTTGATTCTTGGTTTTCGAGAGTTGACGATAAGCTAACTATCTTTTTATTTCTGCGTACATGGTCAATCATTTCATGGTAGGCAATGGTAAAAAGATAACTTCTGGCTCCACGTGGGTCCACTTCATCTCTTTTTTGCCACAACTTTTCGTATGCACACTGAACCACATCTCTTGAATCTTCTACGTGCCTTAAATTCTTCATAATGAATCGGAATATACTATCTGCAAACCTATTCACACATTCATTGTATTCTTCATTCGTCATTTTTTGCAATTGGTTTCCGGTAACTTTACTAATACGTTTATCACAAACAAAAGGTTACACTTTATAGCTACTTTTTTTAAAAAATGGGGGGTAAATAGCGTATGAAGTGTATAAATTAAGAAAATTTATTTTTTTTAGTTTCTTGGGTCGAAAATACAACCGGGTATTTAATAACAAATTTCATCTGTGTTAAAAAAAGGGAAGTATAATGTATTCTTTTTGGTTTAAATTAAGCCACAGTGTTTAGCTTTGTTGTAAAAGCAAAGAGTATGAATGAAAACTTTATCACCCGTCTTTCGGGAGAATTAGATGAAATAAAACAATCGGGATTATTTAAAAATGAAAGAATTATAACCAGTGAGCAGGGCGCAGAGATTACTGTAAATGGAAAAACGGTTCTTAATTTTTGTGCAAATAATTATCTTGGGCTTTCTTCTCATCCTAAAGTAATTGAAGCGGCAAAGAAGGCTATTGACCATCGCGGATATGGAATGAGTAGTGTACGGTTTATTTGCGGTACACAAGATATTCATAAAGAGTTAGAGCAAAAAATAGCTAAGTTTTTAGGTACTGAAGATACTATATTGTATGCTGCAGCATTTGATGCCAATGGTGGTGTATTTGAACCTCTTTTTAATGAGCAGGATGCTATTATCAGTGATGCCTTAAATCATGCATCCATTATTGATGGTGTTAGATTATGTAAAGCGCAACGCTTTAGGTATGAGCACAATAATATGGAAGATTTGGAGAGTAAATTGAGAGAAGCAACGTCCCTTCGTTCACGCATTATTGTTACTGATGGATCCTTCAGCATGGATGGAACCATTGCTCAATTAGATAAAATTTGTGATTTGGCGGATCGTTATGATGCCATTGTAATGATAGATGAATGCCATTCTTCCGGATTTTTGGGAAAAACAGGAAGAGGTACGCACGAGTATCGTAATGTAATGGGTAGAATAGACATCATTACCGGTACATTAGGAAAAGCTTTAGGAGGAGCCAGTGGTGGTTTTACTTCAGGTAGAAAGGAAATTGTTGAAATGTTACGTCAACGCAGCCGACCCTATCTGTTTAGTAACACAGTTGCTCCAAGTATTGTTGGTGCATCTATTGCCGTTTTTGATATGTTAAGCGAAACCACCGAACTTAGAGATAAACTGGAGCGCAATACCCGTCAGTTTAGAGATGAGATGACAAAGGCGGGATTTGACATTAAACCCGGAGACCATCCTATTGTTCCCATTATGTTATATGATGCGGTAGTTGCACAGCAGTTTGCATCAAAATTGTTGGATGAGGGGATTTATGTAATTGGTTTCTTTTTTCCTGTGGTAGCTAAAGGCCAGGCTCGTATTAGGGTTCAGTTAAGTGCAGCCCATGAACCACACCATATTGAAAAGGCTATTTTGGCTTTTTCCAAGGTGGGAAGAGAATTAGGTGTGATAAAATAATTTGAATTATGTTAGAAAAAGCCTCTTTATTTTTAACCAATAGCGCAGCAAAAGCCGCAGATCTTGAGCATAGACGAAAAATAAATTTTAATATCAGTAAGTATAATGCTGCTGTACCTAAAGGGAAGGTGCAGTTTTATGATATTGAAAATGTAAAAGAGCTGGCTAAGAATCTTAAATGGAAGGCTATTGAATCGCTTGATAAAAACCTGCTGAATTTTGAGAAAAAGATTACAGCTCGCGGTGCCACAGTAATTTGGGCTGAAAATGCGGAAGAAGTTACTACGGCTGTTTTGAATATTTGTAAAAATCGCAATTGTAAAACTGTGGTGAAAAGCAAAAGCATGGTTACAGAGGAGGTTGAACTTAATCATGTACTTGAAGCAAATGGAATTGAAAGTATTGAAACAGATCTTGGTGAGTATATTCAACAGCTTGATGGTGAACCACCCTATCATATTGTAACTCCGGCAATGCATAAAAGCAAGGAAGATGTGGCTAAGTTGTTTGCTGAAAAATTAGGAACAGATCCTGCACTTACTCCACCTGAACTAACACAGGTTGCCAGAAAAATACTCAGAGAAAAATATACACAAGCAGAAGTAGGGATTACAGGTGCTAATTTTATTATTGGTGATATCGGTGCTGTAGCGGTAACAGAAAATGAAGGCAATGCCAGGCTGAGCTGCGCCTTTCCAAAAACACATATTGTAATTGTTGGAATTGAGAAAATGATTCCATCTATTCATGACCTTGCCCTGTTTTGGCCATTGCTAAGTACCTACGGTACCGGACAAACAGTAACTGTTTACAATACAATTATATCCGGCCCACGTCAGGCAAGAGAAACAGATGGCCCCGAGGAAATGTTTGTTATTTTAATGGATAATGGCAGAACCCATATTTTGGCAGATACAGTTCAGCGTGAAAGTCTTTACTGTATTAGATGTGGTGCTTGCCTGAATGTTTGTCCTGTATATAAAAACATCGGTGGCCATACTTATGACACAACTTACAGCGGACCCATTGGAAGTGTCATTACTCCCAATATGAAAGATATGGGAACCTATAAACACCTGAGCTATGCTTCTACGTTATGTGGTGCCTGCACAGAGGTTTGTCCGATGAATATTCGCATTCATGAACTGCTTATAGATAACCGTAAAAAATCTACAGAACAGGGACTTGCACCAATTACCGAAAGAGCAGCTTGGAGGATATGGCGTATTGCTAGTTTGAAGCGAGGAATAATGAATATTGGATCGGGTAAGCTAAAAAATAGAATTGTAAACTCTATGTTCACAAGCTGGAAAGAGAACAGAGCAGATCTTCAATTTAGTGATAAAAGTTTTAATCAGATGTGGAAGGAAAGAATGAAGAAAGGGAATTAAAAAGATGAAATACAAAGCCACACCTCGAATTATTAAGCTCTCCACTCTTTGCTTATCTTAATAGAATTAAGAAAAATATTAAGAATAACAATAGCACTTCCTTTTACATTTTAACCCACTTTAATACTTTTTGAGTTCGTGCATCAATGAGCTCGAGGAAATAAATACCTGAAGGAAGATAACTGACATTTATGGAATTCAACCCAGTATGTAATTGATGAATAGAAATTGTACGTCCGGTTTCATCTATTACCATTCCCTGCTTAAATCCCTGCTCTAATGAAATATTTAAATTTTGCATAACCGGGTTAGGATAAATAATCATTGTCGGGAAATGTGGAGGCTCGGGAGGAGTAGTCACCTCTCGCCGTGGTGCTGCAAAACTGTAAATCCCTGAAAGGAACGTGCTGTCTGATGTTGAAATCAAACCATCGTAATAGCCTCCGTTACCTTCATTTTTCCAAATGGCGCCATCCCATCTTACTATACGGGCATCATCCACATTTGCAAAATAAACAGAATTGTCCAAACATGGAGTATCCCATGCTGCGCTGACAATTGCGCTATTATTACCGGCAATTTCACTTACTTCCCAATACTCACAATTACCTATAGAGTGAAGTATGTCTTCTCTTTGACTTGTATCACCTACAATTATTGGCGAAGCATTTTGATATTTCACCACCACAATATCAGTCGCATTAGATGGTGCTGTTATTGATAATGGCTTAAATGAGTTTGCTGAGCCCGTAGGGAACACAAATGATGTATTACCTTCCTTCCGCACCTCCCCGTTTACATATCCATGAGTACCATAATCATATACCGATGCGCCGGGTAAAAATTTAATATAGTTGCCTCCAAAAGCATTTATAATACCATTATCGAAACGCAAAAAATTTGAAATATTTATTGGTGTTATGAGATTGACATTTGCTCCTGAATTTTTATCAATAACAGCACATTGAAGAGATGTTTCACCAATATTAATGTCCGTTGTTTGTTCGCCTGTAAAACGTGCACGTTGGTAAACTGAACCATCCAAGGCTTCTATCATCAGATTACCGTGAAAGGAAGAAGTATCAAACATTCCTAAATTCACCTTCCCTTTAAAATAAGCATCACCATAATATCGGTTAGGGGCTCCATTAATTAAATACGTAGGAAAAGGAGAATCGGCTCTGGGAAATCCTCTCGTTTCTTGAATTTCATTGAGTATATCTGTAAAAAACAAATTTCCAAAAAAAGTATTTCCGGCTAACCTTGACTGAGGATCAAGTGTAGAAGGATTTTCAGTGCTTTGTATTTTTGATACCGGACAATAGATAACATTTGAATCTAACCAAACTCTTCCGAATTGCGGAAAAATGGCAATCGAATCTACTCGCAAATTGCTTCTGGCTATCCAAACTCCTTTTACACCCCGGTACAAAATTTTGCCGCCTTCATTGGAATTTACCACTTGATGAAGCGAAAGTGCACTGGTAGTGCTTGTTTGTCCCGGAGGACTCGAACATTCAATATTAATCATTCCTGACACCTTGAGCCCTCCTTCTGTAAGACTGTTGACCTGCGTTCCTAATCTGATGAGGCCACAGACCGGATCAATTATATTAAAATCTCCTCGTACTTCTACCTTCGAAACAATAATGGTGCCTGCACCAAGAAGAAAAGGTAGCGATGGTTTCAGAATTACTACGTTTCCGTTAAAATAGCAGCTATCTTCAATATCTATCCTGAGTCTGGAAGCGTTTGCTTTAATCATTAAACCGTCAAATTCAGATTTTCTCAGATTAACAGTTTGCTCATCGTTTGTAGTAATAGACAAGTCGCCCTTTATTGTACTTTGCTCGACCTGTAACCCATTACCGAAATTTTCAAAAAGATGAATTCTACCGGAATCACTTCCTGTTTCTATCGTTGAATTTAAGCTAAAAAAACGATTGCAGGAAAGTGGGAAATTATTAAAATTGAATTGGGCATTATTTATTTTTATTCTATTCGCTTTAGTTTCTTGTTGCAGATGTGGCCAAAACGGCTGTGGGGAAGCAATATTCAAAACTATATCAACATTTGTAGCGCTATCCGGAACAAAAGCCGGGCTCCAATTCAATGGGTCATTCCAATCGCTACTGATTTGACCCGTCCAAACTACCTGACCAAATAGTGCACTGGTGTAAAAAAACGAATGTATTAATATGAATAAGTACTTACACATACCAATAATATTATTTTTTAATATTATAAAGATGATATATTCTTGATTAATTACAATGATTGAGCCCATCTTTTTTAATTTAATCGCAAAACTCCATTTATACCATTAATATTAACCCGGTCAGTCTTATTCATATTTATGCTTTTTTGTGTCCATGCAAACGGACAATTTGTAAACGTAAATCCGCCCGGAAATGTTTCCGAAAACGACTGTTACTTGCAGGACTATTCATTAAATCATTCAGAGACTGCTGTGGATATAATTTAGGTGGGTTGCGAAGTGTATAAAATTGCGGTTTCAAATAGTTCATGGAGTTTATACAAAGACAGTTGTTCCGGATCCGCTCTTTTTCAGAATCAATTTTCATTCACAAATACTATTTCTAATCCAGATGTAGCTTTGGTATATGACAACTATTTTAATTTGGGAACTTTGTATGCCATAATTGTTTATTTCGAACCAATCCTCAAACAGTTTATGGCAGAAAGTTGGGATATATCCACAGGGAATACTCCCACACGAATACAATCTTACACACTTCAAAGTGGATTTTGGGGTGTACCTGCTCAAAATGATAACGCAATTCGCATTGATGCCAACTCACAGGGTGATTTTGTAATAGTATGGAATGATTTTGAAAATGAAAAGTTGTATTTGCTTCCAGGTTTGGTGTACGGCGGAAACAATCTGCCTTGGCTAAACCACTATGTTGATTATTCAACCTCTGAAATTACACTCGCTCCTGTTGAGATTTTATTCTCCGGTATTAAAAAACCCGACGTTGCTATTTCAGACAGCACCATGCCTAAAGAAGCCTACGTTTACGTAAGCTATATTGATCCCGATTATAAGAAGCTAATAGTTGACGAATATAATTTAAACGATTTATGGTATTCAGGACCAGTTTGGCCAAGCCCGTATAATCCAATGTCTATGACAAGCAACAATATTTTCGCTGTGTATCCGGGAGGTACAAACATTGGTCGCCCAAGAATCGCAACACCTAAGAAAAGAGACGCAGAAACATTTGTAAAAGATTGGACTGTGGTTTATTCTGTTGAGGACAACGGCATATCTCATATTTATGGAAATACTAGAAATGGAGGTGTTGACTACCCCCATAATTATACAAACAACTCTGAACCCGAACTAATAGCATGGGGCGGATTTGTATCATTTAATAACTGGCAAAAGAATCCGGTTATTGCCTATGGTTTTGACAATAATTTTAATGTCGTTGCTCAAGTTGTTTGGGAAGGTGGTTGGGGTGAGCCGTTAAACACCAAAGAAGGTACCGATTATCCTACAATTATTGCCGTTTCAATTGATCGGATAGGTGCTGTTGAAACAAATCTTTGTACGGGAGGTGCAGCTCTTTATAAGATGGTTCCAACCAATGACCCCTATGAAACGTTTAATCCTTCAATAGCCGGCACTACAGGCGCTGTAGCAGAGAATATGACTGTTGTTTGGTGGAACGAAACTCAACAAAATGTTTTTGAAATGAATTTCAGTTGGTGCGATGCGTCCTATCGTACACCCACTCCTTCAAGTTTTCAAATAATATCCGATTCGCTCAAGAAAATACCCTTTATCCAATTCCTACCGTAGAAAGGTTTCAATAAAACTAAACCGTTGCAAAAGACGATGCCGGATTAATGGATATTTTTGATTTAACCGGCTGCAAAATGGCGTCATTTAAGGGTAATAAAATTTCAATAGAAAGCGATGTAAGAGAAAAGGTGAGCAACCTTCATTCAGATATTTACATAATAAGAACACAAAACTGTAATGGAGACGTTTGGAACCATAAGCTTATAAAACAATAACTATTTATGCAGAATTAACGAGGCGGAATATACCGCCCTTTTATTTTTCAAGCCCATTAAAAATTTACGGTTAAGCCTGTTTAAAAACATTGGTGGCCATACTTATGACACTACTTACAGTGGACCCATTGGAAGTGTCATTACTCCCAATATGAAAGATATGGGAACCTATAAACACCTGAGCTATGCTTCTACGTTATGTGGTGCCTGCACAGAGGTTTGTCCGATGAATATTCGCATTCATGAACTGCTTATAGATAACCGTAAAAAATCTACAGAACAGGGACTTGCACCAATTACCGAAAGAGCAGCTTGGAGGATATGGCGTATTGCTAGTTTGAAGCGAGGAATAATGAATATTGGATCGGGTAAGCTAAAAAATAGAATTGTAAACTCTATGTTCACAAGCTGGAAAGAGAACAGAGCAGATCTTCAATTTAGTGATAAAAGTTTTAATCAGATGTGGAAGGAAAGAATGAAGAAAAGGAATTAGAAAGAGAAAATACGCAGTGTAAAGGTGCAATATGAATATAATAACCTTAGAATTGATTTTTTACCGATTTTACCAAGAAAAAAAGGTTGATACCACATACAATTTTGCCAAAATAAATGAATTTATCCTAATAATACTTTAGCCTATTTTTAGTAAGGAAAACTCAGGAATCAGAATAGGTGCGTTTTTAACCCTTACGGAAGAATTGAGTCTATAGCCACTTCGCCCTAAGAGGTATCATCGGAATTGAAGAAGGAACAGGATATAAGGACGGGAAGTCAAATCTCCAATCATACATTATTCCCTAAGATTAAGGTTTTTACGAACGATAATCACACCATGTATTGCTTGCCTACCTCGTACATTTTTTAGTGCATTATTTACTGGAACAACTAACGCAGACTTACTGGTTTTTCCATAGATTATTAAGCTTTCATAGAGGGTCCGAAATGTTCGGCTGATTTACTTCTCATTTGCAACAGCCATATAAAAACACATACGTTGGTTGAGTGTTGAACAATAATCTGTCAATAGACAAACAAAAAACCAATAAGGTTGTTCCCCAATGAATTGAATACAAGTCATTTTTCACCAAAACCATTTCGCAGTTATTAGCATCCACTCATTAATATTATAAATGTAGAATAATAGTTATAAATATCCATGTGGGTAATATGCTATATATTGATAACTTATAGTCACTATAATAATATATATTTTTGATTTATAATTAATAGGTATTAAATTTATTTAACAATTAATAAAATAATTATTTGATAATAATGGAAGCCGGCATCCATTTTTAAAAGCGGGGCGAAACCGAAAAGCCTTATGAGTAGGAATTTTCAAATATTAAAATTTTAAGTATGTATTGTAAAAATTGCGGTAACGAGGTTCACGAAAAAGCAGTTGCCTGCCCAAAATGTGGTGTAAATCCACGTTCGGAAAAAAAATTCTGTCAGTCATGCGGTAGTACAACAAACCCTAATCAAGTCATCTGCACAAACTGTGGGGTATCTTTGACAACCCAAGGATTCTCATTTAACACTTCTGATTTGCAGAGCAGCTTGCAAAAGGTTGATATTAATGAGTTCGTTAAAAACAAAGCCAATATTTTTGCTTTGATTGCACTAATTGGATGTTTCCTTCCTTGGCTGAAGGTAAATCTCTTTATGGTGTCACAAAGTTTTTCAGGGCTTGGGGTATCCAAAATAGCTGATTATGCTCCCAATACCATTCTCGTTTCCTTTTTATTGTATTTATTCCCAATTTGTATATTAGCATTTATCCTTTCAGATTTTATTCCTCAAATTGGCAAATACAAACGTTACTTTTTAATTGGTTCTCTGTTGCTTATTATCTATGCGGGTATAGGGTTGTATATGGCAGCTAACCCATCAATCCCCGAAACTTCTGATGACGGCTTTGGTGGAATGATGTCATCAGCTCGAAAAATGGCAAATAATGCTATATCAGTAGGATGGGGATACTATGTTACCCTGCTTGCAACTGTTGCATGCTTCATATTTGCAAGAAAAAAGTAAATAAGTATCACCGGGATATTTTATTATTTACTATTTTAACTAAATAAAAATTATTTAATCATTCTCGTGGAATAATGGGATAATTTTTTCTATCTGGTTGTCATTGGGGCAATCAGATAGAAAAATTGCGAATTGCTTTATCCTTTACCTCACAAAAAAAATAAATCTTCGCTGTAGCTAATTTCTTTTAGAGTCTCTACCCAGGAAACATTGAGTTTTTTATACGATTAGGAGCATTCATTCAACAAAACGTCACTCCTCAACACTTTCATAAAATTAATTCCCATATCTTTTCTATATTTAGTTTTCAATGGCTGTATTAATTTATTGTCCATATCAAACTAACCGTTTAGTATATACGCTAAACATAATCTTCCATACACTGCTTGGAACTACGTATCGAATTGTTCATGAAATGCCTGTTGGCAAAAATGAGCCTATCATTGCGTATGGTAACCTTGCTTCTGCAAACAGCTATAGCATTCCGGAAAGTGGATTATTGTATGCAACTGACATTCAAGCAAGTCTTCCAAAAATTCAGGGAAGTGGGATAGAAGCTGTGTTATTTCCGGGAAAGAATCATAGCCACCCTTTCGATATATTTAGTGCGGTGTTTTATCTGATTACACGTTATGAAGAATACCTTCCCTATCAACCGGATTTGTATCAACGTTTTCCACACAACAAATCCATCGCATTTGACCGTGAGTTTTTACATCTGCCCCTGGTTAACATCTGGGTTAAAGAATTGGGCAATAGGCTATGTACACAATTTCCATTACTGAAATTAAACCCGCCTGATTTTTCATTTCAACCAACTTATGATATTGACATAGCCTGGTCATATAAACACAAAGGTTTAAAACGAAACTTAGGTGGTTTTGTTCGAATGCCCACTTTGTCACGTATATTAACCTTAGCAGGAATAAAAAAAGATCCGTTCGACGTATATGATGAGTTACAACTTTTACATAAAACCTTTCGGCTAAATCCAATTTATTTTTGGATGACAGCAACAGAAAATAGCAGGTATGATAAGCATATCCTACCTTCGGAACACGCTTTACAAAAACTTATTCAGAAACACAAAAGTGCAACCAATGGCCTTCACCCATCCTGGCAAACGCATAATGATGGTGCCGTGTTAAAGCGGGAAAAAGATACCCTGGAAAAAATTTTAAATGCACCTGTCTTACTTTCAAGACAACACTACCTCCGATTTACACTACCTGACACTTACACACAATTAATAAAAACAGGTATTACCGATGATTACAGCATGATGTATGGCAGTATTAATGGCTTCAGGGCATCTATTGCAAACGCATATCCATGGTTTAATCTTATTACAAATGAAGAAACCGATTTAATCATTCATCCGCCCTGCTTTATGGATGCAAATAGTTTTTATGAACAGAAGCAGGATATCAAAAGAAGTTCAGAAGAACTGAATCACTATTACCAGGTTTGCAAAAACAATCATGGTGCTTTAATTACCATTTTTCACAATAATTTTCTTGGTACCGATTCTGTCTTTAAAGGATGGAAAGAAATGTATGAAGCCTTTATACATTTGCATCATCGCGAAGCTGCTCAATCTTCTTACGCAAACTGAAGTTTACCAAAAACACGCCTGTGAGAGTAATCAACGCTCCCCAAATTATGGCCATGTTCAGTTGTTCGCCCAAAAGCAAGGCTCCAAGTAGGAAGGCCACTAAAGGATTTATATATGAATACAGCGAGGCGATGGCAACCGGCAATTTTTTCAACGAATAAATAAAAGCTACAAAGGCAATAATTGACCCAAATACTACCAAGTACAGAACAGCGCCCCACCCTTGAATAGAAATTGAACGTAGCGGTACAGGGGGTTGAAAAATAACAGCCATCAAATACAAGCCTATTCCACTTATAAGCATTTGCCAGCCAATAGAATAGTACGGATTCAAGCCAAGTTTATAACGGGTGAGGAAGACGGTTCCTATACTCCATGAAAGCATAGCAATTAAAGCAAGCGCTACGCCCAAAATAAATTTCAGAGTCATCACAACAATAATACTTTCATAAAACACCAAACCAACTCCGGTTAAGCCGAGTATAAATCCCAATATCATGGTTGGAGAAAAGTCTTTATTACCATAAAAAACTCTTTCAATCATTACAACACTCAACGGATATAATGCTCCCAAAAGAGCACCGAGCCCTGCAGATATAAATAACAATCCCCAGGTGCTTAATCCATTTGCAAAAACAAAAAGTAAAAAACCAAGTATTGAAATTCGCCCAAATTGTGCAAGAGTTGGTAGAGGTTGCTTTTTAATTAGTATAAAGTACAAGATAAAAATTGCGCCTGCAACAAACTGTCTGATTCCGGTCATTTGAAATGCAGGAATATCTCTTAATGCAATTTTACTAACTACCCAAGTAGTTCCCCATAAAATAGATGTTGTTGTAAGAGCAAGGTATCCGCCCATCTTTCCCGAAGGCATTTTCATATTCATTAATGTTTAAAATGCCTTGTGCCGGTAATTATCATAGGTAGTTTTTTCAATTCACAATACTGAATAGAATCATTATCCCGAATAGAGCCACCGGGTTGTATAAAAGCGATTATTCCGGCCTCATCTGCAATTTTAACACAATCATCAAAAGGGAAAAATGCATCGCTGGATAATACAGCACCAACGGTTTCAAATCCTGAACGGTGTGCTTTATCAATAGCTTGTCGCAATGCATCTATTCTACTGGTTTGGCCGCATCCTTTTCCGATAAGTTGAAGATTTTTCACTAATCCAATGGCATTACTCTTTAGATGTTTCACTATTAGATTGGCAAATTCCAAATCAGCACGCATATTGTCATCCGGTTGCGCAGAAGTAACCACCTTCCATTCGTTATAGTTTACATCGTCATTGTTTTGAACAAGAAGACCATTCAATAATGTAGTCATTTGTACCGGTGATATTGTATCCATTTTATTTTGTAACAATATCCTGTTCTTTTTTATTTGTAATAAATCCAGCGCTTCTTTTGAAAAGGAAGGTGCAATTAGTACTTCAAAAAATATAGTATTTATTTTGTTTGCAGTGGCCTCGTCTATCTCCTGATTACAAACCAATACGCCACCAAATGCACTTTCCGGGTCTCCGGCCAATGCAGCTTCCCATGCGCTTAAGGTAGTGCTCCTTGCGGCTATTCCACACACATTAGTATGTTTAATAACACCAAAAACAACCTTATCATAGCCTGAAAATTCGTTTATCAATTGTATTGCAGACGCTACATCTACTAAATTATTATAGGATAATGCTTTTCCATGTAATTGAACAAATAGTTGGTCTAAATTTCCGTAATACACTCCTTTTTGGTGTGGGTTTTCGCCATATCGCAAAATATTTTCGGGCAAGCCAAACGGGGTAAGGAAAGCAGATTTGTGAAAATAATTTGAGATTGCTTGATCATAAGCAGTACATACATCAAAAGCTTTGATAGCATATTCTCGCCGCTGTTCCAATGATGAGCACATTTGTTGGTTCTGCAGCATTTTCACGGCTTCCGAATAATCATTCTTTGAAGCAAGCACCAATATATCCCTATGATTTTTAGCAGCAGCGCGAATCATAGAGGGGCCTCCAATATCAATCTTCTCAATAATTAAGGATTCGTCAGTGGTTTGTTTTACCGTTTCTTCAAAAGGATATAAATCTACCACTACCATGTCAATATCCGGAATATTGAATTGTTTCATCTCTGCCACATGTTGAGCGTCGTCCCTTTTTCCTAAAATACCCCCAAAAACTGAAGGGTGCAGGGTTTTAACCCGTCCACCTAAGATTGAGGGAAATCCGGTTAACGACTCCACATCAATACAAGGGATTCCTAATTTTTCAATAAAAGATTTGGTGCCCCCCGTACTGAATATTTTTACATTATTTGAATGAAGTAAATGAACCAGGTTATCCAGCCCATCTTTATAAAAAACAGAAATTAATACTGATTGAATTTTCTTTTGCATAGTGCTAAGTATTGATGGTGCTATTGAAAAATATAAGCACCCGAATCCCTGATAGAAATGCAACGCAAATGTAAATCTTCACATTCGCTTTTCCATTTCTCAATTTTCCACTTCTTATTATCTGCTGCTAAAACAATAGTATGTGGATTAAATACTTCAACTATTTGTGAAATGGCAATATTTGGGGAGCTAAAGAGGATTACTACATCAGATTTTACCGGCTTTTTCAGGAGCCTAACCTCCGGTCCGATAATAATAATTTGTTTTTTTATAAAGGAAATACCTGTAATCTTATTTTTTATACTAATTTGATTTTGCATTTTCACTAATCGAATAGTACGGGCAGGGCCTTCAACCGAGAAAGGATTATTTGCTGCCGAACTTGCAGTGTTTATATGTGTGCAAATCCTTCCGGAAATGAAATCGGCAGATAGCCCTTCTCTTATATTATATATGCGGATTTCATTTTTTGCAGATGCTATTATTTTCTTTGTTGACATATACAGGCTTAATAAAAATAAACAGCTTAAAGAGGACAATAAATAATGTTTATTTTTAAATAGTACTACACTTGTTCCAAATAAAATGAATCCGTAGAGCAATAGAGTTGTAACCTCGTTTGAAAATATTCCGGAAATGGTTGATAATGGCCAATGTTCAATATGGTGTATTACTCCATTCATAATATTGATTAACCATTTGATAGGCCAGGAGATGGTTGCTGCAAGCGGAGGTATAAAAGAAATCAACACCATAATAAGCAAGGATATTAATACTATGGTAGCCAGTGGTACAACAATTAAATTAGCTATCAAGAACCAGGTGGGAAATTGATTAAAGTAATAAATACACAATGGTGTAACAGCTAATTGTGCAGCAATGGTTACGGATACCATCTCCCATATCTTTTGAGTCCACCTTTTCTTAAAAAACAACAACCGCTTAATAGGCTGTTGCCACCAAATTAAACCCGCCACAGCACCATAGCTTAATAGAAATCCCACATCCCATAATAGGAGTGGCTGAAATGCCAGCAAAACAAATGCAGAAGAAGTAAGCACATTTTTTGACCCTGCCGATTTAAAAAATGTTTCGCCTATAAGCATGAATGAAAACATAGTTGCACTGCGTAATACTGATGCGGAGGCACCGGTTACCAAGGCAAACCACCAAAGACAAAACAAAATTATAGGCCACCTCAACTTTGGTCTTTTTTTAAAAACAGGAATTAAATGAATCATCCATTTTATAACTACATAAACCAAGCCCAGATGTAGCCCTGATATAGCAATTACATGCACCACTCCTGTGTTGGCATAAGATTGAAGCACTTCTTTATCTAAGTGTTCACGATACCCAATAAGCAAGGCTTCTGCTATGCCTAATATATTTTTATCTGTTAGATGGTGTTGTAATACTTTTAGTATCCTGATTCGGGAATTATTTACAAAAGATTGTATGAGATTTTTTTCCTTAGATAGTGAGAGGATATTGTTTTCATGAATATACCATGCACCATAGATCCCTTTTCGTGAAGCATATTTAGCAAAATTAAAACCACCGGGATTTAACCTTTCTGCTAATGGGTGTACGGTGCCACGTACTAACAGCAATTCACCATATTGTGGGAGGCCGTTTTGATGAAGTGTAAAGTAAACAAAGGTCTTACCGGATGTGGCAATTATTTGTCTGTTTTTTATTAGGCCTATTACTTCTCCAATAGCACGATATTTTTCTCCTTGTTTAATGGGATCTTCAACTAATTTTATAATTCCGCCATTTGCAGAGTTGGTGTTTTTATAAAACCAGTTTGAATTTATATCAGGACTGTTTAATAGTGTAACTAACGCTGACGAGCACACTATAATTACCCATATCACCACACCGGTAATTTTACTAAAACGAATACCCTGCTTAATAGAAAGGTAATTTTGTAATGCTATCCAAATAATTCCCAATAAGAAGAAACTTGCCCAATAAAAAAAGTGAATGGTAAATGTGGTTTGAATAAGGATACCGGCGATAAACGCAGGCAGCAGCCTGAAAAAGGGAGCAGCCTTCCATGCAGGAATTTGTGCAGAATACATAGTTTAATGTAAACTATGTAAGCAGTTTAGTTAATTAAACGAAGGGTAAAAAGAAGGGCATGCCCTATCAATTACTTACTTAGGTGCATACTTCGTTCTCTATAAAGTTGGCGGAAATTGGGGTCTCTCAGGTCTTTAATAAACCGGATTGTTTCTCCGGTACTTTTCATTTCAGGGCCCAGCTCTTTGTTAACGCCTTGAAATTTATTAAATGAAAATACCGGCTCTTTAATAGCAAAGCCATCTAAACTTTTATTGAGTTTTAAATCTTTTAGCTTCAACTTATCCAGCATTACCTTTGTAGCTATATTGAGGTATGGAATACCATACGCCTTTGCAATAAAGGGAGTGGTACGGGAAGCACGAGGGTTGGCTTCAATTACATACACCACACCATCTTTAATAGCAAATTGAATATTAATTAAGCCTTTGATGTTTAAAGCTCGTGCAATTTTCTCACTATATTCTTCCATAGTTTGAACAATCAGCGGGCTTAAATTAAACTGTGGTAAAACAGCATGGCTGTCACCACTATGAATACCCGCCGGTTCAATGTGTTCCATAACACCCATGGTATGAAAAGTTTCACCATCAAAAATGGCATCAATCTCTGCTTCCTGACATCGGTCAAGAAATTGATCAATTAAAATTTTATTGCCAGGTAAATGCTTTAATAAACTTAACACACCACTTTCCAATTCTTCATCATTTAGCACGATGCGCATCCGCTGACCACCTAATACGTAACTGGGTCTTACTAATACCGGGTAACCAACCTTATGAGCAACTTCCATGGCTTCATCGGTTGTGTGTGCTGTTCCATACCGGGGATAAGGAATTTCAAGGTCTCGAAGCATATCACTAAAACGTCCCCGGTCTTCGGCTATATCCATATCATTAAAAGAAGTTCCAATAATTTTTACGCCTAATTCAACAAGCCGGCGTGAAAGTTTTAATGCTGTTTGACCACCTAATTGAACGATTACACCTTCCGGTTGTTCGTTCTCAATAATTTCGCGAATGTTTTCCCAAAATACGGGCTCAAAATATAACTTGTCTGCAATATCAAAATCGGTGGATACTGTTTCAGGGTTACAGTTTACTACAATTGCTTCATAGCCTAATTCTCTAATGGCCAACAAACCATGTACACAGCAATAGTCAAATTCAATTCCTTGGCCAATTCGATTGGGTCCACTTCCCAAAACTAAAATTTTCTTTTTGTCGCTTGGTATAGATTCATTTTGCTGTAATGATTTTTGAACTCTTTCAAAGGTTGAGTAGAAATAAGGTGTTTTAGCAATGAATTCCGCACTACAGGTATCCACCATTTTAAATACACGATTGATTTCAAGTTTCTTCCTTTTTTCATACATTAAATCTTCAGTACCATCATTCATAATTTTGGTTAACTGAACATCACTGAATCCCGCAATCTTAGCTCTTTTTAATAATGCTTCAGGAAGTGATTTCAATTCAAATTCACCTACTTCACGCTCAATATTACACAACTCTTTAATTTGGTTAATAAACCACTTATCAATTTTTGTGTTTTCGCAAATTCGTTTTGCGCTTACCCCGGCCATAAGTGCGTCTTTGATACGAAACACCCTGTCCCATTTAGGTACTTTTATATATTCAAGCAGCTCATCAGTATGCATCAAACTTTTGCCATAATAACCCAATCCGACTGCTTCATTTTCCAAACTCTGACAAGCTTTTTGCATGGCTTCGTTAAAGCTTCTTCCTATTCCCATTACTTCTCCCACACTTTTCATTTGAAATCCGAGTGTATCATCGGCACCTTTAAACTTATCAAAATTCCAGCGTGGCATTTTTACAATTACATAATCCAGTGCTGGCTCAAAGTATGCAGAGGTGGATTGTGTAATTTGATTTTTGAGTTCGTCCAGGTTATATCCTAATGCCAGTTTAGAAGCAATTTTTGCAATAGGGTATCCTGTGGCCTTAGATGCCAGTGCCGAGCTACGGCTAACACGAGGATTTATTTCAACTACAATAATTTCTTCTGTTTCGGGATTTAATGCAAATTGAACATTACAACCTCCTGAAAAATTCCCTAATGCGCGCATCATGCGTTTTGCTACGTTACGCATTTCTTGCATGGCTGTATCACTGATAGTCATTGCCGGAGCTACCGTAATACTATCACCTGTATGTACACCCATGGGATCAAAATTCTCTACGGTACAAATGACTACCACATTGTCTGCATTGTCACGAAGTAATTCCAGTTCTAATTCCTTCCATCCTAAAACTGCTTTTTCTACCAGCACCTCATGGATAGGGGAGGTTGTTAAACCCATGTTGAGGGCTGCATCTAGTTCTTCTTTTTTAAATACAATACTACCGCCCGTTCCACCTAAGGTAAAAGAAGGTCTAATAACCAGAGGAAATCCAATTTCTTGTGCAATTTCTTTGCCTTCCAAAAAAGAATTAGCAATTCTTGCAGGAGCAACAGGAATCTCCATTTCTACCATCCACTCTCTAAATTTTTCGCGGTCTTCTGCTTTTTCAATTGCCTTTATGTCAACACCAATAAGTTTTACTTTATATTTTTCCCATACACCCAACTCATCAGCATCTTTACAAAGATTCAAAGCAGTTTGACCACCCATTGTTGGTAAAACAGCATCAATTTGATTTTCTTCCAAAATTTGTTCTATACTTTCTACCGTAAGCGGTAGTAAGTACACCTTGTCTGCCATCATTGGATCTGTCATGATGGTTGCCGGGTTACTATTTATTAAAATTACTTTTACACCTTCTTCCCGAAGGCTTCGTGCAGCCTGGGTTCCGGAATAATCAAATTCGCAGGCCTGACCTATAACAATGGGGCCGCTACCAATTATTAATACTGTTTTGATTGAATTATCTTTTGGCATAGGAGAATTGCCTTTGGATTGGCGGCCAAAGGTAAAAGATAATGAAGAAAAAATTGACTGTTGGAAAGAATAGTGTATAAAAAACCTAACTTAACCTAAAATATTATCCTATAAATAAATTTTATGCCTCAAATCAGTTTTATTTCAAAAATCCCAATAATGGAAGGAGCTGCCATACAAGGCGATATGATTAGACAAGGGATATTTGATATGATTAAATCAGAAAATCCTGATTTTTCAAAAGAAGATTATATATCGCTGGAAGAGTTAAATCTTTTTAGAAGGAAATATTTGGCAAGCCTGCTTAGTCGCGAAAAAGGAGAGCTTGCCGAAATTGATAAAGATGTTTTAAATGCATTGGCAAAAAATAAAATTCTTTCAGGAGAAATCAGGCCTATACAAGAAGGGAAAGAGAATCGTGCCGATCGCATTGCAGATAATATGGCTGCATTGGCTGGTAGCTGGGGGTTTATTATATCTTTTCTTGCTTTTATCGTTATTTGGATTGCATTAAATATTTCGCATCTTATTTCACCGGCTATTGATCCATATCCCTTTATTTTATTAAACCTCGTTCTATCATGTATCGCCGCTATTCAGGCACCCATCATTATTATGAGTCAAAATAGGCAAGAGCAAAAGGACCGGGAGAGAAATGAGCATGATTATATGATTAATCTAAAGGCTGAATTGGAAATTCAATTACTAAATGAGAAAATAGACCATTTGCTCATCAACCAAAATCAAAAGCTTTTAGAAATTCAAGCATTACAAACAGATTATCTGGAAGACTTGATGCGTGTTGTGAAAAAATGAATTTAGTTTGAAGTTAACAGGTGTTTTAAATGGTATGACGCTGAGGTGTATATCTTTGCTTTTATGATACGGCTCTTTCTCCTTTTTATATTTTTTGCTTTTTCATTTTTTTCCCAAGCACAATCTACTCAATATAAATGGCCGGTTGATGCACCGCCAGCGTTGTCTGCTAATTTTGGAGAACTGCGCACCAATCATTATCACATGGGGCTGGATGCCCGCACACTACAACGGGAAAATCTTCGTGTATTTGCAGCAGAGAAAGGTTTCGTTTCCAGAATAAAAATTGAACCGTGGGGATTTGGAAG
Organism: uncultured Ferruginibacter sp.; assembly: GCA_964490345.1. GTDB lineage: Bacteria > Bacteroidota > Bacteroidia > Chitinophagales > Chitinophagaceae > Ferruginibacter. The sequence continues at coordinate 44,003 of CAZBBO010000009.1, forward strand.
AGCTATTTATATTGAGCACCCCAATGGAATCACCTCATTGTATGCACATCTCAATGATTTTTATCCCGAATTAGAAAAGTGGGTTAGCCAACAACAATACTTGTTATCGTCCTGGCAAGTTGATTTAAAAGTTCCAGTGGGTTTATTTTCTGTTAATCGTGGTCAATTTATTGCATACAGCGGAAATACCGGCGGCTCCCTGGGGCCTCATCTGCATTTTGAATTACGAGATACAAAAACAGAAATTGTGCTCAACCCTTTAACACACGGATTCTCTATTGCTGACAATGTGGCTCCTGACGTACTCAGGCTAGCGATTTATGATAGAAGAATCAGTACTTATGAACAATCTCCGCGTATCATTGCTCTTAAACGAACAGGTAATTCTTATAAACCATTGCACCCCGTTGTTGTTTCTACAAATAAAATAAGTTTTGGTATCTCGGCCTATGACCGATATACGGGAAGCACTAATCAAAACGGAATTTACAAAGGTGTATTGTATTATAACGGCAATGAACAAACGAGATTTATTTTGGATTCTATCAGGTATGATTATACGCGATATTTAAACGCTCATATTGATTATAAAACCAAGGCATCCGGAGGTGCTTATATTCAACATCTATCTAAACTAGGAGATAAAAACAATAGTATTTACAAAGGGGGAGATGGTATTATTAATCTTATTGATACAGCACCGCAGCAGATAAAAATTTTGGTTAGTGACACCGAAGGTAATACAGCTACGGTTGAATTAACTATACAGTCGTCATTAAATCAAACACCTGTTCCGCCAACAAGAGATAAGCTAATATTTCGACCCGGGGTGATTAATATTTTTGAAAATGATAGTGTGCGATTATATCTCAGTCCTACGGCAATTTATGATTCTTTTTATTTTACATACAATGCAATAAAAAGTACGGGTGGCACAGTATATCAAATTCACAAACCCATTGTTCCCCTTCAAGAGTTTTATAAACTGAATTTATTTAATAACCGGTTTGCCGACACCGGAAAGGTAATAATGAAGCGCTATTACGGCAGTAAGACAGACTATAAAAAAGCTACTTATCAAAATGGTTGGTATAGTGCTATGTGGCGTGATTTTGGAAACTTTCAATTGATCTATGACAATGAGCCACCGGTTATTTCACCGGTAACAAAGTCAGGATCCAGAATTGTATTTCATATAACTGATAATACTGAAGAGTTACAAAACTTTACTGCTACTCTTAATGGGAATTGGATACGCTTTAGTAATGATAAAAATCGGGCTTTCGTTTATAAAATAGATGAATATTGTTTACCCGGTCAAAATGAATTAATAATAACAGTTGAAGACCTGGCAGGAAATAAGGCAGAAAGAAAATTTACCTTTATGCATTAATTACAATTGCTATGCTTAAAGAAGGAGACAAAGCACCATCCTTTAAGGCTAAAGACCAGGATGGGAAAATATATTCATTTGGCGCAGCCATAAAAGGTATTACTATTATTTATTTTTATCCCAAAGCCATGACGCCAGGTTGTACCGCAGAATCCTGCAGTATAAGAGATTATTATGATGCCTTGCTTAGGCACGGTTTTAACGTGATTGGGATAAGTCCTGATATGCCCGATAAACAAAAAAAGTTTGGAGACACCTACCAACTCCCATTTCCACTGCTTTCAGATCCCAACCATGAAATAATGAACAAATACGGTGTTTGGGGAGAGAAACAACTGTATGGAAAAAAATTTATGGGTGTAATTCGCACCACCTTTATAGTTGAGAAAGGAAGAATCATAAAGGTTTTCAACAAGCCAAAAACTAAAATCCATGGAGAAGAAATATTGAATTATTTTAACCTGCCTATAACCTAATTAATAATGTATGTTGCAGAAGCATACCTACGGTAAGGATAGCTTTTTTATTAGAGAAGGTTCTTTATTTGCCAAAATTGCGGCCATGGTCTTACATAGTAAACAAATGGCAGTAACACTTAATCGCACTATTCATTTAACCGGAATAAGTGGTGCTGAATTTTTAAAAAATGAGCGATGGGTGCGACATGAATTATGCCATATTCAACAAATCAAAAGGTTGGGTTGGGTAAAATTTATTTTTTATTATCTCTCTTCGTCTATACGTTATGGTTACTATAGAAATCCTTTTGAGGTAGAGGCACGAAATGCTGAGAAACAGTCTTCTTTATAACAACCACTCAATCTCTCCGTGTATATAATGCTGTTTATCGGGCTGTAGTACCTCAAGCCGACCGGTATTATCCACTTTTTTGATAACCGCTTCAAAAAGATGATTTCCTTTTTTTAGTTTTACTATTTCCTCTCTGCGATATAGTAATCTATTATATACCTTCATATATTCTGCTTCTTTTTCAGCTGAAAAAAGGGAAACGGCCTCCCACAGTTGAGCATGTAAAGTTTTTGCCAATAAAACCGGGTCAAGCCGCTTTTTGGTAATCTCAAAAACAGAGCAGGGATTTTTTGCTTCTAAAGGAAAGGAAGATTGGTTAATATTTATTCCAATTCCAATAATCGCCCAGTTCCAACCGGCACCTCGTATGCTATTCTCGATAAGAATTCCACCTGCCTTTCTGTCATTGAAATACAAATCGTTTGGCCATTTAATCCGACAAGATGATTGGGTAATTTCTGACAAAAAGCGAGCTGAAACAACAGAAACCAGGGCTTGTAAATAAAAAGAAGAAATTTTTAAGAATTGCGGTGGTTGAATTATCACCGACATGAGCAGATTTTCATCAATATTACTTTCCCAAGCCTTACCTCTTTGACCTTTACCACCTGTTTGAACTCTGGCAAACCAAGCCTCTCCGCTCTTTGCCAATCCTTCATGTATCCGCCCCATGGCATAGTTGTTGGTACTGTCAACTTGGTCTAAAATATTAAACATCAAACTGTCCATGCCAATGATGAGGGTGAAAAGAAAATTGTATTTTTGAAAAGTGCAAGCTACAATATTTTAAGCCGCACTACAATATTCATAAAACTGATTGTACTTGAGTAATTTAAGTGTATTGAACACTTCAAAAAAGAAAGTTGTTCGTTTAAATCGGAATAGTAAGATATATAAAACAATTATCCATGCTATTCATGAAAAGAAGGGAAGTAATGTGATAAGTATGGATTTACGAAAGATTCCGGAGGCGGTTGCTGATTTTTTTATTATTTGTGAAGCCACAAATACTACACAATTAAAAGCCATTGCTGATTTTGTTGAAGAAAAAGTAAAGGAAAAAGCCGGCGAAATCCCCTTCAGGCATGAAGGGCGACAAGCGCTGCAATGGATACTTATTGATTATATAAACATAGTGGTTCATATCATGCTGCCAGAACCCCGCAAATTTTACCAATTAGAGGAGTTGTGGAGCGATGCACAAATCATGGAACACGAGGATTAAATTTTAATAGAAAAAACGATGATGAACCAACCCAACGATAACCGTAACTTTCCTGAAAAGCCAATGGGCGATGGAGATCCTAAACGTAAGCCTCGATTTAATATTTATTGGGTTTACGCCATCTTGATTTTGTCGTTATTAGCCGTAAATTTTTTTAGCGGTGTAACTCCTGCTGGTGTTGAAACAGATCAGCAGAAGTTTTATGAGATGGTTAAGCAAGGGGATGTACAGAAAATTAAAACCATTCGAAATAAAAAATTGGTTAGGGTTTTTGTAAATCAAGATAGCGTAAGGAATAAGGCACAACTGTATAGGAAGTTGCTTGCAGACCCTAATGAAAAAGATAAGTATGATAGGGTATTAAGATCCAATCAACCCCAATTATTTTTTAATATTATTGATGATAAGACCTTTGCTACCCAAATGGCGGCCTTCTATGATAAGAATCCTAATATCACAGAAGTGCCGGATACGCCAGATAACGAAGGGGAACTTTTTTCACAATTGATTAGTACATTATTACCCATTCTCCTTATTGCATTTCTGTTTATTTTAATGATGCGTAAAGTAGGTGGCCCCGGTGGTGGAAGTGGCCCCGGTGGAATATTTAATATCGGAAAATCAAAAGCTACATTATTTGATAAGGGTACAAGAGTGAGTATTACTTTTAGTGATGTGGCCGGATTGGATGAGGCGAAGGTAGAAGTAATGGAAATTGTGGATTTTTTAAAAAATCCAAAAAAATACACATCCCTGGGCGGTAAAATCCCTAAAGGTGCATTACTGGTTGGGCCTCCGGGAACGGGAAAGACCCTTTTGGCAAAAGCAGTTGCCGGTGAAGCTCAAGTGCCATTTTTTAGTTTAAGTGGAAGTGATTTTGTAGAGATGTTTGTTGGGGTTGGTGCCAGCCGAGTTCGTGACTTGTTTAAACAGGCAAGAGAAAAAGCACCCTGTATAATTTTTATTGATGAGATAGATGCTATTGGCCGTGCCCGAGGTAAAAATGTGATGATGAGTAATGATGAAAGAGAAAATACACTGAATCAGTTACTGGTTGAAATGGATGGATTTGGAACAGACCTTGGTATCATTATTCTTGCAGCAACTAACAGACCGGATGTATTAGATTCTGCATTGCTGCGCCCGGGCCGGTTTGACAGGCAAATATCTATTGACCGACCAGATCTTCAGGGAAGAGAAGCTATATTTAATGTGCACCTTAAACCTATCAAAACATCACAAAAATTAGATGTTCATAAATTAGCAGAACAAACACCGGGTTTTGCCGGTGCTGATATTGCTAACGTATGTAATGAAGCAGCTCTTATTGCAGCAAGAAAGAATAAAGAGGCTGTGGATATGAGCGACTTTCAGGATGCTATTGATAGGGTTATTGGAGGGTTAGAAAAGAAAAATAAAATTATTTCCCCCGAAGAAAAGGAAATCATTGCCTATCACGAATCAGGACACGCCATTTGCGGATGGTTCCTCGAACATGCGTATCCGTTACTTAAAGTAACTATCGTACCCAGAGGTACTGCAGCATTAGGATATGCACAATACACGCCCAAAGAACAGTATCTTTATAATACAGATCAATTGTTAGACCAAATATGCATGACGCTTGGAGGAAGAGCTTCGGAAGAAATATTCTTCGGAAAAATAAGTACCGGAGCAAGTAATGATCTTCAACAAGTAACAAAGATTGCTTACAGCATGGTTACTGTTTATGGTATGAACGATAAAATAGGGAACATCAGCTATTATGACCCGGCACAAGAAAACTATTTTACAAAGCCGTACAGCGAAGAAACAGGAAAGATTATTGATCACGAAGTGCGTGAACTTATTGATGGTGCGTATGAAAAAACAAAAAAATTACTTTTAGAAAAGCGTGCTGAAGTAGAGAAATTAGCTAAAGAATTATTGGTAAAGGAGGTGTTATTTAAAAGTGATGTAGAAGCATTGATTGGTAAAAGGCCTTTTGAAGAAAAGAAGCTTTTAGATATTGACCCTGAAAATGGAACAACGGAAAGTCAGCCTATTCCTTTACCGGATAATGAGGCCGATTCGCATAAAATCTAATCAAAATGTCTGAACAATCATCTCGTGAAAAAGTTTTAAAAAAAATCAGACAGGCACTGGAAAATCCGGTGCCTTTACCTTTTGATGGTCATACAAAAAATGAAACTATTTTTAATAATACCACGGAAGATGAAACAGTTGTATTTGCTGAAAACTTTTCTAAGTTACAAGGGAAGTTTGCTTTCTGCACCTCTTTAACGGATTTAAAGCATCAAATAAAACAACTTATTGATGAACGGGGATGGAAGAAAATATATTGTGCAGAACCAGAAATAATCAACATATTGGAAGGTCTATTTGTGCCATTCCATTCATTAAAAGATTCCAATGTTTCCATTACCAGTTGCGAATACCTCATTGCCCGCACAGGAAGTATTGTTTTAAGTTCTGCGCAACCTAATGGCAGAACTTCAAGTGTTTACTCACCGGTTCATATATGTATTGCTTACAACCGTCAGTTGGTTTATGATATTAAAGATGCTTTAGGATTTATTGTAGAACGATATGGAGATAACCTCCCATCTGTTGTAACATTAGCTAGCGGACCGAGCAGAACAGCAGATATTGAAAAAACATTGGTAACAGGTGTGCATGGGCCAGGTGAAGTATTTTGTTTTTTAATGGAGGATTCTCCCATCTAATAATGTATGATATGAATACCACACATCGCTTGTTTGTTTATGGCTCGTTGCGCAGTGGTTTTAAAAGTCCTGCCTATGAGTATCTTGCCCGCTTTTTTTCGCCAATGGGAGATGCCCTTGTACAGGGCCGCTTTTATTTTGATGGAAATGTGCCGGTTGCCTGCCCCACAAATAGTGAAAACTACATTCCCGGCGAATTATACAAATTAGAAAATACTGCAGAATTTGATTGGGTAATTGGTCAGTTAGATGATTACGAAGGATTGAATGTTATGCCCGGGGAAAAACCCAGATATAGACGGGATAGAGCTATGGTGAATTATCAGGGAACATGGTTGGAAGCATGGGTCTATTGGTTTAACGCTCCGGTAACCGGTATGCCCGAAATAGATGCTGCAGATATATTAAAATATCTTTTAAATAAAAATGGAGGTAAACCTGAGTAATGGATAACCCAAAGAAAAAAATCTTCTTTATTTCTGACTTCCATTTGGGGGCTCCTGATTACGCATCCAGCCTAATTCGTGAAAAAAAAATAATTCGTTTTTTACAGAGTATTCGTGATAGTGCCCAAGAGATTTTTATTTTAGGAGATCTTTTTGATTTTTGGTTTGAGTATAAAAGAGTTGTTCCAAAAGGATATGTTCGCATATTAGGCGAATTGGCATCACTAACCGATAGTGGTATTAAGGTGCATTTTTTTGTTGGAAATCATGATATGTGGATGAGAGATTATTTTCAACGAGAACTAAACATTCCTGTTTATTATCATCCCAAAGAATTTATATTACAAGGAAAGAAAATGCTTATTGGTCATGGTGACGGGCTGGGACCGGGAGATAAAGGTTACAAAACAATTAAAAAGTTATTTCGTAATCCAATCGCAAAATGGCTTTTTGGAATACTGCCTCCATATATTGGTATGGGCATTGCCGACTTCTTTAGCAGGAAGAGCAGGGCTAAAACAGGCACAACAGATGAAGTGTTTTTAGGCGAAGAAGGTGAATGGCTAATTCAATATTGTAGAGAGATATTAAAAAATAATCATTACGATTACTTCATTTTTGGACATCGCCATTTGCCTATAGAACATCCCTTATCTGGCAATTCATTGTATATGAATATTGGGGAATGGATTAAGTATGCCAGTTATGGAGAAATGGAAGATGGCCGTCTTGAGCTAAAATATTTTTCAGCATAATTGAAAAAGATTCTTTTCATAATAATGATGAGTTGTGTGTTAAACTCAGTAAATGCACAAGTTGAAAATGATGCGAATAGTTCATCTTTTGCAAAACCTGTGCTTGAATTATTAACATCTATTCCCGGGCAGTTTTCTATTATGGAAACTGATGTGCTTGGAAATTTGTTCCTCATTCAGGATGGACAATTAAAAAAGATTTCTCCTTTAGGCGATACCCTGGCTGTATATAATGATGTTAAACGTTTTGGCCAGCCATCTTCTGTTGATGCCACTAATCCTTTTAAAACATTATTATATTATAAACCATATAGTACAATCGTTATCCTTGATAATATGCTTGCAGTACGCGGGGTAATTAATTTACGTAAAAATGGCATTTTCAGCCCAGCCGCAATAGGTACATCATACGATAATAAGCTGTGGGTGTTTGATGACAAAGATTTTAAACTAAAAAAATTAAATGATGAGAATAGGATTTTATTTGAAAGTACAGACTTGCGCCTGCTAACAGGAGAGGCTCCCGTGCCACAACAGCTATTTGACAATGAAGGGAAGGTGTATTTATATGATTCATTGACGGGTTTTAGTGTGTTAGATTATTATGGTGCTTATGAAAAAACATTACACTTAATGAATTGGCATTCTGTAAATGTGCGGGGAAACCATTTGTCCGGAATTAGAAATGATTCCTTATTGTTATACACGCTGAAAACACCGAACAATAAGGAATATCCATTGCCAACTTCAGTGGAGGGAGCCTTATCAGCAAGCAGAGCGGGAGATAAACTTTACATTCGTAAGAAGAATCGAATTGACATTTATAAGATAAATTTTAACTGATGAAATTTCTCCATTATATTATTTTGGATAATTCTGTAAAAAGCTATCTTATAGTAGCAGGCATAATTGTATTTGTCTTTCTTTTGAAGCGAATTATTTCACGGCTCCTTCTCGATGTTATCTTAACTATAATTAATCAAACTTGGAAAATTGATAAACAGAAGTTTAAGAAATTAGTAGTTAAGCCTATGAGTTGGTTTTTAGTTATAGTGGTGTCGGTAATTGCCATAGATAAGCTAAACTACCCGGCACAATGGAATATAACTGTATATGGTATCCATCTTCAATCTTTTATTAATGCCATAGGAACATCTGCCATTATTATTTCTTTCTTTAGATTCTTGGTAAGGATGGTGGATTTTATTGCGTTAATGCTTAGTTCGGGTGTTAATACATCAGGGAAGTCGGAGTATCAGATGATGCGATTTTTTGGCGATTTTTTAAAAATTGTTATTACTTTCATTGGTTTTCTTGCAGTAATTCATTGGGGCTTTAAAAAGCCAATTGGCCCACTATTGACCGGTCTTAGTATTGTAGGTGCAGCATTGGCTTTGGCTGCTAAGGAAAGTTTGGAAAATTTGATTGCTTCGTTTATAATATTATTTGATAAACCATTTTTTGTTGGCGACCTGCTTAAAATAAACAATATAACAGGAACGGTTGAACGAATTGGAATGCGCAGTACACGAATACGTACTGTAGATAAAACCTTGGTAACGATCCCTAATAAACAAATGGTGGATGGAGTGGTTGATAACCTTAGTATGCGTACGCAATGGAGAGGAGAAATGAAGCTTGAATTTGCAATGGATACAAATACCCATCACCTTGAACAATTAATTCATTTTATTCATCAGGAATTAAAATCTCGTCAAGATCAAATTGAAAGATATTCTACCTTTTTACAAACCCTGGATAAAAATGGCCTTATGCTATGGATTGAATATCATACCGAGCCTGCCGACTTTTTAGGCTTTTCTCAGTTACGTCATGATCTGATAAAGATTTTCAGAGAAAAAATCAATGAATTGAAACTGCCTATGCAAAGCACATCAGCAGAGATAAAGATATCTAAAAAGGAAGGAGCGGATTCCTTTTAAAATACAGTACATATCATTTAACTAAATCAAGCAGCGCATCCTCCCACTTACCGGTGGGCCCGTATTCAACAACACGCCCAACCTCTACACCATTCTTCAATACAATAATTGTAGGAACATTTGTTATTTCCATTACCGAAGCCAGATTGTCAATCATGTGTTTTGAACGGTCTACACCATACAATGCAATGTTTTCATCAGGAATACCAGCTTTTTCTTGTAGCACAAAAAACTTGGGAAGTATATTTTGTGTATCCTCACACCATGTGCCACCAAATATGATAAACTTGAATTTTTTAGCAGATTCCGCCAATCGAGCTACTACATTAGGTTGAGGATCGTAATTGTTTCTGCTAAAATTGTACCAATTAAAAGCAGTATCGTTTTGCAAAATATATTTAGAAAAGCTTCCATTAAGAATTACGCTTCCACCATCATAAGTATAAGTATAAGGAGTTTGTGCTGGTGCGGCGGATGAAATAAGAACAAACAGAGAAATAATAAAGCACTTCATGCAAAAGAATTTAAAGAGATGTCTTTAATTCGGTTAAAAAGGCTTTCAATCTTTTCAAAGATTCAATTAAAGCAAACTTCTCATCAGCACGTGCACTACGTTTTAAATAGTCTTTAGCACCATCAATTGTAAATTTCCTTTCACGTAAAAGATGATATATCAATTGTAGATTTTTAATATCCTGCGGCCGGAAAAAGCGATCCCCTTTTCCATTTTTTCTTGGTTTTAAAATAGAAAATTCATTTTCCCAAAAACGAAGTAGTGAGGAATTTACATTAAACATTTCCGATACCTTTCCGATGGAGTAGTATCTTTTTGAAAACAACTCTTCATCTTCGGGAATATCTAACATAAGAACACCTGCCTTCATTTCACTAATCTTCATCCTGCCGCGGGTTGATTTTTTTTCATCTGTGGATGCTGTAATCACAGCAGATTCAACCGGCAATTCCTCCGTTAACATTCGCTTCCTATTTTCTTTAACGGCAGATAATAATTTTTCTTCGGGGGTTAGAACAGACTCCGGCTCTAAGGCCTCGGACTGAAAATCAAAATCAAATGATGCTTGTTTTAATGACATGGTATAAAGTTAATCAAAACTTTTTGCACTTCCTGTAGCTGCAATTTTTAATAATTGATCATATTGTTCCGGGTTCAAATCGTTATAAAAGAAATAAACAGGATTTACATCCTGGCCATTTACATGTACTTCGTAATGACAGTGTGGTCCGGTGCTTTTACCAGTACTTCCAACCCATCCAATTACCTCTCCTCTCACTACCCGCTGACCGGGCTTAACTTTTATTCGCACCATGTGGGCATATAGCGTTTCATAGCCATAACCGTGGTTAATAATCACATGGTTACCGTACCCCGCATCCAATCGGGTTGCAACTTTTACCCTTCCATCTCCGGTGGCATAAATTGGTGTTCCTTGAGGTGCCGAAAAATCAAGCCCTTTGTGTGCTTTTGGAGTGCCGTAAATTGGGTCAATACGTATCCCAAACCCACTGGCTATTCGTTTAAGCTGTTTATTACTAACTGGTTGAATAGCAGGTAGGGATGCTAATTTAGCCCCCTGATTTTCAATGAGTCCTGAAATAACATCATAGCTCTCAAACTGATATTTAATTCTGGCCGATAAATTATTTAATTGCTTGGCAATGCTATCTCCCAAAGCATCATCATCCAAAACCTTAATTTTTTCAAGCTCCTGCTTCTTCTCAATCTTTTTTGCACGAGCGCTATCGGGTAGTGGATTGGCTTCAAAAATACTGCGATAAACTTCATTATCCCGGGCCTCTAACTCCACAAGCTGTGATTGCAGTTCTAATGTTTTCTTGGATAAAGTACGGTAGTTATCATTTAAAATTTCATATTTTCTATTAAGTTCAATAGCCCGGGGCTTGGGTAAAAATCTATCCCATAAATAAATAACAATGGCACTACTCACAATCAAAGCCGATAAAAAACCGATTATACGCAGAAGTCTTACCCTAAACGGTGTTACCAGTTTCTCGTACCTAAGTGTGTGTGTGTTATAGAAATACTTAATCTTCTTCATTGCGCTATTATAGGTGATGCCTAATAAGGACATCAGAAAAAATAAGCAGCTTTAGTTATTCAATACTGGGCTTTTCAAATAAACCCTTTCATTACCTTTGAGCCCCACAAAGGTTGCTTACAAAGATAACCTTTAGGGTATCAAATAAAATCATAACTTTTTTCTTATATGATGCAAAGTGCAGCCATCCGGCAGGCTTTTTTAGATTTTTTTTCTTCCAAGGGACACCTTATTGTGCCTTCAGCTCCAATAGTAGTTAAAAACGATCCTACTTTGTTGTTTACTAATGCAGGGATGAATCAGTTTAAAGATTATTTTTTGGGAAATTCAAAAGCTCCTTCCGCACGTATTGCCGATACTCAAAAATGTTTAAGGGTGAGCGGGAAGCATAATGATTTGGAAGAAGTAGGGGTGGATACTTATCATCATACTATGTTTGAAATGTTGGGTAATTGGAGTTTTGGTGATCCGGATAATTCTACAGCAGGATATTTTAAACCCGAGGCTATCGAATGGAGTTGGGAATTACTTACCGGTATTTTTAAAATTCCTAAAGAACGATTATACGTAACCGTATTTAAAGGAGATGATAATGAAAACCTTCCTAAGGATGAAGAGGCTTTTAACGAATGGATGAAATGGGTGCCGGAAGAGCGTATCCTGCTTGGAAATAAAAAAGATAATTTTTGGGAAATGGGTGATACCGGCCCCTGTGGCCCATGTACAGAAATTCATGTGGATTGTAGAAGCGAGGCAGACCGAAATAAGATTCCAGGACATGATTTAGTCAATAATGACCATCCCCAGGTTATTGAAATCTGGAACAATGTATTTATTCAATTCAACCGAAAAAAAGATGGCTCATTGGAACCTCTGCCGGCTAAGCATGTTGATACCGGAATGGGATTTGAAAGATTAGTGCGTGTGCTTCAAAATAAAGAAAGTAATTATGATACGGATGTTTTTATGCCAACCATTAAGGCAACAGAAACTCTGGTAAATAAAAAATATACCGGAGATGACAGTAAAACGGCAATTGCATTTAGAGTGCTAGCCGACCATATTCGAGCGATAGGATTTGCTATTGCTGATGGACAATTGCCGTCAAATACAGGTGCCGGCTATGTTATAAGGAGAATTTTACGTCGTGCTGTTAGATATTATTATTCAAGCCTTGAATATAAAAGGCCATTACTTTTTCAATTGCTTCCTGTAGTGGCAAATCAGTTTAGTGATGTATTTCCCGAATTAAAGCAACAACAGGATTTTGTACTGAAAGTGATTAGAGAAGAAGAAGAATCCTTTTTACACACATTAGAAAAGGGACTTAAAAAAATTGAAGATATAATGGCTTCTACCGGTAAGGGACAGCCGATTTCAGGAACAGCCGTATTTGAGCTTTATGATACATTCGGTTTCCCGCTTGACCTAACCAAACTAATTGCGCAAGAACAAGGGCTAACAATAGATGAAAAAGGGTTTGAGGTAGAGATGCAACAACAAAAAAACAGAAGCCGAGCGGCAACAACAATTGATACCGAAGACTGGATTGTAACAGGCAAACAAAATAGCGGGAGGTTTATAGGATATACTCAGCTTGAGGCACACACCAAGTTGATAAAATATAGAAAAATAAAAAGCAAGGGGAAGAAACAATTCCAGTTTGTGTTAGAAGACACCCCGTTTTATGCCGAGAGTGGCGGGCAGGTTGGAGATACCGGAGTGCTTATCTTTGGAGAAGAAGCTATAACTATAACGGATACACGAAAAGAAGATGGCATGATTATTCACTTTGCTGATGTGCAGCCTGTTGATGTATATGCAGATGTAAAAGCCGTTGTAGATGCTGCGAGAAGAAGAACCATTGAGTATAATCACTCTGCCACACACTTGTTGCATGCTGCATTGCGGGAGACTTTGGGAAATCATGTTGCACAAAAAGGCTCCTTGGTTGCACCGGGCGTTTTACGTTTTGACTTTTCTCATTTCACAAAAGTTACGAATGAGGAGTTAATCAAGATCAGCCATCGTGTAAATGAAAAAATCAGAGAAAATATACCGGTAGTTATTAAAGAAATGCCACGTGATGAAGCTATGAAACTTGGTGCTATGGCATTGTTTGGTGAAAAGTATGGAGATACAGTACGTGTGGTAACCATAGATCCGAACTATTCTATTGAATTGTGTGGTGGTACGCATGTGGGCTTCACAGGTAGTATCGGCTTGTTTACTATTGCTGCAGAAACTGCTGTAGCTGCAGGGGTAAGACGTATAGAAGCTCTTACCGGTGAGGCAGCCCTACATTATCTTGAAGAAAAGACCTTTGTATTTGACCAGTTAAAAGACGAGTTGAAAACAAATGATATTAAAAAAGCAGTTGCAAAGTTGCAGGAAGAAAGAACTATTTTGGAAAAGCGAATTGAATCACTAGAAGCCAGGCAGTTAGTAGGGATTAGGAATTCACTGCTAGAAAAGGATGAGATTATTAACAATATTACGTTTGTGGGTGAAATGGTAGAAGTTCCTCATTTAGATTCTTTGAAGAAACTGGTATTTGATTTAAAAAATAATTTGCACGATTATGTAGTTGTGCTTTGTGCTAATATAGGTGGTAAGGCCCATGTTTGTATTGGAATAAGTGATACAGTAGTTAAAGCTAAAAACCTTGATGCAGGGAAAATGATTAAAGAAATTGTTAGTCCACTTATTTCCGGTGGTGGTGGCGGACAGAAAAACCTCGCAACTGCAGGTGGAAAAAATCCTGCCGGGTTTATTGCAGTAATTAATGCTATTCGTGAAGAAGTGAAATCCCGCTGATATTAATTTCCTCTTTTCATGAATGATAGAGTTTTTTAGCCGGCTTTCCCCTGCTTTTGTTAAAAATTTACTTATTTATCCGAAAGTTTTCGTAATTGATAGAATTTCTCTATTTTCGATGTACTAATATCTTCGTACATAAAAAATAAGAATATGAAAAAGTTAATATTATCATTAGCAGCCGTCATTTTTTTTGCTTTCTTCAATCAGCTAAAAGCACAAAACGAAGATGAAAAGCAAGGTGGCCAGGAAATAATTATTCGGAAAAGTGATGATAAAAACAAGCAACTGATTATAGACTTTAACAATGGTACGGTTACTATTAATGGAAAACCTATTTTGGATTATAATGAGGATGGAATAACTATTAAGGGGAAGAAATTTTCCTTTGGAGATAAGGGAGGCCCCATTACTGTAGAAGGATTTGATTTATCAGACTTTTTATCACAGTTTAACGGCGATGCTTTTGGGAATAGTGAAACAAGTAGAACATTTTTAGGTGTTCAAACAGAGAAGAGCGAAAAGGGATTACTGATTAAAGATGTGGTTAAAGAAAGTCCGGCCGAAAAAGCAGGTTTGCAGAAGGATGATATAATTAAATCGTTTGACGGAAAAGAATTGTCTGAATCGCAGGATTTGTATGATGCGGTAACTGCGAAGAAATCAGGAGATGAGATAAAATTACAAATAGTAAGGAATGGGAAAAGTAAAAAGGTAAAGGTTATATTAGGTGAAAAGAAAGAAAAATCAAGGAGCTTTTCATTCCAATCTCCCAATAAAAATAATATCCTTACAATTCCTAAAGTTCCTCCAACTCCAAAAACTTTTGGCTGGGGTGAACAACCGGGTATGGATGGGTTGCTGTGGGAAGATCGGGTATTGGGTAGAGGAATGAAGCCTAAATTGGGATTAAAAATTCAGGATACAGAAGAGGGTAATGGTGTGCAGGTACTTGAAGTTGAAGAAGGTTCTGCAGGTGAAAAATCAGGGTTGAAATCAACAGATATCATTATAGATATTGATGGCAAGGCTATTAACAATACCGATGATGCACGTGCTGCATTTAGTGGAGTAGGAGGGAAAGCTAATTACACCATTAAAGCAAAGAGAAATAATACAGTACAAACTTTTGAAATTAAAATACCTAAAAAGTTAAAGACGGTAAATCTTTAAGAGATAGCACAGAATAAAATATGAAGCATGGTTGTTAAACACCATGCTTTTTTATGTAACCCCCTTTTGTTTCAGTAGTTTTGCAAAAAAATAATTATGAAGCGTTTACATCTTTTGGCTTTGGGATTGGTGGTTCTTTTTGCAGCCTGCAAATCAGGTTCAGACGCCTCCGGACATTTTACCGTTGAAGGAGAGTTGAAAAATGCTCCTGATCAACAAGTATATTTAGACCGTCTTTCATTTAAAAATGAAAATCCACAGGTTATTGATACTGCAGAAATAAAGGATGGAAAATTTAACCTTACCGGCCATGCATCAGAAGAAGGAATGTTTAGGATCAGGTTGGAAAAAGCAGATGCAGGATATATATTCATTAATGATATTGAAAAAATTTCCTTCAAGGCAGATGTAAATGATCTGAGTTTAGCCGGGCCAACATTTAGTAGTCCCGCTAATCAATCATTAAAGCTTTTTTTATTGCATTTAGAAGAAGAACGTACTAGAATGATTGACGGTACCTCAAAGATAGAAAGGCTGAAAAGTATTGGAGATTCTGCAAATGCTATACCTGATATTGAAAAAGGGCTGATTAAGCAGGAAGATGATTACAAAAACTATATGGTAAATTTTATTGATACTGTATCAAATCCTGTAGTTGCTTTATTTGCTATTGGTTATACCCAGGGTATTGAGCCTGAAAAATTAGCACCAGCTATTAAGGGACTGCCTAAGAGATTTCCAAATCATGAAGGAATTGCAACTATTACCAAGCAGTTTCATGATTTTATGGCTGGTAAGAGCAATGAACAAACTGAGCAGGAAGCACCTAATAGCCGTGGGGTGAAGTTAGGCGCCATAGCTCCTGAAATAACTTTACCGGATACAGAAGGGAAGCGTTTTTCTTTACATGAACTTCGTGGAAAATATGTATTAATTGATTTTTGGGCAAGCTGGTGTGCCCCCTGCCGTTCAGAAAACCCTCATGTGGTTGAAGCTTATGAAAAGTATAAGGATAAAAATTTTACAATCCTTGGAGTTTCATTAGATAAGGATAAAGCTGATTGGCTAAAGGCAATTAAGGATGATAAACTCAGTTGGAAACAAATCAGCGATTTACAGTTTTGGAATAGCCCGGTAGTGCCGCTTTATGGATTTGATGGAATTCCATACAATGTATTGATTGATCCAAGTGGTAAAGTATTGGCCACCGAACTGAGAGGGAAAGCGTTGGAAAATAAACTGGCTGAGGTGTTGAAGTAGGTTTGTTTTACAAAATATTAAAGGGTAAAATAGACTCCGGCTAAGTGGCGATTTATTATACTTGATATTGCATTTTAATTTTCATAAAAAAAAGCCTTACTCGCTTTTATGTATTTTAGCGAAGCATATTATTTTACAGTATTAACTTTCTTGGTAAACGAGAAAATGCCGAAGCTTCCCACCCTTACGAGATTAGATTTTGAATAACGGAATTTTTATGTTTTTGTAATCAATGTCATTACCTTTATTTGTTGGGTTCAATATTTCTTATGATTAATCTTACCACATACGAAAGGGAGTTTTCTGAATTACTTGGACGTGTGGATAGTAAGGTAAAACCTCAAAATACCTATTCTCAAAGATATCTCCGGTATTTGATTTTACATCGGGAATATTATATAAGTATATATAGCTTAGTAATTAGAAATGTGCTAAATAAAGTTCCAAAATCTGCCGCAGAGATTACATTGGTTGATTATGGTGCAGGTAACGGCCTGCTCGCATTATTTGCTATGCATTGTGGATTTAAACGAGTGATGTGTGTTGAAATAAATCCTGAGTTTGTTGAAGCTTCAAAAAACCTTGCCGGTGTACTTGGATTAGATGACATTGATTTTATTTGTGGAGATGTTGAAGATTTGAGAGCGCATGTACAAAAGGATCAAATTGCCATTGATGCACTTGTTGGTACAGATGTAATTGAACATATTTATGATCTGGAAAAATTTCTGTATGCCTGTAATGTACTAAATCACCAAATTACTTTGGTATTTACTACGGCAGCCAATGCTGCTAACCCTATTTTAAAAAGACGAATAAAAGGGTTACAACATAAAGATGAATGGGTAGGAAATGTTGAAGATAATGCCGGGCTGCTGGGAGAGGCTCACCCATCGTACATTTCAATGCGAACCAAAATCATACGTGATCTTTTTCCTGATATGGATAACATACATCAACTTGCTGTGGCTACACGCAGCCTGGCAGGCAATGATCTTAGGCTTGCGATTGAAGCATACCACAAGGATGGCACTTTTCCAAAGCCGCAACATAATACAAACTGCTGTCATCCGAATACCGGTAGTTGGACTGAAAGGCTTTTAACAATTGCTGAATATCGGTCTTTATTTTTAAAAAATAATTTTCTACTTGAAGTTCAACATGGATTTTATGATGTCAATAAGCCCTTGTTGATACGTTTGGTAAATATTTTACGAAATATGATATTAAAGATTTTAGGTGTAAAATTTTCACCTTTTATTATCTTAATTGGTCATAAAAAATAGGTATTTTCATCAGATAAAAACTTTATCTCTTACATCTGCAATGAAAAAATTTTTGTTTCCATCTGCAATATTGCTTTCGATATTATTTGTGGTTGCTTCAAGCTTCATAAAAAGTAATTCATTTTACTTGAAGCAGTTTCCCAAACTACAGCATGTTGAAAATAACAGAGGTGATTTTGATAACAGCTTGTATATAGTGATAGATAAAAGTGATTATGAGCTAAAAGTGTATGATGAAGAAGGGTGGTACGCTACCTATCCCATTGTGTTTGGAACTAAAGATGCTAATGATAAAATGTATGAAGGAGATAAACGCACCCCCGAAGGTTCTTTTAGAGTAATATTAAAAAAGCATCATTCAAAATGGGGGCCAGAATTGTTACTTGATTATCCTAATGATGAGAGCTATAAAAAATTTAATGATCGAAAATCTAAAGGCTTAATACCGCGTGGTGCTAAGATTGGTGGTGGTATTGCCATACATGCCACAAGGCCCAGTGAAGAATGGACGGTAGATAATTATTATAACTGGACAGATGGATGCATATCTGTTAAATATACAGATATGCTGGATTTGTTTGATTATATACCTGTAGGAACTGTTGTAACTATTCAGCCTTGAGATAAGAATAAAAGGTTGGCATCGCCATAACTTAAGAATCTATATTGGCAAGTGAGAGCGTGTTGGTAAAGTGTTTTCCATTCAGGCCCAATTGCCGCAGCAACCAGCAACAATAGTGTTGATTTAGGTTGATGGAAATTTGTTAATAATACATTGGCAATTTTAAAATGATATCCGGGAGCTATCAGTATTGATGTTTGTTTATATAGTTTGGTTAGCCTCCTCGCTTCCATCCAATTTAATAAGTGAGTAAGTGCTTCTTGTTTAGATAACTGACTTTGTTGTAAATCGCCTTTATACACCTCCCACTGAGTTAGGGTAAGATTTTCATATCCTAAACTTGCTTTTACACCCATCCAGTACAAGGATTCAATAGTACGTAAGGAGGTGGTGCCAACTGTGATAATAAAGGAATGATTTAATAATCGTTTTATAGATTCACAGGAAACATCCATCCATTCTGCATGCATTTCATGATCTTCCATTATTGTGGCATTAACTGGCTTAAATGTACCGGCTCCTACATGAAGGGTTATCATATCTATATCAATGTCATTGTTCTCAATTTTCTTCATTAGGCTATGGCTAAAGTGTAACCCGGCTGTAGGTGCAGCTACTGAGCCTTTGTTTTCAGCAAATACTGTTTGGTAACGCTCCTCATCTAAGGATGCGGGGGTGCGCTTAATATATGGGGGGAGTGGAACATTACCCGCAGCCTGTAACACCTCTCCAAAAGAGCAATTGTTGGATGACCAAGAAAAAGAGACTAAGAAATATCCTTTTTCTTTTGATTTTAGTGTAGCCGTAAGCGTTATTACTTCTGAAGCAGTATGAATAACGGAGGTAATTGAATTTATTTTCCATTTCGCCGCATTACCTACAAAGCACTTCCAAGTAACTGGCTCTGTAGATTGCAATATGTTTTCATACCCATTTACTGCATCAATAGGTTCAAGGCAAAAAATCTCAATTACCGAGCCCGATGGTTGTTTAAATAGGAGCCGAGCGTGAATCACCTTGGTATTATTAAATACCATTAATGCGCCGGACGGCAGGTGCTCAGGTAATTTGCTTATTACACTATCACTAATAACCTGATTTTTATATACCAATAATTTTGCTTCTTCCCGATTTTGAAGAGGTTTAAAGGCTATCCTGTCTTGGGGTAGAAAATAATTATAGTTAGTGATAGATAATTTTTGAGGTAGCAGTGGCATGTGCTCAGAAAGTGTGTTTCAAAATTAAGGAAACGTATGATAAGCAGCCTCCAGTAATTTTTCCCTAATGTTCATTTGATTTAGTTTTTTATTCTCATTGGGATAGAGGCGATTTGACAAGAAAATAAATATCAACCCCTTTTGAGGATCTGCCCATACGCAAGTGCCGGTAAAGCCAGTATGCCCAAAAGTTACAGGGGATGCGGATTTTGCAGGATATGGGGTTGTGCTGAAAGGTGTTTTGCGAGGTTTATCAAAACCTAATCCCCGGTGAAAACCATTTTGATATTCGGTAAAAAGAGCAACTGTTTCGGGTTTAAGATATTGCTTTCCTTTAAAACTTCCTTTGTTTACCAACATTTGCATAAGAAAATAGAGCTCTTTTGAAGTTGAAAACAATCCTGCACTTCCTCCAACACCGCCCAACATAGCTACCGTTGGATCATTTACATAGCCTTGTAACAAACGGTTTCTAAAATTATAATCATGTTCTGATGGGGCTATTTCATTAATGGGTAAAAACCTTGATGGCATAAATCCTGTTCGCGACAGCCCCATAGGAGCATAAAAGGTTTTATGAACAAAAATATTCAACGGATCTCCGGTAATCTCTTCAATTACTTTTCCTAAATACAAAAACCCCACATCACTATAACGATATATTTTAGGTCCTAAATGAGAAAGCTTGGCCAATTTCCATATAGAATCAACCCAATCATCGCGCAGGTATAAATTGTTTGCAACTTCTAAATAATAATCTGCAGAAGGTTTTAGTCTGTACCAGTTAGATAGTTCCCCATCATGATTGTATAAAGGACGCTTGGCTGGTATTCCTGGTACTAATCCCGAAGCATGATTGAGGATTTCCCGAATAGTAATACTTTTTTTATTTGTCTTTTTTAGTTCAGGTAAATATTTACTTATTGGATCATTAAGTAACAATTGGCCTTCTTCATATAATTTCATAATAGCAAGGGTAGTAGCTAAAATTTTTGTAACAGAAGCTACATCATATACAGTAGAAACGGTAACCGGTATTCCTGAGTGGTAAGTGTAATTTCCGTAGGCTTTTTCATAAACTACATTTCCATTTTTTGCAACTAATACAACAGCGCCAGGGGTTGCTTGTTCTTTAATAGCATCGTTTACAATGGAATCAATTACGGCATTGCTTTTTTTTTATCTGTATAAGAAGTAATGCCAAATCCATAAGAAAATTGTTTACAAACAGTAACCGGTAAAACGCCTTTAAAAGGAGATGTTCCCAAAAGCATTTCCATTGCCACTTGTTGTACAATGAAATCATCTTCGTAGGCTACAGCAAAGTTTTGAGCATTGCACCAATTTCTTGCAGCATAAGCATTGCCAAATAAAAAACCCATCACCTTATTTTGTGCTTGTAATGAATTGTAAAATGAAACAACATCTTTACCAATACCAAAGTTGCCTGCAGGAGTGCGCTTGGTATTATGAATACCTACTACTACTTGGTCAAATCTTTTTAATTCCTCAAGAAGGATATTTATTTTCTGCAAACTATTACCGGATAAATCAAGATAGAAAATTTCTGCATTAAATTTTGACCGGAAAAGTTTTGCAAATTCGTTATCATTGTTAATTCCAATGCCTACATAGGCCACCTTTCTGCCTATTGATAGTGGAAAGAAATCGTTGTTTGTTTTTGCTATTAAGGTAATTGCCTGTTGAGCCACCAGTGTGCGCATTTCAGCAATGCCGCGATTGAGGTTGTAAACAAGATTATTATTAGTGATTTCATTATTGCCTGATAACACATAATTGTACTTTGCCATCAAAACTTTCTTGCATTTTTTTTCAATATCGTGCCAATGAAGTTTCTTTTCTTTTATGGCAGTTTTAATTGCATCCATTGCATCAGGTACTTCACCCGGAAGACACAATATATCATTACCTGCTATTAATGCGGCAGCAGCAGCTTTCCCTTTAGGAAAAAACTTTTGTACCCCCTGCATTTCTAAACCATCAGTAATAACAAGACCTTCATAATGTAAATCCTTTTGCAATAACTGCTCTATTGCTTTTGAAGAAACAGATGTTGGTGTATTGGGTGTGGCATCTATGGAAGGAATAAAAAGATGAGCTACCATTACGCTGGCAACTCCTGCCCGAAATAACTGCTCAAAGGGAAACAATTCCAATTGCTTTAGCTGACTAAGACTCTTATTAATTATGGGTAAATCAAGGTGTGAGTCAACGCTTACATCACCATGACCCGGAAAGTGTTTTGCACAGGCCATTACTCCATTGTCCTGCATCCCCCTCATGTATTGAATACCAAAAGCAGCTACTTTATTTTTATCCTCTCCAAAACTTCTATCATTAATAACAGGATTATCCGGATTATTATTTACATCTATAACAGGCGCATAATTCATGTGGATATTTAATCTCTTACATTGCTCTGCAACTAATTTTCCATAATCATACATTAAAGAAGAGTCACGCATTGCACCGAGCATCATAGGTTTAGGCAATGCCATTATGCTATCCGGCATTCTTTGTGCAAGCCCCCATTCTCCATCTATACTGAACATTACCGGTGTTTTAGCTGCTTTAATAATTTGATTAATCATTTCAGCTTGTTTATCCGGATTGCCTTGAAAAATTAAAATTCCGCCTATGTTATATTTATTTATCCACTCTAATACCTTTTGATCATAGTAGGTTACTTTTCCTGACTTGGTATCTAATTCAGACAAGCGCACCACCATAAGCTGAGCAATTCTTTCTTCTTTAGACAGACTGTGATACACACTATCCACCCATTTATGTGCAGGTGATTGGCCCTGGGTTAAAATAATAGCGAAAGAAAAAACAATGGTTAGCAAAAAGCGCATACTGGATTGGATGTAGTAAATTTGTAAGTTCAAATTTCGTCATTTTGCCTGATATAATTCATCTATTACCTGATAACATTGCTAATCAGATTGCAGCCGGTGAAGTAATTCAACGACCCGCCAGCGCGGTGAAAGAATTATTGGAAAATGCTGTAGATGCCGGTGCAACCGAGATTAAACTGATTGTAAACGATGGTGGTAAGGCGTTGATTCAGGTAATTGATAACGGTAAAGGGATGAGTGAAACAGATGCACGTATGGCATTTGAACGTCATGCAACATCAAAAATTAACAAAATTGATGACTTATTTCGTATCCGCACAATGGGTTTTAGAGGAGAAGCACTTGCAAGTATTGCTGCGGTAGCACAAGTGGAATTAAAAACGAAAAGAGCAGAAGATGTCTCCGGTGTTTTTTTGCAAGTAGAGAACAGTGTGGTTATTCGACAGGAACCTGTAGCATTGGAAGGAGGTACGAATATCGCCATGAAGAACCTCTTTTTTAATGTTCCGGCACGAAGAAACTTTTTAAAAAGTAATGCTGCTGAGTTAAGACATATTGTAGAGGAATTTATTAGAGTAGCCATGGCTTTTCCTGAAATACTTTTTTCATTTGTTTACAATAGTCAGGAATTATATCATCTTACAAAAGGCTCATTAAAACAACGAATAGTACAAGTTTTTGGCAATAGTGTTAATGCTAAACTGATGAGCATTAATGAGCAAACTGATTATTTAAATATCACCGGTTTTGTAGGGAAACCCGAGACTGCCAAGAAAACACGGGGCGATCAATATTTCTTTGTAAACAATCGTTTTATCAAAAGCCCATATCTCCACCACGCTATTATGAATGCCTTTAGTGAATTAATTCCGCGTGATAGTTTTCCATTGTATGCGCTGTTCATTGAACTTAACCCGGAATTGGTGGATATCAATGTGCATCCTACCAAACAGGAGATAAAATTTGAAGATGAAAAATTGATTTATGCATTTGTGCAGGCAGCGGTAAAACATGCACTTGCTCAATTTAGTGTAACACCAACACTTGATTTTGAACTGGATTCTACTATTCAACAGCTTGATGCTGTTTCAAAACCTATCACTCCTGAAAAGGAGGCAGCATTAAGTGGGAAACAACTTTATCAAACCTTTACTCAGAAAAATCAAGCACATTTTATTGAAAAAAGAAGCGATTTGAAGCATTGGAAGGATTTATATCCGGAATTGAGAAGTGAAAATAAGGATGTTGTTTTGCCGGGTACACAAACCGACTTATATACCGGTAAGGATGAAGCTCCAAAGGAAGTATTGGAGATGATTCAGTTTCATAATACTTATATTGCTTTGCAAAATACTACAGGGGTTTTGTTCATTCATCAGCAAAATGCACATGAACGAATACTGTATGAAAGGTATTTATCGGCCATATTAAATAAACCGGTTACTGTTCAACAGGATATGTTTCCTACAACGCTGGAATTAACCACTTCAGATGCACTAATACTTCAAGAAGTACTTCCAGACTTGAATTTGTTGGGATTTAAGTTAGAACTGTTTGGAAAAGACACCTTTATTGTTCAATCTGTACCTGCAGATTTAGTTTTGGGAAATGTAAAGGCGCTTATTGAAAATTTAATTGAACAATATAAACATTTTAGTGTTGACCTAAAGGTTAATAAGCGCGAAAGGTTGTTACGTAGTATGGCATATCAAAACAGCATCAAAGTGGGTGAAAGTCTTTCTTTAAAAGAAATGCAAGTATTAGTGTATGATTTGTTTCAATGCGATATGCCGGCTACTTCACCCGGAGGTAAACCCGTGTTTGTTGAATTTCGTAAGGAAGAGTTGGATAAAATGACCGGCCGGTAGCCAATTATTTAAAAGCCTCTTTCTTGCACCCTTAACCAACGCTCAGGGATCTGATTTTTGCTGGCCTGAATATAATCCTGGTGGCTACAAGCAATAAATTTTTTATCCGGCATTTGCATCCACCAGCGTGAGGTTCGCTTGCTTTGAAGAAACAAGGTGTCAACCTCGGCAAATACTGTATGGAATTCTAAAAACTGATCCACATTTTGCATTTCTGCTTCTGCTTTTCTTTTATTTCTTCCATCAATAAAATACCAAATCATTTGAGCTATTTGTAGTGCAGAAAGTTGGTGCCGGTCTAATTCAGTATGATATCCATATATACCTAAACTAGTTAAATAGCTACTCATTCCTGCATAACGGGAAAGGGTACACGCTTCGGTACCAAACAATCCGTTTGGGCTTAACCTGCTGGCAGGGGAGTCGCTGTAACGAATAGCATTGATATCAAAACTTAACATGTTTGTATTGCGTATTACAGGCTCCATTTCTTCAATGCTTTCCTGAACAACTCCTGCCCGGTAACAATCAAAGCGAAGTTTATCCATCGTTTCAATCATTCGGGGGTGAGTAAAATAGCTTTGAAATGCAATATGATTATAGTGCTTTATTAAGTTAGGCTCTCCGGTTAATAAGTCGAGTAAAAAGTTTTCACTTCTTACCTTACTTTCTCCGTGTAAATCAATTGCACAATCAATGCAAGTAACATCAATGGTTTGCTCAAGCGTTTTATAGGCTTCATATTGTGCAAGGGTAAGATCGTGGCTGCCACCTAATAAAATAATTGTTTTATTTAACTTTAATAATTCACTTAACACAGTTTTTACGGCAGCATAGGTATCAGTAAGCGTTTCCCCCGGTTTTATATTTCCCATATCAGCAAGCTCCACCTCTTTATGCCAATAGTGAAGTCTGTATAATTGTTTGCGAATGGCATTTGCAGAAGGAAGTTTATCATTTTTCATGAGTTCTCCACGATTTTCGGGAACGCCTAGAAAAACAATCTCTGCCATTGAAATATCCGGGATGGTATTTTCATAGATGGCCATGTGCTTTCCCAATTGGCCGTCTGTAAGGCTGGTATCATCAAGTATTTCAAATAAGGAAACGGGAGTTAAAAAGTCTGATAAATCGTACATGCAGTTTTCTTTGGAGCAAACCTAAAGTATTAGAATGAAATTCGAATATATAGTTGGTGGAAAAATGACAGACACATCACAAACATACTCATTACCTTTGTGTATCTAATAAAAATGGAGATGGATAAAGTTGAAAAATTACATGATGTTGTAATAAAATTTGCCGGTGATAGTGGAGATGGTATGCAGCTTACGGGAAATCAGTTTACTACTAACTCTGCTTTGTTAGGCCTTGATTTGGCTACTTTTCCTGATTTCCCTGCAGAGATTCGTGCTCCGGTTGGGACCGTGCCGGGGGTGAGTGGCTTTCAACTGCGTTTTAGCAGTGATCAAATTTTTACTCCGGGAGATGAGTGTGATGTATTGGTAGCTATGAATGCTGCTGCCTTAAAGGTGAATTTGAAGAGTCTTAAACGCGGTGGTAAAATTATTGCAAATATCGAAGGCTTCGATGTAAAGAATTTACGCTTGGCTAAATATACCGATGGAGTAAATCCGCTGGAAGATGGCAGCTTGTCGAGCTATGAACTTTTTGCTATTGATATTACTAAGCTTACCCGGGAAGCATTGAAAGAATTCTCAATTGGAACCAAAGAAAAAGACCGAGCGAAAAATATGTTTGTGCTGGGGTTCTTGTATTGGATGTATAGCCGTGAGATGGATAATACATTACAGTTTTTAAAAGATAAATTTTCAAAGCAACCGGATATTTTAGAAAGCAATGTTAAGGCCTTAAAAGCCGGTTATAATTTTGGTGAAACAACAGATACCTTTACCTCCCGGTATAAGGTTGATAAAGCCGCCATGCAATCCGGCTCGTATCGGTCAGTTATGGGAAATCAGGCTTTAGCGTATGGGCTAATTGCTGCCTCACATAAAAGTGGGCTGCCTTTGTTTCTTGGTACCTATCCTATTACTCCGGCTTCAGATATTTTACATGAAATCAGTAAAAGAAAATCATTTGGTATAAAAACTTTTCAGGCCGAAGATGAAATAGCCGCTATTACTTCTGCTATTGGTGCCAGCTATGGCGGAGCATTGGGCGTAACCACTACATCAGGCCCGGGAATGGCATTGAAAACGGAAGCGATGGGGCTTGCCGTTATGCTTGAACTGCCATTGGTTATTTGTAATATTCAACGGGGTGGCCCGAGTACCGGGTTACCTACTAAAACAGAACAAAGCGATTTACTTCAAGCTTATTATGGTCGCAATGGCGAATGTCCTATGCCGGTTATTGCTGCCAGTACTCCTCAAGATTGTTTTTTTGCTGCATTTGAAGCGGCCAGGATTGCGATTGCACACATGACACCGGTTATTCTATTAAGTGATGGTTACATTGCTAACGGTGCAGAACCGTGGAAGTATCCAACTGAAGCTTCATTGCCAGAAATTAAGGTTAAAGTAAAAACTAAATTGGAAGAAGGAGAAGAAAAGTTTCAACCTTACATGAGAGATGAAAATCTGGTTCGGCCATGGGCATTACCCGGAACTCCTGGATTAGAACATCGAATAGGCGGTTTGGAAAAGGAAAATATCACAGGTAATATTAGTTATGACCCGGCTAACCACCAATTAATGGTAAAAATAAGGCAGGAAAAAGTTGATAAATTGGCTGCATTATTTCCACCGCAGCAATTAGATAGCGGGCCTGAAAAGGGAAAGGTGCTTGTAGTTGGGTGGGGAAGTACTTACGGGGCCATTAAAAGCGCATGCCGTGATTTACAGGCTAGAAAATTACCTGTTTCGCATACGCATCTCCGTTATATACGCCCTTTTCCTGAAAATTTTGGACGGATACTACAAAATTTTGAAAAGGTTTTAGTTCCTGAATTAAATAATGGTCAACTGGTAAAAATTATTCGAGATAAATATCTTATAGATGCACAACCGCTAAATAAAATAATGGGTGTGCCGTTTTCTAAATCAGAACTTATAGCTGCTATTGAAGGAATGTTGTAAATTAAAAGCCACGTTATATTGTGGCTTTTAATTTTTTTATGATAAAAGAATTATTACCTAATTCTCTCACGACCTAAGAGAAGACTAACTTTTAAGTTGAAGGAAAAGTAAGCATCTTTTTCTTTAGCACTACCTCTTTTGCTTCCTCCTGCCGGGTTAGTGCGACTTTGGATTTGACGATCAGCCATGGTTGCTGCAAGAGCCGCTTTGTCCGGAGAAAAATACTCATAGAACAAAGTAGGATCTATATATCTTGTACTTACATCATCCAGATAATCTGTAAATAGTTTACGATAAACAAATTCTGCACGCAGGTTAATGAATTGAGATAATTCATATTTTAAACCAATACCTAACGGAATATTTGCCTGTTTTAATTTATACACTTTTCGGTCTGGATATTCTTTAAAACCTTGTCCTTCGGTACTTAGCGGCTGCAAGTCAATCCACTCTCCATTCAATTCTGCCTGTGGATTAAATGAATAATACCCCACGCCGGCCAGTACGTAAGGTGAGTAGCGCGGAGGTGTATTATCACGAGAAGCCCAGTCAATAAAAATAAACATCGGATGCAGTTCAAATACACCAGATATCTCTGTTATGTTTGATTTAAAGCTTAGGTTACGATTAAATCTTTCTTTAGCAATATCTGTTACTCCACTTAAAACATTATCATTAGCTTGTACTGTACCAAATGTACCTTCAATACGAAATGAAACAGCATTTTTATATGTGGCACTAATAAAAACTCCACCGGCAACGGAGGTTTTGCCTAAATTTAAGTCCTTAACAAATTTCTTTCCTATTCCTTTTTTACCACCAATATCAGTTAAACAGTTCATTGCATTAAGAGATCCACCTACTTCAAAAAGCAATGGACTTTCATAATAATCATTATCGTAAAAGTAATATTGGGCGGATGTATTTTTTGATATCCCCATCGCAAAAGCGAACATGAAAATCAAAATGAGACTCTTTTTCATCAAAAGCTTGATTTGTTTAGGTTTTGCTCTCTACAAAGTAGTGCACAAAATAAGATATTTTTTATAATTTTTTAAATTCCTTATTGATACTTGTATAATATTTACATACCGGCCTTAACCCACATATTTCACATTTTGGCTTTCTGGCTACACAAATGTACCTACCATGTAAAATTAGCCAGTGGTGCGCTATGTGGATAAGTGATTTTGGAATATGCTTGATTAGTTGTTTTTCTACTGCTTCCGGCGTTTTGGCATTTCTTACCAATCCAATTCTGTTACTTACCCTAAAAACGTGGGTATCAACAGCCATATTCGGCTGATTGTCAATAACTGATGTAATTACATGGGCAGTTTTTCTACCTACTCCGGGCAGCTTCATCAGCTCCTGTACTGTCATGGGCACTTTTCCATTGTATTCTTCTGCTAAAATTTTAGCCGTTTCTAATAAATGACGTGCCTTATTGTTGGGGTAGGATATGGATTTAATATATGAAAACAAAGTGTCAAAATCTGCCTTACTTAGTGCATTGGCATTGGGGAAGCGTTTAAAAAGAGCAGGTGTGGTAAGGTTTACCCTTTTATCTGTGCATTGAGCAGATAACATCACAGCTACCAATAATTGGTATGGATTTTTGAATATCAGCTCTGTTTGCGCGTTAGGGCTGTTTTTCAAAAAATATTCAATAACAAAATGAAATCTTTCCTTGAGTAACATAAAAAATCCCTGTACCATTGGACACAGGGTTAGTATTATTAATTATTATTGATTTACTAATGTGATAATTCTTCAATATTCTTTTCTGCATACTGCATTATCTTATCAATTGTATCCTGCCTTGGAGACATCTTCAGGGCATCTAATCTTTTTGAGGCAGCCGCCATAACATTCAACTTCTCACGAAGGTTATAATCTTTCTCTAATGCAGCAGTAATGGCCGCTGTCTTTTCAGGAGAAGTTTCCTTATACAGGTATTGAAGTAAATCGTCCAGTGTGATACTTTCCATGCTTGGTAGTAATTTAGAAATTAAATAATCATTATCCACTTACTAAAACGGCAAGAAATTTACATTATTGCATTGAAAGTAACGTAAATTTTTCCATTTCAACGTGATTTTACGATAAAAATATCCTCATTATCCCTTTTCATCATATATTTCTCTCTGGCATACTTTTCAATAGTTTCAGCATTTGTTTTCAAAAGGTGTAACTCTTTACGTGCCTCACTGATTTGTTTCTTCAAAACTTTCTCACTTTTTTCTAAATCATTTAACTTTTCTCTTCGTTCTAAAATAACACCCAAATCTTTAGGGTCAAAAAATGCCATCCAAACCGCAAAGAACACGAGGACAAGCAGGTATTTATTTTTCAAAACCCTTAAAACACCCCGAAGAAATTTCATACAATTGGATTAGTGATTTAAAGCTACAAATTTATTTTTGCGAAAACCTATAATTATTTCCCAAACTTTAATTTTTTTCCGGGATAAGTACCACATTCTGCTAATATTTCTTCTATCCTTATTAATTGATTGTACTTCGCCATACGGTCACTACGTGAAGCTGAACCGGTTTTTATTTGTCCGCAGTTAAGTGCAACAGCTAAGTCTGCAATGGTACTATCTTCAGTTTCGCCACTACGATGGCTCATAATGGTGTTATAGCCATTTGTCTGAGCAAGCGTTACAGCATTAATGGTTTCGGTAAGCGTACCAATTTGGTTTACTTTTACTAATAGCGCATTTGCAGTATTTTCGTCTATCCCTCGTTGTAAGCGGGTAACATTAGTTACAAATAAATCATCGCCTACCAACTGGCATTTTTTACCTATTGTTTCTGTTAGCATTTTCCATCCTTTCCAATCGTCTTCAGCCATACCATCTTCAATTGAAACTATAGGGTATTTCTTTACCCAGCTTTCCCAGTATTTAACCAATTGGTCACTCGACATTTTTTTACCACCGCTTTTGTGAAAGATATATTTTTTTTCTTTTGCATTCCAAAGTTCACTATTGGCCGCATCAAGTGCAATGCTTACTTGTGATCCGGGTTTATATCCAGCAAGTTCAATAGCTTTTAATACCGTTTCAATAGCCTCTTCATTACTTTGCATATTAGGTGCGAAACCTCCTTCATCACCTACGTTTGTACTATATCCATTTTTCTTTAATACGCTTTTTAATGCATGAAAGATTTCAACGCCCCATTGCAGTCCCTGACTAAAAGAATTGGCTCCTATTGGCATTACCATGAATTCCTGAAAATCAATTTTATTATCTGCATGTGCTCCGCCGTTTAGTATATTCATCATAGGCACTGGCATTACCCGTGCATTGGTTCCACCTACATAACGGTATAGTGGAAGGTTTGCCTCCAGTGCAGCCGCTTTGGCAAGCGCTAAACTTACAGCCAGAATAGCATTAGCACCCAACTTACTTTTATTGGTAGTGCCATCTAACTGAATCATCATGTTGTCAATACCTGCCTGATCGGCAACATCCCATCCTATAATATTTTCAGCAATAATTGTATTTACATTTTTTACAGCCTTGGTAACACTTTTGCCTAGGTATAGCTTTTTAATATTGTCTCTCAGTTCAACCGCTTCATGGATTCCTGTACTTGCTCCCGATGGAACAGAGGCTCTTCCCATTCTTTCATTTTCGGTTAATATATCCACTTCAACAGTCGGATTTCCGCGGCTATCCAGTATTTGGCGTGCAAAAATTGAGGCTACATAGCTCATGATAATAATATTTTATTTGATTTATAAATTACTACAACGTAGTAATTTTTGCAAAGAAACAATGTTTGTTGATTTACACCAAAATATCAGGTAGTAAGTCTTTTGAATATGCTTTCTAAATTCTGCTGATGACTATTCAGTGAAATAATATTTAGGTTTTCATCAACACTGCCTTGTAATAATTGCTGACGCACTTTTTCCGGTTGATTGGTATAAATACAATAAGTAGAAGGGCCGGTGGATTCAATTTTCACTGTATTGGTAAGCTTTTGCAAAAAACTATCTTGAAGAGGTGCTGAAAATTGAACGATGATGATGTAGGTATCATCGTCAGACATCTGTTTTAACTCTTGTAATGAATTGTCGGCAACAAGTACTCCTTTGTTGATGATAATAACACGATTGCAGAGGGATTCAACTTCTTGCATTATATGTGAAGAAAATAAAATGGTCTTATTTTTAGCAAGCTCGCGTATTACACCACGGATTTCTAAAATTTGATTGGGATCAAGACCGGATGTGGGCTCATCAAGTATCAACACCTCCGGGTCATGTATCAATGCAGCAGCTAAGCCTACACGCTGTTTGTATCCCTTGCTAAGCTGCCCTATTTTCTTTTGTGCTTCAAGCGTTAAACCAACTTTTTCAATAGCCCAATTAATACGTTCTTTTTTTTGTTTAATGTGATGTATTCGGGAAATAAAATCCAAATACTCTCTGATGTACATCTCGTAATACAATGGATTCGCTTCCGGCAGATAGCCTGTTTTTTGTTTAGCGGCTAATGGATTTTCCGTTACATTGATACCGGCCACATGGATACAGCCCTCGTCTGGCATTAAATATCCGGTAATCATCTTCATGGTGGTTGACTTCCCTGCACCATTAGGACCAAGAAAACCCACAATCTCTCCTTTGTTCACTTGAAATGAAATATGATTTACTGCTGTTTGGCTCCCATATTTCTTCAGTAAGTGAGATACTATAATAGACATGCATTATGACTTTTTGGTATCACCGGGCTTTGAGCCGCTATTGTTTTTATAGCTATTTCCTTGTTTATTTTGTGGATAGCGATTTCCGGGTTTATGGTTCGAATGTGATTTTTGGGGTGCTGCTTTTTGTGGATTCTTTTGATTTCTTTCCGGCCTTGCTATTTGGTTGGGCTTGTTGCTGCCACCCTGAGCCTGTTGTTTACTGCGCTCCTTATCCTTACGACGTCGTGTAGTTCTTTCCAATGATTTTAAGCTAATTTGACCAACAAGGTCAGCATACTCGGGCTCAACTTCTCTTGGCTTACGTGATAATACTTCTGTTGTTTCTAACTCCTCCGGTCTTATTCCTTCACGGTTTTGTGCTTTTATTTTTTTTACAGATTCTATGGTTAGTGGATATTGTTTATTACTATCGGGCAAGGTGTACCACATTAGGTTTTTGAAAATATCCTTTTTTACCAGCACAGCCCTACCCTTGGCCACTTCAAGTGTATCGGCATCAGTAGGGAAGTGTTGGAGCGCATCAAGGTAGGTATCTAATTCGAAATTTAAGCAACACTTCAATCGTCCGCACTGGCCGCTAAGTTTTGTTTGATTGATACTAAGATTTTGGTAACGTGCAACACTGGTATTTACGCTTTTAAAATCACTTAACCAGGTGGAGCTGCATAATTCTCTCCCCGAGCTACCAATGCCACCAATTTTTGCAGCTTCTTGACGAGCACCAATTTGCCTCATTTCTACTTTTACTCTAAATTCAGAAGCATAAAGTTTTATCAATTCTCTAAAATCCACCCGCCCGTCGGCAATATAAAAGAAAGTAGCTTTTTTCCCGTCAGCTTGAATTTCCACTTCCGAAATCTTCATCTCGAGGTTTAATTGCCTGGCTATTTCTCTGCTGCGAATCAATGCTCCTTTTTCTTTTGCCTTACTTTCTTTCATCCGGGCAATATCATTTTCATTTGCTTTGCGCAAAATCCTTTTCATCTCCGGATTGTTTTCATCTACTTTATACTTTTTCATTTGTAAACGAACCAATTCTCCACTAAGATTTACCGAACCTACATCAAAACCATTAACACCTTCTACAGAAACGAATTCTCCTTTTGAAAAATGTTGAGATAAAGTATTTTTAAAAAAGTCTTTTCTGCTGCCATGGTTAAAGCTAACCTCTACCACCTTACAGCTACTAATATCATCGGCAAAAGGAATATCAGCAAGCCAGTCATATACATCCATTCTATTGCAACTTCCGCTTGAGCACCCGCCATTACTGCTACAACCTCCCGAAGCTGAACTACATCCGCTACATCCCATAAATATTGTTATTAGAATAAATTAATTAGTTGTTATAGAGAAAGCGAATAAATTTCTCTTTTGCACAAGAGAGAAGGACAATAATGAAATATTTTAAAATCCATTTTAAGGATACTATATTTTCGATTAAATTCCCTGCTGCACTTTTTCAAATTCTCTAATCAACCAAAATTAGTGATTTGTTGCCAAAAATGTAATAGAGCCTAATGGTAAGGGCGTGAAACTGGATTTTGGAATTAGCATTTCGTTCAATGTAATAGATGGCTTTATCTAGCTCATTAACAATTGCTTCTTTTTGCTCTAAGCTAAAACGGTTCATCTTTTCAGCCAATTCGTTTGTGTTAAAATCTGCTGCTGAGGCAGCAGCATCGAAGCCCAAAGAATCAATCCGAATAGCCTGGTGGATAATATGATTAAAATATTGCAAAAATTGTTTTTGACGCTCTCTGCCCATCTTAACAATCTCATCAATTACTTTTGTTTGTGCCATTGGACCCATTTTTAAAATACTGTTTAGCCAGCTTCGCAAAATCTGATCCTGTTCACCATCTGTGTGTTGAATTAATTGTAATGCCTCAAAATAATCTCCGTCACTCATTAAGGCAACAGACATTGCCTTTTCTTTGTTTGCCAAACCTCGTGCTTCCAACTCATGCGCAATCTCTTGATTAGATAAAGAGGGGATTTTTATTAACTGGGTACGCGATAAAATAGTAGGTAAGATTTTAGACTCATTACTTGCAACCAGGATAAACAGAGAATTAGGCGCCGGCTCTTCAATTAATTTTAGCAAACGGTTTCCATTTGTGCCCAAAGCCTCAGGCATCCACATTATTTGAATTTTATAAATACTTTCATAGCTTTTGAGGTTCATGGTTTTTATAATCTCCTCCGTTTCGTTTACCGTAATGTTTCCCTGCCTGTTTTCTGCTTTTATGTATTGTAACCATTCAAATTCATTTCCATATGGATTTTCCAACATGTAATTTCTCCATTGAACTGCATAGTCTGAGCTGATCGGAGGGCGATTAGCATTTTTTAGCGTTATCACCGGATATGTGTAATGAATATCTGGATGAACCATCTCAGCTGCTTTTTTACAGGCAGTACACTCTCCGCAGGAATCCTGTGGATATATTTTTTCCAGCGCTGGTTCAGCATCACCGAAAAGTGAAGGACCGGACTGAATGTTCGTAGTTGAAGAAGGATTTACTTTTTCACAAACCAAATATTGTGCAAGTGCTCGCGCTAAGGGAAGGCCACCTGAACCAGGTTTGTTTAAAAATAACAATGCATGGCTCAGGCGATTCTCCTTCACCATATTAATTAAGTGTTTCTTTGTTTCAGCTTGTGCTATAACATCACTAAATTTCATATTACTGCTGTGCTTACTTTATCCTTTTTGTAATTTCGGGGTTGAGTGGATTTATATCACTATCAAATTTCATAAGTAAAAAACCTTCTTCGTCTAATAAAAACTTATTGAAATTCCATTTTACCTCTGCATCCATAACTCCATTTTTTTCTTTTGAAGTAAGCCATGCATAAATAGGGTGAATATTCTCACCAATGACACTAATTTTTGCAGCCATAGGAAATGTTACCCCATAGTTTTTTTTGCAAAAAGTATTTATTTCTTCATTGGAACCCGGCTCTTGTTGTTTGAAATCATTTGCCGGAAATCCTACAATAACTAAATTTTCTTTATACAATTCATACAGCCTTTCTAAATCAGTATATTGAGGGGTGTAACCACATTTTGAAGCAGTGTTTACTATTAATATTTTCTTTCCCTTAAAATTAGCAAAGTGAATGGTGTCTCCGGTTATACCGGGCACATTAAATGAGTGAATGGATTGTTTCATTTGTAAAACTGGTGTATTTAAAAAAGAGGTTCCCTCCGGTGGTTGTGCATTGGATAGGGGTGTAATTAGCAGGAAGAGTATGATAAAATTTAATGGTTTCATAATTATTGTTTTTCGTATGCACCTAAATCAGGAGCACCAACGTTTCTGTTTTCATCTTTCAAGTCCTTTACATAGGAAGTAGAAATACCGCTATCCAATCCAGGCGCTGTATCCGATGAAATAGTGAATTGATAAATATTTTCTGCAGCATCAATTTGGTCAAATTCCGGATTAATATTTTGCATGCAGGATTCAAAGTTAGCCAACAAAGGAATACTGTGTGCTTTGTACAGGCAGTAATTAAAATTCAATACAAAATCGTCAGTACCCTCTTGGCCAGTTTCAATTTCATTATCTGCGATCCCATTTTCTCCCCAAATTATTGAATTGGTAAAGTTGCAGTTTAAATCTCCTGAATTTATGATTCCTCCTTCGTTGGTATAATTAAATATTGATACAACCGGATTTATTCTGAATAGTGTACTGTTACTGTATGATGCCAGGGTACAATGGGTAAATTGATATTGCCCACCGGCTCTGATGCGCACATTGGTGCCACAGTTGTAAACAAGGCTGTTAGATATGTTTGCAGATGTGTTTTGGAGATGGATGCCGGCATCGTATGCTCGTTCAATTATTGTTTGCTTCATAACCACTTTATTGTTCATATTTAATGAAGGGTTATGTACGCTAATGCCTCGGTAAGTGTTTTTTATTTTACAAAAAATGAGTTGATTATTTATACTGTTACCGGTAAAATAAATCCCCGGCCAACTTCCGGGTAAATCGCGATAATAATAATCTAAACGATCGCCTGTAAATAAAATAGGTTGTGTAACAGTGCCATTTGCTTCTAAGGTGCCATCCACTAAAAGCGGAGCGTTTGCGTGAAAGTATAATTCAGTTCCCGCATTAATGCGAAGCGTAGCACCTGCTTCTACCTGAAGCCCATCTAATATGATATAGGGGAATTGATTATTGAAAACCTCATTTGAAGTTACCGTGTGTCCTCTAAGAAAACGAGCATTTTTACCAAAGGCTTCAAGTTGAACAAAACGATGGTTGTTATTATACTCTATCATAATGCTGTCTGTAACAATAAATGGAAGTTGCGTATTGTTGGGATCTATGGTTACAGTAACAAACACATATAAACTATCATTAGCCTCCATAGATATATTGGTGAGCTCAGATGTAGGAACTCCATCTATATTAGTATGAAAATAGGAGGTGTCACTACCCATAAGTTTAATGCGATTAAGCATTAACCGTTGATTGTTATTGTTGAATACTTTAAAAAAATGAGTTACCGACCCTGTACTGGTAAAAACAGTATCAAAGTGTATGGTATCGGCAGAAAAAGAAAGTTGCGCATTTTGATCAGTAATAAAACTTTCTTTCTTACATGAAATTACACTTATCAAAAAGTAAAGAAAAACAAAGGAGAAGAGTATTCTTGTCATTGTCTCAAAACTACAAACTATTTGTTTGCATACGCCAAAGTTAAAATTCCTAATGAAACCCCCGGTATTTTTAGGAGGACACTTCCACAAGCCTCTAATGTGGCACCTGTAGTTAATACATCATCAACCAATATCAGTTTTTTATAAGCTAAGCCGGCGGGATTTTTTACTACAAAGCTATCCTTTACATTTTCCCAGCGTTCAATTCGGGTTTTCTTGGTTTGTGTAGAAGTATATTGAATGCGCTGTACATTATTTTTTATTACCGGAATACCGGTCTTTTCAGCAATTCCTGTACATATTATTTCAGCTTGATTATAGCCACGTCTGTACATTTTATCAGGATGCAGAGGAAGCGGAATCAACGCATCAAAATGATTAAATCGCTTTGAGTGCAATAATGAATACCCAGCTAAGTTTCCTAAAAATATGCCTACTGATGAATTGTGGTGATATTTTAATTGATGTATAAGCACTTGAATTAAACCTGATTTAGAAAAATAGAATTCACTAAACCCGGCAATGATGTTTAACCTGCCATTAAAGATTCGCTCAATAGGATTGTTAGGAAATGCAGCAAACTGAGTTTTGGGAAGTGTATTTAAACAACTTGCACAAAGCGGTAATTTTCTATCATAAAGCGAAACTCCGCAACCGTGACAATAATGCGGAAAAAATAAATGACAAAGTTCGTTAAGGGCAAATGGTATCATAATTAAAACTACCGCTAAACCCAATACACAAAAAGGTAATATTTGGGCTATTGAAAGAGGTGTTGATATACCTCTTCAACCTTTCCAAAAGTTATTACAGCTATGCCACTGCTTTTCTTTGTAGCTAATTTGCCATTATAACGACTTACAATGATTTTTTCAAAACCCAGCTTTTCTGCTTCGCCAATTCGTTGTTCAATACGATTTACTGCTCTTATTTCGCCACTTAAACCAACTTCACCCGAAAAACAGATACGTGGTGACAACGGAATATCTTCATAACTACTTAACAGGGCACAAACCATAGCTAAGTCAACCGCAGGATCTTCTGAACGAATTCCTCCGGCAATATTTACAAATACATCTTTTGAGCCAAACTGAAATCCGCCTCTTTTTTCTAATACAGCCAGTAATAATTGCAACCTGCGCAAATCAAAACCAGCTGCTGTGCGTTGGGGAGTTCCATATACGCTGGTAGTAACCAATGCCTGTGTCTCTAATAGCAGAGGTCTTATGCCTTCCATGGTGGCTGCAATCGCAATGCCACTTAAGCGGTCATCTTTGTGTGAAAGTAAAATCTCACTTGGATTATTTACCGGCCGCATTCCATCGGAAGCCATTTCATAAATACCTAATTCAGAAGATGAACCAAATCGGTTTTTTAATGTACGAAGAATACGATATGCATAATGACGATCTCCTTCAAATTGTAGAACAGTATCCACCATGTGTTCTAAAATTTTCGGACCCGCAATACTTCCATCTTTTGTAATATGACCGATTAAAAATACGGGCGTGTTGGTGTCTTTTGCAAAGCGCTGAAACTCAGAAGCAGTTTCCCTAATCTGACTTACACTTCCAGGAGAGGCATCTATATACGGAGATTGTAGTGTTTGTATAGAATCAACAATTACCACAGCAGGTTTTAATTTCTTTATCTCTCCAAAAATATATTGCGTGTTGGTTTCTGTTAATAAATAAAACTTGTCATTTTTTTCTTCCAACCGATTAGCACGCATCTTAATTTGCTGCTCACTCTCCTCCCCCGATATGTAAAGAACGGTAAGGCCTTGGAGGCTTAAACCCATTTGCAAAAACAAGGTTGACTTTCCAATGCCTGGTTCACCGGCAATTAACACGATAGAACCTTTAACAATTCCTCCGCCTAATGCACGGTTTAACTCCTGGTCAGATAATTGAATGCGCTGTTCATGGTGGGTTGAAATATCATTTAGTAAAACTGTTTTTACTTTATTACTTCCTTCTTTCCATTCTTCACCACGTAACCTGTCATTGCCTTTTATAATTACTTCTTCCACCATGGTATTCCATTGATTACATGATGGACACTTACCGGACCATTTGGGACTCTCTACACCACAATTTTGACAAATGAATGTTGTTTTCGTTTTACTCATGCAATAAATGTAACAGCTAAACCGGGAATGATAAAAAACAAAAGTTCACTTTTTAAATGTGAAAGCGAAAAATAAAATGAAGTGAAAATTTTGAAATTGAAAAATAAAAAATATTCAATGAATAAATAGTAAAAGGGTCAACATTTCTGTTGACCCTTTGTACTTACTAACCCATTAAATTCTATTGCTAAATTACAAATTGAGGCCACAAAAAAAAATTAATTTTTAATTTGTTTGTAATTATTTTTTCTGCTAATTACCCATTTCTTGTTTATAACCTTAGTTATAACTATT
This sequence comes from uncultured Ferruginibacter sp., assembly GCA_964490345.1. GTDB lineage: Bacteria > Bacteroidota > Bacteroidia > Chitinophagales > Chitinophagaceae > Ferruginibacter. The sequence continues at coordinate 83,438 of CAZBBO010000009.1, forward strand.
TGAAATATAGGTAGTTATTGATGTGTTTCTCTGCAGAACAAATTAGCGTATAACACTAAAATAAATTTTATTTAATTGTTTTATGTTTGTATTGTAAACTAATTTATATTTATTTGAAAGATTAAAAAATTAATCATTATTATAAATACTTTGTATTGGTTTAGTAACCAAGGCCAACAGGTTAAAGTGATTTCTGAGTGCTATAAGAGGGAGAACTTATGGAACCTGTTTTATTAACCAATCAATATAAAAACATTATAATATGTGTGGCGTTTGCTATTTTGAAATGAGGGTGCCGAATTGATAATTGTGAAATGCAGCAGATTAATTCCTGATGATGGAATATTTTCTTATAAAAATCTGATAAAGTCAGATCGATGTTTGAAAATGAGCTTTCTCTTTTTGAGAAAATAAAATTGTAAATAATTATTGATAAATTGTAAGAAAACCTAAAGATTTAATTAAATAATGGAATATAAAGCGCTCGATTCTCTATTACTTGGGCAGGTTAGGCTTACTATAATGAGTTTATTAATGCGTAAGCGTGAAGCTGATTTTGTGTTTCTAAAAGGAGAAACAAAAACCTCAGGCGGTAACTTGAGCGTTCAGTTAAACAAGTTAAAAAAGGCTGGATATATTGAATTGAAGAAAAGTTTTAAGGTTAGTTACCCTCAAACTATTTGCAAGCTTACAGCAAAAGGAGAGTTGGCTTTTAATAAGTTTGTTGAAGACTTGCAATGGTATATAAAAACTTAGATACTTGCTTAATCTTCATTTATTTTTTCGTCAACAGCATTTCGCATGATCGCAGCACTCATTCGTTTCAGCGGATTTTTATGCATATCAACAAAGTCGTTGCGTTGTGCATAAATATCAATTGCTTTAAAAACAGCCTCTCTAAATGACGATTCAACAGCTTCTCCTTTCCCGGCTATATCAAAGGCAGTGCCATGGTCTGGTGATGTGCGAATAGCCGGTAACCCGGCGGTATAGTTTACTCCTTCACCTAAGGCAAGGGATTTAAAAGGTATAAGTCCCTGGTCATGGTACATAGCTAATACGGCATCAAATCGTTGGTATTGACTATGTGCAAAAAAACCATCAGCACTATAAGGGCCAAAGCACATAATATCACGCTGGCGAGCTTCCTTAAGTGTGGGTTTAATAGTTTCCTCCTCTTCTTTTCCTACCAATCCCAAATCTCCTGAATGAGGATTTAAGCCTAAAACGGCAATACGTGGCTTAATAACACCAAAATCTTTTTTAAGCGACTGATTTATTAAATTTAATTTTGAAAGAATATTTTCACGGGTAACTTGTGTGGCAATATCCTTTACCGGGATATGTTCTGAAAGTAATGCTATGCGCATATTTTCAGCTATCATCATCATTACTACGTCTCCGGCATTAAATAGGTGTTTGAAATAAGGAGTGTGCCCGGTAAAATTAAATTCGGCCGATTGCACATTCTTTTTATGTATGGGTGCCGTAACTAACGCATCAATCTTTCCTTCCTTCAATGCTTTTGCTGCTTCAAGTAAACTTTTTACGGCGTATTTCCCTCCGGTTTCATTTAAAACACCCGGCGTAATAACGGCTTCCTCTTCCCAGCAATTAATAAGATTAATTTGCTTTTGATTGATACGACTGTAGTCTTTTATATGAGCATAATTAAAATGAATGTCGGGTAAGCTCTTACGGTAAAAATTCAACACCTTGTTGTTCACAAAAATTATAGGAGTAAATAACTCCAGCATGCGACTATCACTCAGTGTTTTTATTATAAGCTCAGGCCCAATTCCATTTATATCACCACAGGTAAATCCAATTATAGGTTTTTTTTCATTCATATTTTACCGCTGTTGTTTTGACAAAATTACAAAGTAAACCGTTATACATTGTGGCTAAGAGTTGATTAGCTTTGTAATAACATGGAGCACAAGCTAAAAAAGTCGTTGGGACAGCATTTTTTAAAGGATGAAAATATAATTAATCTTATTATTTCTACTCTTAAAGAACAATCATTTACTCATTTGCTAGAAGTGGGCCCGGGCGGGGGTGCATTAACTCAACATTTAATAAAAATCCCGGATATAGATTTTAAGGCAGTAGAAATAGATGGAGAAAAGGTAGATTATCTTAAAAGAGAATTTCCTTCATTACAGGGTAAGATAATACAGAAGAGTTTTTTAGATATTGATGCACCATTTGAAGAGCCGTTTATTATAATCGGCAATTTTCCCTACAATATCTCTTCTCAAATCTTGTTTAAGATATTGGAATGGAAAGATAAAGTGCCGGTAATTATTGGTATGTTTCAAAAGGAAGTTGCCCTACGAGCAGCGGCTGCACCGGGTAATAAAATATATGGAGTGCTGAGCGCTTTGATACAACCCTATTACGATATTAAGTATCTCTTTGATGTGCCGCCTCATTCTTTTAATCCCCCTCCAAAGGTGCAAAGCGGAGTTATAATACTGGAAAGAAAGGGTAGAGAGCCGGTTTATCGTTCAGAATCCGATTATCGCATTTTAGTTAAAACAGCATTTAACCAGCGGCGTAAAACTATGCGTAATGCGGTAAAAGGGCTATTTATTCCCGAAATTTTGAAGGATGAATTATTTAATCGAAGGGCAGAAACTCTTTCTATTGAAGAATTTGCAGCGCTCACCTTTAAAATGAGTTAATTTTGAGCCTGTTTTAAAGTCTTGATTTCATGAGTGAAACAATTAATGTTCGTATTGTAACTGCAGCATCCCTGTTTGATGGCCATGATGCCGCCATTAATATTATGCGCCGGATTTTGCAGAGTAAGGGCGCAGAAATTATTCACCTTGGACACAACCGTAGTGTTGCAGAAATTGTTGAATGTGCTATTGAAGAAGATGCGCAAGGTATTGCTATTAGCAGTTATCAGGGAGGACACATGGAGTTCTTCAAATACATGAAGGATCTTTTGAATGAAAATGGATGCAGCCATATCAAAATTTTTGGTGGTGGTGGTGGTACTATTTTGCCTTCAGAAATTGAAGAACTGGAGGCTTATGGTATTTCCAAGATTTATAGTCCTGATGATGGCCGAAAGATGGGATTGGTTGGTATGATTGAAGATGTTGTTAACCAATGTCGCTTTGCATTGAATGGAACCGGTGATTATACAAGACCAATGACATTGGGAGAGGTGATTGATGTGCGAAAAGTAGCCAGACAAATTACCAATGCGGAAAATGGAAAGTATGAGCCGGAAAAGAAGAAGCATACTAAAACGATTCCGATACTTGGAATTACCGGTACCGGCGGTGCAGGCAAAAGCAGTGTTACAGATGAAATAGTAAGACGTTTCTTGAATTTATATACAGATAAAACAATTGCAGTTATTTCGGTTGACCCAAGTAAAAAGAAAACCGGCGGTGCTTTACTGGGCGATAGAATAAGAATGAATTCGATAAGCTCACCACGTGCATATATGCGTAGTATGGCAACGCGTGAAAGCGATGTGGCACTTAGTGCGCATGTTAAAGAAGCGATTGAAATTTGCTGTAATGCCGGCTTTGATTTTGTGATTTTAGAAAGCGCAGGCGTAGGACAAAGTGATTCATCTATATTAGATTTTTGCGATGTTTCTATGTATGTGATGACACCAGAATATGGCGCTCCGTCTCAATTGGAAAAAATTAATATGCTTGATTATGCTGATGTGGTTTGCCTCAACAAGTTTGATAAAGCAAATGCACTGGATGCATTACATGATGTACGTAAGCAATATAAACGGAATCACTTGCTGTGGGATGCCAAGGATGAAGACCTGCCGGTAATTGGAACTATTGCAGCACAATTTAATGACCCCGGAGTGAATGAATTGTTTGAGCGGTTGATGGAAAAAATTAAAGAAAAAACAGGAGTGGCATTTAGAGGAGAAATTATTCATCACCGCCACACAAAAGATACCTCCAGTAAATCAACTATTATTCCCGGCAGAAGGGTTCGGTATTTGTCAGAAATTACTGATGCTATAAGGCTATATGATGAATGGGCTAAGAAACAACAGATTATTGCATCATCATTGTATATGCTTAAAGGAACCATCTCCTTAGTAAAAGAAGAAACTCATGCAGCTATTCATCAAAAAATAGATGAGCTTGAGTTACAACTTGATCCGATGTGTAAAAAACTGGTTGAGGATTGGGGAGATATGCGTAGGCGATATAACGAGGAATTTTATGAATTTAAAGTGCGTGATAAGATAATCAGGCAACCGCTTATTACTAAAAGCTTGTCCGGTACAGTTATTCGCAAGGTAGAATTGCCTCGCTTCAATGATTGGGGAGATATATTATATTGGCAATTACAGGAAAACGTTCCCGGTGAATTTCCCTATACTGCAGGAGTCTTCCCATTAAAACGGGAGGGAGAAGATCCCACGCGAATGTTTGCGGGAGAAGGCGGGCCTGAACGCACCAACCGCCGCTTTCATTATGTAAGTATTGGCCAGCCTGCAAAACGACTTAGCACTGCATTTGATAGCGTTACTTTATATGGAGAAGATCCGGCTTATCGTCCTGATATCTATGGTAAGGTGGGCAATAGCGGAGTGAGTATTGCCACTGTGGATGATGCAAAGAAATTGTATAGCGGTTTTGATTTATGCAATCCTAAAACATCGGTGAGTATGACCATCAATGGTCCTGCACCCATCTTGCTTGCCTTTTTTATGAATGCCGCTATTGACCAGCAGTGTGAAAAATATATTGTTGAAAATAATTTGCAAGAGCAGGTTAATAAAGCCATTGAATCACGTAATGATATTAAAAAACTCCCCCGCTATATGGGAACAAACAGCGAGGTGGTTATTCCCGAATCAGGAAAATTACTTGGCTCATTGCCCAATGGAAATGATGGATTAGGGCTTCGATTGTTGGGATTGAGTGGTAAGGATGTTTTGCCGGAAGAGGTGTATAATGAAATAAAAAAACGTGCACTCAGCACTGTGAGAGGAACGGTTCAGGCAGATATTTTAAAAGAAGATCAAGCTCAAAACACATGTATCTTTTCTACGGAATTTGCTTTGAAGTTAATGGGTGATGTGCAAGAATATTTTATTGAGCACAAGGTGCAGAATTTTTATAGTGTAAGTATTAGTGGCTATCATATTGCAGAAGCAGGTGCAAATCCTATATCACAGCTTGCCTTTACCTTGGCTAATGGGTTTACTTTTGTAGAGTATTATTTAAGCCGTGGAATGAAGATTGACGATTTTGCACCAAATCTTTCGTTCTTTTTTAGTAATGGTATGGATCCTGAATATAGTGTAATTGGGCGTGTTGCCCGTCGTATTTGGGCAAAGGCAATGAAGTATAAATATCATGCTAATAGCAGAAGCCAAAAACTAAAGTATCATATTCAAACAAGTGGACGCAGCTTACATGCACAAGAAATAGATTTTAACGATATCCGTACCACTTTACAAGCATTGTATGCTATTTATGATAATTGTAATTCACTGCACACAAACGCTTACGATGAGGCTATTACTACGCCTACTGAAGAGAGTGTACGCAGGGCAATGGCTATTCAACTAATCATCAACCGGGAGCTGGGTACCGCAAAGAATGAAAATCCTATTCAGGGTTCATTTCTCATCGAGAGCCTTACCGATTTGGTAGAAGAAGCTGTTATGCAGGAGTTTGATCGTATCACCGAGCGCGGAGGCGTATTGGGTGCAATGGAACGAATGTATCAACGCAATAAAATTCAAGAAGAGAGCTTGTATTATGAAACCCTGAAACATAAAGGCGAGTATCCTATTATTGGTGTAAATACTTTTTTAAGCAAGGATGGCTCACCAACCATTTTACCTAATGAAGTTATAAGAGCGACAAAGGAAGAAAAAGAATTTCAAATATCCACACTTGCTGCTTTTCAAGAACGACATAATGATAGGGCAAATGAAATGTTGCAGAGATTAAAACAGGTAGCAGTTAATAATGGCAATTTATTTGAGGAGTTGATGGAGACGGTTAAGTACTGCAGCTTAGGACAGATTACCCATGCGCTATATAGTGTAGGTGGGCAGTATAGGAGGAATATGTGAGGAGATGTAAATAGCTTACCTTCTCCCTGTTAAGAGTTCTGTTTGGTATAGTCATTTGGAGAGGACGCGCTTATTTGAGTTTTTTTTGTGCTATCATTTCCTCGATATATAAAATTCAAATGATTGTTCTGTTGCTACTGTTTTTTGCCCCGGAATAAAACTGCGCTCAATAAAATTTACTTTCCCACTTTTATCAATCATTAATATTGAAGAGCATCGCGTTCCGTATTTTTTTGTTTTTATAAAAATGGGAGAAACGGCACGCTCCATTTCTAACGAAAGTCCGGTTTGAGGTAATTGGGTATCATTAGCCAAATTTTCATTGGTAAGGATTTCAAAAAGAGAAGAGGGTGTTAGGTTATTTTCATTTATATATTTAGCAAACTCACTCTTTGCGTTTTGTAATTTAGGCCACGGAGTGTTAAGCAAAGCATTGCTGAGTCCGTGTATGCCGGTTTCAATGGTAGTAATCTTATCTGATTCATTAGAGTAGTGAAAGATGCCCGTTTTATCACCCACCAATAAATTAAAGCCATTATATTCCTTGGCATTTTTGCTGATTTGCATTAAATATTTTTCAGGCGAAATATTCGTTTTTAATAAATGAAGGATTATCTCACCTCGGGAAGGGGCATGGGGCTTTATGTTTCTTATATCACGGTAATTGGTGAGTGCAGCCCATTTTCCTGTTTTGGAAATTCCTAACCAAGTGCCTCCTGCTTGTAAATCTTTCCCGGCAAGTATTTCAGGATGTAACTCTGATGTCCAAAATTGAGCATTTCTGGTAGGACGCATATAAAATTCATCTCTATTTGCAAGTAGCAAAAGCGGATAATTTGGATGAACATGATTGGCGAATACTATTAAACACATAATTCAAGTTAGGGTTTATTTTTTGGTCATTTATCAGCCTCCCTTATTATGTTAGATAGCAAAAATATTGCCATGTGATGAAGATATCTGAAATGATATGATATTGGTAATTTTGAATTTAAATTTAGTTAAACCAAAATGATAAAGTCAATTCATTGGTATAGTATTCTTGCTTTAGTATTATTGGGAGTTATGTTTGGATGTGCTAAACAACCTTATTCTTCATCAAATAAAATATACAGGCAACAAACAAAAAAGTTTGCTAAAACGCTTCGGGCAAACCCCGGATTGCCCTTTTCAGATTCCATACAACAGCCAAAACATTGGGTGGGCACCACAAATTTTAATCTACGTAAGCCACATTTTGTAATTCTCCACCATACGGCTCAGGAAAATTGTAGTCAAACGTTAAGCACCTTTACCTCTTCAAAGCGTGAGGTAAGTGCTCATTATGTGATTTGTAAAGAGGGTACTGTATATCATATCTTAAACGACTATCTGCGCGCTTGGCATGCAGGGGTGTCTCGTTGGGGGCAGGTAGAGGATATCAATTCGGTTTCAATTGGTATTGAATTGGATAATAATGGTAGTGAACCTTTTGCTTCTGCACAAATAAATGCATTACTGGCACTTTTGAATAAATTAAAATCAATGTATAATATTCCAACAGGCAATTTTATTGGACATGCAGATATTGCACCAAGCCGTAAACAAGACCCTGGTATTTTATTTCCCTGGGAACTGTTGGCAAAGCAAGGATTTGGATATTGGTATGGTGATACTTCAAAAGTTAATGTACCCAAAGATTTTAATGGTGAGTATGCCTTAAAAATGATTGGTTATGATATGAAGAATCCTGCATCAGCAAGGGTGGCATTCAGGCGCCACTTCTTATCTGGGGCCACCAATGGTGTATTCTCCAATGCAGAGTTAAAAGTGCTCTATCTCATTTGGCAAAAGTATTATTAAGTGCTTAAAGGCTTCTTCTTAAGTGATTCAATCATTCGGGTTATTTCTCTTTTTTCTGTATTGAAGATAAGCAACGCAAATAGTCCGGTTAATATTATTCCCAGAATAACAGATAACCATAGTCGCTCAGGCAATATCCAGGTGATTAATCTATGAGTACCATATAATAATACAACGGTAACCAAATAGCCAATGAGCTTTTTTGTCGGATAAGGAACCGGATAGTGCTTTTGTCCCCATAAATAACTGCATACCATCATAAAGGAGTAACATAAAAATGTGGCTACTGCCGCTCCTGCATAATGCCATATTGGAATAAGGACTATATTGGCAATAATAGTTATGGCGGCACCAATTAAAGTGATAACAGCACCATAGTTATTTTTATTAGTTAGTTTGTACCAAATGCTCAGGTTGTAATACACACCTAAAAAGATATTTCCTAAAGCTAACAGTGGAACAATCTCCAAACCCTCTGCCCATCGTGGATTAGCGAAGTGCACAAAAATCCATTTAAAAATATCGAGGAAGAGTGCAATAAATAAAAACATAAAACAACAGGCTATAACGAAAAACTTAGTTATTCTGGCATAGGTCTTTGGCGCATTATCATGATTGCTCTGGTTGAAGAAAAACGGTTCTGCTGCCATTCTAAATGCCTGAATCATTATGGTAACAAGTAAGGCTATACGAAAGATATTAGCAAACACCCCCAATTCATGATTTGCCTGGTCAAGGGGCAAGCCTACTGCATGACGATATATAAGCCTGCTCATTACATCATTTGTCATACCTCCCAAACCTACTATAACCAGAGGTGCACTATATTTTATTACCTCTTTCCATAATACTCTGTCAAAAGAAAAGCGAATCTTTTTTAATTCTTTACTTAATATTAATAACGTAAAAAGGCTGCCGCATAAATTACCAATCAGGTAATAACCCAAACCTATATTTTTATTAAATACCAACGAGAAAAGGCTATCCGGATTCTTTTCCAGATGAGCAGGGAGATATCCCACAAAAGTAAAAACGATAATTACATTTAACGTTATACCGGCAATGCGAGCCGAGGCATATCGCTTCGGACGATTTTCTAAACGTAATCGGGCAAATGGGAGAGTTGCTAAATTGTCAACTGCAATTATAGCAATCATCCATAATACAAAATTCGGACTCTGCTCTAAATCTGCCACCGATGTAATGTTGCTTTTGAAAAGCAACAATAATAAACTGAAGATGACTGTGCTACACAGAAGAGAGATTGAAAGTGTATTGTAAAGTTTTTGTTTATCATGTGTTTGTGCAAACCTAAAATAAGCCGTTTCCATTCCATAAGAATAGAGCACATTCAAAAAGGGAATAATAGTGTAAACCTGTACAAGGTCTGCAGTGTCTCCGGGCATGGCCACAAAAAACGGCAATGCCATGTTCATCAGGTAGCCCAGGAACCTGCTGGCTATGGTAGGAAGTCCATACCACATTGTTTGCCCGGCTAATTTTTTTATACTGCTCAACCAAAATGTTTCGTCAAATGTAAATAAAAACCCGGCAGGAAGAAAGCGATAGCAGTATAATGGAGCACATTATTATTCTTTATCGAATTCAATATTGAATGAAAAGGAAGCTAAAAAGAATCATCCTGGTTTTATCCAATTAATCATGTTAAAGCTTTTAATCTGTTTGCCTCAACTTAATTAATGAAGATGGATGGGTTGGGGTTCTTTTATATTATGTGGGCGACTAAATCTTTTGTTGTTTAAAAATGTGCTGTCTGTGAGGGTATATAAAAAATACGTAAGTTCATCGCGTTCACGATCCGACATATTAATTCTGTTTTTTAATTTCTGATCCAGTGTGGGCTGGGAGGTATCTACATGGAAACGATAATGGTCTATCACCTGGGGTACTGAAAAAATACTTCCATCATGCATGTAAGGATAAGTGACCTGTATGTTTCTAAGTGTAGGTACACGAAACAATAGTGAATCTTCTGGGTTCTTTGTAATGGCCATACGGCCTATATCATTAAATCGGTTAAGCGGCCGGCCAATGTTTCTAAAAGTGTTATCGGTAAAAAGGGGCTCTTCATGGCAGGATGCACAATGTTTTTTAAAAACGGTGTACCCTCTTTCTTCAACGCGGTGAAAGGTTGCCATTCCATGCATTACTTTATCGTATTTACTATTCCCGCTTACAAGTGTTGATGTAAACTGGGCGAGCGCATTGAGCATTCTCTTTTCAGTGATTTTCTTACTGCCAAAAGCTGCGTGGAACATTTTTACATAATCGGGGTCGCTTTTTATTTTTGCTACAGCTCCATGTGCCGTTTCTCCCATTTCATTGGGTGCAGTAAGTGGCGACAAAGCCTGGGTTTCAAGACTGCTTATTCCACCATCCCAATGGTAAGTTTTCATCCAAACAAGATTAAATAAACCGGGAGCGTTTCGAGTGGTAAGCCCATTGTTTATTCCATGGCTTACATCATGATCAAAAGTAGCAAATCCTGAAAATTGCTGATGACAACTAGCACAGCTTACCGTGCTGTCCCTACTAAGCCTACTATCATAAAATAGCTTACGCCCTAATTGAAATCCCTCTTCAGTGAGCGTGTTTTTTGTAAAAGGATTGTTAGTAGGTTGCGGCCATCCTTGTGGAATTTCAATGGTTATGGGAGTAGGTTTTATGGCGATAGCACCCGCCATAATTACTAACAATAACGTACAAACGAAAAATAGGATGTATCTGCCTTTCATAGATGTTTTCGTTTTAAAAGCGTAAACATATTTTGAGATTCGGATGAGATTAGGGTATTATTTTTCGTCTTAATTGCTTTCTTTCGGATTGGTGAAGCTTTCTTTCAATTCGTTTTTCTTTTGATATAGCAGTAGGATGAGTAGCAATTCTTAATTTTTGTTTTTCTAAACTCTTGCTTACCAACTGGTGTATCCGTTCAATGGCAGCCTCCTTATTTTCTAATTGAGAGCGATTGGTATCAACTACCACCGAAAGATTTCCTTTTCGGTTTAAACGACTTTTTAGTCTTTTTCTAATTATTTCTTTTTCACCCTCTCCGATTAATGAAGAAGAGCTGAAATTCCATATCGCTTCAACCTTGCTTTCTATTTTATTCACGTTTTGACCTCCTTTTCCACCGCTTCGCGATGTTTTAAAAGACAATTCGTGTAAGAAGTTTTTCATGCATCAAAATTACTGATAAATACCAGGGAATGAATTCAGTGTAAAATCAATGCGGTTAATATTTCGGTAATTCTTAAATAATGTTCATTTTTGCAGCAGGCACCTCATTATGACAAACAGTATATATACTTCTATACAAAAAAGGAAAAGCGAAGGCAAAAAGTCATTTGTTATTTTAATTGACCCTGATAAAGTAAATGAACGTTCATTAGATGACATTACATTAAGAGCATTGGATGCCGGAGTTGATTATTTTTTTGTGGGCGGAAGCCTGATGGTTTCCGGCAAGATGGAGCACTGTGTGCGTGGAATAAAGGAGCGCTCAACCATTCCGGTATTATTATTTCCTGGTAGTCCTGCACAGGTTACTGGGCATGCAGATGCTTTATTGTATTTGTCATTAATAAGCGGCCGTAACCCTGAATTATTAATTGGTCAGCATGTAATTTCTGCACCAACTGTGAAGCAAAGCGGATTAGAAGTTATTTCTACAGGATATATTGTAGTTGACGGTGGTGCTCCAACAACAGTATCATACATCAGCAATGCTACTCCCATTCCAAATGACAAACCTGATATTGCTGTTTGTACAGCTATGGCAGGGGAGATGCTTGGTATGAAACTTATTTATCTTGATGCCGGAAGTGGCGCACAAAAACCAGTTTCTGAAGAGATGATTACTGCAGTATCATTGAATACCACTTTGCCATTAATCATTGGAGGTGGTATATCGCAGCCGGAAAAGGCATATCTAAATGCTAAGCATGGCGCAGATATTATTGTTGTTGGTAATTCAATAGAAAGAAATTCTTCCCTTATTAAGGAATTGGCAGATGCAGTTCATCAAGTGGCCAATGCGGGTTGATTTTTTGTGCCGCACTAAATTGTTTAGCTTTACAGGCTATGAGTAACCCCAACCTCAATAATCGCAAAGAAAATATGCTGGCTGCCGATAAGGAGTTTGAGAATAGCATTAGGCCGGAATTGATGGATGAATTTAGCGGACAGCAACAGATTATAGATAACCTTCGTGTTTTTATTAAGGCTGCAAAACAACGGGGAGAAGCTCTGGATCACATTCTTTTTCATGGCCCTCCGGGATTAGGAAAGACAACCCTGTCACGGATTGTTGCAAATGAATTGGGTGTAAATATTCGGGAAACATCCGGTCCTGTTATTGAAAAAGCTGCTGATTTAGCAGGCTTGCTTTCTGCTCTTGAACCCCATGATGTATTGTTTATTGATGAAATACATCGCCTAAGCAGCGTTGTGGAAGAGTTCTTATATGGTGCAATGGAGGATTTTAGAATTGACATTATGATTGACTCAGGGCCGGGAGCTCGGAGTGTTCAACTAACTCTTCATCCGTTTACTTTAATTGGTGCCACAACCCGAAGTGGTTTGCTCACAGCACCTTTGCTATCACGATTTGGAATTAAATCAAGATTACAATATTATAATCAGGCTACACTACAAAAAATAGTTACTCGTAGCTCCGGTATCCTGGGTATCCGCATCACCAGTGATGCAGCAGCAGAAATTGCAGGTCGAAGCAGAGGTACACCACGTATTGCCAACGGCTTGCTGAGGCGTGTTCGTGATTTTGCACAAGTTGTTGGGAATGGCATTATTGATATGGCAATAACTGAACACGCACTTAAAGCATTGCAGGTGGATGCCTTTGGATTGGATGAAATGGATAATAAAATTTTATCGGTTATTATTGATAAGTTTAAAGGCGGGCCGGTTGGACTAAATAATATTTCAATGGCAGTAGGTGAAGAACCGGGAACGTTAGAAGAAGTGTATGAACCGTTTCTTATTCAGGAAGGATTTTTGATTCGTACCGCACGGGGAAGAGAAGCAACAGAAAAAGCATACAAGCACTTAAAGAAAACGCCGCACAAAGGCGGCGCTTCCCAAAAGTTATTTGATTAATCAATTATTAAGCAGATTCAACGAGACGGAATCCATTGCCATGAATATTTACAATTTCAAGCTTAGGATCTTCTTTCAAATACTTACGTAGTTTGGCAATATATACATCCATACTACGCCCATTGAAATACGTATCACTGCCCCAAATCTTTTTCAATGCAGTTTCACGAGGCAATAAATCATTCTTATACTCTGCAAGCATTTTTAAAAGCTCATTTTCTTTAGGAGAAAGTGTTTGCACCTTGCCATTCACCGTTAACTCACGTAAACGTGGGTTAAAGTGGTAACTGCCAAAATCGAATTCAGCATTCGCTTCTTCGCGGTGCAGTTCTTCATTACGCTTAAGGATAGCTTTTATTTTATGCAGCAACACTTCGCTATCAAAAGGCTTGGTGATGTAATCATCAGCACCTAACTTATATCCCTGAATGATATCATCTTTCATTGTCTTTGCGCTAAGGAAAAACAACGGCACATCAGGATTGATATCCCGTATTTCTTCGGCTACAGTAAATCCATCCATATTAGGCATCATAACGTCTAATAGGCATAAGTCAAACTTTTCACGTTGAAATGCAGCGAGGCCCAAACGACCATCACGCTCAAGCGTAACATCATAATCATTTAATTCGAGATAATTCTTTAAAACCATCCCTAAATTGGGATCATCTTCGCAAAGTAATATTTTTGGTTTTGGTCCTTCCATGTTGCTAAAGTTTAATTAAACAATCTATTGTATTAATAGCTAATATAGTACCTAATTTTCGTTAAATGCCTTTTTTACATAGGAACGGTCTGTTAAGGTTTTCAAAAATGCAATAATATCTCTTCTTTCTGCCGCTGAAAGCCCCAGTGGGCGGGTTAATTCGGTATCTATATTAATAGGATCATCAACAAAATGGCTGGTGAAGTTGTAATATGCCAATACTTGTTCTAAAGTTTGAAACATGCCATTATGCATGTAGGGAGCTGTTACGGCGATGTTACGAAGGCCGGGAGTTTTAAACTTCCCCATATCAGCAGAATCTCTCGAAATGTCAAAACGCCCCCGGTCGTTGAGTGTATTCCCATCATATAGTCCGATGTTTTTAAAATCATCATCAGTAAAATCTACCATTGAATGACAGTTGAAACATTTGGCTTTATCGCCCACAAAGAGTACTCTTCCTCGTTCTTCTTCTTCAGTAAGTTCACCCAGGTCATTGCTCCAATCATCAAAGCGGCTATTTACCGTTTCCAGTGTTTCTTCAAATGCAGCCAGGGCGGCTGCCAAGTTTTTCTTATTGGGTAAGGTACCGAATACACGCTTAAACAATTTCCTGTATTCAGGGTGCTCTCGTAGGCGTATAACAGCATCTTCAATAGGTAAGCCCATTTCATCCGGGTTTTGAATGGGCATTAAAGCCTGCTCTTGGAGCGATGAGGCCCTGCCATCCCAAAAGAAATAAGGTCGGTTTTTCATATTGAGTACCGAAGGAGTATTTCGAGTGGTTAATTTACCGCCAATACCTACACTGAAAGCAATAGTATCTGCAAATGCGAATTCCGGTTTATGGCAGCTAGCACAGCTTACAGAAGAATCGAGGGATAATATAGGCTCATTAAATAATCGCTGTCCTAACGCAGCTTTTGTTATCCTTTTTTCAGGTTGTATAAAACCAGCAATGATGATGGTGAAAAAAAATAAAATCCCAATTGAAACCCATTTTTTCATTTCTGCAAATTAAGAAATTGTAAAGGGAGTGCCACCAAAAACCAACACAATAAGAAATAACTGTTACTTCCTAGTTTAAGAGTAATTCAGTGGTGTTTTTTAAGGTTGTGGGTAAACGGGAAAACCGGAAAACAAGCATTAGTGGTAGTGATGAATAAACTCTTAAAACAAGTGTAGGCTGTGGCAAGCAAGGGCACAATTTATCAACCCCATTACTGTTCACGAAAACCTTAAAAATTATTTGGTTTTATGCACAGTTCATGTTGGCTGTAGTTGTTTTCTCTTTATTCATTTCAAATTGCATTATAGTCAAGCTTTTGAAATCGATTTTTTTCATTCTTTAAAACGCTCCAATCGAAATCGTATTTCTCTGAGTCTGCCCAGTTTTTCGGAAACTCTACTTTCAAATATTCGCCAATTCCAAATTTACCGTCAAAGTAGCTGTCAACACCAACTGACAATGACGTGCTTCCTGGCTGAAAACTTTCACAGTTAAATTGCGAAGACAATAAAGCGAAAAGTCCTGCAAAAGCTTTAATCAGATTTTCAAAATTAGCAAGTTCAAATTTATCATTCTTGTCGTGTTTGGTTTCATTGTATGCTTGATACCAAGATAATGAAGAATTTGATTGCCATTCAGCGAATGGTTGGTATCTGTTTTTGTGTCCTCTCCAAAAAGGAAACTCCACGCAATAGTTGTCTAAATGATGTGTCTTATTGATTTTGAAATAGTCGTTAATATTCCAAAACTCCTCAGTTCTAAGTTGCCCAGCTTTAGAACCATTTCGGTATGTCGGTGAATAAATGTTTTCTCGTAAAATAGCCTTAAAATTAGCTTCAACTTCAATGCAGGTTCTCATTAACAATTCGTGAATTCTGTATGAGAACGTCATTAGATTAATGTCTGCAGGTTCAATATATTCAAAAAGGATTTTAATGTCCTCTTGTAGAATTAAAAAGCCTCTTGTATAATGATGAGGTGTTTTTGCATACTCTTTGTCAACTATAAAAGCCCAACTACTGTAGCCAGAATTATTTCCTTTTATCAACTCTCTAAAATTTCTATGATATGGTTTGTCAATAGGCATAAGCTCCTTGTGAATTTTAGGGTTTGTTACTTGAGTGGTTTAGCAATGTGTGTGGTTGTAAGTGTTGGCTTGTTTGTTCATTTTCTTTCTTTAAAACACAATCTTCACATCTTCTTTATAATTCTGCAAAGTTCCATTTAGGCTGGCTGTCCAACCGTCAATAAACACTTTGCCGGCTGAGCCTGCCGAAGCCTTAATAGCGTTTGCGTAATCATCGCTTGTAATTTTCTCGCTGTTGGTGATGTAGTAATGGTTACCGATTTTATAAATGCAATCTTTTATTACTTCTTTTGGAATTTGTGTTGGCTCGTCTAAACCAATGGTGAAAATCATATTGTAAATACGACTTAAAGTATCACTTTCATTTACTGTAAATGAAATTTGTCCTTTGTCATCTACTTTCAGTTTTGGTGCTTCAACGCTGTCAAATACTTTAAAGCCAATATCTGGAACTTGCTTTTTATCTTCTTCAAACATTCCCACTTTGCTGTTTTCGGTTTCAACGTCTTTGGCAATTTTTTCACCTGCTCTTTTTATGCGTTCAATTGTTATACTTGAAATGAAATGTGGCAAGTTGTTTATAGTGCAAAACTCATAAGCATCTTTTTTCTTTACAGGGTCTATTGGTTCGTCAATTTGGCAAAGTATAAATTTTCGTTTACCACCATCTTTGTTCAATTCCATTAACGATTGACCTGTTGTCCCTGAACCTGCAAAGAAATCAAGAACTATAAAATCCTCTTCGTTTATTAGCTTTACTAATTGATTAATTAATTCAGGCGGTTTGGTATATTCAAAAACTCCTTTTCCTATTATTTCATCAATAGCCTTAGTAGCATTGTCATTTGAATATTTGTTCTCTGTAAACTCTAAGGTTGATAAAGGTTTTGAACGTTCGATTTTAACAATTTTATATCCGTCAGCTTCCTTTACAATTTTTACGTTTTGATATGTCTTTGTGTAAATGCGAGGACGATTACCACCACGTTTCACTTCAATAAAACCGTTTTTTAAACCAAACTCGTATAAGTCTTTGCTCCATCTCCAAGCCCAATCAGCTCTACCGTGTTTACCACTTTGTCTTGATTCCCAAATTTCTTTTTCGCCTCCTGGATAAAGTGTTTCTCCATCTATTTCTATCGGATAATCAAGCGATTTAACATAGCTTAAACTATCATAGTCAAGAGTCTGATTGATTTTATAGAAGCCTCGTTCTTCAAAATATTCATCTTGATTTGAATAGCCACCATCATTATGTGAAACACCTTGTAATTTAGCTTGATTAATGTTTTTTACATAGGTCAAAACATAATCGTGATTTTTTGCAGTTGCGTCAGAGGATTTACCGCCTTTCTTTGTTACTCTCGTAAATGTGGTTACAAAATTCTCCTCGCCAAATATATCATCACAAAGTAATTTTAAGTTGGCTTGTTCATTGTCATCAATGCTTATAAAAATTACACCTTCTTTGCTCAATAAGTCTCTTGCCAATAATAGACGAGGATACATAAAAGCCAACCAACCGTTATGGCTCTTTTTGGTTTTGAAGCTAAAATCCATTCTTGCAAAATCGTCTTCGCTTAGGTTGGTTAAGCCTAATACTTCGGCTTCTTCTTTATCAAATTTGTCTGGATAAACAAATTCATCATTGGTGGTATTGTAAGGCGGGTCTATGTAGATACACTTGATTTGTCCGCTGTAATGGTTTTTCAGAATTTTCAGACTATCTAAATTATCGCCTTTCAAAACTAAGTTTTCTGTTGTATCAATATTCTTACTCAACGTGTTATTCAGGCGCAATTCCTTTTCTGTTTTTTGAGCATATTTAGCTCGGGCAAAGTTTCTGCCCACAAAGTTTAATCCGTAACCGTTTACCTTTTCGTCAATGGGCAAATCCAAAACAGCTTTTAGTTCTTCTAAATTTATTTCGGTGTCACGGATTACGTTAGGGTAGTTCTCTTTCAGAAAACTCAACAATTTGTTTTCATTGTTTTCTGTTCCAACCACCGTAAATCCTGCTTTTATAAAATCTTGTTCTGCCATACTATTCTTCGTTGTTGTTTTTAAATCCTTTGTTTTCTTTTAGTGACTTAACTTCTTCCGATTTTAGTTTGCGTTCAATCTTTTTCACATCTTCTTCTGGTGGCAAGTTCTCGGGAACAATACCACGAGAAATCAAGGTATTTCTAACCGTTTTATTATTCGTAATATGCTCGCTAGAAATTTGATTTTCGGTTTTCATTTGATTTTGTTTGGCATTGAAAATGGTAATTTCGGTAGCAAAATCTTTAGCTTTTAATAAAATGGTAGGCATAAAATCAGCTAATGGTTTGTTTTTAATACTCCATTTATCTTTCATTTGTTGTGTGGTTCTATTAAATAAAGCTTGGTCACCTTTGCTACGTATTAAAGCAAAGTTTTCGTTTCCTCCCGTTTGCTGAAAAATAACGTGTGAAAGTTCTTTTTCGGTTTCCGCTAATTTGTTTCTTGCTTGAACCCTTTCAATTTCTAATATTTTTTGCTCAATGAGTTCAGCTTTTCTTGTTTGGATGGCAAAATAGGTTTGGGCAAAAGCAATTTGTTCTTTACGGGAATCACCATTTTGAGCAATTAAGTAACAGGCAAAACGAGTTAGCATTACATCATCAATTTCTTTTTGTGCTCCCGAACCTATATCAACCATTTTCCCGACATCGGCAAAATGGTCTGCAATATCCTGTCCTGATATTTCACAAGCAGTTTTTGCTTTACTTATAACATTTTGAAAATTATCCCATTTGCCATAACCGAGTAAATGCTGTAAATCTCTGGCTAACCAAAATTCTATACCATCTTCTGTTTTGTGTAAAAAATCTTCAAAATTTTCAGTTAGTTTATAAACTATATCTTTTTTCATAATACTTACATTTTTATCAATGCCGCCAATTGTGTTTTATTGATACGTTCTTTAAATGAAATTTTAATGTTTTCGCCAGTCTGAGCCTGTCGAAGACTGTAGTGTTCGCCTAATGCCTCAAAATACTTTTTAGCAAAGTCAATCTTTCCTTTTTCATCCACGGGTATTGCGGTTGACGATTCGTAGCCTTTGGCTTCTACTACAAGGAATATTTGGTTGCCTTCTTTGCCTTTAATAGCATAGCAAAAATCAGGGTTATAATCTCCTAATGGTGTTTTGATTTTCAGACGAGGAAGTTTCCCAAAAATTTCAATGCTATCCATATCGGGGTCTTGCTCTACAATTTCCAATTCAAAATTGCTGTCATATTCAATCACTTCTTCAAATACCCATTTGGTTTTTAAACTGAAATCGT
>CAZBBO010000010.1:0-101720 GCA_964490345.1 uncultured Ferruginibacter sp.
GAATCAGGAAATTGTCTTTTTGTGTGCACCAGGGTTTTATTTTTTCAGGTTCGAGTAAACGAGTTCCCCTGCCTATCATCTGCCAAAATTTGGTGTAGCTGTAAACGGGTTTTGCGAAAACCAAATTCACTAATTCCCGAACATCAATTCCTGTATCAAGCATATCAACGCTAATGGCAATGCGTGGCATATCGTTACTTACAAACTGGTCGAGCAATCCGCCTTTGCCGTAAACTCTTGGGTCTTCGCTTACCAATACTTTGGCTAATTCGCCTTTGTATTCAGGATAAAGCGAATCAAAAATTTCTTCTACTCGTCTTGCATGGGCTTTGCTGATGCAAAAGAAAATCGTTTTGCCAGGCAAAACTCCGTTGGCATCTTTGATGCTTTCTTCCATAAATTCACGGACTATCAAAGCGTTTGTACCACGGTTGATTACTTTCTTTTCAATCTCAGTCCCTTCGTAATTGATTTCTTCAATTTCCTTTCCTTCCAGCATCAGTTTTTGCTGGTCTTCTAATGAAATTGTCCGCTTGTTTATGCCCTCGTCCTGAAACTTGGTTTTGATTTTCATTACCTGAAAATTGCTCAGGAACGGTGGAATATGATTTACTGCTTCTTCGTATGAATATGCAAAGGTTGGAACGCCATCCTCACATTCAAACAATTGAAAAGTGTTATGGTCAATTACATCCGTTGGTGTGGCTGTCAGGCCAAATGTAATGGTATTGAAGTAATCGAGAATTTCCTGATAAGTATTGTAAATGCTTCGGTGACTTTCGTCCACCACAATCAAGTCGAAGAAATGCGGACTTAATGTTTTATCCTCATTGCGAATAATGTTCAACATAGTTGGATAAGTTGAAACATAAATTCGTCTGTCGGTGGCAATTTCTTTTTCGCCTTGTTTTGGCCAGCGTGGTTCATTGGGCAAGTGTTCTTTGAATGCTTCCAGTGTTTGGTCGCGCAATGCGATTCTGTCAACCAAAAACAAAACCCTCTCTGCCCAACCTGCTCGCATTAATGCGTCCACCAAGGCAATGCAAGTTCTTGTTTTGCCTGTGCCTGTGGCCATTACCAATAAAAATTTGCGTTTCCGTTTTTCAACGGCTTCCATTACGGCACGGATGGATGCAATTTGATAATTTCGTCCTGCAATTTTAGTATTGATAAGTTCACCTGCTAATTGCTTTCTCGCCTTGCGTATGTATGCATAGCGTTCAAGGTCGTCTCGTGTCGGAAAACCATATACTTTCTTTGGTGGATAATTGTCTAAATCCCAAAAGTAAATATCATGTCCGTTGGTGTAAAAGCAGAAAGGCAAGTCAACGCCCTGTGTTTGTTTAATGTTGTAGCAATATTGTTTGGCTTGTTCCCGTCCAAGTGCAGCGTCCACCGAAGTCTTTTTGGCTTCCACTACGGCAAGCGGTTTTCCGTCCTTGCCCAATAAAACATAGTCGCTGTATTGGTGTCCAGCGTAGGGAGTTTCAGCCTCTTCAACAACTGTCAAGTGAATATCAAACTCCTCAATTACCTGAGTTCGGTCAGTCACATTCCATCCCGCTTGTTTTAAGCGGTTGTCAATGATTTCTTTCCTTGTCAGATTCTCGTTTCTCACTTTTATATTCTAAAAATTTATTGTTGGTCAAAGTACGCAAAAAATCCGTTTTGTTGTTCGAATACTCTGTCGGTGCGATGGCAGAAACGGCTCTTTGGCTTGTGACGAAGGGTTGGCTTGTGCGGTTGGGGCAAAAGCCAAAGTGCCATTTGCGGTTGGCAAAAGATTGAATTTATAAAAATGTGCGGTGGGAAAATGCCTAAGCATTGCCAATAGCTTGTTTTAATTTAATTTTTTGGATTGGCAAACTTCGTTTCACGAACACCAGTAAAAAATATAAGATTTGTGAGTACAATAAAAAATACAGAAGGGTAGGTAATGAGTGTCGGCTCAGTTGTTGTTCGTTTGAAATATAGTCTGTATGTTGGTCACGTGTCAAAATGGTTTACTTTCTGTTTATGTTTTGGCCGTCTGTTTTATGGTTGCACTGTCGTTTTTTAGCACGACGGCTAACCCCGTGATTTACGCAGTAATTTTTTTGCGCAAGCTTGTAGGCTAACATAATAAAAAGGGCATATTTTGTAATTAGCGTTCAACGATTGTATGTACGAAAGCCAAACCCAAAGTAAGAGGTACAGGCAACTGGTAATAACATTTGGGGTTTACTTTAAAATTGATGACCTGTAAAGCGAACTGTATAAAAAGAATTTCAAAAAATCGTATGCAGGTAAACCAATCAAAAAGAGTTTGCGAATAATAAAACAAATACAGAAAGTTGAAAGCATACCATACCTCGAATTTGAAAAAGGCTTTCTTAAAAGAAATTGTCCCAAAATGACACCTTAAGAAGTCGGCTGTGTCTGAAATGTGTCGGAGCGCTAAAATAAAAAAGCACCTACTTTGTTGTAAGTGCTTGATTTTTAAGCTCCCCCTGTTGGACTTGAACCAACGACCCTCTGATTAACAGTCCTTTCCCCAGCCCATTTTTGCTTTACTTTACTTTTCTATTTTTTGATAAACAACTGAATATCAATATTTATTTTTCTTTTTTCTTCCTTTATTACTATATTATTTAGTATTTATTACTATCTTTATGGTCGCATTTGTGGTCGTAATATTTAACTGAAAGCATTATGGATCAAGAAAGAGTATATGTTTCTTTTATATTGGAGGCATCCCGTCCCAACCAAAAAAATCAGTGCCTCATTAAAATGGTGGTATATCAGAAACCCAATAAAAAACGGTACTCCACCGAATACCATGCTACAAAAGAAGACTGGAGCAAACTAAACAGCACTAAACTTCGGGATGATGATTTAAAAGAATTAAGAAAAAAGCTGAATGGCATTAAAACCAAAGCGGAGAAGGTAATTTCAAAGCTGCCCGTTTTTTCTTTTGTGGCTTTTGACGAAGCCTATTTCGCCAAGTCTGAATCAGGCGAAAAAAATGCTGCTCTTAAACATTGGTTTGATAAATACATTGTAAACCTCAAGAAATCTGACAGAATTGGTACAGCCAGTTCCTATCAAACAACTATAAATTCCATAATCGGTTTCAAAAAGAACCTTTCACTTTATGATATAACTCCGGCATTTTTGCAGCAGTACGAAGATTATCTGGTAAAGGATAAAAAATCCTTTAGCACTATTGGTATTTATATGCGCCAGCTTCGGGCTATAATCAACCAGGCAATTGAAGATAAAATATTTTCCGCCGACTTATACCCATTTAAAAAGTATGAAATCCCATCTGGTCAAAATATTAAGAAAGCGCTACCGAATGATGACTTACAAAAGTTACTTTCTTGCTCCCCAGCAAATCCAAACCAGGCAAAAGCATTGGATTTTTGGATACTTTCTTATTTATGTAATGGAATGAATATGATGGATATTATCCACCTCAAGCCCGAGAATATTTCTGGCGAATATTTGCATTTCATCCGGGAAAAAACCAAGCGTACTAAAAAGAAAGATTTACGACCTATTCGGGTTGGCCTTAATCCAAAAGCAAAGGAAATTATTTCAAGACAACGCACCACTGATAAAACGAACCCCTTTTTGTTTCCAATTTTAGACATTGACCTTTCTCCTGTTACCACAAAGCACCGCTGCCAGCGTTTTGTAAAATGGGTTAATAAGCATATGGAAGCAATAAGAAAAGATTTAATGATTGAACAAAAAGTGGGCACCTATGCCGCCCGGCATAGTTTCAGTACAGTGCTTAAACGCAAAGGGGCACCCACTTCATTTATAAAAGAATCTTTAGGCCATAGCTCAGAGCTAACTACTGAAAATTATTTAGATAGTTTTACCGATGATGTGAAACTGGATTATGCAAAAATGTTAACTGACTTGTAATATGAGTAATTTACTATTGTCTATTGAAGATATAATCATTGGCGGTAGACGGCCTTGGATAGATAACAATTTGAAGGCGGATGCTGTTTATAGCCAAATAATTTCAGCCCAATCAAAGTTGAAACATACATTTGAGGCAGGCTCAAAGGTTGAATTTCCTGCACCGATTACTCCAATGCGTACTTTTTATTTCAATTTTATTCAATCCGCAGCTATCTATTTTTTAAATACCATTATCCATTTAGCCGATAACACAACAATACAAAACGAAAAATTATATTATGTAAACAAGATAGGCTTGATGCCTGTTGTGGTTCTCATTGAACAACTGAATTCAATTATAGATAATAACAAATTCTCCTGGGAATCTTTCCAGGGTCCAATTTTAGGCAGAGATCATGAAGCTAAAAACAGAAATGCAGCTTATGTAGCTCAACTCTTGAAGTATTATTTATTACACATGGTTTATGAGTTGCATTTTCAGTTTCCGGAACTACTACCGGATAATTCAAAATCGTTCGAGGAGTTAAACAATAGGTACTTTACTGAACCGCTGCACCCAGGTATATTAACAGAAAGACAAATTACTTCACTCGTTCCAGATATAACCTTACAACCCACTCATGTTGACATTTCAAATTTTGAAATCAGGGCAAAAGATGATGATGATGAAAACGAACCGGTTATTACATTCAGTAAAATCATTGTCAATAAGGAAAAATTTCTTTCCGTTGAAAGACAAATACGGGGTTTCAATTTAATAAATAAACACGGGGAGTTTATCAAAGACAAAGGGCAGCGCCATAATGAAAAACTTGCGGCAATACTTGCTATAATATTTGATAAAGGCTATTTTCATAAAGATTGCTTCCTCCAGGGTAAAGGAAAGACCAAAATTACAAGAACAGACATTGGAAGGGTTTTTGAAAAAAGATATACCTGCCGTATAGAAAAGCAATTTCGAACATTTACTGGTGAAAATAAAAACCCCTTAAACACCTTTTTAGCTTTAGAAAACACCTTTTTTAAGAGTTTAAAAACGTAGTTAGTACGGTATTAACCCTACAAAATTCCGTTAGATAATTCCGCCAAGCCTTAAAACCCTTGCCCAGCAAGGGTTTTGCCATTTCGATAATTCCGTAAACGTAGTACCGCCCCACATTTTACAAGTTTGCATTGTCATTCGGTGTTCGGATGATGACTTTGGCCAAAGTCCATTTTAATAACATTTTAAATCGTTACTACGATGGAAAAAGTCTTTTTAGAGCTGCAAAAAATTAGCAAGCTGCTCGAAACACAAAACCTGCTACGCAAGGAAGTATTAAGCCTTACCGAAGCAAGTGCCTATTTAGGAATGTCAGAATCATACTTGTATAAACTGACAAGTGCATCAAGCATTCCATTTTACAAACCAAATGGAAAGATGGTTTACTTCCGACGTACCGAATTGGAACAGTACCTATTACGGAACCGCAGTACCCCAATAGATGAAGTGGAAGCAAATGCTGATTCTTTTATCAAAAAACCTAAATCCTGAGCACTATGAAAACGCTGAATAAAGAATTAATATTAGCCAATACTCACTACGGCATTAAAATATATGCAAGAGTGTTGCAACATTATTATCCTGGAGAAACAGTCCTTTCCCTTTCGGGAAGGGACTGCATCCCAACAAAAAATCCTTTCAATCAGGACAAGCCTACGCTGCATATTCAGATTGTGAATAATGAAGCTATTCACGAAGACTTGGAACAGGCTATTCCTACAGGAAATGTATTTGACTTTGCAGCAAAACACTATCAGTTAGAAGGCGATACATTGTTACAATTCCTCAATAATGATATGAATTTGCGCCTTCGGGCAAAAGTTCCGCCAATATTGGCGGAACATTATTTCAATGAAATTCCAGAACCCAAGCCCAAGCCTGTTCATTGTCCTTCATTTAGTTTCTTTTCTGCACCTGTTACCAATATAATTCCTGATGATACGGCTACGCTTTTGGAAATTTATTACTTACTGAAAGATGATTGTTTCAATAAAAAGACTATTGAATTAAGAAACATTCAAGACAAGAAAGCTGCACGGAAATTCAAAGCAGCAAATTTTGACTATGTTACTTTTTCGGGCATTTTTTCCAAAAGAAGTGATGATGCTCTTATCAGGCATTCAGGATTGCTAACCATAGATTTTGACCATATCAGCAATATTGCTGAATTGAAATCTATGCTTTTGCAGGATGAATATTTTGATACGGAACTTTTGTTCATATCACCGTCAGGTGACGGTTTGAAGTGGGTTATCCCAATTGATATTTCAACAGCCACGCACCAGGATTATTTCCGAGCTATTGCAAGCTACATTAAACAAACCTACGGATTGGATATTGACCAGTCAGGCAAAGATGTTTCAAGGGCTTGTTTCATTGCTCACGATGCCGAAGCATTCATTAACCCTAAATACATTTCATAAGATGGCAAAGAAAAATTTTATACCTTCTGATTGGTTGAAAAAGCCAGTGCAGATTCAAGCAGAGCCGGATCCGCAGCCAAATGTATTACCCGGTAATGAACAAATAGAACTGGTAATCCAGGAAATAGAAAACAAGAAAATTGACATTGCTTCTGCTTATGCAGATTGGCGGGATATTGGGTTCGCTTTTGCGGAGGCTTTCGGCGAAAGCGGTAGGGATTATTTTCACCGCATCAGTTGTTTTTATCCTGAATACACCACCGCCGATTGCAATGAACAATACGACAAGTGCCTAAAAGCAAATGGCACCGGCATCACCTTAGCCACTTTCTTTTATCATGCAAAACAGGCAGGTATCAAACTTATATCGGCTGCAACGAAAAATTCGGCATCACCCGAAGCTCTTCCCACATTTGGGCAGGAGGTTTACGAAAACCTACCCGAATTTCTTAAAAGTGTGATCAGCATTGCAACCACCGATGAAGAAAGAGATATACTCATATTGGGCTCTGTAGTCAGCCTTAGTGCTTGCCTTCACAAGCTCTTTGGTATTTATGATGGCAAAAAAGTGTTTGCAAATCTCTATCTCTTTATCACAGCACAGGCTTCCGCAGGTAAAGGCAGGCTGATTCATTGTAAGCAATTAGTCAATCCCATTCACCTGCATTTCGTTGAACAAGGCAAGTTGTTGAAACAACAATATGAAATGGAGTTACTTGACTACAAACAGTCAGGTAAAGACAATAACGTCCAGAAGCCACAAAAGCCTCCGGTAAAATTGTTGTTTATTCCGGCCAACAATAGTACTACAGGAGTTTACCAATTGCTCAGCGACAACGAAAGCCGGGGCCTAATGTTTGAAACAGAAGGCGACACCTTGGCACAAGCGTTCAAAACAGATTACGGCAACTACAGTGAAGGCTTTCGAAAAGCTTTTCACCATGAAACCATTTCTTATTATCGCCGAACCGACAGAGAGTATGCCGACATTGTTGCCCCTTGCTTATCAACGGTACTCTCAGGCACACCCCGGCAAATTGCCACGTTAATACCCAATGCCGAAAATGGTTTGTTCAGCCGCTTTATTTTCTATTTTATGAATGTGCAGCTTACATGGAAAAATGTTTTCGCTTTTGATTCCAACAATGGGCTTGATGATTTTTTCGACAAATTAGGCAACGAATTTTATGGATTGTATAAAATGCTTTCCAACGGCCATGAAATCCTGTTTTCATTTACTGCCGAGCAGCAGCAGCAATTCAATAAATTATTTGAACAGCTTCATACCACACAAATTGCATTACAGGGCTTGGACTATATGGCTACAATTAGACGTTTAGGACTAATTGCTTTTCGTTTGTGTATGGTACTATCAGCATTGCGAATTTTAGAACATGGCGAACTCCCTGTAAAAATGATTTGCGAAAACAGGGACTTCCAAACTGTTATGGCAATGGTTCAGGTATTGGTAAGGCATTCCGGCAAAGTGTTTTCAGAACTGCCAGAAGATACACTTATGCCAAAACGCAAAAATCAAAAAGAACGATTCTACGAAGCCCTGCCAACAACCTTCAACCGCCAGGTCTACTTAAATATAGCTCTTTCTATGGCCATACCTGAAAAAACCGCCGAAGGCTATATTACCGGCTTCTGCAAACAGGGCATTTTGCATCGTGATAAGAAAAACGAATACCTTAAACACGAAACCTCCTAATTTCAGGAGTTTAAGGATTCTAAGGAAAGCCGGACCACATAGGTTCGGCTTTTTTATCCCCTATATCCTTAATTTCCTCAATTTACTGCTACTAACATATTTAGTTTTTATTTCTCTTATTTGATTATATTTGCCAATATTTGACAAGTCAATAAATTATTACTGTGGTAAACCAATTCGGTAGTAAAATAAAAGAGCTTCGGGAGGCAAACGGATTGCTTCAAAGGCAGGTTGCATCTCAATTAGAAATTGATACACCCATGCTTAGTAAAATTGAAAAAGGTATTCGGCAATTGAAACGGGAGCAGCTTCCAATATTAGCCGAAATACTGAAGGTGCACAAAGACGAATTATTGATACTTTGGCTGGCTGACCAATTGTATGATGTTGTCAAAGATGAAGATGTTGCCTTAAAAGCAATGGAAGCAGCGGAGGAAGTTATTATCAATACAAAGAAGAACAGGAAGAAATAGTTAAACCACTTATAGTAAACAATCAGTATGGCCTTTAACGAAAATACAAGAGTAAAAATTCCGGCAATTCTGCACCTGTGCAGATTAGGGTACGGCTACATTTCGCTGTCAAAGGCTAAATGGGATGTTACTACAAACATATTCACCGATATTTTTAATGATAGCATCAAACGGATTAATCCCGAAATTGAGGAAGGCGATATAAAAAGAACCTATGAAAATATTTGCCTGGCATTAGACAATGAAGATTTGGGCGAGGCTTTCTCCAGCATGCTCAATGCAACATCAGGCGTTAAACTCATCGACTACAAAGATTTCAATAATAATTCTTTTAATGTTGTTACCGAACTCACTTACAAAAACGGTGATGATGAATTTAGACCTGATATTACTTTGCTCATAAACGGAATGCCGTTGGCATTTATCGAAGTGAAAAAGCCCAACAACCAGGAAGGCGTGCTGGCAGAACGAGACCGCATAAATGCAAGGTTTAAGAACAAGAAATTCCGCAAGTTCATCAACATTTCGCAGGTATTGGTTTTCTCCAATAACATGGAGTACGATGTAGAGAGCATTGAACCCATACAAGGTGCATTTTATTCCTCCACTTCTTATTCTTCTGCCAACTTCAATTGTTTCCGGGAAGAAGAAACTTTCGATCTGGCAACACTGCTAAAGCCCGAAGACGACCAACTCGAAAATTTTGTACTGAAAGACAATAACCTTTCAGCCATCAAACATTCACCCGAGTTCATTACCAATAAAGAACCCAATACACCAACCAATAGAATCATTACTTCTCTGTTCATCCGTGACAGGTTTGCCATGATTTTGAAATATGCCATTGCCTATGTGCAGGAAACAAACGGACTGGAAAAACACATCATGCGGTATCCGCAGTTATTTGCTACCAAAGCCATAGCAAAGAAGCTGGACGAAGGAGTTAAAAAAGGTATCATCTGGCATACACAGGGCAGCGGTAAAACAGCATTGTCTTACTACAATGTGCAATACCTCACTGATTATTTTCAGAAAAAAGACATCGTTCCAAAATTCTATTTCATTGTTGACCGCATCGACCTGATGATTCAGGCACACCGGGAATTTAAAAGCCGTGGGTTGGTAGTACATACCGTTAACTCAAAAGAAGAACTCTTAAAGAATTTCAGGCAAAGGCAAGCCATTCACAACCTTTCCGGCAAGCGGGAAATAACAGTGGTAAACATTCAGAAGTTCAAGGATGATACCGATGTGCTTCGTTCCAATGATTACGACATCAACACCCAACGCATTTACTTTTTGGATGAAGTTCACCGCAGCTACAACCCAACAGGTAGTTTTCTGGCAAACCTCTTTAACTCCGATAGAAACGCCATATTGATTGGATTGACAGGTACGCCCCTGATTGGCAAGGACCGTACCTCAAAAGCAACCTTTGGCGATTACATCCACAAGTATTACTACAATGCTTCCATTGCCGATGGCTACACCCTAAAGCTCATTCGGGAAGACATTGAAACCAGCTACAAAATTCAACTGAAAGAAGCCCTGCGGGAAGTAGAGATTCTGAAAGGCGATGCAGATAAACGCATCATATATGCCCATGCAAGGTTTGCAGAACCTATGCTGGATTACATAGTAACCGACTTCGTAAAAAGCCGTATTCGCTTTGGCGACCACAGCATAGGAGCAATGGTTGTTTGTGATAGTGCAGACCAGGCAAGAAAACTGTTTGAGATCTTCATTAACAAATACA
Source organism: uncultured Ferruginibacter sp. (assembly GCA_964490345.1). Lineage (GTDB taxonomy): Bacteria > Bacteroidota > Bacteroidia > Chitinophagales > Chitinophagaceae > Ferruginibacter. The sequence goes on from CAZBBO010000010.1 coordinate 10,328, forward strand.
ATCCATCACAAAAGGTTATTGAAGAAGTGCTGCCTTATTCAATGGCTGCTGAGCCTGCTGCTGAATATGGTACGTATATCAGCGACCAGAGTAAAAATCTAACCGCTACTTTAATCCTGCACGATGTAGGCTCTAAAGAAGACCGGAAAGACGAAGTAGAAAATTTCAAAGATGGCAAAATAGATTTCCTCTTTGTGTACAACATGCTGCTCACCGGCTTTGATGCCAAGCGGTTGAAAAAATTATACATAGGCCGTTTGATTAAAGATCACAACCTGCTGCAAACACTCACAAGGGTAAACCGTCCGTACAAGAAATTCAGGTACGGTTATGTGGTTGACTTTGCCGACATCAGCGGTGAGTTTGACAAAACCAACAAAGCCTATTTTGATGAACTGCAAGGTGAGTTGGGCGATGAAATGCAGCACTACTCCAACCTCTTCAAATCAAAAGAAGAGATTGAGGAAGAAATCAAAGACATCAAGGAAAAACTCTGGCATTACAATACTACCAATGCCGAAATTTTCTCTCAGCAAATAAGCCAGATTGAAGACCGCAAAACAGTATTGGAAATCAAGAAGGCTTTGGAGAGTGCCAAAAACCTGTACAACCTCATCCGGCTGTACGGTCATTTTGATATGCTGGAGAAAGTTGATTTCAAGAAACTCAACCAGCTATACAACGAAACGGCAAGGCATCTGGAATTGCTGAACCTGAAAGAATCGGTACAAAACAGTGTAGATACCACCAACCTCCTTAATGTAGCCTTGGAGAATGTGCTCTTTATGTTCCGCAAGGTATCGGAGGAAGAAATGGTAATTGCCGACCAGTTGAAAGATATGCTTCGCAAAACCCGTGAGGCATTGGGCGGCAACTTCGACCAAACCGACCCAGAGTTTGTAACCCTTTATGATGAGCTGAAAAGACTGTTTGATAAAAAGAACCTTGATGAAATTACGCAGGACGATATGAAACAGAACATCGGTTCCCTGCAACAGATTTACGACAAGGTGACGGAGCTCAACAGAAAAAACAACCTGCTGAAAGCCAAATACGAGAACGATGCAAAGTATGCACGGATGCACAAACGCATTGTAGAGAAAGGCAACATCTCCAAACGGGAAAACGAAATATGCGAAACGCTGATGGACATCAAAAAGCAGGTGGATGATAAGGTGCTGCTCAATACACAGATGCTGAATAATGAAAGCTACTTCGACAAACTCATGATTCAAATGGTGATTGGCAGCTTTGGCAAAAGCAAAATTGATTTAGACCCCGAATCAGCTAAGTATATCAATAGCTGTTTGGTAAAAGAATACATTAACGAATATCAAGGTAAATACGCATGGTAACACAAGACTTTACGGCACAAACAAAAGAGTTGATTGATAACCTGAAAGGTGTTTGTACCTCGTATGGGTTAGGAAACGATGGCAATGAATTTAAGATCATTACCCAGGTGTTTCTGTATAAGTTCATGAACGATAAATTTGGTTATGAAGTAAAACAACTGGAACCCAAACTGGCAAAGGCCGAAAGTTGGGAAAAGGAAATAGCCACCTATACAGACAAGCAGTATGAAATGCTGTTACTGCGAATGAACCCAGATAGTGCCAAACTGAAAAGGGAACATTACCTCTCCAACCTGTATAACCGGCAGGATAAAGAAGAATTTGCCAAATTCTTTGACGATACCCTCCGGGATATTGCCATTTTCAACAACGAAATATTTTCCGTTAAAACCGGCACAGGTGCAAAGATTACTTTGTTCGATGAACTGAGCAATTACATTACCGACAGCAGCCAGCGGGATAATTTCTGCAAAGCCATCATCAACCAGTTGGTGAATTTCAGTTTCGAGAAAATCTTCAATCAGAAATTCGATTTCTTCTCTACCATTTTTGAATACCTCATCAAAGACTACAACAAAGACGGTGGCGGCAAATATGCCGAGTATTACACACCACATGCGGTTTCAAAAATCATGGCATCTATTCTGGTAGATAAGCCCGTGAGCAACGTAACCTGCTACGACCCCTCCGCAGGTTCAGGCACATTGTTGATGAACCTTGCCCATGCCATTGGCGAAGACCGCTGTACCATTTACTCGCAGGATATTTCGCAGAAGTCATCCAGCATGTTGCGGTTGAATTTGATATTGAACAACCTGGTACACTCCATTCAAAACATTATCCAGGGCAATACCATGCTAAACCCTTACCACAAGGTGGGTGATAAGCTGATGACCTTTGATTATATCGTTTCCAATCCTCCATTCAAATTAGACTTTAGCGATTATGTAGCTGATTTAGATACGAAGCAGAATAGTGAACGTTTTTTTGCGGGCTTTCCCAATGTGCCAAAGAAGGATAAGGATAAAATGGCTATTTATCCATTGTTCATTCAACACATTATGTATTCATTATCACCCAAAGGCAAGGCAGCTATTGTTGTGCCAACAGGATTTATTACTGCTCAAAGCGGTATAGAAAAGAAAATACGAGAACGGCTTGTAGAACAAAAAATGCTAAGAGGAGTGGTGAGTATGCCCAGCAATATTTTTGCAACCACAGGTACAAACGTAAGCATATTGTTTTTGGATAAGGCTAATACTAAAGGTGATATTGTGTTGATGGATGCCTCTAAACTGGGCACTACCATAAAAGAAGGCAAAAACCAAAAAACCGTACTCACGGAAGACGAAGAACAATTGATAATTGAAACCTTTAATAATCACGAAGCTAAAGAGGACTTTACCGTAGTAGTGAGCTATGAGCAGATAAAGGAAAAAAACTACAGCTTTAGTGCAGGGCAATATTTTGAAGTAAAGATTGAATACACTGACATTACTCCTGCCGAGTTTGAAACCAAAATGAACGGGTTTAAAACCAACTTAGACCGTCTTTTTACAGAATCCAAAACTTTGGAAAATGAGATTCAGAAACAATTAAACAAGTTGAAGTATGAATAATTTTAAATTGACTAAACTTTCAGAATTAGTAGCAAGAGTAAAAGTTGGTTTTGTTGGTCCAATAAACGACTACTATTGCGAAAAGGAAAATGGAGTTCCATTAATTAGAACAACAGATATTGACGAGTTAGGCATTAACTATTCTAACTTGAAATATGTTACAAAAGAATTTCACCAAAAAAATAAAAAATCACAGATCAAAAAAGGCGACTTAATAATTGCAAGGCATGGTGAGAATGGAAAAGCAAATGTTTTTAAAGAAGACTTTTCAGCTCAAGTGCTCAATGCCGTTATTATTGAGCCTGATCAAAATAAATTGGATTCAAATCTGTTGAAGTATTATTTTGATAGTCCATTTATCAAAAAGCAAATCTTAGGCGTTGTTAAAGGTTCGGTGCAAGGGGTAATTAATACATCCCATATTACGGATGTCTTAATTCCAATAAATGAAGATATTAACTATAAAGGCCTATCAAAGCTCATTAATAACTTAGATACAAAAATTGAACTTAACAATCGCATCAATGCCGAGTTAGAAGCGATGGCAAAAACGCTTTATGATTATTGGTTTGTGCAGTTTGATTTTCCTGATGCCAACGGCAAACCCTACAAAACCAGTGGTGGCAAAATGGTTTGGAATGAGGAGTTGAAAAGGGAGATTCCGGAGGGGTGGGAAGTAAATGAATTACGCAGCGTAATAGAAATTCAAAGAGGCATTTCATATACAAGTAAAGAAATTAATGGTGATGGAGTTCCGATGATTAATTTGAATTCTTTTAATCTGGATGGTACTTACAAGTCTGCAGGAGTAAAAATGTATTCAGGTAAATTCTCAGAAAAGAATATTGTGAAATCTGGAGACCTTTTGATCGCAGCTACCGATGTGACGAGAAACGCTGACATTATTGGTAGGGCAATTTTAGTTCCTAACTATTACAATGAAGATTTAGTTTTTTCAATGGATATTGCTAAAATCATTTCAAAGAATATCCCTGCTTCTTTTTTAATGATGCTTTTCAATTCAGATCATTATCACAATTATATTAAATGGTATGCAACTGGAACATTAGTATTACATCTTAATCTTGATGGAATTAACAAGTACAAAACCGAATTGCCTCCAATAAGTTTATCGAAGAAGTATAATGAGTTTTATTTGCCCATTGCAAATAGAATTTATATGACAGCAAAGGAAAACGAGAAGCTCACTGAACTTAGGGACTGGCTATTGCCAATGCTGATGAATGGTCAAGTACAAATTGCTTAAATTAATACTGTATGGAAAAATATTATTTTAAGACATCGAAAATTTATGCTGAGGCTCACTTACTGAATGGCAAAATGATCATATTAAAAGGTTCTATTGCAAATAAGTATTGTCTATCATCTTTCCCTGAGACATTAAATAACATCAGAAATGAGCTGATTTCTTCTGGTGTTTTAATTGAAAAGGGGGATAAGCTTTTATTTACAGAAGATTTCACTTGTTCATCTCCTTCGCAAGCAAGTGCACTAATTAATGGTTCTTCATCAAATGGCTTGCTTGCCTGGAAAGATAGTTTTGGAAAAACCTTAAAATCCAGAATGAGAAAAGAGTAATGGATTTGCGAATCAGATATTAAAAAGAAGTGTCTTGTTGTAAAGTGTTGAAAAACAATTAAAAGGGGGCAAAATGGATAGCAAATGGATAGATTGAACTTATACCGGCAAGAAATAATGGAGTATTTTGACTTACACTTGCTGTTAACCAAAAAATAATTACCTTTGCAGTGAAAATTACTTTTGCAGATAAGAAGTTGGAGAAACTGGCTAATGATGACCGGAAGCTTGTAAAGGAGTATGGTAAGCTACGGGCAGAAAAGATCAAGACAAGGCTGGCACAGTTACGATTTGCCAGCACCCTTGAAGATGTGAGATACTTGCCCGGCAACTACCACGAACTCAAAAACAACCGGAAAGGGCAATGGGGCTGCGACTTAGACCAACCGTACAGGCTGGTCTTCACACCTCATGAAGACCCCATCCCCACCAATGCAGACGGCCAGTATATCTGGTTAGAGATTACAGGTGTAGAAGTAATAGAGATTATAAACTACCATAAAGAGAAATGATCATGGCCAAGCAGAATCAATATTTCCCACAATCAGTTCCGCATCCTGGCGAAACCTTAGCCGAGAAGCTGGAAGAAATGGAAATGGGGCCAAAAGAGTTTGCCCTCCGCACCGGCAAGCCGGAAAAAACCATTATTGAGGTATTAAAGGGCAAAAGCTCCATTACCCCCGATATGGCGGTGCAGTTTGAAAATGTAACCAAAATACCGGCCCACTTCTGGATGAACCACCAACGGGGCTATGATGAGTTTACAGCAAGGGAAAAAAGGAAAACTGTTATAGAAGAAGCAACTCCTTGGGCAAAAGAATTTCCCATTGCCGAAATGACGAAAAAAGGCTGGCTCACAGTTGGCAAATCCATTCAGGAAAAAACAGAATCCCTGTTGGCATTCTTTGGCATTGCTCACCAGGGCGCATGGGAAGATTATTATTACAAACAAGAATTGAAAGTGGCTTTCCGTATTTCGTTGCATAATACATCCAATCCGTTTTCTATTTCAGCATGGTTAAGAAAAGGGGAATTGCAAGCAGCAGAAATTGAATCCCCCGTATATGATGAAAAGGCATTTAAAAATGCTTTGGAAGAAATTAAATCCTTAATGGCGAATCAGCCGGACGGCTATTTTCACCAATTGCAAAATATATGTAGTCAAACAGGGGTAAAAGTGGTTTATACTCCATGTATAGCCAAAGCGCCAATAAACGGTGCCACACGTTGGCTGGGCGTTACTCCTTTAATTCAAATGACTGGCCGCTACAAACGCAATGATATTTTTTGGTTCACCTTCTTTCATGAAGCAGGGCATATATTACTGCACGGAAAGAAAGATATATTTCTTGAAAAAGTAGAATACAGTGATAAAGATTTAGAAAAAGAAGCAGAGGCAGATGCTTTTGCAATTAAATGGACTTTTACGGAAGAACAGGAGGCTGAATACATGAGCGACGCAATTATTACAGCAGAGCAGGATATAAGAGGTTACGCAAAAAAATTCAATACACATCCTGCATTAATTGCTGGTAGGCTATTTAAAAAGGGGCACTTATCGCCAGCACAACTTAATAAATACATTTCACCAGTAAATCTTGATGATGAGGACAGTTAATTACAAGCAACCAACACCCGTTGTCGTAAAACCTAAAGTTGAAAACAATAAAAGTACAGCCAATCTGCATTTTAATCTCCTTCACTTCAATTGGCCGGTAGCTAATGTAACCCATTATTTTAGCCTTACAGAAACTACAAATTCAAAAAAGTTATACAAGTCTTTGTTCCCAAAAGAATTATCTAAAACATTCTCCTCTAAAGAACTTGATACTGATTTTATTTACACCACCCTGGGCTATCCCCAAGAAGGCTTCAAAGCAGTTTCGATAAACCTAAGAACAACTACGCTTGATTATGCAAAGCTCCATTTTCGCCACAAGCTTAAATATTATTTCAAAAAGAAAGCTGAAAAAATTGTTGAATCTGGCTTCATTGATAATATAATAATTTGGGAGTGGTGCGATGATCAGCCAACGGAAGCACCTTATGTCCTTTTTGATAGATTTTCTCTTCGTGTAATTATCGAAAGTGAGAAACAAAAAATGCCTTGTTTACTTATTTCCTATGAAGGTAAAAGCAAAATGCTTAAAGACGAAATCAATACTTCATTAAATATAGTTCCTCCCGGCTCTATTAAAAAAGTAAAATACAAAAGCAATATAATGTCCTACAAACATTATACAGAATTGGATGAAGTAGAAAGTGAAATGTGTAACCCGATTGCAAACCCATTAATGTATGATGCTTACAATATTCCTTACGATAGCAATTTGCCTTCAAATAAATACTTTAAATACAAATCAAAAATTGATCAGTTTTATAAGGATGTTATCAAGCAGGAAGAATTCATTAAGTTTTTTGAATTAACAAATAATGGTTTTATTCCTGTTAATTCAGGAATGTTGGATTTGATTGATACAGAAATTAGTAGGTTGTACTACGAAGACGGTGCAAGTAGTACTGATATGCCCAAAAAACAATTCAAGAGATTAAAACCTGCAGTCCGTGTAAAAGGCAGGGTAATCGCATTTTTTGTTTATCATACGGAAGACAAAGAATCAATGGAACTTTGGAAATCGTATATCAAGAACGGATACACCAATTATTATCCCGGGCTTAACGGATATGCTTCAATGAATGCAGAAGTAATAGATGCGTTCGATATGCCGTTTGAAAACAAAGAAAACCCATTGCCTGAATTACAATCACATTACGACAGGTTAATATGGGCAGAATCAGGTGTTAAATATCTACCATTATATGTAACTCCATTTTCAAGAGAAGAAACCTATCGCCAACAGGTAAGGGTAATGCCGCTTGTAAAAGAATTTTTTGCAGAACGGGGCATGGCAATACAATCAGCAGAACCTTCCAATATTAATAAATCAGATTTTCAGTGGAGCTTAACCACAATGTCTGCAACCATAGTTGCAAAATTGGGCGGCATCCCCTGGTGTCTTAATAAAGCCGTAAAAACTCAATTAGTAATTGGTGTTGGTGCATTCATGAGCGATGATGGAGCTACTTATTTAGGCGCTTCGGTTTGCTTCGATAATTCAGGTTTTTTCAAAACTCACGATTGGTTTCAAAAAACAGCAATCAAAGAAATGGCAGGTTATATTTCTGATATGGTCAAGAAATATACAGTAGATTATACCATACCTGAACGTCTGGTAATTCACTTTTATAAGAAACTAAAAAAGGACGACATCCTTATTATTGAAAAGGAACTTCAAACATTAGAGCTTTCAAAACCCATTCCTGTTTACATTGTATCTATCAACAAGACCGAAGAAACCGACTTCGTAGCTTTTGATATGGGCAAGCCAAATTTGCTGATGCCACAAACAGGTACTTATGTTGAGTTATTTAACAACCAATATTTGTTATATAATAATGCAAGGGTAGGCGACGTTCATACAGCATCCGATCATTATCATTTCCCAATCAAGCTGCACATACAGGGAAATAAGCAAGCTAAATTAGATTCAGACACAATCAAAGAACTAATCGAACAGGTATTCCAATATAGCAAACTCAATTACCGTACATTGGCACAACAAAACCTCCCGATAACTTTACTTGCGGTTGAATTGCTTGCAGACTATGTGCCGTATTTCAATCAAAAAAGAATCCCGGAACCAGTGAAGCATTTGCCTTGGTTTTTATAAAAAGTATTTAATAGAAAAAACATGAAACAGTTTTTAGTCTTCCTCATTGCAATTTGCGTTCAGCAAATTTCATTTTCACAAACGGTTCCTCTTGACAGTGTTTTAAATTATCAAGGCAAGACAATAACTGTTTGTTCCAAAGTGCAAGGCACTTATGTAACTAAAGGCGATAAGAAAACCACATACATTAATTTCGGCCAACCCTACCCCAATTCAACTTTCACTGTAGTAATTTTTGAAGGAGATTTGCCAAATTTTAAATATAAGCCCTCAGAGTTTTTAAAAGATAAAAATGTGTGTATCACAGGCAAAGTAAAAATCTATAAAAGCAAACCAGAGATAATTGTAAATAATGAGGAGCAAATAAAAGTTCAATAAAGAGAGGATTTTCAGCATTCTTTTACCTCAATCCCCCCTACAATCACAATTTTTTAAAATAATTTATTTCTCCAGCTAATATTTTTTCCTAAACTTGCTAATAATATTAGCATTTAATGAAAATAGAATTACAAAATATCAGCAAAATCTACTCAATTTCCAGTCAGGACACACCAATAATGGCCATCTATGCCCAGTCCGTTCCGGCTGGTTTCCCATCCCCTGCGGCAGACTACATGGAGGAAGAAATAGACTTTAATCACTTGCTTCGCCCCAGGCCATCATCAACATACGTTATAAGGGTACAGGGAGATTCTATGATTGAGGCAAACATTCCCAACGATGCATTATTGGTAGTTGACCGTTCTATAAAACCAGCAAGTGGAAACATCGTTGTAGCAATTATAGATAGCGAGTTCACTGTAAAACGGTTCATTAAAAACAGTAGTGGTATTCGGCTCATGCCAGCCAATCCCAAATTTAAACCCATTCCAATTACCGAAGAAATGGACTTCGCCATTTGGGGTACAGTAACTAAAATCATTATTGACGCTTTTAAACAATGATAGCCTTAGTTGATTGCAATAATTTCTACGCTTCATGCGAAAGGGTTTTCAACCCTTCGCTGGAAGGAAAGCCAGTTGTTGTTCTTAGCAACAACGATGGTTGTGTTATTGCCCGGAGTGAAGAAGCAAAAACCATAGGCATTGAAATGGGAGCACCTGCATTTATGATGCAGGAAATGCTTGCCCAAAACAAAGTGCATGTTTATTCCTCAAACTATACACTATATGGCGACCTAAGCGAAAGAGTACACAAGCTACTGGAAACATTCACTCCATTAATCGAAAACTATTCTATTGATGAAGCCTTTCTTGACTTTTCAGAACTCAAATACACCAACCTCTATGAGTACGGAATACGAATCAGGAAAATAATAAAACAATGTGTTGGCATCCCTGTTACGGTTGGCATTGCTCCCACAAAAACATTGGCTAAAATGGCTAACAGGTTCGCCAAAAAAACACAAAGAAATATTGGTGTGTATTGCCTTGATACTCCCGAAAAAATCAAAGAGGTTTTAGCCTGGACAGAGATAGCTGATGTTTGGGGTATCGGCGGCCAACATAGCCGCAGGTTAAAATGGATAGGCATAAATACAGCAGCAGACTTCATAGAAAAACTAAATCCTGATTGGGTTCGTAAAAACATGACCGTTGTAGGAGAAAGGATGCTAAATGAATTAAATGGCATTCCTTCCATTCAATGGGAAGAAATAATGAAGCCCAAGAAAGGTATTTGTACTGCACGTTCCTTTGGCAAACTCTTATCCGATAAAAAAGACATTCAGGAAGCATTGGCAAACTATGCTGCAAATTGTGCCGCCAAATTGCGGAAGCAAAATAGCTGTGCCGGTTCCATGCACATCTTTATTCAAACAAATATTCACCGTACACAAGACAAACAATATTCCCGGAGCATTTCATTACGAATACCAGTACAAACCAGCAGCACCGTTGAAATAATTAAATACGCTTTAAAGGGGCTTGATATTATTTATAAAACAGGCTACAACTTTAAAAAAGTAGGCATCATTGTTACAGACATTGTCCCCGATACCCAAGTTCAATCTTCATTCTTTGATACCGTAGATAGGGAGAAAGATACACAGGTAATGAAAACACTGGATTCACTAAACAGCCGTTTTGGAAAGGATTTAATTAAATTTGCTGTACAGGGCTATGCCAAAAAATGGAAGTTGAAGCAGGAAAAATTATCTCCTTGTTACACTACAAATATCAATGACATTTTAACTATTAAAATATGACAACTCAAGCTCCATTTAAAAAAGATTTGTACCAATACTTAGTACAAAACGGTTACAGCCACATTCAAAACGTTGGCACTTCCGAAACAGGCGAAGATGATAGCAAAGATGTATCGGATTATTTATTGATAGCATTAAAACAAAACGACCCCTTAATAACTTCAGAGGATACAGAATTATGGATTGAAGAAATAAGCAGCACAGATGTAAAGGAAATGCTTGATGGTGAAGATGGGATAAATTTTATTGTTGAAATACCTGAAAACGAATATCAGAAATTCAAAAGCCAGCAAAACTAAAGTGTTCAACCCATGCTACATATTTTCTACTGAATTGCTTGAAGCAATGATTGAAAAGAAAGTAGTGCATTTTGTACGTTCTACATACAAAAGAGGGTTAAATACAAAAGACACTGATTGCAAAGGCTCATTTCTTATTTCACATTACCACGACACTGCCGAAGCCGAAAGACATTACAATGCAATTCAACACGACCCACACCGCTTTTTATATGATGCAAGGAAACCGGAGCATTTAGAAAAGTTACGACAGGCAACATCACAACCACAAGGCTATAAAGTTTTTTCCAAAATTCTTATTCCTGATATTGAAAAGAAAATAACAGCTATTTTTAAAGAGAATACAAAACGTTATTTGTACAAAAACACAAATTGGGATTTAAAAGGCAAAGTATCAATCATGCCTTTTTTATACTTTCAATTAGGAGAGCTTTATACAAGAATTGCTCATCAGGGCGATGAAATAAAAATCAAATTTGAAGAACTTGAAAATAGCTGACCATGTGCCTTGACATTTCTTTTAAGATAGCAGCAACAGAAGATTCTTTATACGATTATCTTCCTCATTTGAAAATAGACCCTCAAATTGATATTGAGTTTGATAACATTGCACATATCCAGGCACATGACCGTCCCAAAACAAAAATCATTTATACAAACGAAGAAGGTATTCCATACCTCACTTTAATGCGTTGGGGCTTGCTAAAAGAGTATATGTTTAAAGACGTTCTTTCTTTCAAAAAATATGGCTTCAATTCTTTCAATGCAAAAGCAGAAAACATTTTAGATTCAAAATCCAGTTGGTATAAAATAAGAAAAAACAGGTGCTTAATTGATACTCCGGGCATCTATGAACATAGAAAAATAATTGGTTGGAAAAACAAAGTGCCATACTTCGTAAGGTTAGCAAATAAAAAGCGATTGTTAATTCCGGCATTGTATTATCACTTGCAACTAAATGAAGATGCCATAAAAAGTATAAGGGCAATCAATGATAAATACATGTTGGAAGCATTAGCTAAAACCATCAACTTTGAGACAGGCGAAGTAGTAGGCACTTATGCAATGATAACAAGAGAAGCCAATAAGCTAATGGGCTACATTCACAATGACGGAACAAATAAAAACCGTATGCCATTATTCCTTCAACCGGAGCAAGCAGTTAATTGGATTAATCCATCACTTACTGATAACGACATAAAAGAAATACTATCATTTGAAATTCCATCAGATGATTTAGAAGCATGGCCGGTATTCACAATCCGTTCTGCCAATGCCCGGCCAGATGATAAAGAAAAGTTTGAACAATTCAATTGGCCTAATCTCCCCGAATTAGGTAATGATGAACCATTGCAGCCGGTAAAGGAATTATTTTGAAACTAACATAATTCAACCCACCGCACAGAACCTCTACTTCTTTTCCCTCCGCACAAACCCACGCTTCGCAGGTAAATAGGTGTTCGTCATGCCTATTCGGCAAGCAGATGCGCCAAACCAATGCAGCAGCAGCAATAAATCTGTTTATAAACTTTTAAGGTATTGCTGCACCTGCATTGCCCTTCGGGTGCTACGCAGTTTGTCACACTTCTTGCAGCTCATACGGCATTCCTCACGGCAGCTTTTGTGTCCTTCACGTCACTTCGTTCATTCCTTCCTCGTTCCGCTTCATTACGCCACGTTCGCAGCTAATCCATTTGCTTCAAGGCCAGGCATCCCAAGCCAAACACAGAGCCAACACACATGGGAATGCACCAGCCTTTACACAAGCCAACGCTACAATACTCACTGGGCTTCATTTCGCTTCACTACGTCATACATTCACATCAGTAGCGTTCAGTCCACTCGCTGCCCATGTATTGCGTGCCTGCTGGCCACCGTCTGCGTTGCGGGGCTTCTCTGGCACAAACCCCTTCCTCATGGGCTGATGCCCATGCCACGTTCTGCCCCTTCACTGTGCGTCCATCACTCCCTACGGTCGCTTTCCTGTTCGCCCCATCCGGTGGCACACGCCGCCACTTCCATTCGTACCTCATTCCAGTGGCTTATATCGGCACGCAGTGCCCCCACGCCTCACTGCCGACAAGTGTGCGGCAGGGCTATGCTTCTTTTTTTGCCGCAGGCGCTTTTACCTGCAACCCAACACACAATTCCCTTTGCGTCTAAGAAAGCAGGCTTGAACAATTGAATAAGTTTAGCCGGTGCATCAGTTGAATATATCCAAGCAGTATAAATCCGGCATTGGAAAATTGGAAGAATAGCAGGTAATGAACAGATTAGTTTAAAAAGAAAAATAAAAAAAATCAGCAAGTTAGGCGGCTATCACAAAGCCCGGCTGAAAAAAGCCAAAAGACTACGGCATAAACACAAACCCACCGCACAAGGCCATCATTTATTCCGTTTCCTTTTGGCTTTTTGCTACGCCGCCTGATTCAGATGCTTTCTTTTTTTTCTCTTTTTTTCTTTTAAAATAAATTTTATTACAATGAAAAAAGCAAATGATTTCTTTGGTACACACAACGGGTCAGAAAATTTCTTTCGCCACAGTTTAACAGGTTATGTTTTTACTGATGGAGTGCAGGAGTTAGCGGAAGATTGTCAAGCCTTTTGGCTGATTGATTTAATTCTTAGCCATCAATGCGAACAATCAGTAAAAAATCAATCTTTCCAAGTCTGGGATTTAAAACGGGTGCAGGATAATATTTTTACAATCCTTGCAACTGATGGGAATGATAATAAAGTAACCAGTCAGGAAATTCCTTTCAGCGATTTCCCTTATGACCTTGCCACCTTATGGCTGGTTGATGGTTGCCTGATGTTGCCGACTGAATACTAAAACAACGGCGGTCAGCAATGGCCGTTTTTTCAACTTTGCCATGACTGTTGATTGATTACGGCTTTTTGCCACCGTGTTTTTTATTAAGCAAAGATAGCTATGGCAGCCCACCGCACTTGCCTAACAAAAAAAACAAAAAGACTACGGCATAAACACAAACCCAACACACAGAGCCATCTTTTATTCCGTTTCCTTTTGGTTTTTTTCTCTGCCTTCGCTGAGAGATGCTTATAAAAAATCACTATTATGCAAAAGCAGCTTCGTATCATCACCAGTCAGCGTTTGGCAGTTTGTCCATTCAGCCTTTCATTGGGCCCAGTTCCTCAGTTATCTTCCTGGGTTTTCAGTAAGCATCTCGGCCGTCGTCCCGTTTATTATCGTTATCGTGGTTGTCGGGTTTTCGTTGTTGGTTCGTCCGGTTGGTATCTTCATTGTTATCCATCTGGCCGCCGTCAGCTTTCAGCATTGCCCTTTTAGGGCTTTGCTGATTAAAAACAAAAAGCCCCGGAGACCCGGGGCTGATTTATTAACTGAAAGAAAGAATCAATCATTATACGCCACTCACTTGTACGATTGCAAGAGCATTGTAATTACCATTTTTCAACGGGTACATTTGACCGTTTACTTCCTGATAAAATTCAACGCCAAGCACAAGGAATAATGGGTGAGTGCTTGCAGCAGTAACAGCATTTGCAAGGTTCAAAGCTGCGGATGCAGTCGCATCCCAGGGCAAAATTGCAGAACTGTTTTGGTCAACCACATAAGTTTCATTTTCAAAATCAACTTCCACACCTGCGGAAATTATTTTGTAGTGAGTGGTTCCACCCGGTGCAGCAATCATATTTATTGGAACAAAAGCAGGAACAGCAACAGTTAATGCACCGGTAGGACGGTCAATAGTTCCAGTGTAAGGAGCATAAAGAGTTGCACCCAATTTGCCATTGATGTTGAACTCAAAGCCCTGTAGCATTTCGGCTTCTCCATCAATAACATTTCTTTGGCCACGAGGATTGGTTGCATCAGCCTGGATAACCTTTACAAATTCGGTGGTCAGCCGACTAACCACACGGCTATCCGCAGCGTTTTGAAGTAATGCACGAAGAGAAGTGCGTAAAAGTTTTCCAGCTTTACCAGCTCTTCCAAATTCAGCACCGTTTTCACGGGTGCGTTGAAAGTTTGGGTCATTGGCAATCCTGTCGCCAGATACACCACCTTTTTCACGGGCAAGGTATCCGTCCTGGGATTTGTAAAAAGTGATACCGCCAATAGTACCATCCAGTTTAATAATGCCTTTTTGTTGTGCCATTGTATAAAGAATTTAAGAGGTTACTAAATCAATTTCAACCCGAAATTATTTAGCCTTTAAACCCTATACAAATACAGCAGGTCATCCGTTCCGATATTTCCACATTATTCCAATTGATACCAATACGCCACCCTAAAAATTTAAAGTATCTTTGCCCTAAGTACTTTACATCAAAGCCCACTCAAAGGCATGGATAGAGTATGAAAAAGTTATTTGATTAATGAACAGACTGTGTATTTATCCAAAGGACATTATGATAATCACAGGCAGAAGCGATAGGTATGGCAGAAATCTTATCAAGAAGATTAAAGACTATTTCAACAAGCCACAACACCAGGTTGTTACTGTTGATGAGTTTTGCCAGTACATGGGCTTGCAGCCCGAAGCAGTATTTAAACAACTGCGATAATACCTAAAAAGCAAATTGCTGTGAACAGCAACTTGCACTCACGACTTATTGATTTTCTTTCTCTTATTTAATTGTTCTTTTACTATTATCTACGACCTTATGGTCGTATTTGTGGTCGTAAAAATAAAAAAGCACTTACAGTATTAATGTAAGTGCTTGATTTTTAAGCTCCCCCTGCTGGACTTGAACCAGCGACCCTCTGATTAACAGTCAGATGCTCTAACCAACTGAGCTAAGGAGGATTATATTTTTATTACCGCCTAATAAATCTTTATATTTTACCTATTGCAACAGGCAAACATCGTAAAGCATTAAACGTTCCCTTTAGGGCTGGCAAAAATAAAGAAATAATGATTTACTGAGCAATTATTTCAATACTAATTTATTGCCAAACACCAAAGGTAGCCCTTCCTGCTACCTGATATTTATCCTAAAACCACCGTAAAACATTCTTTCCGTTAATGGACCCCATATCAAAGAGGCGTCAAAATAATTTCCAAAGGGCTCGTCTGCAGCAATAATTGCGTGCTTTTGAATATAACCGGTAATGTTTTCAGCACCTACGTACAATTCAAAACCAGACTTCTTATGTAATATTTTGCTCACCTGTGCATTCATGGTTATATATGATGGTGATTTAGTAGCTAATTGGTATTCCACAGGATTGCTTCCTGTAAATGGTATTCTTTTTTGACCTACATAGTTTACGGTATAATCAATTTTCCAACCCTTTATATTGTATCCTAAATTTGCGAAGGCACGATGTGTTGCCGTAAATGGACGATCAATTAACTTGCCGCCGTAGGTTGTTTTAACATCAAACCAACGATAGGCTACTTTTACATCCAATGCCTTAACGGGTATAAAGGATATTTCCGTTTGAAAACTATTTGAAAAAGATTTTCCATCTAAATTATAAATATTAAGCTTTTGAGGAGACTCTAAATCAATCACCACTTGATTGGTAAAGTCATTTCTATAAAAATCAATACTAATCATCCCAGCCCTTCCAAACATTTTTAGTTTTTGATCAATACTAATTCCCTTATTCCACGCAACCTCCGGATTTAATCCAAATCCGGGAACAGTTGATTCACCTATAATATTTAATGTTCGCGCACTAACAAGGTGTCCCATGTTCTCTGCCAAAACATTTGCAGTACGCTGTCCGCGGCCGCCTGATACACGTATAACCGTACCTGTTATTGGCTCATATCGTAAGTTTAACCTCGGTGTGCCAAACCATCCATACAGGCTATTATGATCTCCACGCATCCCGGCTACCAAAGTAAACTTCTCAACAGGCTGCCATGTATATTCGAAATAACCACCCATTACATTTTCATCACGTGTAAAATTTGAAGTGGCAAATGTTTCATCAAAACCATCATGATTAAAACTTAATCCTGTGCGGAATTTATGGTTGGTATTTTTAATTATACTTTGATAAATCAGGTTTGAATAAAAATTATTTTGGCTTCCTTTATATTCTCTCAAACCCAAAAACGCATCTTGGTCATGGTGAAAGCCGGATATCTGTAACCCAATACTTTGATATTTCGTCTTAGGGAAAATATAGCCAACCTTAGCAAAGCCCTCATAACGGTTAATATCAATACCTACACCATACACAGAGGAAGAGAATTTTTGAGCTTTCTTGAAATCTAATTCTCCTCCTGTTTTATCATCATCAAGCATCTTTCCGCCAAATTCAAAAGAAAGTCCTTTACTGTTGTTGTAGCTCCAGCGGTTAACAGCACTAAGCAAGCTTCCGGTGGGTTGATCACGAAACCCATCCTTATTAAAATCGGTTTTGTTGCGTTGGAATTCTTCGTGGAGCAATAATTCAGTTGACCATTTTTTATTTAACGGCAACAAAATATTGGCATTAAAATCTGCTCTTCCCATGTTATTTACATAACCATTGAGGTAAATATTTTTAGTGGCCTTAGGCCTCACCAGTTCAACATTAATTTGTCCTGCTATGCTTTCATATCCATTCACCACAGAACCGGTTCCTTTACTGAGTTGAATACTTTCAATCCATGGGCCGGCGATGCTGTTTAAACCCAATGGAGTAGCTAATCCTCTTGGCCCCGGTAAATTCTCCACAGTAAGTTGAGTATATATTCCCGACAGGCCTAAAAGTTGAATTTGTTTTGATCCGGTAACAGCATCACTAAAGGATACATCCACAGAAGGATTGGTTTCAAAACTCTCACTTAAGTTACAGCAGGCGGCTTTTAGTAACTCTCCGCTATTTATTGTTTGGGTACGAAACGGCGAGAAGGTATTAATAAAACTATTGCGCTTAGCAGAAGTAACCTGTACAGCCTTTAACACATGGTTTGAGCCTAAAATGATTTGAACATCATTCATATTGGTTATACCTAACGTGTCGGATGTGTATCCGGCATAGGAAACAATAAGCTTGTCGTTCGCTTCTTCCGGATGAATTGAAAAAGCTCCGTTTTCATCCGAAGTAACAGCCTTGCCACTGGTTAACCACGTTATGGTAGCTCCGGGAAGGGGGCTGAATTTTCCCTTATGGTCCTCAGAAAGAACAATACCATTGATTTTTAAATTATCGGCAGCGCTATGATCACTGCCAACATCTCTGTAATGGCAACAATCTGGAAGTGCATAATACGCTTCGTCTGTGGCTTTTTTGTACTCTGTATCATGACCCGCTTCTGCAATTTTTTCTTGTATGGTTTCAGCGGAAACAAGGCCGGGATTGTATGATAAAGTGAGAATTTTGGTTGAAGGATTCCAAACAGGATTCCTTACTCCATGCATTTTTGCGGTCTTTTCTATACGCTCTTTGCACATTCCGCAAGCGCCATCCACGTTAACACGTAAAGAAGTGAATTCTTGTGCAAAAAGGTTTTGAGTAAATAACAGTCCTGCAACAAACAGGCTATAAAAAAATTTATTCATAAAAATATTTGATGATGAACAATAGATTAATTTATCATTGTTACAAATCAAATACGAAAAACGCGATGTAGAATAAATAAGGGATTGGAACTTTCAGGAGGAGCATTAATAGCTGGAGTGGGAGCCTCTCCCAATATGTTTAAAGGAGATATGTAAGTATAGTTAACCGGAAGTAAACAAATAAAAAACACTGGATTTGCGTTTACCTCCGAAAAGGAATAGAAGTCATCTTGAGCACTTACAACCAACTTTGTTTGACAACATTTCTCAGCACCCATCTTGTGCTCCATACCACATTTCTTATGAACACTGGTGGTAGATAAACTGATATCAATATTTTTAAGTTTACCGCAACAGTAATGGAACTGTAAAGACATACCTGTTGAGGTAAATCCATACAGCATCATTAAAAATATTACGAGTAACTTCTTCACGAAGCAAAGGTATGCCTGAGGGTTGATATTTCATAATTCCTTTACCCAATATGGCTGATTTTAACATTTTACCAAACTGATAGTCAATGAATTATAAATCACTTCGCACATTGCTTTAATACAAATACTCACTTTTTGTTTTTAAAATGCGCTTAAATAAAAAAGAGGCACAATTCCTTTTTTGTTTTTTAAATGAATGCTTTTTTTGCTTGCAGTTAGAAATGTCTTAATTAGGAATCAAAAGCATGAATTATTATTTTGCGGTCAACATCCGCAAGTGTATAATGAAAATTTTCCTTCCTATCTTATTCTTGTTTGTTGGTCTTATTTGCGATGCGCAATCTTCACATAAACTGAAAGGCTCTTTTTATTTTTATCATGATTATTTTGCCTATATAAACTTTGGTGTGCAGCAAGATGGGAAAATTGTTTTCTGTGGCAGTATGGGAAGAGATGACGACGCAGATATTTTTGTTTCGAGATATAATTTTGACGGAACAATTGATGAAACTTTTGGAAATAAAGGGATGCTGTTTTTTGATATTGCTGGATATAAAGATGTTCCGGTCTTTTTTAAAGTGTTACCTAATGATGAAATGCTTATTGGTGTAATAGCAGATAATGCCTATAGCTATCGAACACTAAGAGGGAGTTTAGTATTAATAAAATTATTAGCAAATGGAGGTGTTGATATGTCGTTCGGTCAATCTGGAAAGTTTTTTGAACGCCCTAATCGTCATTATAAGGGCTTGATGGCCGGCGCAACACAACCCAACGGAAATATTTTTCTATTAAGAAGATATGATTTTAGAAATCAGTTTGACGTGGGGATAACATCAATTACTGCCAACGGAGAAATAAATACAGGCTTTGGAAATAATGGAAATGTAAGTGCTTCAGCAAGAAAATTTGATGATAACGGAATTGATATTTATGCTGAGGCTAATGGAAATTTGTTGATAACCGGCCAGTCGCATACCGGACCCTCTGATGTGGCCATAAGTGCGGGGCATAGACCAGTGGATATCTATTTGATGCGCTTTACATCTTATGGCGATTTGGATAATAGTTTCGGTAATAATGGGAAAGTTATTACAGGATTTAATTCAGGAAATAATTTCCCATCAAAAATTGCTGTTGATGAAAAGGGGAAAATTCGTATATCCGGTACCGTTTCAACCGACCGGCAACATGGGAGGTGGTTCGTTTATGGCTTCTTGCCTAACGGTTCCATTGATTCAGCTTTTGGCAATAAGGGAGTTTTAGGAGCAAAGAACTCAAGCAATGCGATTGCCTCCGATATAGCTTTTGCAGATTCAGGCCGATTTTTTATTGCCGGGCACCATATAAAACTTGGCCAACCCCATGTTTTTATTTCTAAAATTAAAGAGGATGGGATATTAGATACTTCGTTTGCAAAAACTGGAACCATACAGCTCAGCCATATTTCTAAAAGTCCACAGATTGTTGTAATGCCTGATGGGAGAGTTATACTTGGAGCTATGTCAACTATTGAACGTCGGAATTATTTTGTGGTAACTTGTTATTTACCCAATGGCAAGGTTGATCCGATGTTTGGCAGACGTTCAAATGAAATGAAGTAACTTTATAGGATGTCAGACTTACGCATTTCATTACTTCAATCTACTTTATTTTGGAAAGACAAAGCCAAAAACCTGGCTATGTTTAATTCACGTATTCAATCACTTAAAGGGAAAACTGATATTGCTGTTTTACCCGAAATGTTTAATACCGGGTTTTGTATGGATGCTATGGAATTGGCAGAGGAAATGGATGGAGAGGTGGTAAAGTGGATGAGAAATGCCGCAGTTGAAAATCGTTTAATCGTTACCGGTAGCGCTATTATTAAGGAGGGGGCAAATTATTTTAATCGGCTGATATGGATGCTTCCGGATGGAAATTTTGGGTACTATGATAAAAGGCACCGCTTTGGCTTCGCCGGAGAAAGTAACCATTTCACCGCAGGAAATAAGCGGCTGATCGCCTCAGTTAAAGGCTGGAAAGTGAATTTGATTGTCTGTTATGATTTGCGCTTTCCGGTGTGGATACGCCAACAAGGAGGCGGAAGCGCTGATGCAGAATTTGATTTATTAATAGTGGTGGCTAATTGGCCTGAACGCAGAAAACATGCATGGCAAACATTGTTGCAGGCACGTGCTATTGAAAACCAATGCTATTGTATAGGAGTTAATAGGGTGGGAGATGATGGAAATAATATTTATCATAGTGGCAATAGTATGGTTGTAGATCCTCTGGGAGAGATTTTATATTCTAAAGAATATGAAGAAGATACATTTACTATTTCTCTTGATCGGAAACATCTTAATGAAGTACGTGCTCATTTCCCTTTTTTAAATGACCGGGATAATTTTAATTTGTACTGATTTCTTAGGGATTGTTTCTCTCACTGTCTTCTATCATTTTTTTCACGACTTCCATCTTTCTGTCTTTTTCATTTATTAAAGAAGGATAGTCTGTGCCAATATAAATATCTGGTTGAACTCCTCTTCCTTGCCTGGGCTCATGACAGTATTGTACCACTCTAAACAATGGAAAGCTGATCCGACAACCGGTATTCTTTAATTTTAGATAAGGAATAATTATTCCACTGTTTCCATACCATCCTCCTCCGGTTTCTTCACCACAAAGTAAAATCCCTTCCTGCCCCTTAATTAAATTTGCAAATAAGGTGGCAGCAGAAAAAGTAGGCCCACTAATTAACGTATATACCTTACCGTTATATTTTTGCTTTTTATTTGCTAAATAACATTTTCGCTCATATTTTTTCAAATGTCTGTTTCCATCCTCTCCCCTTTTTGTGATAAACTTGATTTGAAGATTATTTAGCCATTTGTTTTCAAATTGTTTTGTATAGGGTTTAAGTCCGGAGGAAATACTATACACACTGTCTGCAATACGAAAGGGGTGGCGACTGATATATTTGGCAAGCAATATAGATAACCTCACCCTACCACCTCCGTTATTCCTAATGTCTAATATTAAATTAGGAATTTCTTCCTTTTGCAAAGAGTTAAAAGACCTGCGAAAAAATCGGCGCATATTTCCCTTAGTGAAACTGTTAATTTCCATTACAGCAAAACGCTTGGTAGTGTCAATATGAAAAGTCCTGTACTTACTCCGCTGCTTTGTACGGCTGATTTTAGGAGGCTTAGGTTTAATTGTTTTTCGAGCTTTTAGTGAGTCCTTTGCTGTGGTATCCACTACAGGTTTGTATGCTGGAGCTTTTGTGTAGTGAACTTTTCCGTTACTATCTAAGTAACTTATGGAAAAGGTATCTGTTACCGTAAAGAGATTTCGGTAATAATAGGGGAAATTGGCACTAACGCGGATGTAGTTTATGTTGTTTGCATAACCGTCTATGGGTAAACGATCAAAGATTTTATTCAGTAGTTCGGCTTGGGAAATTCCGTTTATACTTTTTATTACGGTCCCTTTTGCCAAAATAGAATCTTTAATTAAGGAGCGAACGGTAACCATAGAGTCATTCCAAATTTTTAAATAATAAGGAAAGGTGGCAAATCGTTTACCGGTTACCCAATTACTATATGCCTTGTTCATGCTCACCGAGGTGTGCCCACAATGAATTTTATTTATTAGCGGAGATAATATGTTCCAGGCAAAATCTAAGTCTGTCATACTATCCTTTATTTGACTGGCATAATAATTAAAGTACCAGTCCATACTGTCCTTGGTGGTGTACCAATATAAAGAAGGATGCTTGCTTTCCAATACCTTTTGCATGAAAACATAGTCTTCTTGAAGCTGGGCTTTGGGATATTTTTTATTGGGTAAATATGCTGAAGGTCCGCAGGATACTAAAATGAACCCCAATAAGGTAGGCAATAATAATCTGTACATATTGAAAAAGCCAAAAGTAACCAATAACCAGAAGGTTTTACAAGGATTCATTCAAAAGCAATACCGTTAAACGTGCATTCATTTTAACTCGGTACCACACAAACGGTACTTATGAGCTATTGCAGGCGTTTTGAAAAAATAGGAAATTGAAAAAAATAAATTGATATGAAATGGATGCTAATGGTGATATTGTTTTTTTCTTCCCGTGCAGCAGGACAGTACTTTTTAGCAGAGAGTTATCCTGTGGTTCCGGGTACAATTATTATCGAACAGTACGAAAAGCTCCCTCCGGAAATAGTGCCTCAATTAAATATGACATGGGATTTGAAAAACAATTACACCAGAATATATGTTTTGAGAAATAATGAGCAAGGAGTGTTTCATGTGCTTGTTCAAACAGATTTGATGGGGGAGCCAATCTTTATAGGATTGTCAAAAAATATAAGCTCTGCAGGATTGCATAATGTTAGAACGATGTATATGTTTCAGCATTGCTTGCATGAAGAATTATTACCTCGATTACCAGATGAAAAACTTGTAGCCTGGCTTGATTGTATTGTACACTGGTTGAATGATTTTAAATAACAGATTTTCCATGGTTCCACCCCTGTGCAATTAATTCATGTTTATTTCCTCCATGTGTAATAATGTGTTTGCCTTCTTCAGCCTCGGTCATGTAGCCAATTACACTGATAGCATTGTTTGTTCTTATCTTTTCATAATCTCCCTGGCTTATGGTAAATAATAATTCATAGTCCTCTCCTCCACTTAATGCACAAGCGGTGGGGTCAAGTTTTAATTTGTATGCAAATTGTTTTGCCTCTTCATTAAACGGTAATTTGTCCTCATAAAGTAAGCACCCCGTACCACTCTGCTTACAGAGATGTAATAAATCGCTGCTTAGTCCATCACTCACATCAATCATGCTGGTGGGAAGTACCTCATTTTCTAAAAACCATTGAACAATATCTTTTCTTGCTTCGGGTTTTAAAATTCTGCCAACAATTACAGCCATTCCTTCTAAATCTGGCTGAGCTCCTGTTTGGCTATAGACTGCTTTTTCTCTTTCTAATAAAGTTAGTCCTAAAAAAGCACCGCCCAGCTCACCACTTACACAAATTAAATCCTTTGGTTTAGCATTTTTTCGTGTTACAAATTTATCCGGGGCAACCTCTCCAATTGCCGTAACATTTATTATAAAGCCTTTTTGTGATGAGCTGGTATCACCACCAACCAAGTCAACTCCATATACTTCACATGCAGCATTTACTCCTTCATAAAATTCATTTAAAGCCTCTACGCTAAACCGATTTGAAAACGCAATACTTATTACAATTTGGGTAGGCGTTCCATTCATAGCATAGATATCACTAAGGTTTACTACAACCGATTTGTATCCTAAGTGTTTAAGTGGTGTATAGGCTAAATCAAAATGAATACCTTCAATTAACAAGTCGGTGGTTATGAGTGTTTGCCTGCCAAAGTGATCAATAACAGCCGCATCATCTCCTATCGAAACTAATGTTGAGGCGTTACGGGTTTCATTGTTTCGAGTGAGGTATTCAATCAAACCGAACTCACCCAATGAGTTAATTTCTGTTCTTTCCATTATCGTGTGTTGTTTACAAAACTTCGCAATTCTTCATGAATTTTTCCGTTGGTGGCTAATACATGTGGTTGATATGGAGAAAAGGAATTACCGGTAAAATCAGTAACCTTCCCACCAGCTTCTTCTACTATTAAATAGCCGGCAGCACTGTCCCAGGCTTCTAATTTGTGTTCATAGAAACCATCAAAACGCCCGGCAGCTACCCAGCATAGGTCAATGGCAGCACTGCCCAATCGCCTTACCGGGATCCCCAGCCTAATTAATCTTTCAAACACCTGCAATGGGCCGTTCGGTGAATCAAGATAAGTGTAAGGAAAGCCGGTAACCAAACAACTTTTTAAAACACTTGTTTGGCTACTTACTTGGATGGGGTGATTGTTTAGTGTAGCACCTTTACCCTTCTCTGCAAAAAATAATTCATTAATTAAAGGATTATATACTGCACCTAAAATCATTTCCCCCTCTTTTTCAACGGCAATGCTTACACAACATAAAGGGATTCCATGTGCAAAATTTACGGTGCCGTCAATGGGATCAATAATCCATTTATAATCACTATTTGTTTGACGCTCTCCAGATTCTTCACCAAGGATAAAATGGTTTGGATGGTTTTTGAGAATAATATCAATAATGGCCTTTTCAGCAGCATGATCCGCTTCAGTAACCAGGTTATTGATGCCTTCTTTATGAGAAATTTTAAAACTTCCGTTAAAGTATTTTTTTAAAACACCCGCTCCTACCTGCACGGCCTCTAGTAATGTAGTTTTTAGCATTGTGCAAAGATAACGACGTGATGGCCTAATAATATTGAATTTTCTCATAAGCGTGTTACATTTGTTATATTCATTTTAAACATTTTGGAGCTTTCTGTTATCATTGTTAATTACAACGTATGCTTCTTTTTGGAGCAGTGCTTGTATTCTGTAAGAAAGGCTTGTTCTTCCTTAAAGGCAGAGATTATTGTAGTTGATAATAATTCTAACGATGGGAGCCGCAACATCTTACAGGAAAAGTTCCAAGAGGTGAATTTTGTTTGGAAAAATACAAATGATGGATTTGGCAAAGCTTGCAATGAAGGTGCAGAGTTGGCAAAGGGCGAAGTGGTTGTGTTTTTGAATCCGGATACCATTGTTTCAGAAGACTGCTTTTTAAAATGTATTTCTTTTATCCAAACAAAAAAAGACTGTGGAGCCTTGGGGGTGAAGATGCTTGATGGGTCAGGAGTTTTCCTGCCTGAAAGTAAACGTGGATTTCCAACACCCTCTGCTGCATTTTTCAGGCTTACAGGACTCACTTATCTTTTCCCTCAATCCCCTTTCTTTTCTGCCTATTATGCAGGGCATTTGTCTGAGCATCAGGTGCAGGAAATTGATGTGATTGCGGGCGCCTTTTTTATGGTACGAAAAAAAGTATTGATTGCGGTGGGTGGCTTTGATGAAGATTTTTTTATGTATGGAGAAGATGTTGATTTAAGTTATCGAATTCAAAAGGCAGGGTTTAAAAACTATTATTATCCTCAAACAACAATAATCCATTTTAAAGGAGAGAGTACGCTTAAATCAAAAGTTTACCTCCGGTATTTTTATGATGCTATGTACCTTTTTATTAAAAAACACTACCGTGGATTAATACAAATCCTGATGATGCGGATTGCTATCTTGTTAGGGAAGTGGATTGCAATGATACAATTAGCAGTAAAACCTCAAAAATTAAAACAAGCTCTACCTCCGGCTGAGGCTGCAGTGGTTTGTGCTCAGGAAGAGTTTTCAAATTTGATTCATATTATTAAACATGCGGTACCCTCAATATTAATACGCGGGCGTATTGCAGTAAACTTTCATGACCAGCATAATGTTATAGGAATTGTAGATGATCTTCCGGTTCTGTTTGATAAAGGGATTAAACATTTTGTTTTATCCGAAGGAGTTCTATCTTTTAAAGAAATTATTTCTGTTATGGATAAGTTTAGCAGAAAGTGCTGTTTTATGATGCACGCTAGCGGGAGCAGTTCCATTGTGGGTAGTGATGATAAAAGTACGCGTGGTTTTGTTATTGCCGCCAAAGCAGTAAGAAATGAGCAAGAATAATATCTCCTTACTTTTTAACCTTTGTTCCTCTAGAATTATCTCCAAATATTTTAAAAAGAGATAACTTGTTTTTTATGCAAATACACCTAATTGTAGTAGAATATCTACAATTGTTAATATTTAGACTTATTTGTTAACTTAAACAATATTTTTCTGATAAAATAGTTTAATTTGTACTCCAAGTTTTATGAAAAGGACCGTCAATTTAATTGTATTTTTTTTATTGGTTGTAACCTTAGTTGTTTCCGGTTGCTCTTCAGCCAAAAAGGGACAATGTGGTTGCCCAAGTAAGAAAGGAATGGTTGGTTATTAGTTTTGTTTGGAATGAAATATTTCAATCGCAACATATTAGTTCTGTTAAAGCAGGATTTAAAATCAAAGCAGGCTATGGAAAAAGAAATGGCCATGTTAAATGATATGTTGTATCATGTTGAAAAAGTAGATAATTTAGCCTGGGCTTTTGAAATTATTGATTGCAACAATTACAAGATTGTATCACGCCATCATGTTGTTAAGCAGTATATTCGCTCTCATAAAGAAGACGCTTTTGTATTTATGTTCAACCTCAATTAATCACACAATATTCTCTAACGCTACTTCCAGTTTCTTTAACACATCAGGGATATCTTCTTTCTTACAGCATCCTACACTTAACCTATACCAATTATTATTTTTATTAGCGCCAAATGCAACAAAGGGAACCAATGCTAAGTGCGCATCACTTAACAGATAGTTAGTAACATCTTCTTGTGTTTTAATTTCTCTCCCATCTTTTGTTTTTCTACCGGTTAAATTGACCTGAATGGTAAGATAAATTGCAGCTTGCGGTGCAATGGAATTAACCGGATATCCCTTTCCCTTTAGTGTTTGAATTCCATCATGAATAGAAACAAGGCGGATATCAATTTCATTTTTAAAACCAGTCAAAAAGGTATCAACAGCAGGCCGTTGCTTTAAAAATTTTGCTACTGCTTTTTGTTCTGCCATGGGAGCCCATGAACCCACATGACTGTTTAATGACCTCATTTTTACCATTACCTCTTCCGGTCCAAGAGACCAACCTACACGCACTCCCGTGGCCGCAAAGGCCTTGCTGATACCATCTATAAAAATGGTATACTCCTTCATTTCAGGGCGGAGTGCTACAGGACTATAATGGTGAATATCACCAAAGGTGAGCATCCAATACATCTGATCAAACATTAGATATAATTTCTTCTCTCCTTCCTTCCTGCTTTTGTTTTCTTCAATGATAAGATCACAGATTGCTTCTAAGTCGGTCTTCTTAAAGGTGGTACCGGTGGGGTTAAGAGGAGAACAAACGGCAATCAAACTCGCACCTTTAACGTGTGGTCTTATTTGATCGGCTGTTGGCATAAAATTGTTCTCAGCAGCCGCTTCAATTACTACATGTTCACCATGGTTAAAATGCGTATAGTGATTATTATTCCAACTGGGAACCGGATAAATAACCTTATCTCCCGGATCTACAATGGTTTTAAATAATGCATAAATGAGTGGTCGGCCACCACAAGATACCAGTACCTCTTGAGGAGAATATCGAACACCCTGATATTGATAAATAAAATCACTGATTGAGCTACGTAAGTCCAATTCTCCTTCAGCAGCAGGATAGGTGGTATAGCCCGCATGATAAGAAGCTACAATTTCCTTTTCCATCTGCTCCGGTATAGGAAACTGTGAAGAGTCGAAGTCTCCAATGGTATAGTTATAAAGCTTCTCTCCCTTCTTTATCAGCTCTTTAATGGCAGCACCAAGGCGAACAATTTCAGAAGCAATCAATGTTTCGGCAAATGTGCTAAGTTTTGTCTTGGTCATAACAGTATTCATTTTAATCCCTCTATTTTTGGAGGGAAATGGATATATTTGAATAAATCAACGAAAGGGCAAGATTGCAAATTTACGGAATCCTATAAAAAATTGAATACCAAAGCTCGAATGAGTTTATTTTGGTATGCTTTTTAATTTGCTCTTCAACAACGAATGTTATGATGTTTAATTTAATACTTTTTGGTCCGCCAGGTAGTGGGAAGGGCACGCAAAGCGAAAGAATTATTACTAAATATGGACTGCGTCATCTGAGTACAGGTGATATGCTCCGCGCTGAAATTTCCGAACAATCACCATTAGGAATGGAAGCAAAAAAGTTTATGGACAAGGGGCAATTAGTACCGGATGAAGTGGTAATTGGTATGATTGGAAAGGTGTTGAATAATAATAAAACCGCAAAGGGATTTCTGTTCGATGGGTTCCCAAGAACAGCAGCACAGGCTAATGCGCTGGATAAGTTATTAAATGAAAACAACCAAAGCATTGCTGTAATGTTGGCGTTACAGGTTGGTGAGGCTGAGTTGGTAAAGCGGTTGTTGAAGCGAGGTGAAACCAGCGGACGAAGCGATGATAATAATGAACAGGTGATACTTGCACGGATTAAAGAATATCATAACAAAACTGCAGCAGTAGCCGATTATTATCAAAAACATGATAAAGTGGTAATGGTAAAAGGAGAGGGAAGCGTTGAAGATATTTTTAATGCCCTATGTCTTGAAATTGATAAAAAAAAAGAGATGTTTTAATTAAGGAAGATGAGGCTTTTATTAAAGAAAAAGTGGTGCGCTTACTTTCAACCCTTACTGGCAGCGAAAAAGGTCTTTGGGGAAAAATGAATGCCTGGCAAATGGTTGAACACCTTATAGCATTTTTTGATATCAGCAATAATAAGTTATCCTTTCCTTTGGTTACTTCTCCGGAAGATGTAGAAAAGTATAAAAGTTTTATTTATAGCAATAAGGAGTTTAGAGAAAACACAAAAGCTCCTTTATCTGTTGTGCCTGATGAGCCGCTTCCGGTGAGAAACGATTCCTTCCGGACAGCACTTAATAATTTAAAAGAAGCCATTGAAAACTTCTTCAATTACTTCCACAAAAATCCATCAGCACAAATTACTCATCCGGTGTTTGGATTATTAACGGGTAATGAATGGATCCTTTTACATGGCAAACATGTTCGCCATCATTTACGTCAATTTAATTTGTATTAGTAATTCTATCTTTTTATAACAACCTGTTTTATTATCATAAAATAAAACGTTGCGGCCGGAGGGTATTATCAATTACTTTAGAAATTCAATCCTTATCATTGCGTAGCTTTGTTTTATGAGTACAGAAATTAAGAAGTTAGGTAACTATGTTGCCGGAAATTGGATTACCGGTGATGGTGATGGACAAATGTTGTATAATGCCATTACCGGAGAACCGGTGGCTATTGCCTCTACAGCCGGAATTGATATGGAGTTGATGACTCATTACGCAAGAGATAAGGGGAATCCTGTTTTGCGTAAAATGACCTTTCAGGAAAGGGGCAGAATGTTGCGAGCATTGGCCTTGCATTTGCTTTCTAAAAAAGAAGATTTTTATAAAATAAGTGCTCTTACCGGAGCAACACGTGCAGATAGTTGGATTGATATTGAAGGCGGAATCGGAAATTTATTTTCCAATGCCTCTTTACGCAGAAAACTTCCAGATGATCCATTTAGTTTGGATGGAGAACCGGTGGTGCTAAGTAAACAGGGAAACTTTATTGGCCACCACCTGCTTGTTCCTAAGGAAGGTGTAGCCATACATATTAATGCATTCAATTTCCCTGTATGGGGGATGTTAGAAAAAATTGCAGTTAATCTTTTGGCGGGGATGCCAGCTATTGTGAAACCGGCTACAGTAACCAGCTACCTAACGGAATCGGTTGTACGCGAAATTATTTCTTCAAAAATTTTGCCTAACGGAGCGTTGCAATTATTATGCGGAAGTGCCGGAGATTTACTTAACTATGTGAACTCACAAGATGTGGTAACATTTACCGGCTCTGCATTTACAGGAAAAAAACTTAAAGCACACCCAAGAATCCTTTCAGAAAGCGTACCCTTTAATATGGAAGCAGATTCCTTAAATTGTATTGTACTTGGTGATGATGTGGTGCCGGGTATGCCTGCCTGGGATATCTTTGTTAAAGAGGTTAGGAAAGAAATGACTGTAAAGTGTGGGCAAAAATGTACAGCCATAAGAAGAATATTTGCACCTGAAAATAAAATTGAAGACGCTTGGAAGTCTTTGTTTAAAGAACTCGATAAAACAACTATTGGTAATCCAACTAATGAAAAAGTTAGGATGGGGGCTCTAGCCGGGCAAACGCAGCGTGATGAGTTACGTGCGCAAATACAGAAGCTTATGGCTTCCTCAAAAATTATCTATGGCTCCCTTGATGAAGTGCAGGTTACAGATGCTGATGCAAGCAAAGGCGCTTTTATTAGCCCTATTGTTTTACTTAATGAACACCCTGACACGGCAACAGAACCTCACGACATTGAAGCCTTTGGGCCGGTAAGCACATTCATGCCATTTAAAACAATGGAAGAAGCGATTCATTTTAGTAAACTGGGGAAAGGCAGTTTAGTGTCCTGTATAGTTACCGAGAGTAAAAAAAATGCAGCAGCCTATGTTATTGGAGCCGCAAGTCATCATGGACGAATCTTAGTTTTGAATGAAGCGTGTGCAAAAGAAAGTACAGGCTCAGGATCTCCACTTCCTATGTTGGTTCATGGTGGCCCCGGACGTGCGGGAGGCGGTGAAGAAATGGGCGGCCTGCGAGGAATAAGGCACTACTTGCAACGAACCGCTATCCAGGGAACACCTTCAATGATTACTGCAATAACAAATGTCTTTCAGCAAAATGCCGAAGGGCTGCAAGATGGAATTCATCCATTTAAAAAGTATTTTGAAGATCTGAAAATTGGTGTTCAAATAATAACAAAGAAAAAATTGATTTCATCTGAACTGATAGATCAGTTTGCTGATTTGAGCGGAGATCATTTTTATGCACATATAAAAGAGACTGACTTTAACGGAACCATGTTTGAACAACAGGTTGCACATGGCTATTTGATTATGAGTGTAGCTGCAGGATTATTTGTTGATAGTTTTGAGAAAAATCCCGTGTTGCTTAATTATGGTATTGATGATTTACGCTTTACAAAGCCTGTTTATCCGGGCACTTCTGTGTATGTTCGTTTTACCTGTAAAGAAAAGATTGCACAAGAAACAAAGGAAAAATCTCCCGAAATGGAATATGTTCGTGGTATGGAAATTCCAAAAGGAATAGTGAAGTGGATGGTGGAAATCTTTGATGATAAAGACGAGATAGCAGGAGTGGGAACAATCCTAACCATGGTTGAAATGAAAAATAAAATATAGAACTATGCAAACAAATCTGGCAGAAGGTTATGTAAAAACAGAAACACAGCACAGTATTACAACGATTACTTTTTTTCATCCAAGAAGCAATTCGCTTCCGGGAAAAATATTGCATGAACTGGCAAAGGAAATTCATTATGCAGGTGCGCATGATGAAACACGAGTTATTGTACTGCGTAGCGATGGCGAAAAAGCTTTTTGTGCCGGCGCCAGTTTTGATGAACTGGTTGCAATAAAAAATGAAAAGGAAGGGCTTGCCTTCTTTAGCGGCTTTGCAGAAGTAATAAATGCCATGCGCACCTGCCCTAAGTTTATTATAGCTCGGGTACATGGTAAAAGCGTTGGTGGAGGCGTTGGTTTGATTGCAGCAGCTGATTATGCAATAGCTTATGAAAAGGCTGATATAAAATTGTCTGAGCTTGCACTGGGGATAGGTCCTTTTGTTGTAGGCCCTGCCGTGGAAAGAAAGATTGGTAATGCCGCATTTTCTGCAATGGCCATTGACGCCGCCTCATGGAGACCCTGCGAATGGGCAAAACGAAAAGGACTGTATGCCGAAGTACATGAAACCGTGGAAGGAATGGATGAATCTGTAATAAGATTGGCCGAATTTCTTGGCCATGCTAATCCAGAGGCAATGAAAGAACTGAAAGCAAATTTTTGGGAAGGAACAGATCATTGGGATGCTCTTTTAAAACAACGAGCTGCTTTAAGCGGAAAACTGATACTTAGCGAATTTTCAAAAAAAGCAATTCAGGCTTTTAAACATAAGGGTTAAAGTTCTCGTTTGGTACATTTAATTTATGAGATCACCCCGGTAAAAGGAGTATGATAATTTTTTGATAAAACAATTTCTCTACCAGCTAAACTTCTTTCCATCTACTACGGTTAAACTAACTTGTAAACATAATTTTGAAGAAAAATTGTGCAGCATGAAAATGTTGTAAATTACCTGTAAGTATTTTTCCTTTTTGCTCAATGACTATAGCCGGGATTTTTAAAAAGACTTCAAAATGGCTGCTAATTTTCTTTTTAGGATTATTAGGGATAACCTGCTTGTTGCTCATTTTTATCCACCTTCCAACTGGAAAACGGTTTGTGAAAAATGAAGTACAACAATACCTGAGCAATAAACTTCAAACTAAGGTGGTTATTGGTGCATTAGATTATCGTATCCCGGATTGGGTTACTATTAAAAAATTATACATTGAAGATCAACATAAGGATACCTTATTGTATGTAGATTATGTAAGAATTGATATAAAGATGTTGAGGCTGCTTAATAATAATATACATATCAATAAGGTGGCAGTTTCCAATGCCTGGGTTAATATTAACAGACCGATAACCGATAGTACTTTTAATTATAATTTTATCGTTACTGCGTTTACCAACAATAATAATGAAACAACATCTAATGATACATCGTCTATAAAGTTTTCACTTCAACAGCTTTCTTTAAAAAATACCCACCTTCATTTCAACGATAGGTACGGAGGTAATGTTTTTAACACGAGCCTGGATTCATTGTTTTCAACATTTAAGGAAATAAAAACGGGTAAACCACTTATTGATATACATGAATTATATATTAATGGTCTTAAACATGATATGACAATGATAAGTGGAGCAGAATCGGAGAATAATGCAGAAAACATATCGAGTTCTTCTGCGTCATTATTGGTTAAGGCAGGAAAAGTTACCCTGGAAAATGCTGCTGTAAATATTATTGATAGTGTATCAGGAATGTATTCCGCTAATAATTTAAATGATGTTTCCATTACGAATGCCTTGTTCAACTTATCCCGTAATCAAGTTTCTGCGGGAACAGTAAGCCTCACTTCATCACAAATTGTATTTTCTTCACCAGTACTAAACAAAAACGTATCACCCGGTAATAATTGGGATATTAAAGCCAATAAGGTAATCGTAAATAATAGCAGGGTTATATTTGATAATCCACCGGCTGCGCCACAACCTGAAGGGATTGATTTCTCTCATCTTGACTTATCTTCTATATCAGCAGATATAGACAGCATGCATAATTACGGTACTCATTTTAAGGGAAAGATAAATAACCTTTCTTTTAAAGAGAAAAGTGGTCTAGTGATTGAAAAGGCTAAAGCAAATCTGGTGTTTAACGATACAACATTATTACTGCAAGGGTTATATGTTCAAACACCCAAAAGCGTTTTACAACATTCATTTTCTCTTCGATTTGACAGCCTTTCAGGGATTATGCAAAACCCTAGGCGCACTTTTGTTGCTGCTAACTTTAATAATAGCAAGTTATCTGTTGAAGATTTGTATTTGTTAATGCCCTCACTTAAAGAGGGCTTTCCTCCAGCTTCTTTTTCTAATCAAAGTATTGAATTTGATGCTACTATCCAAGGCTCTCTTGCCAAACTAACACTGCCGCATATACGAATGAATGCCTTGAGTGGAAGTAAAATAAAAGGTAGTGGTGTGTTGTATAATCTTATCCATCCTGATTTGTTCTCCTATAATTTTGATATTAAATTCGGAAATCTTCCTAAGCAGGATATCATGAGATTTATCCCGAGTGAACATATTGAACAGGTGCGTTCATTACCATCGCTGGTTAATATTGCAGGTAATATTTCAGGCAACACATCCGAAGTAAAATCTGAAGCACATCTCTTTGGGAAGGGATTTGATTTCGAAGGAAGTGTGTTGTTAAAAACGCCTAATGAGAATAGGGCCCCCACGTTTACAGTTAAACTGAAAAAGGGAGAATTTGACAAAAATTTCATCACCAACCTTATACCCGAAAACACACTCCCTCCCGGCTTTTCTATACCAAAGTATATATCAGTTAGTGGCGATGTAAATGGAGCGGAAGAAAATATTTCAGCCAATGCTCATTTCACAACAGAATATGGGGATGCTAATATTAAGGGATTTATAGACAAATATACGGATGCCCAAGATGCTACTTATGATGTGGATATTTATTTAAATAGGTTTGATTTGGGTAAGCTCACAGGCAAGGATTCTCTACTTGGCCTTGCTACAGGGCGGCTACTGGCAAAGGGTACCGGATATGATTATAAAACTATGGTAACAGCCTTTTCTGTGGATATGAGCCAGCTGTATTTGAATGATTATATTTATCATAATATAATTACTAATGGAAATCTAAATAAAGGAGAATTTCGCACACACCTTTCCGTTAGCGATTCTGCTGTAGCTCTGAATGGTATATTGGAGGGAGATATATCCGGAAGCTATCCTGTTTTTAAAGGCAATATGCAGGTTGATACCCTTAGATTAGAACCACTGCATCTCCATCCTGATGAAATGGATATGGCATTTTCAGTAGCATTGGAAGTTCAAAATCTTACTCCTCATGATTTGAATTTTAAAATAAAAGTGGATACTATTTCTTTTGTGATGCATAATGAACGCTTTCCTATTGATAGTATCGTGATTCGTGCCAATGCTGTAAATGGAATGGATTCTATAACATTAAATAGCGGAATTGCACATGCTTATTTAGCCGGCTCGTTTGATTATAATACAGTGACCAATGCCTTGATTAAGTATATTAATCGCTTTTATAAAATAAATGCAGATAGCATCCCACAGCAACCAATGCAACAAGTAAGTTTTGGATTGGAAACTTCAGACAATCATCCCATTTTCTCAGCCATTATTCCGGGATTAAATAAAATTTCAGGAGTAAAGTGCTCCGGTAGTTTTGTGTCTGATGAAAATGGCGGAACACTGTTGGTAAATGGAAGTCTTGATACGCTTGTGTATAAGGGAATTATTGCGGGAAAGACTGATGTGGATATTAGGAGTGCAGGAGATAGCATATTATATAATTTGGATGTTCGTTCTGTAAAAGTAGCCGGGAAGACTTTTTTGAAGAATACTATTTTTGGGCATGTAATGAACGATAGCTTGCTGGTTAATTTTTTAACCAAGGATGCAAAGGATCGAGATTGGTTTGCACTAAATGGAATTATTAGCAATAAGGATAGCGGCTATTGGTTTCATGTTGGTGAGAAAATGTTGCTTAATTATGCCAGTTGGACCACAACGCCGGATAACTATGTTCATTATGGGAAATCCGGATTATTGGTTAATAATTTTAAAATTCAAAATGAGGCTTCACGGATATTCATATCGAGCCAGGAGGATAAAGCAAACAGCCCGGTAGATTTATCTCTCGATAATTTTAACCTATTTAGTATTAGTTCCTTTTTTAGTTCAGATAAAGAAATAATGAACGGCTCAATGAATGCACGTCTTACTATTGATGACTTGAACAAGGATGTGCCCTCCTTTACGGGATATGCTTATATCTCGCATTTTGAGTTGATGACGCAACCGATTGGAGATGTTGAATTCTATGCAGCAAATATTGATGATGATGTGGTTTCTGCCCGAATGTATGTAACAGGAAATGAGAATAACATTGAAATGTCTGCGGATTATAATCTTTTAACCAATAATATCAAGGCTGATATTGATATTTTAAAAATGAATGCTGCAACATTAAAAGCTTTTTCTTCAGGACGTTTAAAACATGCAGATGGTAACATGCACGGAAAGGCATCTCTTACAGGTGATATAACTAATCCTATTTGGAATGGAAGACTTCTCTTTGATACTGTTTATTTTGCACTAACTGAGCTTGGTGCTCCTTATCGGATGAATAACCAATTTATTGATCTTAACTATCCATTAATTCAATTTAAAGAATTTACCATTAAAGATTCTTTAAATAACAGTATGTATATAAATGGAAACATTAGAGCAAGGTCAATATCAAAATATGACTTAAACTTTAATGTAAAAACAAATGATTTTGTGGTATTGAATGTTGAACAAAATCCAGAGAATGAATTTTTTGGATATGCCTCGGTTGATGCAAATCTATGGGTACGTGGTACATCCGAAGAACCAGATATACAAGGGAATATATTATTGAATGATAAAAGTGATGTTACTATTATTTTGCCCGAGCAAAATTTTGACAAGGATGCAGCAAAGTCAATTGTAAGGTTTGTAGATGCAGATACCCTTGATATAATTAAATCAAGGGAGAAATTTAAGGATGGATTTGATCAAGGCGATGCCTTTGTGAAATTTTTAAATTATAATCTCAATATTGAAGTGAAGAAGGATGCTACCCTTCGGATATTAGTTGACCCGGTTTCGGGAGATGAAATGACCGTGAGAGGCAATGCACAGTTAAACGCAGGAGTTGATCCGGGTGGAAATTTGCTTTTAGCCGGGAATTATGAACTTGAATCCGGCTCGTACGTGCTCAATTATCAGTTTTTACAGCGCAGATTTAATTTATTGAAAGGAAGTACGATAGCATTTTTAGGGGCTCCTATGAATGCCAGGGTAGATGTTAATGCAGAATATATTTCAAAAGCTTCTCCTCGCGATTTATTGTCCGGAGAGGTGGGCTCTGCAGATGCTTCTTTACTAAATTCATTTAGCCAAAAAATTCCATTTAAAGTTGTGATGAATATGACAGGAGAATTAAAAAAGCCTGTTATAAAATTTGATATTCAATTGCCCGAAGAAAATACAGGAGCACGTATTAGTCCTGATTTGCGTACGCTGTTAGAAAGTAAACTGGCACAAATTAGAGGAGACGAAGCCACTATAAATAAACAGGTTTTTTCTTTGCTACTTTTTAATCGCTTTATAAGTGAGAAAAGTTCAGATTTTTTTAAAGGCTCAGGTACTGAATTTAATGATATTGCCAGGCAAAGTGTTAGCCAGTTTTTATCTTCTGCATTAAATGAAATTGCAGGCGAGTTAATTAGTGGTGTAGATATTGACTTAAATGTAAATTCCTATACAGATTATACGTCCACCGGGAATACCAATCGTACTGACTTAAATCTTTCATTAAGTAAAGCATTTTTAGATAATAGGTTGGTGGTAACCATGGGAAAGAACTTTGGAATTGAAGGCCAAAATCAAACTACAAAGGCTGAGGGATTTAATAGTTATATGCCGGATGTAACTGTAGCATATAAGCTTTCAAGAGATGGAAGATATATGGTTAGGGCATACAGAAAGAATGAATTTGAAGTAATATTGGATGGATATATGGTTGAGACGGGTGTTGGATTTGTAATGACGATTGAATACGACAGATTTAAAGAAATAATTAAGAAGAGAAAAAGATTAAAATGAGAACGCAAAGTATTGCAGTATTATTGATAGGCTTACTGTGCCTAAGTGCGTGTAGCGTTCAGCGTTATATCCCTAAGAATGAAAAAATATATCGTAGTTATAATATTGAAATTGAAAAAGCTCCGGAGGTTAAAACAAGCAAAAAGGCTCTTTTATCTGAAATAAAAATTACAGTTCAACCCAAACCTAATAAATTCTTTTTGGGTCAGCCTTGGAAAGTATGGTGGTGGTATGCAATTGGAACCCCAAAAAAAGAACGTGGATTTACTGCTTTTATTCGTAAAAGATTGGGTGAACCACCGGTATTTAGCAGCCGGGTTAATACGGTTAACACTGCCACAAGTATTGAAAGCAGGTTAGAAAATTTAGGTTATTTCAAATCAACGGCCTCAGGTGATACTTCTTCTAATTCCTATTTTATTAAAGCTCATTATAAGGTGAAGGTTAAGCCCAGATATTATATAGATAGCATCACATGGGTTAATGATAGTTCTGCTTTGCTAAAACAATTAATAAGAGCACAAGGAAGAGGGAATAGTCTTATTAAATCAGGAGATCCTTATAATCTGGATAATATTTCCGCAGAGCGCCAACGGCTGGATCTTTCCTTAAAAAATAGAGGATACTATTATTTTAATCCTAATTATCTAATGGCCTATGTAGATAGTACAATCGGAAATAGAAAGGTTCATTTATATCTAAATATTAAAAACACTACGCCTGATTATGTACGATATCCTTATAAAATAAACAAAATCAATATTTATCCTAATTTCTCACTTGCTTCTGAAATTTTAGATTCTTCAGGAAAAGGACTAATCGTTTATGACACCCTGAATATTTTAGATACTCAAATAATTTTTAAACCGAAGTTATTTGCTCAGAGCATTACTTATAGGCCCGGACGAACATATAGTAGTAGAGCACAAAATGCTACGTTAAGCAGACTGATAAATCTTAACGTTTTTAAGTTTGTAAAAAATAGATTTGAAATCGCTGATACAATAGCAAGAAAACTTGATGTGAATTATTACCTTACCCCTGCAAAAAAACGGTCATTACAAGGTTCTATAGAAGCTTTTTCTAAAGAAAATAGCTATATCGGAGCACAGGTAGGGATGATTTGGAGAAATCGTAACGCTTTTAAAGGTGCCGAACTGTTGAGTATAAAGACATCGTTAGGTGCAGAATTAGCATTTGCAGATTCAGTAAAAAATAATAATTACAGACTGGGCGGTGAAATAACGTTAAAGATGCCACGATATGCTGTGCCGTTTTTTAATATTCATGAAAATATACTTTACCCTCCTGTAACAAATATGGTTTTAGGATATGAACTGTTGCGTAAACAATTGTTTTATACTAAGAACCTTACGCATGCACGTTACGAGGTTTCATGGAGAAAAAGTCGTTCAAAGAGTTTTACACTCTCTCCAATTAGTTTGAGTGCCTTGTATGCAACAAATATCTCTGATACATTTTATAGACAGGCAGAAGAGAACCCCGCATTGCTGTTAAATGTTTATTCTGAAGCTATATTGGGCTCTTATCTTTCATTTACCTATTCGCCATCCCGCCCCCGAGATAAAAATATCTTAATTTTTAATAGCAGTATTGATCTGTCAGGAAATTTAGCAGGGCTGATTACAGGAGCTAAATCATTTAGACAAAAATCCATTTTTAAAACACCTTTCGCACAGTATATTAAAGCAGATGCAGAGTTTTTATTTATTCGTCATATAGATAAAACGATGGATTGGGCAAACCGATTTCAATTAGGATTGGGCTTCCCTTATAATAATTCCGTTATGTTACCTGTTACGAAACAATATGTTATTGGAGGATCAAGTTTGCTTAGAGGATTTGCAATGCGTTCTGTTGGCCCGGGTACTTATAAGCCCACTGCAGAAGATCAAAGGCTTTTTCAAATAATTGGTGGAGATTTTAAGGTATTACTCAATTCCGAACTACGATTTCAAATAATGGGCAGACTGAAAGGAGCCGCTTTTGTAGATGTAGGAAATATATGGACAAAGGATACGATCATGTTTGGAAAAGCAGCACAGATTAACAAGTATTGGTTTAAAGAACTTGCAGTTACATCGGGCTTTGGGTTACGCTTTGATGCTACTGTTATTCTTATTAGAGTTGATTTAGGTATTCCTTTACGTAAACCATATTTGCCTGAAGGGGAAAGATGGGTTATTAAAGATATTCAGCCGGGCAGTGCCAAATGGAGGCGAGATAATCTTGTGTTGAATATCGCTTTAGGAT
This sequence comes from uncultured Ferruginibacter sp., assembly GCA_964490345.1. Lineage (GTDB taxonomy): Bacteria > Bacteroidota > Bacteroidia > Chitinophagales > Chitinophagaceae > Ferruginibacter. Next base: position 50,385 of record CAZBBO010000010.1, read on the forward strand.
ATCCATTTTAAAAGTAGTTAGTAAGAAGAGCCTATTTAAGATACTTTATAGTAGAGATTATATAAGAACAGAGTATTTTTTTAATAGACTATTTTAATAAACTGTCCCAAAATGAATAAGGCTTCAATTCTGTTTAACTTGGGTGTGTAATTGAATTTGTAGTATAATACTTTAACAATCCTTGGTTTCTGTGTTTTCCATAATTATATTATGATATTCTCTGTAAAAAATTACAGACCTGTACATATTACCTTTTCAGTTGTTACATTTAAAAATAAAAGATTTAATTACGGTACTTATCTAAAAACTTTTCTCTTAAATAAATTCTTATAGAGGGCTTTAGCATAAGCTTTTATAAACAAACGATTCTCCTGTATTCTGCTGGCTATACCTTGTTCAAGAGTTGAGAAAAGGAGTGATTTAATCTGACTGTGTTTTCTATTTTTAACCAAATACTGACCAAGTAATCCAAGCCCCGCGCCGGCTATCGTTCTTGCTAATCCTTCGCTCCCATCCGTAGTTAACGATAGCTTTTCAAAAGACTTTTGCAAAATGTTTGTTGGCTTAAAACTATTTTTGGTTATTTCCCATTGTTCTTTGATTAAAGCCTCCTGTATTACTTTCTTATGGGATAAAGCTAAAATAGCATTATCTAAATCGCTAACAGATGTAATTTTCATTGTTCTTCCTTAAATATTTTTGCTAATAGAATTTTTGAAATAATTTTTTAAATCTCCTTTTTTTAGTGAGAATAAGAGTCATCCAACAAAAAGATTAATGATTTCAATCAAAAGGAATCCTTGATAGCCCCTACCCAACCACTCTCCAAATAATAAAGCAAGAGCAATGTTAATACAGAGTAAAAAAATAATAACAAAAAGCAACCTCAGTGTGCTTAACAACACAGGAGTTATCACCTCAACACACAATCGTGAAGATTTAATTTTAATCAATTCTAAGCGAGTGCTTAAGCACTCTTCTACTTGCAGGGTTAATATCTCCGCTTGTTTACCGGAGTCGGTCAATGTGTTTACCATCTATTGAATTTGCAGCTGTTTAATTTATTAGGAAAACCTGTTAACAGCATCGTCTTTAAATGTTTCTGCTTTTTCAGTAGTTGAACCCCGTCTTCCCTTTTTTATAAAAGCTTCAGCATCTTCCTGAATGTCTTCAAATTTGTCAGAAAGTCTCTCTCCTAATGCTGAAAGTTTGTCTTTTACAGCCCCCCCCCATTCCCCTCCTTTTTTGGCAATTCTCTTTCTTGTCTCACTACCTTTATCGGGAGCAAATAAAACACCCAAAAGAGCACCGGCGGCCGCACCAAGCACGATGCCGGTTAATAATTTCTTATTCATAACTTTTAATTTTAGTTAATTATTAATTGAGATTATATTTCTATTTGAGCTAATTCTGTTCCAATTTCTTTAAATCAGGAACTTTGTCATGCTGAGAAATAATGTTTTGATAAAAAATAACAAAATATTTCCCTCTTTGGATTGGATTTGAATAACCAACAGAGATTCTCTCTCCTAAATTTCTAATTTTATAAACAACTCCACAATAACGCCAAGGCCGAAATAATGTGCAACATGTCGCGCTGGATAAATCAAGAAATGTGAAGTGTACATAATCAATTCCAGCGGTCTTTTTAATTAAGCAAGAAATTTCCCTATACCACATCCGTAGGTTAAATTATGGATACATGCCATTTTTACAAAAAGTTGACTGCCTTTAATTTATTCAACTGTTGAAAATATAATTCACCTGTTCATTTTTAATCAATTGCATCAACAAGGATGCTCTGTTCGAATCATTAGTGGAATGACAGATCATAAACATTGTCTATAATTTCAGAATCCTAAAAAATCAATTGCTGATGTAATAAAACAAATTAAAGGCAGTAGGTCACATTATATCAATCAAAACAACTTAATTAATGAGAAATTTGCCTGGTAAACAGGGTTTGTGGCTTTTGCTGTTTCAGAATCAGTAATAAATAGAGTGTTTCGTTACATTAGAAATCAAAAAGGGCACCATCAAGAAGGCTCCTAACTCCAGGTTGAAACCTTAGATTATGTGTTGCTGTTGGTTAAACCATAGACTGCTTCATGCAAACCTGACAAAAGTTAAGGGAACATAGTGATTTATTGAGTAAGCGTATAATCTGTTGCCAATGTGAAAGGGGAAGAAATATTTTCAAGTTAAGCTAAGAATGGATATTGTGGTTATTAGGCTGCATATAAAACATTTAGCAAAGCCTAGCTCTTCAAAAAAAGAATTGGCAATCTGAATGTAAATTTATAATGATAAACCCGTGTATGGTAGAGGCATGATGTAGGAATCCTTTCAATTGGTTAATTTATCCAATGCCTTGAAAATAACTTCTTTGTTAAATGGTTTACAAATAAAACAATCAACACCTAATGTTAAGGCTTTCTGCCTGTCAGCAATCGTATCATGAGCCGTGATCATAATAATCTTAGACTTTGGATAATGATGTTTGATAAATCCGATAAAGTTTAATCCAAGCCCATCCGGTAGATAATTATCTAAAAATATAATTTCGGGAGCTTGTGTGCTAAGTGCAACTTCTGCATCAGATAATGTGTTAACAAACTTAGCCTCCAAATTCTTTTTCTTCAGTAGGGCGGTTAGCAGAAAACAAATATCGGCCTCGTCGTCAATAATCAGTACTTTCAATTTTACCTATTTTAAATGAAAAGGTGATTCACTTTTTAAAATGATACCACATTTGTCATAATTCTATCATTTGCAAAAAACATACCGTGCAAATTTTTATATAAAATTTATTTTTACTACAAGCTAATAATATAATTTTCAACTAAATTGTAGAAATCTGTGGTATAGTATGAGTTTTTTTAGGGGAATTTTTTACATGGTGCAATTATTGTTGTAGGATTTGTTAAATATTTGGGTAGTATTTTAGACAAATGTGAGGAAATGAAACATTCAAGGTGTTGAAAATATTCATCAGCGGGTATGCTTTTTCTTCTTCGATTTGTCACTTACAAAAACTAATTGAAAATCCGGCTTGATTTAAATGGTATATAAAAGAGTGAATATCATTTTTTAATGGATATGGAATGATTTATTCGTTCTGTATTTTAAACGTACTTGAATATGTTAGATAAAAATATTTTAATTATTGATGATGATTTGGATATGTGCCTCTTATTAAGCCACTATTTGAGTCGCAAGGGATTTTCGGTAAGTGTGTCTAATTCGGGTTCAAAAGGGATTGCTGATTTTAAGGCCGGTCATTTTGAAATTGTTTTGTGTGATTATCGGCTTGGTGATAAGGATGGGAAGGATGTGCTACAAGAGATAAAGACGATTTCCCCGCAGGTCATTTTCATAATTATTACAGCATATTCAGATATAAAAATTGCAGTAGATGTGATTAAGCGAGGAGCATTTGATTATATAACCAAACCACTTATTCCGGATGAGGTATTAAGTGTTTTGAATAAGGCTATGCAGGGGTTGGGGCACACATCTGCACACAATGAACGAAGAGTGGCTCTTAAGGAAAGCTCCCATAGCACGGAATCTTCAAATGCTAACAAAGAGTATATTTTAAGTGAAGCCAAGGGAATCAAGGAAGTGTATAAACAAATTCAAATTGTAGCACCTACAGATTACAGTATAATATTGTATGGAGAAAGTGGTACGGGTAAAGAGGTAATTGCGAAAACAATTCACAATTTAAGCCAAAGAGCAGCTAAGCCATTCATCGCTATGGATTGTGGTACATTATCAAAAGAATTAGCAGGCAGTGAATTATTTGGGCATGTGAAAGGTGCATATACCGGAGCGTTAAGTGATAAAGAAGGTCATTTTGAATTAGCTAATGGAGGCACCCTTTTTTTAGATGAAGTGGCAAATCTTAGTGTTGAGGTGCAAGCGCTTTTGTTAAGAGTTATTCAAGAGAGAAAGTTTAAACGGGTTGGAGGCAATAAGGAACTTTCGGTAGATGTTAGAATTATAGTGGCTTCAAATGAAAATTTACAGGAGGCTTACCGTAAAGGAAAATTTCGTGAAGATCTCTTCCATCGGTTTAATGAATTTAGTATTTACCTACCACCATTGCGAAACCGAAAGGAGGACATTTCCTTGTTTGCAGATTTCTTCCTTCAGAAGGCTAAGGCTGAATTAGGAAAAGATATTAATGGCTTTGACGAAGAAGTGATGCAGATGTTTTTAAATTACAATTGGCCGGGTAACTTACGTGAGTTTAGAAATGTAATCAGGCGAGCAGTTTTACTAACTGAAGGAGAAAGTGTAAGCGCAGAAACCTTACCATTGGAAATTACCAGACCCAATATTTGGAGCGAAAAACCGGCTGTTGAAAAACCAACTCAACAAGAAGGAGAGAAATTAGATAGTGCTCAGGCTGTGTCTAAAGAGTTTGATTTGAAGAATGCTGCTACAAGGGCAGAGTATGAAGAAATTATGCGAGTTCTGAAAGAGGTAAATTTTAATAAAACAAAGGCTGCCGAAATCTTACGGATAGATCGTAAAACCCTCTATAATAAAATTAAAAGCTATGAGGATTCTCTAAGTAAATCATGATGTTATTTAAAATTTATTTTACTGCATAATAGATGCTTATGTTTCATTTATTTATTACTAATTAAACGGATGGTATGAATAAGGAGCGTATTGAGCAGCATATTCGGGTGCTGTTGGTTGATGAACAACAGGATGAGTTTTCATTAATATCAGATTTTGTAAAGGTTATTTTATACCCTCATATTGAATTGTCAATATGTAATGATTTTGCCCAAGCAGCACAGTTCATACAACGGTATGCCTATGATCTTTATATAATTAATTCTTACCCAAATGCACAGCTTGCTCTTAATTTGATTAAAGATGGCGAGAGAAATAATCATGAACAACCCTTTATTGTTTTAATTGAAAGAAACAATGAAGATATAGGCGGAGAGGCAATAGCGGCCGGAGCTATGGACTATCTTGTAAAATCTGAACTAAATCCAGAAAAACTGGGGCGTTGTATTCGATATGCAGTTAGTCGTTATAAAGCCTTGCAGATGCTAAAGGCTAATGAAAGAAAATACCGAAGTGTCTTTAAGTCTTCAACAGACGCTATTTTTCTGATAGACGAGAGTTTTCAATTTAAGGATTTAAATTATGCTACAGAAGAACTACTGGAGAGCTCAAGGGAGGAGTTGATGAATAGGGGAATGATGCAATTTATTGAAGAAGAGAAAAAGGAAGAATTAATAAAAGGATTAAAGAGTAAAAAAGCAATTATTAAAATACCTGTTGAATTGGTTTCAGCAAAAGGGACTAAAAGAGATTGTTTGTTTAGTGCTTCTTTAGAAGAGGATGATGAAGGGCTTTACTTTCAGGTTATCATTCACGATATTACGGAGATGAAAAAGGCAGAAAGAATTATTCTCCGACAAGAAAAGCGCTCTGCTTTAGATAGAATGTTAGAAGTATTGGCACATGAGGTTAGAAATCCACTAAATAACATTAATCTTTCTGTTGAACAATTATCTACAGATTCTTTGGAACCCGAAAACAAAGTGTTCATTGATATTATTACCCGTAATAGCAATCGCATTGATAGCCTTATTACTCAATTGCTGAACGCAAGCAGGCCCACTCAGATAATTGAAAAGAAAATAGCATTACAAGATGTGATTTCAGAAACTATGGCTATTGCAAACGATAGAATTACCCTGAAAAAGATTCAATACTTTGCTAATCTCCCTAAAGAAAATGTTTGGATAAAAGCGGATAAAGAAAAATTAAAAATTGCATTACTGAATATTTTTATTAATGCTATTGAAGCTATGGGAGAGGGAGTGGGTAAGCTTTCTGTTTTTTTAAAAAAGAAAGATAAAGAGGTTGAATTAGATATTGCCGATAATGGATGTGGAATATGCAAAGACAGGTTAGAACACATCTTTGACCCCTACTTCACCGGGAAAAGAAAGGGAATGGGACTGGGGCTTTCTACTACACTAAATATTTTACAATCTCACAATGCTAATGTAGATGTTGAGTCAAATCTTGGAGAGGGAACCCGATTTAAAATTACTTTTCCGGAATATCAACCGTAATCTTCAGAGTATAGAGGTAGAATTTTAATTATCTGGTCGAGAAATATCGGATCTATTTTATTAATAGCAGTAGTACTGTTTCCTAAAATCTGCCATTCATCATTTTCCATATCCATTAAAGTATATAGATATTTTTTATTTGTATTATAAATCTCATACAATCTATATCGTCCATTTGTGTAACAGAAAAATCCAAAATTGAGCAATTTATTATTGTAATATTGGCAATGCCATATCAATAATTTTGGAACATGAACAGGAAGCTTAATCAATGGGTGCATGCAAATACCTACTGTTTCGGCAAGCTTAGTAAAACCTAAATCTTCTTCCATCCACCTACCTGTTTCCACATCGGTATAAAAAATATTTTCATATCCATCAGAAAAACACACTTTGAACATGTGATGATGTTTGTTTGGTAATTCAAACACCCAAGCAGATAAATCCGCTCCATCATACGTAAGGTTTATCATGTTATGCATAGCACCCCGTTTATTAGCATGAAGCATAAATGTTACTATTTACCTGCTTGTACATGCCACTATTTTAAAATCTTGATAATTGGTGAATTTCTCTGGGGTTGTAATAGAAATTCAAAGGAATGGAGAGGTTTTAAACCGAAAGGATTAATGGAGGATTTCAGCAACAAGATAAAATTAATTTTTAGTAAATGCAAGATTCAACTTATTAAATATATTACTGTATGGTATTATATGATAGTGCCAATCGGCAAAGTGAAGATTATTATTTTAAAATAATAATTTTCGCTTTAAGGGAAAATCTGTAGCCGGATGTCTTTTCGTGCACGGTATTGATACTGAATAAGTATTCTTACTAATAAAACAGGCCGCTTTAATGAGCAGCCTGTTTTAATAATTATTTTAAACGAATTATCTTATCAATTTCAGCTCATTAATTATATGAGATGCCCCACCTAATTTATCAATACACCATAAAACATAGCGAATATCAACATTAATAGTGCGGTTTAGGTCTTTGTCAAATGCAATTTTATGGCTTAAAGCTTCATAATTGCCATCAAAAGCAAGACCAATCAAGTTTCCTTCACCATCAATAACAGGGCTTCCACTATTCCCTCCTGTTATGTCATTATTAGAAATAAATCCGGTTACTAAATCATTTCTGGTCTTATCTATATATTGGCCAAAATCTCTCTTTTTTAAGAGGTCAATTTGTTTTGCCGGTAAATCAAATTCATAGTCTCCCGGAATATATTTTTCCAAAATCCCCTTGCTGGTTGTTACATAGTCATAATGAACAGCATCGCGTGGATTGTAGCTCTTCACCTGTCCGTAGCTTACTCTCATGGAGAAATTTGCATCCGGATACATTTTGCTTATTCCCTCAGGGTTCATTTCGCGTATCCCCTTCATATATAAAAAAGCTAATTCTGCATTCTTATCTCTAAAGGCTGAATATAATGAAGAATAATTTTCGGTATAATTTTTAATGAAAGGAGTAATATAACTAAAAGCAATATCATTACTTAAAGTATTTACATCAGGGCTGGTGGTAAAAGCATTCCATTTTACATCATCTAAGATCATTGATTTAGCAAATACATCTTTTGAAAAGTTCATCCATGTTTGCTCTTCGTCTAGGTTTCCATATTGAACCTGAATATGATTAAATACATCCTTTGGATATTGGGTCTTATCAATATCATGATAATACATCATCATCATCTTGCCTAAAATCTTCATGTCGCTTGAATTGTCCGCTCCCTTTAAATAATTAGTCCGTGCTTTATTTGCAGATTCAATTGATTTATCAAGCTCAGCTTTAGAGATGCTGTCTTGAGAAAGAGCTTTTTCTAAACTAATGAGAGAACTTGTGAATGATGCCAAAGAAGAACCCATAATGCCTTCATTTATGTATTGTCTTACCTTGCTGTAAGGTGTCCATGCTGCGTAATTCTTTTCATAATCAGATAAGATGTTTTTATACATTGGTTTATTGAAAGCCCATTGTGCAAATCTTTTTTCAAAATCTTTCTTTTGGTCAAATGTTTTAAACTTTATTAATTGTTTAGTTTCTCCATCAAAGAACTTCCAATAATTTGCAGTGCTTGCATATCGAGAAGCCAACTTGAGTTTAACTGCAGGGTCTTTTATCATTTGCTCGTGCATATATTTTAAACGAACCTCACGGAGTGCAACTAAAGAGGGATTTTCAATTTCATTTTTAAGCTTTATTCCCATACTGGTTTCATATCGGTTGGTAGATCCGGGATATCCGTAAATCATTGCAAAGCTCCCTTCTGATACACCTTTTAAGCTTACAGGTAAAAAGTATTTAGGTTTCATCGGAACATTGTCCTTGCTATAATCTGCAGGCTTTCCATCTTTTGAAGCATATACTCTAAAAACAGAAAAATCTCCTGTATGGCGTGGCCACTCCCAATTATCCGTATCACCACCAAACTTACCAACACTTTCAGGAGGCGTTCCTACAAGACGTACATCGCGATAAATTTGATATACATACATGATATATTGATTACCGTTGAACATACTATAAACTCGTGCAGTAACACCATTCTCTTTATTAGAAGCTTTCTCAATAATTGATTTATACACCTCTTGAATTTTATTTGCACGTTCTTCCCAGGTTAGACCTTTTAGCTGGTCTTCTACTTGTTGTGTTACATCCACGATTTTATCTAAAAACCATACGGATAAACTTGTTTGAATTTCCTGATCTTTTGATGCAGCATAAAAGCCATCACGTAAATAATTATTTTCAACACTGCTTGCGGCTGCAATGGCGCCATAACCGCAGTGATGGTTGGTGAATAACAACCCCTGGTTACTAACAATCTCGCCGGTGCACCCACCACCAAAAATTACAATAGCATCCTTAATAGAAGATTTATTAATAGAATACAATTGTTCTTTGGTAAGCTTTAACCCTTTTTTTACCATGTCATTATATACCTGCTGGCCAAGTAACATGGGCAACCACATACCTTCATCGGCTTTTGCCTTAAAGATGCTTGAAATCAGAACAAGCATTAAAAAGAATTTCTTCATCATGTAGAATTGTTTTTGTTCGCAAACCTAACCATTTTTTGCCTACTAAATACGATGTGATTTTCACGAAAACTTCCTTTAGATATTGGATTAGCCACCAATAATTTATATTTGTCTATACATACCAACCTGTGTATGGCATTGATTGATTTAAAAATTCCGGCGACCATTGCACGAGCTCTTAACCTACCGGTAAAGGACGCTCGCAGCCAGCAACTTAAAGTGTTACGCAAGTTGGTGGATAAGGCAAGGTTTACCCAATTTGGACAGTTTTATCGTTTTGATGAAATGCTATTGAGTAAACATATTGGTAAAGCACTTCAGAAAAATGTACCGATATATGATTATTCAAAAATATATCAGGAATGGTGGTATAAAACCTTAGAAGGTGTTCCTGATGTTTGCTGGCCGGGGGTGATAAAATATTTTGCATTGAGTAGCGGTACAAGTGAAGCTGCCAGTAAATATCTTCCTATAACCAAGGATATGCTTCGCAGCAATACATTTACCAGTCTGAGACAACTTTTTACGCTTATGCGTTATGAAAATTTACCAACAAGTGCTATTGGTAAAGGATGGCTGATTTTGGGTGGTAGCACATCTTTACAAAAAGGACCAACTTACTATGCAGGAGACCTGAGCGGAATTCAACAACGTAATATTCCTTTTTGGTTTATGGGTCTTGGATTATATAAGCCCGGAAAGAAAATTGCTTCGGTACGTGATTGGAGTGAAAAACTGGAAGAGATTGTTGAAAAAGCTCCAGATTGGGATATCGGATTTATTGTAGGTGTTCCAGCATGGTTGCAATTGGTTATGGAAAAAATTATTGAACGCTATAAACTTAAAAATATTCATGAAATTTGGCCCAATCTCGGAATTTATGTACATGGTGGAGTGGCAATGGATCCGTATAAAAAAGGATTTGAAAAAATTTTAGCAAAACCACTTGTTTATATTGAAACCTATCTTGCTTCCGAAGGTTTTTTAGCATACCAAACGCGTCAGGGTACAAAAGGGATGCAGTTGGTGTTGAATAATAATATCTTCTTTGAATTTGTTCCCTTTGATGCCAAAAATTTTGACTCAGAAGGAATTATGGTTAGCAATCCGGAGGTATATATGGTACATGAAATTGAAATGAATAAAGACTATGCTATCCTAATCAGTACAAATGCGGGTGCCTGGCGTTATGCTATTGGAGATACCATTAGACTGGTTGATAAGGAAAGAAGTGAAATTGTAATTACCGGACGTACCAAACATTTTCTTAGTCTATGTGGCGAACACTTAAGCGTTGATAATATTAATAAGGCTATTGAAATGGCTTCGCAGGAATTAAATGTCTTTATCCCGGAGTTTACCGTTACAGGGGTTCCGTTTGAAAATTCATTTGCTCATAAATGGTATATTGCTACTGATGATAAAGTAAATAAAGAGGTACTAATTAATACCATAGATGAGAAATTGAAATTGCTGAATGATGATTATGAGGTTGAACGGAAACATGCACTGAAGGCAATTGAGGCCGAAGTGCTTCCAGAAAAGGTCTTTCTTGAGTTTATGGAATCCATTGGTAAAATTGGGGGGCAACACAAATTTCCTCGCGTGTTGAAAGGGAAAATGTTGGAGGAGTGGGAGGCTTTTCTTGCTCGAAATTTATAGCACCACGTAGAAATCAGATTTGTTGTTATGTTGCATGCTGTTATTACAGGTTTACTATTAGGACTGGCACTGGTATTTTCAGTAGGGCCTGTGATTTTCACATTGCTTAAGCTGCGAATAAATTATGGTATAGCATCTGCATTCTATTTTGCAGCAGGTGTATGGCTAAGTGATTTGTTGTGGGTAATAACAGCCAATTTCTTTAGCAGCTTATTGGGTAAATTGATTGTTTATAAACATGTAATAGGTATTGTAGGAGGGATTTTTCTTTTGGGGCTTGGTATTTATTATTTGTTTTTTAAAAAATATCATACAAAAGAGGAATTGGATGCCGGCATATCTATTGACAAGTCAACTCACTTAAAAATTTTCTTAACCGGATTTTTGATTAACACTCTCAACCCGGGTGTTGTGGCTTTATGGTTTGCCGCAGCTACCAAGGCCATAACAAATACATTTAATCAGCGTATTTTACTATTTACTGTCTGCTTGGCTACAAATATTTCTGCAGATGTGTTAAAAATTCATCTGGCAGGTAAATTGCGTAGCAGACTTACAAATAAAAATATCGTTATTTTGAATAAGGTATCAGGCTCTTTATTTTTAGTTTTTGGCATTGTACTGATTTTAGGCGTTCTTTTATCTGATTAAAATTTCTGTATGCGCATTTTTCTGGTGATTATACTCCTCTCTTCTTTACAGGTTTTTGCTCAACCATCAGATTTTTTGGTATTGAAAAAGCATAATAAAACCATTAAACGCTTCTACGCCGGGGAAAATATTGAAATGATAACAAAGCAAGGAGCCTATAGAAATGCTATAATTAATACCATTAGAAACGATTCTCTTTTTCTTCAAGAGTTTTTAGTACAGGATGTTCCTACTATTTGGGGCAGTATGATTCATGATACCCTAGGGAGTTTTCGATATGCTTATCACTACAAGGATATTTTACAAATAGGTAAAAGGAAATCAGGCTTTGATATTAGAGGCAGTGGCGTTGCTTTATTATATGGCTCAGCACTTATAGCCTTAGGAAGTGGAGTGGTATATCTTACTGATAGAAAAAGATTTAGTGGAGAGCTGTTGTTAGGTGGGTTAGCTTTGGGCGCTGTTGGGTATATACTTACTAAGCTTGGTTCAAAACAAATTGTAATGGGGAAACACGGTTATAAAATGCAATATGTTCAGGTAACACCACAATAGTTTTTTATGTGGAAGGTTGTTCGTCGGATTTTAGTTTTCCTTTTTATTGCTCAACTGGCATATATTTTTTTATGCCGATGGGTTAATCCTCCTATTACGCTTACTCAAATAAATAATTTAAATTATGGCCTCGAGCGAGATATGATTCCTTATTCAAAAATGGGGCGCAATATAAAGTTAGCAGCTATTGCCGGCGAAGATCAATTGTTTGCAGAACATAATGGTTTTGATACAAAGAGTATAAAAAGGGCTGTTGAATTTAATAAAAAGCATCCTAAAAGACGACGAGGGGCAAGTACCATTAGTCAGCAAACGGCAAAAAATGTTTTTTTATGGCAGGGTGGCGGATTCTTTAGAAAGGGGCTTGAGGTTTACTTTACTTTTATGATTGAAACACTATGGCCTAAAGAACGTATCCTTCAAACCTATCTGAATGTGGCAGAGATGGGGAAAGGGATTTATGGGGTTCAAGCAGCCGCAAAAAAATATTTTAACAAAAGTGCCGCTAACCTTACTCTGCAAGAGGCTGCTCAAATAATTGCCTGCTTGCCCAACCCCAAGAAATTTACGGTAAAACCCCTTAGCCCTTATGTATCGCGACGCTCGGCTTTTTTAATACAACAAATGAGGCAGCTATCAGGAAACCCGGAGATTGAAGAATTACTTTCTGAGAAATAATTATCTAATAAATAGATTTTGTGATAATGCCCCAATGGCATGTTGTAGCCTTTTCTCTCCTAATCCACTTACTACAGCCCATGGAACTTGTTGATTCACTAACAAGTCATGATAATGGTAAAATAGTTTCCTTCGGGTTTCATGGTCGGGATACTCCCGCAGATTATCTTTTGTCCAGGGGAGATCTGTGTTACACAATAAAAACATATCATACTCTCTGGATATGATTTGTTGCAGTACCCGGTTATCACATGCATTAAATACAAACTCACTCCATACTTTTATTACATACATTTCTGTGTCAACAAACAACAATTGCTTTCCATAGGTTTTGCATTCATTAATAGCAGCGTCTTCTGCTTGCATTTGACCTTGGGCAATTTTCCAAAGATCAGCTAAAGAGTAATCTGTTCCATGTGTTTCAAGATAGTGACGTGCATACTCTTCTACATGAAGTGTATGAAAATGAGCCGCCAGTTGTTTTGTAAGTACACTCTTTCCGGTTGACTCTGGCCCTATGATAGCTATTTTTTTCAATCTCATACTGAGGCCTTAATTTTTTTCTTCCATGATAAATATCCGGCTATGGCAAGTCCGAGTAAAATGATATAATACAAACTGGTTACTACAAATCCTTTTACAAAATACAAAGGTATAGAAGCGATATTAGTAACAATCCACCAATACCAGCTCTCTAATTTTTTCTTAGCCATTAAATACATACCTGTAAAGGCAGATGCACTGGCTAGTGCGTCTGCCCAGGGGATCGCCCCCGGGGCAAAAGCTTTTTTTAAATAAGTTAACGAAAAGAAAATTATAACATATAGTAAGCCGAAAAACAAAATCTGAAAACCCTTCTCCCTGGCGGTTGATTCAGTAACGCGTAACTCCGGCTTGTGTTTCTCATCTTTCTTATTCCACAAATACCATCCCCATAAACTTATAATGGTATAATATAAATTAACTGTAGCCTCCCCAATTAAATGGCTGCTAAAACTTAAATAAGTATAGAAGACAGTGTTTACTAACCCTACCGGATATACTAAAATATGCTCACGTTTACTAAACCACACACTGGCAATTCCTGCCAAAGCGGCAATAATTTCCATAACCCCGGCTCCTTTAAGGCCTGCAACAATTTCTGAAAGCAAATAGCTTAGGGTCATTATAATTATATTAAGGTGCTAAACTAAACAAACCTTAAAACAAAAAGGCATCCAATTTGGATGCCCGAATATTTTTTTTATACTTTTTTAATCAGCCTCTGCCATTACCTCTCTCACTTCGGGCACCATTCGCTTTAACATACCTTCCACTCCTGATTTTAAAGTAATCATAGACGAGGGGCAACCGCTGCAACTTCCTTTCATTACCAACGTGAGCCTTCCGTTTTCATAGCTCTTGAATTGTATTGCACCACCATCCATTTCTACAGCAGGCTTAACATGGCTTTCAAGCATTTCTTTTATTCGCTTTACCACGTCACTATCATCTGCATTTACTACGTTTGAACTTTCTGATTTTTTAAAAACGATTTCATTTTCATTGATCACCACCTTGCCTTCTTCTAGATATTCCTTTAAAAACTGTTTGATGGTAGGAGCAACATCCATCCAGTCTTCAGTTTCTGTTGTTTTTGTTAAGGTTATAAAATTACTAGCAATAAAAACAGATTTGATAAATGGAAAAGTAAATAATTCCTGCGCCAAAGGAGAGGCAATAGCACTTTCCTCATCAGGGAAATCAATGCTCTTTCCGGGATATAAAAGTTTATTTACAACAAATTTGATACTTTCCGGATTAGGCGTCTCCTCTGTGTAAATGCTGATTACCGGATTTCCAGTCTTAATCATAACGGTAAAGTTTTTTACTTTTTAGCTATTACAAAGGTACAAAAGAAACCTTGCTTTTATTGCTTGAGTATTTAGGTTAATGTTAAAGTCCTTACAATCAAATCCGTAACGATATAATGCTTTCTTCAACCCCGATATATTCAATAAAATCATCAATATCGTTTTGCATAATATAACAACTCCCCAAAGTGGCCGAATACTAATTCGTTGTCGGTTAATTTATATATATGCATGGCCCAAGCATGCGAGGGAGTGTTTATCTTCAATATTTTATCTTCAAATTTTGCTTCAAAGGGAAGAGATTCAGATGCTCCTTTTATTTGAAATGAAACAGTTCCTGAAATCGGGGTAACAGAAGTAAAATCCAATGAACGAATTAAAGGGTCCCCCGGTTTGCTCCCTCCGGGTTTTGCCTGAGTGCGATACACATCCCACTTTCCAATTAATTGCTGCGCATCAATATTAAGAGGTGTAGAAAAATCCTCTGCCGGTACTTTTATATTGCCCAATGATTCACTATAAAATGCGGGTTTCTTTTCTAATACACGAATATATGTGCCATCATCAAGAATCATATCCTTTACAAATCGCACAATGGTATATTCGTCACCGGCAAGCACAATTTGATTTTCTTCTAACTGTACAATTCCTCTATGATTCATTTCAAGTCCGTTGCGTGTGGTTACTGAATCATTACTGTAAAAATGTAGAAATAATGTGTCAGTAAACGCAACAATACGATTTCCTCCGCGTGTGCGTTTTACCTCCTGCCACTTTCCTTCAAATTGTGTTAGGCTGTACAGTTGGTGTGTAGTTTGTTTTTGGGTGGCAGCAGGTTGTGAACCTTTGCGTGTTACACGTTGTGCATTGCCCGGCAAGTTAAAGGCGGCACAAATTAGAATTACTAAAATGTTTTTTTTGAACATATCAGTTAAATTTTAAGTTTTATTCCACAATACGCAGTTTTGCATAATTCAACATAATTTTTTTCTCTCCGTTTTGCTCAAATAAAATAGTAGCAATTGGATTATGTGCAGCCCCTTCCATATTGATTACACTTCCATAACCAAACTTAAGGTGTTCAACTTTTTGACCAATAGTTAACCCCGTAAGATTACTGGGTTGAAAATTATCAGAAGGGATATGCTCTTTAACTTTTGGCTTAGGCACTATGGTGCTTGCTAAAGGTTGTTTTGAAAAGGAAGACTCCTGCTTGCTAAACCCTCGATGCATGCGTTCATAAGCAGAGCCTGCACCCCATCCGGAAGAAGGAAGATGTGTTTGACGGGTAATGTTTTTTCTTTCTAAATATGCCTCCGGAATTTCCTCTAAGAAACGGCTCGGATCGTTTTGTTGCAATTGTCCAAAGCGATAACGAGCGTTTGAATAACTCAGCAATAAGTATTTTTGTGCCCTGGTAATTGCCACATAAAATAGCCTTCGTTCTTCTTCTAAATCATCACGGGTATGGATGCTCATTGCATTTGGGAAAAGGGTTTCTTCTAATCCACCTACAAATACTACCGGAAATTCTAAGCCTTTAGCAGCATGAATCGTCATCAGTTTAACTACTTCTGTGTTACTCTTATCGTCATCCGCGTCTGTTAAAAGTGAAATTTGCTGCAGGTAACTGCCCAAATCTTTTTCTCCTACTTCTCCGTCTTCTTCATTCATGGGCGTTTCAGTAAACTCTTTAATAGCATTTAATAATTCCTGAATATTTTCATAACGATTTAGCCCCTCAGTAGATTTGTCATTGAAAAGCTCCTTTACTATACCGGAATTCTTTCCTACTGTAAAGGCAAGGTCGTATGCATTTTTTTTAGGTAATTCACTTTGAAACATTTTTACCATGGTAACAAAGTCATTGATACCCTCAAGGGTATTGCCCTTAAACCCATATCGGGCAGCATTAGATAATATATCCCAAAAAGTAGTATTGTGGTTGTTTGCTGCAAGGATAGCTCGCTCCTGAGTTGTTTTTCCAATTCCACGTGCAGGATAATTTATAATTCGTTTCAGCGCTTCTTCATCATTGGGGTTTATCACCACGCGTAAATAAGCAATAAAATCTTTAATCTCTTTGTGCTGGTAAAAACTCATTCCACCGTATATCCGATAAGGAATTCCCATTTTACGCAGAGACTCTTCAAAACTTCGGCTCTGGGCATTAGTGCGGTATAGTATAGCAAAATCATGATTGTAAAAATGATTACGCAACTTTAACTCTTTAATTGTATCAGCCACCATCCTTCCTTCGTCATTATCAGTTAACGTACGGATCAATTGAATTTTTTCACCATCATCATTATGTGTAAATAATTTTTTTTCTATTTGGCCTATGTTGTTTGAAATAACCTCGTTGGCAACCTGTAATATCTTTTTTGTGCTGCGATAGTTTTGTTCCAACTTTATCAAATGCACATCTTCATAATCATGCTGAAACTGCATGATGTTTTGAATGGTAGCACCTCGAAAACTATAGATGCTTTGTGCATCGTCACCAACCACACAAACATTTTCGTGTAGAGCCCCCAGCAATTTTATAATTTCATATTGAGCAGGATTGGTATCTTGATACTCATCAATTAGTATGTATTTAAATTTGTGCTGGTATTTGCTTAGCGCTTCGGGAAAGGTGGTTAAAAGAATATACATATTCAGCAACAAATCATCAAAATCCATCGCTCCGTTTTTAAAACAACGCGTGGCATAATTTTTAAAAATTACACCTAACTGTGGACGATTGGCCCTGCTGTCTTCTTGTTTTAAAAGTGCATCATCCAAATATTGGTCCGGTAGGATTAAACTATTTTTTGCCGATGAAATGCGGTTATATACGGCATTAGATTTGTATTGCTTTTCATCAAGGTTCATCTCCTTTACAATAGCTTTAATTACGCTCTTAGCATCATCTGTATCATAAATGGTAAAATTTGGAGGATATCCCAATTTTGAAGCTTCTGCACGTAGAATTCTTGCAAATACACTGTGAAAAGTGCCTATATAAAGATTGCGCGATTCAGTATTGCCTAAAATTTTAGAAATACGCTCTTTCATTTCTGCTGCAGCCTTATTGGTAAATGTAAGAGCAAGTATATTAAAGGGATCTACCTTCTTTTCAGCCATCAGATAGGCAATTCGGGTAGTAAGCACCTTCGTTTTCCCACTGCCGGCACCGGCTATAATCATCAAGGGGCCGTCTGTATGCTGCACCGCCTCACGTTGTTGTTCGTTCAACTCCGATAAATAATTCCGCATCTCACAAAGATAATTTTATTTGAGGTGGTTAAAAATATGAATATGGAGTATAAGAGGTAAATATGGGGTATTTTTTTGATTGCTTAAAAATTAAAAAGTATAACGTATTTGTAGTAATTTGGCACCCCAAATGCGCGGTATGAAAAGACTTTTTGCAATAGTGACTTTTGTTGGTGCAGCCTTGATAGCATGTGAAAAAAAGACAGAGTTTAACCCACAGGGAAATGGACTTCCCGCAAAATATGTATTTATTATAGATAGCTTGATTCTTACACCTACCAATGTGCATTTGGTAACAGGCGGGGCGGTACAATTTGTTAACCAAACTGATATTAAACACACCCTTGTATCTGATGATCCCACTTTCTTTAGTATTGAACTTTTACCCAGAATGTCGGTTCTATATCGCCCGGATACAATTCCTGCAACAACCATAAATATCCCCTATCATTGTATGGAGCACCCTGAAACACAAGGGCTGATTACGGTATCGCCATGATATTTATACGATAAAACACCTGTATTTATCCCATTTTTCTAAAACCTGTTGTTCATTGCCAGAAATTAAAATCCATTTTTTAAAAAATGATTATCTCTTTTTGTATTTATAATATTCCGTTACGTTTATTACAGAATGTAGCATAGTAAAGGCTTTTTTGCAAAATGAATATTTTATTAAAAGCCTGGAATTTAAAAAAATAAAAAATGCTATAGCTCAGGCACAATAATTTTTAAACTTTTACGCTTATTATTCATTACAAATCAACAATTACAACGGAGATAATCTGTGAAAAACACCTTCCTTCACAGTCATTGTTTCCGGCCTAAATTGAATCTACAGACGAATAAACGAATTATAGTTTTTTGTTAGGCACTACAGGACAATGAAGAGCCCCGGTATTGGACGGGGTTTCTTCCGTTTGTGGTTTACACGATATATATCGCTGCAAAAATCATACACAGTACACCAAATAGTACACCATAATAATAATCAGCAGGTTTGTGTGTAGATACCATTAACCGTGCTGTGCCAACTAAACCGGTTAATACAAAGGCCAATAATAAAGGCCATGCAAAAGTGATTAAACCAGCAACTGATAAAACAATAAAAAATCCAAGCACTCCTCCCATTGCTAATCCGTGCATAGAGATTTTAAAATAAATATTAGCCATTAAACCCGCAGAGGATACTAAAAATACACCCAATAAAAAAAACACCAATAAGTTTGAGTATTCCGGTTGCCCTCGAAATACGATATATGCCCAAAAATAAAAAATACCGGATGCGATGTACGGAATGATGCGGTCTCGTTGAGATTTTAAATAAATAGAAGAGATAAATCCCAATGTGCGAAGAAGAAAAACACTCAAAAGTGGAAAGAAAACAATATTGAGAACGATAATTAATAAAGTTCGCATTTTCATCTCCATCGAAAAACCGGTAAAGGCATCCGGATGAAGAAAGATTAAAAAGGTAACTACATAAACCGGAATAAATATGGGGTGGAAAAGAATAGAAAAAAAATGACCAAATATTTTTTCTATTGGTTTTGGCTGTTGGTTGTATAGTGTTGCTGTATCCGGAGTGTTCACTTGTAACATAACAATTACAGAATTTTGCGTAGTCGTGCAACAGGAATGTCCAATTGCTCTCTATATTTAGCCACAGTGCGTCTGGCAATACTGTACCCTTTTTCTTTTAGTAAGGATGTTAACTTTTCATCACTGTATGGTCGCTTTTTATTTTCTTCTTTTATTAAGTCTGTTAAAATCTTTTTTACTTCCCTGGTGCTCACTTCTTCACCGGTATCCGTATGAAGGCTTTCGCTGAAAAAGAATTTTAACCGGTAGCTGCCAAATTCAGTCTGAACAAATTTGCTGTTGGCTACCCTGCTTACTGTAGATATATCTAAATTGGTGACTTCAGAAATGTCTTTTAAAATCATTGGCCTTAGCGTGGTTTCATCTCCGGATAAAAAGAAATCACGCTGATAATTCATAATAGCTTCCATGGTATTTAAAAGCGTGTGCTGCCTTTGCTTTATAGCATCAATAAACCATTTAGCAGAATCTATCTTCTGTTTAATGAATAATACTGCTTCTTTTTGACGTTTATCTTTCTTACTGCGTTTTTCAAAGTCTTTTAGCATCTCGCGGTAATCTTGGCTAATGCGTAGTTCAGGTGCATTCTTACTATTAAGAGATAATTCAAGCACGCCGTTATTGTTAAAAATAAAGAAGTCGGGTACTACATAATTTTCACCCATTCCATCCTCTCCGATTGTATTAGCCGGTTTAGGATTCAGTTTCACAATAAGAGAGATGATACTTCGAAGGTCATCATCAGTGATATTTAATCCACGCTGAATTTTTTCATAATGCTTTTTGGTGAACTCATCAAAGTACTTCTCAAGCATTCTTATGGCTATCGAATTTATTCTGTCGCCCTTTTCTTTCCTGTGAAGTTGTATAAGCAAGCTTTCCTGTAAGCTTCTGGCAGCAACACCCGGCGGGTCAAATTGCTGAATTTTATTTAACACACTTTCTATTTCCTTTTCTGTAGTCTCTATGTTTTGTCTAAAGGCAAGGTCATCAATCATTGCCAAAATTTCTCTACGCAAAATCCCATCATCATCTATACTTCCAATAATGTGTCGGGCAATTGTTCTTTCTTTATCAGTTAAGATAAGCATTCCCAGTTGCTGTAACATCAACTCATTAAAACTGGTCTCCACTTTGTGTGGAATCGTCTTAACTTCTTCATCACTGTTATAGGCTTCACCTCTAGTACGATAGTCCGGAATTTCATCATCACCATCCTGAACGTATTCTGAAATGTCAATGTTATCATAGTCTTCCTCGCTCCCATCGCGTTCAATCTCATCTTCATTCGCCCCATCCTGTTGCTCTCCTTGTTGATCAAATTCATCCTCACCATCTTCACTAACCTGTTCCAATGCGGGATTCTCTTCAATTTGCTCCTTAATTCGCTCTTCCAAAATCGCAGTAGGAACCTGTAGCAATTTCATAGACTGAATTTGCTGAGGGGATAATTTAGGTAGTAATTTTTGCTGCGTTCGTTGCGTTAATGCCATGGTCTTACTTATCCGTTGCGTTTTTTATGGATGAGTTCATGTAAAATTACAAATCATTCATCAGTTCCTTTCTTAAGATACTAAATTTTGGATGATTTTTTGCTAATGAGGGTGTGATTATTTTAAAAAAGTATATGTTGACAGCAAATGATAGAACAATCAAAGTGTTTAATACTCTTTTTAAGCCCGGTGATACTTTATAATTATTTAAATCTTTTTAATACTTTTGAACTGCACTTTGGCGATGGAGTTCGCCTTTAACCGCCTTCAATATATTCTGAAGTGCTGATGACTCCTGTTCTAATATTGTTAAGTTTAAACTCATTACGATGAACAGGATGTTATTATTAGTAGGCATGGGCGGCTTTTTAGGAAGTATTGTCCGTTATCTTGCTTCTTTATTTTTTACCCGCTTTTTATCTCCGGGCTTTCCATGGGGAACTTTTTGGGTAAATGTGATTGGTTGTTTTCTAGTTGGGATATTTTATGGGCTTTCAAATCGTTTCAACTGGTTTAGACCTGAATGGCACATTTTTCTTACTGTAGGGTTTTGCGGAGGATTTACTACCTTCTCATCGTTTGCCTATGAGAATATAAAATTGTTGCAGAGTGCACAATACTTTACGTTTGCTGTTTATAGTATCTCTAGTTTTGCACTAGGATTACTTGCAGCGTTTGTAGGATTATTATTAACTAAAATAAATATTATTTAAAATGAACCCCTGGCATCAAGTTAGCATAGGTAATGAACAGCCCAATATAGTTCATGCCATTGTTGAAATTCCTAAAGGAACCAGAGCAAAATATGAATTAGATAAAGAATCTGGTTTATTACGGCTTGATAGAGTACTTTTTGCTTCTGTTTATTATCCCGCAAATTATGGGTTTATACCTCAAACACTAGGAAAGGATCATGACCCACTCGATATCTTAGTGTTGTCGCAAATTAATATACAACCACTATGCATTGTTAAAGCTAAAGTGATCGGTGTGATGCGGATGATTGATAATAATGAGGGGGATGATAAAATTATTGCGGTTGCGGCAGATGATATCAGTGTTTCACACATAAATAGAGTGGAAGAATTACCACCGCATTTTGTAGCAGAATTGAGGCATTTCTTTGAAGACTATACAAAATTGGAAAAGAAAGTTGTGCAGGTAGAAGCGTTCCAAAATATTGAAATTGCCAATCAAATTATTGACGAGGCGATACAGGATTATAAAATAAAGTTTAAAAAGTAACCATTAACGCTTTTCGAAGAGGGTGTTGCATTGTAGGTATTTAATTTCTTTATTTTTTATTCAATGCACTTTTTACTAAAACTTAGGAGTTTTGAAAAATAGGGAAGATTGAGTTTTTATTTTTCTTCTCTAAATTCATTGATATAAATTTTCACAAGTACTAAGAAATAGCTGATTAGTAGCGGACCAAATACGAGGCCCATAAATCCAAACAAGCTTAGCCCTACAATTACTCCAAGCACGGTGGTAATAGGGTGTATGTCGCCCATTTTTTTCATGAGCGCAAGTCGGGTTATATAATCAATGTTCCCGGTTATTATTATACTGTATAGGGTTAAGCCCAATGCCGGCATGGTGGCCCCTATTGAGAATTGATAAACAACTAATGGCACCCAAATAATCATTGTGCCTACCAAGGGAAAGTATGCAAATACGCCGGTAAGAAACCCCCACAAACCCCAATCTTCTATTCCAAAAATCCAATATCCTAATGTGGCTGCCAACCCTTGTACTAAACAAATGATAGGAATGCCCAATGCATTTGCTCTAACAAGAACACGAGTTTCTTGAGCTAATAAATCAATATTTGTTTTGCGTAAAGGAATAAGTTTTAATAAGTAGCTTTCCATTTTCCTTCCATTTACCAGCATATAATACAACAGGAAAAACAATATCACTAAATTGGCAATTATTGAAAGGGTGCTGTTAACTAATTTGGGTATAATAGTTGAGATACGTTTTGATATTTCCTGCATATTTTCTGTAGAAAAAATTTCAAAACCGGTGCGTGCCTTTATAGAGTCTGAAAAAGTTTTTAGTGTATTAACAATAGCATCCTGGTTGTTTACAAGAGCATTGATTTTGGGCGATATTAATTGCACACTTATATAAATTGGAATAGCTACTATAATGAGAAATAAAAAAATGAATAAGAAAGCAGTAAGTCCTTTCTTCCATTTCCTTTTAATAACCAAATTGAAGTAAGGTGTACGACCGAGAATATATAATGTTACCGCACCTAATATACCCGGAAAGAAAACTCCCAGATTACCTAATAAGATGATGCCAAGCACAATAATGATACCTAGTAGCAGAATTTGCTTTAGTCGCTCGTTAAATGAAAAAGGTATCATTTTTTCGGGTTATTTTATTTCCAAACAGAAACTCCTTCGCTACAGTTAGCACAAATATCAATATTCTTTCGCCCACGCCAAAGTGCATTTCTAAAGCGTTGATAAGCTTTTCCGTTCCATATTTCACGAAATGAGGATTCGTTGAGATCCCCCATTTTATGCTTCGCATCTTTATCAAAGCAGCAAGGTACCACTCGGCCGTCAAAGGTGATTACATTGGCATTCCACATTTTCCAACAATGGTTGGCCATTTTTTGTTTTGGGATATGATGACCATCCTTTGTTTTTCTGTACCGACTATAACGTTCGTTTTGAGGTATTAAATGATTAGGATCGTTTTCATAATCATACACTTGTGCTGTTTTGAATCGTACCTGATCCACACCAATCTGAGCCGCTAAGGCTTTTACATCTTCAATTTGATGCTCATTGTGCCTTACTACTAAAAACTGAAAAATAATAAAAGGTGTTTTACTTTTTAATGCACGTTTCCATTTTACAACATTTCTTGATCCTTCTAATACCTTTTGTAGGTTTCCTCCCCTCCGATATTTCTCATACACCTCCTGTGTGGTTCCATCAATTGAAATAATTAATCGGTTTAAACCGCTCTCAACTGTTTTTCGAGCCATTTCATCGGTTAAATAATGTGCATTGGTTGAAGTGGCAGTGTACATTTTTTTTGCTGCAGCATATTTTACCATATCTAAAAAATTAGGGTTTAGATAAGGTTCGCCCTGAAAATAAAAGATGAGATAGAAGACCTCCTTTGATATTTCATCAATTGTCTTGTTGAAGAAAGTAGGAGCTAACATGCCTTTAGGTCGAGTAAATGAGCGCAACCCGCTTGGGCACTCAGGACACCGCAAATTACAACTTGTAGTAGGTTCAAATGAAATGGCCATTGGCATGCCCCACGGAATAGGCTTTCGCGTTATCCTGCTTATTAAAAATCCTGAATACACTTTAAAAGCATTCCAAATTCTTCGGAAAGTGAACTTCTCAATCATATTGAGACTATCTTGTAAATGGAACGCAGGCATTTAACAAAGATAATAATTGAAGAGTAGGGCGTTCTCTTAAATTGTACGTTTCTGTTATAGAAAAAGGAAATGCTATGTCGTAATTAATTTTATTTTAGACGTTGTGTTTCAAAGGGAATAAAACTGATGATAGGCGCAAATTGGCGTTGTTACTTATGCTTACGGTTTGGGTATTGCCGAGGTGGCGGATATTTAGCACAAAAGTTCAATAGGATTACTGTCGTTGATTAGGTCAAGGAACATTGGAATTTAATGTCTAATTCGTCAATAAATTGGAAGTCGTTGATCCATCTGATTCCCATGTTGTCACAAACGTTGGGGATTTTTATTCTATTAGAGTTTAAAGCAGTTACCTTTTCTTCTTTGGTAACTATAGTCGCATTTTCGTGTAAAGCATGAGCAATAACCCAAGGGTCAGCTAGTGAACGAACTTTTGTATTGTCAACCAACAGCGGATAATCTTCCAAAATTTTACGAATGTGTATTGTAACTGGTTCGCTAATTTTATTGATTGGGATTTTGCTCCCTTTCAACCATTTTGAGAGGTCGTCTTCTGTTCGAATGATTTCTTCGTAAACCAATTCAGGAATAAAAGTCTTTCCATTTTTGCCGAGTTCGGTCAGGATTTTCCAATAATCAGGGCAGAATTTTGGGTTGTAATATTTTTGCCACGCTTGGATTAATACATTGGCATCCAAACAATATTTGTTTGCCTTTGTGCTCATCTAAATAACTGTGATTCGAGTTTCGGAAATTTGTTTACCTGAACATTTAACAGATTGCTAGCTAATGTCGGCTCAATAAAGCCGCCACGAAATGCATCTAGAACCGTTTGGGTAAAAAGTCTGCTGTTTCTATTTAGTTGCAGTAAAAAGTAATTTGGACCGCCTGATTTATCCTTTTCTTTTTGTTTGGCTCTTTTTTCTGCTTCTTTTTTCAAATACTCCGAATAATCTTTGTCAGCTTGTTTTTTTAACTTCTGATATGTTGGTGTAGAAATGATATCAAGATTCAATGCACGAACTAAGAGAGCAAATGAACTTACTCCTAATTGCTTTGCAGCCTTGTAAACATCTTTAGATGTCTGAAAAGAAGTTGAATCAAAACTGAAAACAATTTCTTTTGGCATTAAAGCATTTGCTGCAACTTCATTGCAGAATAATTCTACCGGATGAAATTTGTCTTTATGTTTAATCTCGGGTTCAACTTCATTCGAGATACCTGTTTCAGCTATCCAAATGTGAGCTAACTCATGAACAAGTGTAAATAATAGAGGTGCATCCCAATCTTCTGAATTTACAAAAACGAATGGTGCATATGGGTTAGCAATCGCAAAACCTTGCAATTCTTCCGAATCTAATTTAAGTCGGGAGTGAATAAAACTTGTTCTTGAAACAAAAATACCATTCGTTTCTGCGGCATCAATCCATTCTTTAATTGGGTTGTCTGACTTGTAGGATGCAGGATTTATATTTAATGTATCAAGAATGTTTTTTGCTACAGTTTGAGGATTGTCTTTTAGTGAAAAGCGACCCACAAAAGCTAATTTGTCTTCTTGATTTTCTGAATAAACATCACTAATCCATGCTTGCTTTTGTTGGATTTCTCTGATGATAAAAATTGAAGATGTTGTCAGATTTTTTGAGCCTGATTTTCTAAAATCTTGCAATGGCTGAAAGTCGCGAGGAATTTCAGGCAAAAAGAATAAAGCAAAAGGTCGTTTATAAGCTTTTGCAAGTGTTTGTGCTTGTCTTATTGTCGGTTGATTTGTTCCTTCTTCCCACTCTTTTAATTTGTCAACTGTCACAGAAACCTTGGCAGCAGCAGTTTCTTCGGTCATTCTTGCCGATTCTCTTGCCCATTTCAGAACATTTGGTGTTATGTATGCTTTGTCTGCCATTTAGGTCTAAAAAATACAAATTTAAGCTCGAGTTTGTCATAATACTAATGTTTTGGTCGATAGCTGTCATTTTTTTTAGCATTCTGACTAACGTCAAAATTTGATGTTGAAAATAAATACTTTAAGATGTATATTAATTTTCAAATTTCTGATTTTTCCGTTAGCACTAGAAATTATTTTCCTCCTGGGAAAAATGGGAAATGACCGCTTACATTATGATAACACGAGTATTGTTTTCCTGCAGATGGTTTTTATAAAACCTTAAATTAATTTGAATAACAACCCTCTTTCTATATTATAAAGAGGCAGATGTTTGCGTTGAACCGGAAATGACATCTATTGGAATTTGTATGGTCTTATCGTGAAAGTGAAGTTCTTTCTTGTAGAAGTTTTCGTAATTTAGAAACAGCACGTTTAATGCGATAAAATTCATTACATAAGCTCTTGTTTCAGCCGGCAGTTGGTTTTTTATATCCCAAAACCCGGCATCTTTTTTCCCTGTGCGCTCAAGGCGATTCAATACGTTTCCCACACCCCAATTGTAACTTGCTGCAATGAGTAAAGGGTCGTTGGTAAGGTTGATACTCCTATCACGTAGATATTTCGCAGCAGCATACGTGCTCTTAATAAAATTCTTTCTGTCATCTGTGGGTACATGCTTACCTTTTACAGACTTTACTGCAGGTTTTTTTAATTCACTCAAACTTAAAGTTTTCAATCCATATTCTTTGGCTACGTTTTCCATGAATTGCCAGTAACCAACAGCTCCTGCAGATGAGATAGCGTTGGGATTGAATGCGCTTTCTAGTGCTATTAATACGCAATATTCTTCGGGCACTCCGAATTTTTTAAAAATTGTTTGAATGCGAGTAAAATATTTTTTACTCTTTTGATACATTCTAATTATATACGCTCGCCGTGATACCGAAAATTGCTCAATATAATGCAAACTGGCCTCCTCATGCGCTTTAAGTAATTCAGGAAAAACAACATTCGACTTAATTGTTTCTACGCAATATTCTGTTTTGTTGGAAGCTAATAGTATTCCACTGGTATCCGGGCTACCGGAAGCGTAGCAGTTTGACTGAGAAGATACAAAGGCAACCACAAAAAATAAATAGATAATAATCCTCATGTTTCTGAATAAATATTGACGCTCCGAAAAGTAAAATGGATCAGTTGAAACGTGTGATATAATTCGATTAACAACGTAATTTTTAAAAAAATATTGCCGAAATTACACTAAAATAATTTTCATCAATGCGCTTTTTACTTGTTCTTTTGTTAATTCCTGTGGGTTCATTTTCTCAAATTATTGGCTGTAAGACAGATTCTCACGTTATTTCGCAAATTGAAGGGAGGCCGCAGAGGATTTTTACTCAACTCCGACCCACAGCTGCTACTGCAGCAATGGATGTTCACTTTTATCGGTGTAGCTGGGAAGTAGATCCGGCGGTTCGTAAAATATCAGGAAGTGTGGGTGTGCATTTTAAAGCAACCCTTCCATTATCAAATGTGTCTCTTGATTTAGCAGATGATTTAATTGTTGATTCGGTTAAAAAAGATGATACACAGCTTTCTTTTATTCATACAAATAACGCTGTAGATATTCAGCTTGCATCTCCTATTGGTATAAATGAATTTGATTCCCTTACTGTATTTTATCATGGTGTGCCACCAAATAATGGGTTTGGCTCTTTTGTAAGAACAACCCACAGTGGCATTCCTATTCTTTGGTCTTTAAGTGAACCTTTTGGCTCTATGGATTGGTGGCCTTGTAAAAACGGGTTGGATGATAAAGCAGATTCAATTGAAGTAACGCTTATTTATCCCAATAATTTTACCGGAGTTAGCAATGGAATGATTTTGTCGGAGCAATCACTTCCTAATAATAAAAAGGCAAGTGTATGGATGCACCGCTATCCAATTGCATCCTATTTGGTATGTTTTGCTGTTACCAATTTTGTGCGGTTTGATGATAGTGTGATGCTTGGAAACACCAATCTTCCCATGATAACTTATTGCTATCCGGAAAGCCAAAGTTTGTTTACTAATTATTCTCCTCCGGTGCTCGCTCAGTTAAAATTATTCCACGACTCAATTGCCCCGTATCCATTTATAAATGAAAAATACGGACATACTCAGTTTGGATGGGGTGGAGGTATGGAGCATCAAACAAATACTTTTTTGGTGATGCCGGATGAAGCACTTATGGCGCATGAATTAGCCCATCAGTGGTTTGGAGATATGGTTACTTGTGGCTCGTGGGAAGATGTATGGCTTAACGAGGGTTTTGCAGAATATTTTGCAAATTTTTATATGGAAAAGACCCATCCCGATAATATTATTTCAAATCGTAGAGATGTGGTAGAAGATATTACCTCATTGCCTTACGGTTCAGTAAAGGTGGATGATGTTGATAATGTAAGTAGAATATTCAGCAGCAGACTTTCTTATAATAAAGGGTCCTATGTTGTTTTTATGCTAAGGTTAGTTATTGGGGATGATGCATTCTTTGCTGCATTACGAAGTTATTTTAACGACCCTGCCTTACGTTATGGCTTTGCTCGCACTCCTGATATGAAACGCCACCTGGAACAAGCAAGCGGCAAAAACCTTGACCAGTATTTTAGGCAATGGTACGAGGGTGAGGGTTACCCTTCATTTCATGCAGAATGGACACCATTAGGCGCTACTCATGTTAAACTTAAAATGAGCCAAACAACGTCGCATCCTTCTGTTTCGTTTTATGAAACACCCGTTCCAGTACTATTTAAGAATAACACACTTGAAAAAAGAATAGTTATTAATTCAAATACTAACGGACAGGAATACATGATTAGATTAGATTTTGTGCCTGATACAATGTTAATAGATCCAGCTTATGAATTAATTTCAAAAAATAATACTGTTCAAAAAGTCCCGTATCAATCTAACGGAAATCCGGGATTAGAAATTTATCCTAATCCTGTATCTGGCCCACTTAATGTTGTCCTGCATGATTTTGAAGGAGAAAGAGCGAGTGTCATGTTGTACAATGCGGTAGGACAATTAATTTTAAAGGAAGAATTATCACTCACAAACACATTTGCTTTTTGGCAGAAGAATTTATCATACCTCTCAAGTGGCGTTTACTTACTTAAAATTATTGGTGATGGATTCTCTGCAACTAAGAAGATAATTCGGTAATGACAAGGAAAAGAAGAAAAAAGTCCTGGCCGCCTATTGCTGCGGCTGTCTTTTGTATTGGTATATTGTGGTTTACCATCAATTTTCTTCATGGTAAAATGGAGCAGTCTGGTATGCTTACTGCAAATCCAGGTGTATGGGTTGCTGTTAACTATCCTGTACATGGAATAGATGTAAGCCATCATCAAAGTAAAATAGATTGGCAAAAGGTAAGTGCTTCTAAAGTGAATGAGTCAAAAATTAAGTTTGCTTTTATTCGTGCAACAAATGGTGTTGAAAAGGAGGATATATACTTTACACAGAATTGGAGACAGTGTAAAGAGGTAGGAATTGCCAGAGGCGCTTATCATTATTTTAGAGCAAATGAGAATGCAAACCAACAGGCTGATTTCTTTATTCATAATGTACAATTACTTCCCGGTGACTTACCACCTGTGGTAGATGTAGAAAAAACTTATGGCGTATCACAGGAGGCATTAATAAACGGTGTAAAACAATGGCTGAATCGTGTTGAAGCCCATTATGGGGTTAAGCCCATTATCTATTCTTCTACCGGATTTTATGCGCATCATTTTGAAGGATATTTTGATAAATATCCGTTTTGGGTGGCGCATTATAATTTAGGTACTAATGTGCCGCGAACACAAAGAGGATGGCATTTTTGGCAACATTCTGAAACTGGAAGTATTCCCGGAATTAAAGGAGCTGTTGATTTCAATGTGTTTAATGGCGATAGTCAGGAGTTGAAAATGCTTCTTGTTCGTTGAGGGTTAATGGCAAGATGTAACTTAGAATTTGTTGAATTTAAAGTATTGTGGAAAATCTTTCTTAACTGCTGTGGTCTGAAATAATTTTCCAGTTACCGTTAATGTTTTTAATCAATAGAGTAAAGTGTCCAAATAGATTGCCAATACTTCTCGTTAACATCCACTTACCTGTTACATAATAATAGATAGGTGAGAGTTTTTTTATTTCAATAATGTCAAAAGTTAGCGTTCCCATTGATTCAGCATCCGGATAACTTTTCATATAGCTGTCAAAAGTGGTATTCCAGCCATATTTTATACCTGTTTTACCAATAAACATCAATGAATCATTGTTCCAGTAGCCCGACATATAGGTTTTTAAATCGCCATTATTCCATGCAGTCTCCTGATTGGATAATATTTTTCTAATCATGGTTTCTGCTGAAGATTGGGCCTCCAAATGATATGGAAAAGAGAAGGACACAAATAGAAAAAAAAGTATACGCATTTTTTTCTTTAAGGTAAGAAAAAAATTAATGAGTATGGTGGGCAGATGAACAACGATCCTTGTGGCAGAATCTGTAGTTTTGAAAATGTGCGTAAATGATGGCAGTTACTGCAAGTAGTAATAATATAGTTTCATAGTTGCGAAAGAATTGTTTTGAAATTAAAAAAAGCGCTCCAACTGTAAATATCAATACAGGAAGCGGATTGCGGTGATGTTTGCTATAACCATGCTTAAGCGCATATATGCCAATGCCAATAGCCAAAAGAATCATAAACCACTCAAATGATGGGTCATGAATAATATTAATTCCAAAAACAGGAAGTGAACTGAGCAGGGCCGGCAGCAGTGCACAGTGTATTGCACAAGCTACAGAGGTAATTATTCCCAACCCATCCCAATTCGCTTTTAATTTCATAAGAGGACAAAGTTACTAATTTGCAATAATGTTGCAAAGAAATAACTAAAAATGGTTTTAAAATAAATTTTGCCCAAACTACATTGTACCTTTGCGGCAAAATAGTGGGATATGAAAAAAGTTTGGATTTATGTCATTTTCTTTTTGGCGCTTACCGGATTATTTATGTTTTATGTACTTAAAGATTACGATTTTTCACGTTCTAAACTCGCTGTTATCAATCAGGCAGTCCCGGCATTTTCTTTTATAGATCAGGATGGGAAGCGGATTACCAATAAAACAGTTCAGAACAAAGTATATGTAGCAGAATATTTTTTTACCACTTGCAAAGGTATTTGTCCCAAAATGAATGCAAATATGCGGCGCGTTTTTGAAACGTTTAAAGATGAGCCGGGCTTTATGATACTATCCCATACGTGTATGCCTGAAACTGATAGTGTTCCGGTTTTGAAGTTGTATGAAAAAAAGATGCTTATTTCAAAATTAGTTCGAAGAAATGATGGATCATATTCTTTTTCTGGTGTTATGGATAAGCCGCTTGCAGAAAATAAAAACTGGTTTTTTCTTACCGGAGAAAAAGGTGATTTATATAAACTTGCCCGTAGCGGTTATATGATTGATAATGGTAAGCCGGATACCTCTCAACTAAAAGATCAGTTTATTCATACTCAATTTTTTGCCTTAGTAGATAAGCAGGGTAGGGTTAGGGGTATTTATGATGGGCTCCTAAGCGATGAAGTTGATCAGCTGATGCTGGATATACAATCCTTACTGGCAGAAAAAGTTTAGCTTGGTAATTTTTTAAATGATGTTATGAGTAGCTCAACTGCTGATATTGAAATCTTACGTAAGAATGGATTGCATGTTACGGATAGTCGGAGAGTGATTTTAAATCTCTTTCTTAAATACGATGGTGCACTGGCTCACGCAGATATTGAAAAGTATTCATCTTCATTATTTGATAGGGTTACTGTGTACAGAACTTTGCAAACCTTTCTTGAGAAGGGGATTGTGCATTTAGTGCCCACGGTAGATAATGCTACATTGTATGCTTTATGCAGACATAATTGTATTGAAGGCCACCACTATGATAATCATGTACATTTTATCTGTTCAAATTGCAACAAAACTACCTGTCTTGATGATATAGATGTTCCCGAAGTAAAGCTACCCAGGGGTTTCAGGCCATTGCACGCCGCAATGATTATTTCAGGTATTTGTAAAACGTGTAAAAGTGCTATTTGAGTTTTTCCCATTCCTCTTTTACAAATGTTATAAGCTGCTTTATTCTATTGGAAGAGAAATCCAATTCAAGGCCTGCTGCTTTAAATAATGCAGGAAGCGTTTTGGTTCCTCCAAGGCTTAATGCATTACAATAATTTTCCAGTGCTTGTTTTGGATTATTCCTATACTGCATCCACATCCCAATAGCTCCAAGTTGAGCAATTCCATATTCAATATAATAGAATGGAACTTCAAAAAGATGAAGCTGTCTTTGCCAGGAGTTTTCTCTGTATTGCTCTAGGTTTGAATAATCTACAATGTTGTCAGTATAGGATAGTAATATCTTTTTCCAAGCTTCTGTTCTTTCGTTTATAGTATGACCGGGATGGCTGTACAACCAATGTTGAAATTCGTCTATGGTAGCAATCCATGGGAAGATTGAAATTACCCGCTCAAGTTGATAGCGCTTTGCCCTTCTCAAATCATCTCTATTTGGAAAGAAAACATCCCAATGGTCCATAGTGAATAATTCCATTGACATACTGGCCACTTCTGCAAACTCCATTGGATATTCTTTAAACCCTGATAATTCTAGTGGGTGAGAAAGGAATGAATGAATGGCATGGCCACCCTCGTGTACCATAGTGATTACATCTTGCATTTGCCCCGCAGCATTCATAAAAATAAAAGGAGCTCCCGATTCAGCTAATGGACAATTGTAACCTCCGGGTGCTTTTCCTTTCCTGTTATCTAAATCGAGGTGCTTCATGTCCTTCATTTTTTGAAGACATTCTGAAAAAAAAGGATCTAACCGGTTAAAACATTGTATAGTCTTATCTAATAGCTCATCAGCATGAGAAAAAGGATGAAGAGGCTGCACTCCTTCCGGCTGCGCATCTAAGTCCCAAGGCCTTAGCGATTCAAAATGAAGTTGCTTTTTCTTTTCGGAAAAAATTTCATCTACCAATGGAAGTACGTGTTCTTTTACCGCTTGATGAAAATTGAAACAATCTTTAGGGGTGTAATCAAATCGCCCTAATTCTTTAAAACGATAGCTGGTATAATTATCAAAGTCAGCTTGTAAAGCCATTTGGTTTCGAAGAGAAAGTAGCTTATCAAACAAAGTATTTAATTTGCCTTTGTCCACACTGCGGCGAAGTTGAATTTTATTATATACCGACTCTCTCAGGCTTCTATCAGGATTTTCTAAGAATTTTGCGGCTTGTTGCAGCGTATATTCCTTACCGTTAATATCAACAACCATTGCGCCGGTAATTTGGCCATATTGTTGCTGAAGCACAGAGCTCTCTGCTTGAAGAGGGATGTTTTCTTCTCGGTATATGGCTATATTCTTTTTTATATTTCTTAAAAATGTAAAATATTTTGCTTCGTCTAATTCAGCTAAAAACGGACTATTTAATAATTTTTTGTTCAGCTCATCCGCATAAGGTTGTATGTGAGGCTGAATTTCCATTACAAAGAAATTAAAATCTTCTTCCAGCTTTTTATTTTCCGTATCGCAAGTCATTTTAATTTGCCGCCAGCAAGCATCTTCACTAATAGCGGCTTCCAGCTCACTTTGATCTTTTAACCATTGTTCCAATGATTGCTTGCTTTCAATTGGCCTTTTAAGTAATTCTTTAAAATAAGGTTCAATTACCTCGCGGTTAATAGGAGTAAAATCTGCCGGAAGATAGGTGCGCGGCAGCCTTTGAATATTGGCTGAGTATTGCATGATTGAAAAAGGAAAATGAGATAATCACGCCATCTTACGTGGCGCATTAACTTTTTTTGCAGGTGCATTTTTTACAGAAGCAGCCTTAGGTTCCACAACCGGTTTGTTTGTTATCTTTTTGCCTTCCGCTTCATTGTCGTGATGCTCTTCGCTCTTTTTTATGGTGATGTTGTTGTTGGTAATTATATTATACCAGCGCACCATTTTCTTCATATCACTCATATATACACGCTCGAAATCTAAGTCGGGAAGAATTTTTTCAAAATAAGCTTTAAGTGCTTCAGGTTTTTCTTTATCTCCCGGAATCGGTTCATTGCTTCCTTGCATAGCTAAAAAAACATCAGCAAGATTTATATTATCCTTTATAGTATATACTTCAATGCTTTCCAGATGAGAAAACTGGTGGATACGGTTTGATACGAATTTTGTTGATTTATCTTCTAATGACCTTACTACACCGCCCTCGGTGCGCGACGAAACGAGTTCAAATAAGCCACCAAGCCCGGTTACTGTTACTAATTTATTGTAATCCATATAAGTAATACGATTTAAATCTGCAAGATAGTTGTATATAATCAATTTTTGTTATTGTATTAAAAGTTAAAGTTTTTTTAAAGCCCCGGTTTAGCCGAAGGTTTTTTTATCATAACTCGTCTAATACTGATAAAGTTATTTTCATGAAAAAAGGCTTAGCTATTTTGATGATTCTGGGGCTCTTTGGATTAGGTTCACAAGCTCAAAACCTAAAAATTTCTGGTTTATTAATTGATGATAGTACACACATACCTCTTTCCGGAGCAACGGTTTCATTAATGCTGCAAAAGGACTCTTCTGAAGTAAAGAGTGTTATCTCTGATACCAAGGGTTATTTTGAACTTAATAATTTAAGCCCGGATAGCTTCATTGTTTCAATTACCTATGTTGATTTTCAACAATATCTTTCGTTTGTTACATTACATAATTCAGACCGTGATTTAGGCCAACTGAGTTTATTAAAGCGTGGCTCAGATTTAGCAGTGGTAACGGTGGTGTCTAAGGCTCCTGCAGTTATTCAAAAGGGTGACACAACACAATATAGCGCTAGTCAATATAAGGTAAATGTAGATGCCACCACTGAAGATTTAATTAAGAAAATGCCGGGAATTACAGTAGATAAATCCGGAACGGTAACAGCTCAGGGAGAACAGGTTAAAAATGTAACGGTTGATGGTAAGCGTTTTTTTGGTGATGATGCTACGGCTGCTATTAAAAATCTTCCCGCAGAAGTAGTAGATAAAATTCAGGTATTTGACCGCTTGAGCGATCAGGCACAGTTTACCGGATTTGATGACGGTAGCGGACAACGGTCAATTAATATTGTAACAAAAACCGGAATGCGCACTGGGCAGTTTGGGCGGGTATATGCCGGCGGAGGAACTGATGAGCGATATTCAGCCGGGGGAAATGTAAGTTTTTTTAAGGGAGATCGTAGGCTGTCTTTTATTGGTTTGTTTAATAATGTAAATCAACAAAACTTTGGCTCCGAAGATTTATTGGGAATAAGTGGTGGTGGAAGAGGTGGTTTTAGAGGAGGAGGTGGTGGCTTTTTCGTAGGACAACAAAGCGGTATTAGCCGAACCCTTGCTGTTGGGGTTAATTATGGAGATAAGTGGGGGAAAAAATTAGAAGTTACCGGAAGTTATTTTTTCAACACCGCAAAAAATAATAACAACCAATTTTCTAATGCTCAATATTTTTTGGTAGATACAGCTACCCAGCTATATGATGAGGGAAATTTATCCGGTTCTGAAAATTTTAATAACCGTATAAATATGCGTTTTGAATATAAATTAGACTCTGCTAATTCTTTTATCTTCTCTCCATCGGTAAGCTTTCAGAATAATGATGGAGATAATTCAGTAGATGGTGTACGATATTACACCCTTAATGATTTAATAAGCCGAACTGCTTATTCCCGTAATTCAGACGCCAAAGGGTTCAATGCAAACAATAATTTATTATATCGTCATTCTTTTCCAAAAAAAGGACGTACACTGTCTGTTAATCTGAACTTAGGATTAAACAAACGCGGTTCAGACACTTATTTGAATTCTGTAAATGAATTTTTTAATTCTTCCTTTTTGAATGATACAATACAACAATACACCAACCTGGATGTGAAAGGCCAAAACTATGGCGCAAATATTTCTTATACAGAGCCGGTTGGCAAGAAAGGACAACTCCAATTTAACTACGCTCCAAACCTTAACAAAAACTCTTCAGATCAAGAAGTTTTACAGTTTGATAACAGTCAGCATAAGTATAGCATTTTCGATACAACACTTTCCAATAGATTTGATAATCGGGTAACAACAAATACAGCAGGAATAAATTATCGGATAGGTGACAAAGACGGGTTCTTTATGATTGGGTTGTCCTATAAAAATCTTAATCTTTATAGTGAACAGGTTTTTCCTGTTGCCACCACTGTAGATAAATCTTTTAATAATTTGCTACCTAATTTAATGTGGCGCAAGAAATTAAATGCCCGCGAAAATATCAGGGTGTTTTATCGTGCTTCTACAAGTGCGCCATCTGTTAATCAACTTCAGAATGTAATTGACAATAACAACCCACTTTTCATTACTACCGGAAACCCTGATCTAAAACAACAATATTCAAATATGCTTTCTGTGCGATATACTTTTACTAATACAGGGAAAGGGAAAAGTTTTATTGCCAATATATTTATGCAGCAGGCAAGTGATTATCTTGCTAATGCAACTTACATTGCTTCTTCAGATTCTTTAATTGGGAATACTATAATCTTACCAAGAGGCGCTCAATTAACCAAGCCGGTTAACGTGAACGGGTATTTGAGTTTACGCTCTTTCCTAACTTATGCAACTCCAATAAAAGCAATTAAGTCTAATATCAATCTTAATGGTGGATTTTCTTGGTCTAAAACGCCCGGAATGGTTAATAAGGTGAAAAGTATTTCAGACAACTTTGGTTATTCAGGTGGGGTTGTATTGTCAAGTAATGTTAGTCAATATGTAGATTTTACGCTATCATACAATGCTTCTATTAATAATGTAAAGAATACGATTCAACCTCAATTAAATAACAATTATGTAAATCAATCTGCAGGAATACAGGTAAATCTGTTATCAAAAACAGGGTGGTTTATGCAAAATGATGTGTCAAACATATCCTATTCAGGAATGAGTGATGGATTTAATCAGTCATTTTGGATGTGGAATGCGGCTGTTGGAAAAAAGTTTTTAAAGAATCAAGCCGGTGAATTGAAACTTTCGGTTTACGATTTATTGAAGCAAAACAGAAGTATTACCAGAACGGTAACGGATAGTTATGTTGAAGATGTGCAGAGTGCGGTGTTAACTCAATATTTCATGCTTACTTTTTCTTATCGGTTACGCAATTTTGGAGTCCCTCCACAAAAGAACAATAATATGCGCGGCATGCCAATGCATGGGGGTGGAGGTGGGTTTCGTCCCTTTTAATTATTTTTAAAAGGAATTAAATAATGAGTATTGGAAACGACAGAGCAATTGTTGAAGGCTTTTTTGGATGGCAACGAATCTGCCTTCAAAGTGCTTGTTGAAGAAAATGAAGATCTTATTTATAATGTGGTACTTTCAATAGTAAAGAACGAGGCAGATGCTGCAGATGTAACTCAGGATGTTTTTGTAAAAGTATTTGAGAAGGCAACATCTTTTCGAGGTGAGTCACAAGCAAGTACATGGTTATATCGAATTGCAGTAAATACAGCTTTAGATTTTAACAAACGCAAGAGGAACCATCATCTGCTTTCATTTGCAAATAATCTTCTATTTAGGTACCGCCGCTCTTCCGTATCGTTTAATCACCCCGGTGTGCTTTTGGAAAATAAGGATCATGCTCATGCGTTGTTTGATGCTTTAGATAAACTCCCGGGAAAACAACAAGCCGCTTTTGTTTTGTTTTATATGGAAGAGAAGAGTCAACGAGAGGTTGCAGAGATTCTTGGATTATCTGTTAGTGCTGTGGAGTCGTTGATGTCAAGAGCTAAACAGAAATTACAAAGGACGTTATTCAATTATTATAACCGGCAAAAAAATGAAAATGATTAAATCAAATATTCTCGATGACATTGTTAAGGCGGCTCAATCGGTTAAAAAAGTAAAGGCACCGGCAAATATGTATGCAAGCGTAATGGCTGCGATAGAAAGAAAAAGACATGAGTCTATTTGGGATAAGACCGCTTCGTTCGTTCTACGTCCGGCACTTATTGTGCCCGGATTAATCATTGTTATTTTACTTAACGTATGGATGATTACTGCAAAAGATAGTAGGTCGGTGAATTTTGCCGTGGAAGATTATACTTCGGCTACCTATGTTGTTCTAAATAATGAAAATGTATTACCATGAATAGAAGTAAAGGGCTTTTGCTAATTATTATTTTATTGCTGTTATCAAATGTGGTGGCATGGTATCTTGTTTTTTCAGGGAATCGTTCAGGCCATAATGACCATCAGGCAGCATTCCGCTCTTTCCTGCAGAAGGATGTTAAGTTTTCAACAGATCAATTAAAATCATTTGACAGGCTCGTTGAAGGTAGAGATGAAACAATGTTGGAGGTGCGAAGGAAATTTCGTGAAGCGCGTCGCAAACAATCCAGATTATTGTTAACCGATAATTTTAGTGATTCTGTAATCAGAAGTCAGGCGCATAACAACGCTGAAGTGCAACAGCAGATGGAAATTAATTATTGGAATTATTTTAAATCCGTTAGGGCTTTGTGTACGCCCGAACAGTTAGCGGTGTTTGACTCAGGATGGATTAATATGATGTCTGCTAAGCGAAAGAAGAAATAATGCTACTCATTATTATTTAATACAGCATCTATGCGTTGCCGTAATGTTTTTTCGTCAGTATAGCCTCTCGCTACCATATAAAACTTCAACTCCCCTGTTTGAATAAATACTGCAGGGAATCCTGTA
This sequence comes from uncultured Ferruginibacter sp., assembly GCA_964490345.1. Lineage (GTDB taxonomy): Bacteria > Bacteroidota > Bacteroidia > Chitinophagales > Chitinophagaceae > Ferruginibacter. The sequence goes on from CAZBBO010000010.1 coordinate 89,432, forward strand.
ACTTGTAATTGTTGTACCATTGAAAACTCCTGTCGGGCTAACTGCTCATATTCGGGGTTGTGCAGTTTATTATAGAAATCTTCAGGGTTAATTTTATATTTTTCAATCAGATGACGATAAGCTTCGTCATCAGTTAAATCTCTTCCTTCATAATGCAAGGCGTATTGTAAATCACTCGCAATTGAAATAGATTGATTGGGAAAGTACGATTTGAAAACGCATAGTGCTATTGCGGGTTTTAGGGAGTCGGGATACCAATCGCTTTTTTCAGGATTGAAAATATGCCAAAGATAATCTTGCCCAAATTTTACTCCGGTTAATTTTTCAACTTCCTTATAGGCTTCGCTGATGTATGGTGCGGTTGCTTTAATGTGTACAGGATTTACAGGAAGAATCATTCCTCCACTGAGCGCCTCTGATTCCATAACAGGAGCATAGTCGTTCGCTATCTTTTTTATAACGCTACTAAATCCATAGCACCACCCGCACCATGCATCATAACAGTAAAAGAGTTGAGGATACTTCATTTGTCCAAAGTTCGCAAAAACGGATTATGTACGGTTAAATAGGTTGTTAATGTGCTTCCAGCCAGTTACTGCCTATTCCAATTTCAGCAATTACCGGCACATTATTGGGGAGTTGAAGTGCATTTTGCATACAATCTAGAATAAGTGGCTTTACTATCTCAATCTCTTTTCGATGAACATCAAAAACCAATTCATCGTGCACTTGCAATAACATTTTGGTCTTGTATTGATGTGCCTTTAATTCTTTATGGATCAAAATCATGGCCAGTTTTATCATATCGGCAGCAGAACCCTGAATTGGAGAGTTAATAGCATTGCGCTCTGCAAAGCCTCTTACTGTAAAGTTTGCACTGTTGATATCTGTAAGCCATCTTTTCCTCCCCATTAGCGTCTTTACGTATCCGTTAGTTTTGCAATACGCAATGGTGTCATCCATATATTGTTGAATTTTTGGAAACTTCTTTTTATAGTTATCTATAATTTCTTTTGCCTCGCCACGACTTATTTTTAAATTTTCTGATAATCCAAAGGCACTTTGCCCATAGATGATTCCGAAGTTTACACTCTTGGCTTTATAACGCATCTCTTTCGAAACATCTGCCTCTGCAGTATTGAAAATAAGTGCTGCTGTAGCAGTGTGAATATCTTTTCCTTCACTAAATGCCTTAATCATATTTTCATCTCCACTTATGGCAGCTACAATTCTTAATTCAATTTGTGAATAGTCTGCAGATAATAATACATAGTCTTCATTGCGCGGAATAAACGCTTTTCTTATTTCTCTGCCTCTTTCCGTACGCACAGGAATATTCTGTAAGTTAGGATTGCTACTGGCTAATCTCCCTGTAACCACACTGGCCTGGGCATAACTAGTGTGAATGCGTCCGGTATTTAAATGAATTAATTCCGGCAATGCATCTACATAAGTAGATTTTAACTTGCTTATTTCTCGATAGCTCAAAATATCTTCAGCAATAGCATGCTTCTCGGCAAGCTTCAACAAAATATCCTCGCCAGTGGCATATTGGCCGGTCTTTGTTTTCTTCGCATTTTCATCTAATTTAAGTTTTTCAAATAATATCTCGCCCAATTGTTTTGGAGAAGCAATGTTGAAAGGAGTGCCAGCTTGTGCATAAATATTCTTTTCAAATTTTTCGGCTTCTGCTTTTAATTTCTTTCCATACTCCTTAAGAAAATCCTTATCAATTTTAATGCCCTCAAATTCCATATCTGCCAAAACCTTCACCAATGGATTTTCTATTTCATAAAACACTTTCTCTACATCTTTGGAGCTGAGCAGAGGAAGAAGAGCAGCTTTAAGTTGAAGAGTAACATCGGCATCTTCCACAGCATATTCCTTAATTATATCTATTTCCACATCCCGCATATTACCTTGCCCTTTTCCTTTTTTTCCAATCAATTCTTCAATGGGTACAGGTTGATAGCCAAGGTATATTTCGCTCAGCAAATCCATGCTGCGTCTCCCTTCCGGTTCAATTACGTAATGGGCAAGCATCGTGTCAAATAACTGTATGTCCCAATCAATACCATGATGTTTTAAAACGAGTAAATCGAACTTAACATTATGGCCTATCCATGTTTTACCTTTTGCATAGAACAGCGATTTAAGTTGTTCAAGAATTTTTTGTGTGGCTTTTTTATCGGAAGGGCAGGGAATATAATAACCTGTATGCTTTTCTACTGAGAAACTGATGCCTACTAATTGTGATGTGTTTGGGTTGAGGCCGGTAGTTTCTGTATCAAAGCAAATTTCATTATGTTTATTAAGGTCTTTAATCATTTCCTCGATAGCTTCATGAGTATCGGCTATTATATATTTATGCGGTGTGTTATTAATATTTCTTCCATTAGGAAGAGAAGCACTTTCTTCTTGGCTAATGTTTTTTGTTATTGGATTTTCTTGTGCAGCATGGCCAAATAAATTTAATTGAGCAGCCTCTTTTGAGGTAGTGACAGGTAAGATTACTTCTTCACCAAGTATTCGCTTGCCCAGTGTCTTAAACTCCAGTTCGGTCATAATTTCCATCAAACGGTTATGGTTAGCCGCATTTAGCTGGAAATCTTTTTCATGAAAAATAACAGGTATGTCTGTTAAAATAGTGGCCAGTTTTTTGCTCAGTAGGGCCAGCTCTTTTCCATTACGTACTTTTTCACCCAACGCCCCCTTAATATTGTTGGCGTTAGCCAGGATGTTTTCCATACTGCCAAATTCTTTGATGAGTTTTGCTGCAGTTTTTTCACCAATTCCCGGAATACCCGGAATATTATCTGCGGAGTCTCCCATCAAACCTAATAAGTCAACAACCTGATCTATCTTTTCAATTCCCCATTTTTCACACACCTCCTTAGGTCCTAATATTTCTACGGCACCACCCTGATATCCGGGTTTGTAAATTTTTACATTATCTGAAACCAATTGTCCATAATCTTTATCCGGAGTAACCATAAAAACTTCATAACCCTGCTGGTCGGCTTGTTTTGCTAGCGCACCAATGATATCATCTGCTTCGTATCCGGGTAATTCAATTACCGGAATATTAAATGCTTCAATAATTTTCTTTATATCCGGGATTGCGGATATCAAATCCTCAGGGGCTTCTTGCCTGTTGGCTTTATAATCTGCAAATTCGGTATGTCGCTCAGTTGGCTCGGGGGTGTCAAAACAAACTGCAATATGGGTAGGTTTTTGGTTATTCAACAGGTCGAGTAATGTATTGGTAAATCCAAACTGGGCATTGGTATTTTTGCCGGCTCTTGTTTTTCTGGGATTGCGTAAAAGGGCATAGTATGCCCTGAAAATTAATGCCATTGCATCAAGCAGAAAGAGTTTCTTTTGCATAATGTAAATGTAGTACAATTAGATGCTTCCATTTCTTCCTGTTGTAAATAATTGAAGGGAAGGATTATATATGTTCCTATACATTTTTAAAATATAAAAAACATTCTTTTCCCTTTCTTCACCGGTGGGTGGTTGTGTGTTTTTTGTAAAACTTTAAGGAAGTAGTATATTAAATTGATAAATTTGAAACACTAAAAATAATTATATGCCTCAACCGTATAAAATCAATTCAATTGAAGAGTATTATGCAGCATACAATAAAAGCGTACAAGACCCGGAGGGATTTTGGGATGATATAGCCGGTTACTTTTTATGGAAAAAAAAATATGATCAGGTACTCGAATGGAATTTTGAAGAACCACATATCTCGTTTTTTAAAAACGGGAAATTGAATATTACAGAAAATTGTCTTGATCGTCATCTTGGTACGCTGGGTAATAAACCTGCATTAATATGGGAGCCGAATGATCCTGAAGAACATCATCGGGTATTAACTTATCGTGATTTGCATAATAAGGTAATGCAATTTTGCCATGTGCTGGCTAATAATGGAGTAAAGAAAGGAGATCGGGTTTGTATTTATATGGGTATGGTTCCTGAGTTAGCCATCGCCATTTTAGCGTGTGCTCGTATTGGTGCCATTCATTCGGTAATTTTTGGCGGATTCAGTGCTCAAAGTATCGCAGATAGGTTAACAGATACGCAATCTGAATGTGTGATTACTTGTGATGGCGCGTTTAGAGGAAATAAGGAAGTTCCGCTTAAGGCTATGGTAGATGATGCCTTAATAGGTTGCAAGTTTGTGAAGCGGGTAATTGTGCTTACACGCACACGTACTCCTGTGTCTATGATAAAAGGACGCGATGTATGGTGGGAAGATGAAATAAAGAAAGTTGAGTCAAACGGACAACGTGATTTCCCTGCTGAAATTATGGATTCCGAAGATCCGTTATTTATACTTTATACTTCAGGCAGTACCGGTAAACCCAAAGGTGTTGTGCATACTACTGCAGGCTTTATGGTGTGGACTGCATATACTTTTGCAAATGTATTTCAATACTCAGGAGATGACATTTATTTCTGTACTGCAGATATTGGTTGGATAACCGGGCACAGTTATATAGTGTATGGTCCATTAGCAAATGGTGCCACCAGTTTAATGTTTGAAGGAATTCCAACGTGGCCGGATGCAGGAAGATTTTGGGATATTGTAGATAAGTATAGGGTGAATATAATTTATACCGCACCAACTGCAATCCGTTCCCTAATGAGCTATGGCTTAGGCCCAATTCAAGGTCATCGCCTTGATTCATTAAAAGTGTTGGGCTCGGTTGGTGAACCTATAAATGAAGAAGCATGGCATTGGTATAATGAAAACATCGGTAAGAAACGTTGCCCAATTGTAGATACCTGGTGGCAAACAGAAACCTCGGGAATTATGATATCCACTTTGGCAGGTATAACCCCTGCAATTCCATCATACGCAACGCTCCCATTACCTGGCGTACAACCCATACTTGTTGATGATCATGGAAAAGAGATTTTGGAAAATGAAGTTACGGGCAATCTGTGTATGAAATTTCCCTGGCCGGGAATGATTCGCACTACCTATGGAGATCATGAACGTTGCCGCAAGACATATTTTACCACTTTCCCCAAAATGTATTTTTCAGGAGATGGTGCATTTCGCGATGCAAAAGGAAATTATCGAATTACCGGAAGAGTAGATGATGTGTTGAATGTAAGTGGGCACCGTATTGGTACAGCCGAACTGGAAAATGCAATTAATATGCATACAGGAGTTATAGAAAGTGCAATTGTAGGATACCCGCATGATGTAAAAGGACAAGGTGTTTATGCATTTGTAATTTTTGAAGGTAGCAAAGAAGATATGAATATGGTACGGAAAGATATTTTGGAAACAGTAACACGTACTATCGGCGCTATAGCTAAACCGGATAAAATTCAATTTGTAAATAATTTACCTAAGACGCGTAGCGGCAAAATTATGCGTCGTATTCTTCGAAAAATTGCTGAAGGAGAGATGCATGCAATAGGCGATACTACTTCATTGCTCGATCCTGCGGTTGTAACAGAAATAATAAAGGGGAAAGTATAGCCTAAATAAAGCACCATGGGAAAGAAAGCAGATAACCCCGGTGTATTTGTTCCGCCCCCAACCTTTTTTATTGGGGTGTATTGCTTGGGCTACTTACTTCAACGATGGTTCCCAATAAGAAAAATCTTTTTTGATTATTCTATAGTTAAAATAATCGGTATAATCCTTTGCATGGTAGCTATGGTATTTGGCACGATGGCTCTGTTGAAGTTTCTTGTTACTAAAAATACGGTTGTTACACATTGGCCGGCTAATTCATTGCAAACGTCAGGCATCTATTCTGTTTCTCGAAACCCAATGTATTTTGGCCTGCTATTGTTCTATATGGGGTTTACATTTTATTCTGGAAGTTGGTGGAATGTTATTTTATTACCTCTACCTATCATACTGGTTCAATTATTGGTTATTCGAAGAGAAGAAGAGTATCTTGAACGAAAGTTTGGGAATGCATATTTAAATTATAAAAGGAAGGTTAGGCGGTGGATCTAACATAAAATATAGAATTAATGCCAAATGAAATTGAGAGAAAGTTTTTAGTAAACCACCAACTTTGGAATGAATTAAAGAAGCCCCAAGGAAGTTGGTATCGTCAGGGATACTTAGTGGTTGAACCAAAGCAGGTGATTAGAGTTAGACAAGTGCCGGGTAAAGGGTTTATTACTATTAAAGGGGCTTCGGTAGGTGCTATACGAGCAGAATATGAATATGAAATCCCTTTTGATGAGGCAGGTGAATTAATAGAGCAGTTTGCACATTCAACAGTAAGTAAAACACGATATAAAATTAATGATCATGGGAAACTTTGGGAAGTAGATGTGTTTGATGGAGATAATGCAGGGTTAATTATTGCAGAAATTGAATTAGTTAGTGAGCATGAAGACTTTGTTAAACCGGCGTGGTTGGCCGATGAAGTAACAGAAGAGGAGAAGTATTATAATTTTATGTTGGCTGCTAAGCCGTTTAATTCATGGAAGTGATATTTATTTTCAAATGCTTTACCGGGCCATGCCTTTGGCATTAAAGTTGACGGCTTATAATGTAGGACTTTAATATTGTTTAATTTAATTGATAGATTTATGACAAACGATTTTATTGATAGTATGCTCCAGCAGTTATTGCATTACAAAGAACTGGGAGAAAAGACGTTTGCGCAGCTTAGCGATAAGCAATTATTGTGGCAATACAATGATGAAAGTAATAGTGTAGGTATATTGGTAAAACATTTATGGGGAAATATGTTATCGAGATGGACAGATTTTTTTACTACGGATGGGGAAAAGGAATGGCGTAAACGAGATGCAGAATTTGAAAATGATATTAAGAGCAGAGATGAGTTGATGCAGAAATGGGCAGCAGGTTGGATGTGTTTGCTTGATGCCGTTAAATCTTTAAAAGTAGAAGACTTATCGAAGCCGTTGGCAATACGCGGAAAGGCATTAACTGTTACAGATGCATTGATAAGACAATTGGCGCATACTGCTTATCATGTTGGGCAAATTGTTTATTTAGGAAAAATGCAACTTGGTGAAAAATGGGAAACATTATCTATCCCGGCTAAAAAACATCAGCATTAATTTAAAAGTGTTTCTTTCTTTCTAAAAGGCAAATCAAAATGACTAAGAAGATTTTAATTGCTGTTGATCATGGCCCAATGTCGGAAACTGTTGCTCAGTATGGTTTTCAGTTGGGAAATCAACTTGGTGCAGAAATGGCTCTGGTGAGCGTTGTTGATACTGAATATTTAATGACGGACGGCGGCGTTACCACCGGAGAAATGATTGAAATGATGAAAAATGATTTTGTGTTAAAGCAAAAGTCATTAGTAGAAAAGGTTTTTGGAGAAAAGAGAGTGGATTCGTTTATTGAAGAGGGAAAACCTTTTTTAAAAATTCTCCAAAGGGCACAGGAGTGGGAAAGCGAAATGATTATTTTAGGAACACATGGTAGAAAGGGGTTGTCACACCTGTTAATGGGAAGTGTAGCTGAAAAAGTAGTTCGGCATGCCCACATACCATTGGTAATCATTCCCGTTAAATAAAAGGAGAATGGACAATCATCATAAATATATGTCTCGTTGCCATGAGTTAGCAGAGGTATCGAAAAGAGAAGGAGAAAGTGCGGTTGGGTGTGTAATTGTTAAGGAGGGGAAGATAATTGGTGAGGGAACTGAAAAGAGTAAGCAATTAAAAGATATTACTCGGCATGCAGAAGTGGTTGCTATTTTAAACGCGCTAAAAAACAATTCTGATCTTTCTCATGCCATACTTTATACAAATGTTGAACCATGCATTTTATGTTCGTATGCAATACGCCATTATAAAATAGGCGAAGTGGTTTTTGAAAAGCATTGCGGGGAATTGGGAGGAACTGCAACTTCGGTTCATTTATTGACTAATCAAAATATTAAATCGTGGGGAGCTCCTCCTGTAGTTACCGTAATTGATTAAAATGTGTTATTTAATTTCTTCGGGCCTTTTATAAAACAATTCATGGCAACCTTTTGAATTGTGCATTGCAGCAATAACGCTATCTAAAGGTTTTGTATATACTTTTGGATAATCTATTTCACCAAGTGAAGTTCTAATTGGATATGCAAGTTTTTCCGTTTCAATTGAAAATTCAGAATCAACTCCCGGTTTGTTACCTCTTGGGTCTAATCTAAACCATCCAATATCTTCTAAATAAACAGCATTTAGCCCGTGTAAAGCATATCCTGATTCAATCGTTCCTTTTCGTAAAACGGTTTGGCGGCTTTGCGAAGTGTGGGATTTCAGGGCACAAAACTGTCAACCCAATTACTGTTCACAAAAACCTTAAAAATTATTTGGTTTTATGCACAGTTCATGTTATCGGTTCGGTGTTCTTTTTCGTCTGTTGGTTTATCGGTCTTTTTGGTTGTGCAATGGGCAGACACACTCTTTACCAAGCTTGGGTTTTAGGGTGGGCTTGTGGGGCTTGTAAATGTGTATGACTACGAAGCGTTGGCGGGTAATTACCTCTTGATATCATATTTGGTAAACTCATAGTATTAATTCATTTCCATATTCCACTTGTGGTTCTTTAACTAAAAATAGTTTAAGTTCGTTTTTGTCATTAAAACCACCTATTTTTTGTTTGTAAGTCGCTGCTGTTTTAGGATTTTCAATTTCAAGTTTCCTGTTCTTGCTTAAAGTCAAAAATTCTTCTTCTTGGTCAATTCCTAAAAATCGTCTGTTTATCAAATTAGCTGCAATCCCCGTGGTCGAACTACCTGTAAATGGGTCTAAAATCCAGGCGTTTGGCTTAGTCGAAGCCAAAATAAGTCTTGTCAAAACTGAAAGTGGTTTTTGCGTTGGGTGTTTGCCACACGATTTTTCCCAAGGTGCGATTGCAGGAAGTTTCCAAACGTCTTTCATTTGTTTGTCGCCATTAAGTTGTTTCATCAATTCGTAATTGAAATAATGAGGAACTTTCTCAGATTTTCTTGCCCAAATGATTTGTTCGGTTGAGTAAGTAAAATAACGACAAGAAAAATTTGGAGGTGGGTTAGTTTTCTCCCACGTAATTACGTTCAAAATTTTAAATCCTAATTCAGTCAGAATTTGCCCAACAGAAAAAATGTTGTGCATTGTTCCACTTATCCAAATTGTTGCATCATCTTTCATTTTGTCTCGAACTAATGAAAGCCATTTTTTATTAAAGTCATTTACAAACTCAAAACCCTTTGATTTGTCCCACTTCCCTTTGTTTACACTAACTATTTGTCCGTTTTGAATTGAAAGTCCATTATTAGATAAAAAATAAGGAGGATCTGCAAAAACCATATCAAATTTGTGTTCAAATTGAGATAAAAGATCCATTGTATCTCCTTTGAGAAGATAGAAATATTTGTCGTCAGATTTGAAATATGGGTTAATCATCGTAATTTTTTTATTTCGAGTTCCATATTATTAAAACTACCACAACTACTAGCTTTAATGTGATTAAAGATTATATTTGAAAGGGAACTGAAACCCGCTTTTCCGTATTTCTTTTGCAAAGAACTTTTATTATTATTTATGCTTTTTATAAGTTCATCAATAGCTATTTCAATAGTAACATTGACATTATTTCTTTCTAGGTTGCGATGTAAAACGGAGATGAATTTTAAAATCAATTGAATTCCGTTATTGGATTTATAAAAGTTAATATTTGATGAGTCTTTGGATAAAAGTATACTCACAAAGTCCTTTATTTTTGAATAAGGCGTATCAATATCTTGTTCTTGCAATTGCAAAAATCCATTATTAGAATCAACAATTTTAAAGTCAAGAATAGATTGTACAATTGTAGTTAATGTTATTTTCTTTTTCCTTTCTTCGCCAGCATTGCCAAAAAATACGTTATCTTTAAATAGTCCTGACGATTCATTCAATTGTTTTGCTATTTGGACTGCTATTTTTTCTCTATTTTCCTTTGTTCCTACCTGAAACTTTAGATCAGCCTTTAACGAATATATCAGATTAGGATCTATTCCCTTTTGTGAGTCATTAATCTCAATGAAAGTTTGAATTTCTTCTTCTAAAGGCATTTTTTGAAATAATACAATTGGAAGAGAATGAGAATCTTGAATTCGTGATTCCAATTTACTAAAAGCTAGGAGTCGATGTTGCCCATCTACCACTTTACAAGAAGAAAAATTGCTTGGTAGATCAAATTCAACTTTACAAGGGCATTCAGATTTGGGTTTAGGGACAAAACTGATTTCATCTTCACAATTTAAAAGAATTGAATTTGGAAATGCATTAATTCGATTAGACATTATTAATGCAGCCATTTTATCGACCCTTTTCTTATCAACTAATCTTTGATATCCTATTGAATTATTTTTTCTTCTAGAGATAAAACTATAATTTAATATATTTTCGACTCTATCTGCAAATACAAAAGCTGGAGTATTTCCAACCCATATTTGAGTCGCGGTAATAGATTCCTTTTTTATTTTTCGTGGTTTGATATTTAGAAAGTTAAAGAAATCATTTTTAGCCCATTTCCCTACTGTTTTAAATATCCTTTCAAAGTATAGATAATCTTCAGTGTAAATAATTTTGGTAAAATCATCTAATACATAGTTGATCGATTCCAGTTTTGACTCCTTTTCAGACTTATCTATATAAATTACGTAAATGGGATAGTCCTTTAATTTAAGATCTTCACGAAGAATTTTCTGATTACCTTCATCTTTCCACTTATTTAGATATTTTGAAACTTTATCTTGTCGATCATCCTTTTTTATACTATCGTCATAAATAATATAGAGCTGATTTATATTGTCACAGAAAATTCCATCGACCTCACCATCATCATTTTTTTTATCACTTCTCATCTTCCAGTTTAATGAGACACATGAAAGTTCCATATTGTGGAACAATAATGCAGTTTCTTTTTCTGAAATGTTGCCTTTAAAATCGTAAGTATTTACATCCATAATTAACTCAATATTTTATTTAGGACATCATCCTTTAACATTTCCAAATTCAACAAGTAATCTGCCTTGTCAAAATATTCTCTCAATGGTTTTAAAGTTGACTTCCAACCAGCACCGTCTGTTATCCATATGAATTCAATGCCTTGTTTGTTCCAATAACGATTCATTTCTATGTATTCGGTTGCAGTAGATTTTAGTTTTGACCCGCCACCACCATAAAAATTACATTCAATAAAGAACAGTTTACCGTTATTGTTGATTGCAAAATCCAATTGGCGAGAAGATTTATCAACTTCCACATCAATATTCCATTGTTCTTTTATTTTCTTAGAAGTAGCTTGTGCCATATATGGAATTCCGAACTTTTGGCAAGTATCTGAAACAAATTCTTCAACCAAACTTTCCATTAATGTTCCGCCTCTATTTTTTCTTCCGTTACTATCTAAACCTACTTCAACCCCTGTAGCATAATCAACAAGGTTTTTGATTTGCTTTTCTTCAATTAATTTACCTATACCAGTTTTTATTAAAAATTCTACAACACCTTCTATTTCTTCCTCTGTATATGATTGTTGAAAGAAATCGATGTTTTTGTATCTGAAATTCTTGCTGTCAATTAAAACATCAACTACACCTTCTCTAACAGCCAATAATGTAGGAATTGCTTTTATTGATTCTGGGTATTCTTTCAACAAGTTGAACGCTTCCTTCTGTATGTTGTTTTTACCAATTAAATAGTTCAGAATATTTAATTCTTTCTCAAACAACTGCACATTAACAATTACTTTTTCCCAGTTAACAAAGTAGTCCCAGCGAGTAATTTTCTCTTTAAAGCTTTGCGTTATTTTATCGAACAGCAAGTCATCATTTTGCAGATCAAGCAGGTTGCAAAGCTTGTTCATAGTTATAATTTGTTATTAGAAGTTCGCTTAATTCTCCTCTCTTTTCAGGATTTGCATTTATTTTTCTTCTCGCCTTTACTCTTGATATTGAAAATTCAGAATAAATTTCATCAAAGAAGTTGTTATTAGTGTCTTTACCTTTTACATCAGAATTACTTAGCATCCATTTGCGCCCCAATTTTTCTAATTGCGAGCAGAAATTTCGTAAGCGAATTTGCTCTTCGTCATTGAATTCATCTTTGGCATATGAGTTGAAACTAGATGTATTACTCAAAGGTTTGTAAGGTGGATCGAAATAATAGAATGAATTTGTAGTCGCCTTATTTAATGTCTTTTCGTAGTCGCCACAAAGGATTTCCACTTTTTGTAAAGATTGACTTACTGCCAAAATATTTTCCTTGTCGCAAATGGTTGGTCGTTTGTAACTGCCCATTG
>CAZBBO010000011.1:0-98131 GCA_964490345.1 uncultured Ferruginibacter sp.
CCAGTTCCCCATCTGTTTGGAGTAGCACCCATAAAGTACCATGATGAGGTATTGTACCCTATCTCAAAAAAAACTAAATAAACACATTCACCCCTCCACAATTGATAGCGTAGAATACAATATTACATGTACAGAGTATTTCATTTATTACCTAAATACACAAACAAGCCAAAAGGAGAAAAAAGAAATTTGGTAAATTGCATATTGCTTAATCTTAAACATTTATGAACATAGCTATTGTATGCTATCCAACATTTGGGGGTAGTGGAGTTTTGGCAACTGAATTAGGTAAGGCACTTTCAGAAAAAGGACACAGCATCCATTTTATCACTTATCAACAACCGGTTCGCCTTAGCGGTTTCCATGCAAATATTTTTTATCATGAGGTACGTGTTCCTACTTATCCTCTATTCGACTATCCACCATACGAAACAGCATTAGCCAGTACGATGGTAGATGTTATTTTAAATAACCATATTGATCTCCTGCATGTTCATTATGCCATTCCTCATGCCTCTGCTGCTTTTATGGCCAAGCAAATTTTAGCACGCCACAACAAAAAGATTCCTGTTATTACCACCTTACATGGTACAGATATCACCTTGGTGGGAAGAGATAAAACCTTTAGTCCGGTAGTGAAATTTTCAATGGAAGAAAGTGATGCCCTTACTGCAGTTTCAGAAAATCTTAAACAAGAAACTTACCGAAACTTTAATTTAGACAAACCTATTGAGGTTATTCACAATTTTGTAGATGTAAAACGATTCCACCGAAAATTGGCTCCCGGAGCAAAATCACTTATTGCCCCAAACGGAGAAAAAATAATTGTTCATGCTTCCAATTTTAGAAAAGTGAAGCGGGTAGATGATGTAGTAAAAACATTTATCAAAATCAATGAGAAAATTCCTTCCATTTTACTCCTCATCGGTGATGGCCCTGAACGACCTTATATTGAATCGCTTTGTCGCGACCATGAAGGATGTGCCCATATCAAATTTTTAGGGAAACAGGAGCAAATGGAAGAAATTCTTCCACTCTCAGATCTATTTCTTCTTCCAAGTGAATATGAAAGCTTTGGTTTAGCTGCTTTAGAAGCTATGGCAGCTGAAGTGCCCGTAATTTCAAGTAATGCAGGAGGGCTACCCGAAATTATTATACAAGGAAATTGTGGCTACATGAGTAATATTGGTGATACTGATGATATGGCTGCCAATGCGATTAAAATTTTATCTAATCCCGAAGTTCATAAACAGTTTAAGAAAAATGCATTGGCTCAGGCTGAAAAATTTGACCTGCATTTCATAGTTCCGATTTACGAGAAACTGTATGCGAAGCTTGTTCCTTTAACGCTTTCTTAGCCAAGTTTCGGGATTTATATTACTTCGTTCATCACTCATCAAAAAATCAATTGTACCTACACCATCCAGGTTAGCAGCTACCTTTCCGATTACCTGACCCGTTGATACCTCCTGGCCTTTACTTACAGACACACCTGATAAATTACTGTAACTGGTAAAATATCGCCCATGTTGAATGATAACCATCTGCATATCCTCAATGGAAGTAACAGTACTTACCGTTCCACTAAATACTGCTTTCACCGGTGTTCCAATATCAGATGCAATAGTAACTCCGAAATTATTAATAATTGTACCGCTGGGTAATGTATTTGACCCGTAGGACATTAATACTGTACCTCTGTCAACAGGCCATGGCAGGGCACCCCGATTCTTTTCAAAACTAGTGTTAAGGGCCATATTTTGCTCATTCAACAACACACTTTCACCTGGCTTTTTAACCACCCTGGTAGCAGTTGGGGAAGGTGTGGCCGCAGAAGATGGGGCTTTGGCAAGAGTCGCCTTCTCACGTTCTGCTTTTAATTTGGCTTCTCGAATAGCATCTTCCTTTGCCTTCTTAATAGCAGCCGCTATAGCATTATTAACTTTTTTCATTTGCCGCTGCTTTGCAGCAATTTGTTGATTTAGCTGCTTGCCCTGTTTTTGTAAATGGGCCAAGATTCTATCCTTTTCCTTCTGTTCAGTAGCTAAAACGCCCATTTCCCTGTTCTGCGTTTTTAGTGTTTCATTTTTTTGATTTCGAGCTCCTGATAAATCACTGATACGCTTTTTTCTTAACTCCTGAGTACGTAAAATGTTTTCTCCTTGCACCTCACGATAATTGCGATAACTCTTTAAATAAGCAATTCGCTTTACTGCATCATTAAAATTATTTGCAGAAAATAAAAAATTTAAAAACTCGTAGTTCCCCCGGTTTTTATATGCATACACCATACTTTTTGCATACTCTTGCTTTAGTGTATCCAAAAGGCGGTTATACCGATAAATATCTCGCTGAATAATATAAATATTATTGTTGAGCTCGTGTAAATCTTTATTTATGTTATCAATTACTTTATTTTGGAGATTAACTTTCTTACTAATTAGTCTCCATTGCAATAATCCTTCACGGGTTTCCGACTTGTTCTTATTAAGTAACATTTGAGTTTCTTCAATTTCCCTTTTTAAATCCTGACGCTGCTTTTCAAGCTGGTCACGCGTTTGAGGCTGGGCAACACATACACCAACCACCAACACCAGACCAAAGGAAATAACGAGAGACTTTAACATGGTTAGAGGCTTTAATACAAATTAAATAGATTGTAACAAAAGAAACAGCTGAATAGCATTTACAATAAACAACTATTTTCTTTTATAATTTTTTGGAACCTTCATTATCACTGATAATTCTTTGTTAAACTCAACCTGTTTAAATTTCAATTTTAGATTGAGTTTCTTTTTTTCAGTTATTGTTATCTGTCTATTCATAGAAAACATTTTCCCATCTATATTTTCATATTCACCATAAGTAATGGATGCAGAACGATTGCGAAATTCATCTGTATCATCCAACTTAGAATGGGTGATATGATTTGCTGAATTATCTATTGTTAGCAGGTGTTTATAATACCCCCCTGTAAATGAAATGTGAAGTAAGTTATCTTGTTTTGTAATAAATTTAGGATCGTTGTTTATAAAGATAGGATTCCCAATAAGAATATCCTGTAGTGTATTAAAATCAAATGGGATACCGGTTATATCTTGCAAATAGCCAATCGTTCGATACTGCACTTCTTTTTCCTGCTTATTCATCAAAATCACTTCTTCCGGCGTAATTAAAACCCGGTACACCTCAACATTTAAAAATGTTGCTGATAATGATATCCAAATGGCGCTATCTTTTATCATCCTCACTGTTGCCGACAGATCTGGTTGCTTTACATTATTATCTTCCGCATCTACTTTTATTTTCGCAGTAAAGGTTTGGTAAGATATTTTTATTGAGTCTAATTTTTGAATCACTTCATTCATAAAATGATGCTGATCCATTTCTGGTTTTACCACAATAGCAGAATCTCGGGGAGAAGTCAATTGACTAATTTGCTTGGTACTCTTACATCCTAAGGCAAAAAAAATAATGATAACAGATGGTAAGATGCTTAATCTCATGTTTTATTATGTTGTTCCGGTATGGCCAAAACCACCTTCACCCCGTAAAGATTTTGAAAGTGCTTCCTCTGGCTCATACAAATGCGCCATACTTACTGTTGAAATAACCACCTGTGCTATCCGGTCATTATTTTCAATAGTAAAGTTTTCAGAGCCAAAATTTATCAGTAATACTTTTACTTCTCCTCTATAATCACTATCTATTGTTCCGGGTGTGTTAAGACAAGTAATTCCATGTTTTACCGCCAATCCACTTCTAGGCCTAATTTGGGCTTCATACCCTTTTGGAAGTTCTATAAATATACCAGTAGGAATAAGAATCCGTTCCATTGGCCTTATTATCACCGGTAGTGGAAGGAAAGCACGCAAGTCCATCCCCGCAGATCCTGGTGTAGCGTAATCAGGCAATGGATTATTGGATATATTTTTTACCGGTATTTTCAACTTATCCATTAGTTTCTTTTTTTAATAATACGGTGGCATAAGCCATCAGCCCTTCCTCTCTACCGGCAAACCCCATGTGTTCGGTTGTGGTCGCTTTGATACTTACATCAGCCTCGTTTACCCCTATCCGTGATGAAATCACTTGTTTCATCTTTTCTATATGCGGAGCTATCTTAGGCTCTTGCAAGCAAAGTGTTGAATCTAAGTTCACCACCTTATACCCATTCTCAGAAATCATCAGCATGGTCTCCTCTAACAAGATTTTACTGTCTATCCCTTTGTACCGATTATCTGTATTTGGAAAATGTTTGCCTATATCACCTAAACCTAATGCCCCTAATAAGGCATCGCAAATGGCATGAAGCAACACATCTGCATCACTATGGCCAATAGCCCCTTTGTAATGAGGTATTTCAACACCTCCAATAAAAAGAGGAGTTCCTTCTGCAAGTTGGTGAAAATCTATTCCTGACCCTATTCTATATGACATAGTAGAAGCAAATATCGGGTAAAAAAGAAAAAGCGCCTCCGGATTTCAGAGGCGCTCTTAAAATTATATTGAACAGATTCAATTATTTCATATCGAATTGCAAACCGAAACGCAATGTGTTAGACAATGGGTTTCTGTTGGTGCCTGAGCCAGAAGGTAATAAATAAGAAATATTCAATGCAATCATTTGATATTTCAAACCAGCACCTAAAGTGAAATACTTTCTATTTCCTTTAATGGGGCTCTCATAGAAATATCCTGCACGGAACATAAATTGATCTTTATAATTAAATTCAGCACCTGTAGAAATGGTAAATTCTTTTAACTCGCCTCCCTGACCTTTTGAATCACCGAAGGATTTAAACCAACTACTAACAACACCTTGCTCACGATAATCTTTTACATCCTGTAAATAAGCGGCTGAGTCACCATCATAGCGTGGAGGAATAGGAACCATTAATTTATTTAAGTCTAAACCGAATGTTATTTTATTATCTGCATCAAAAACTTTAGTGTAGGTAGCACCTAAACCTAAGTTAGCAGGAATATAATCTTTTTGATTTGCATCGTCTCCATAAGAA
Source organism: uncultured Ferruginibacter sp. (assembly GCA_964490345.1). Taxonomy (GTDB): domain Bacteria; phylum Bacteroidota; class Bacteroidia; order Chitinophagales; family Chitinophagaceae; genus Ferruginibacter. Next base: position 5,022 of record CAZBBO010000011.1, read on the forward strand.
ATTTTACTTCCTAAGTTACTTAATGTAGCACCCCAGTTAAAGCCACTTCCATCAGATTTTAAGCCATTTCCAAAAACGTGAATATCTCCTGCAACAGAACTCCCTTTTTTGAAAGTACTTCCGTTAAAAGTACCACTGGCAAGATCAGAACTGATATAACGCAAAGCGATACCCATTCCTATCTTATTAGAAAGCTTACGGCTATATCCCGCATCAAAGGCAAATTCACGCGGACGTTGAGAACCTAGGCTATTTGCATCTGCATCGGTAAATTCAATATTACCTAAACTAAAATAACGCAATGACGCAGAAACAGTCTGCATATCATCTAATTTATAGTAGCCTGCTAAAGAAACTAAATAAACATCTTTTAAATCTAAATCACTTAACCAAGGAGTATAGGTTGCCCCTATTTGCATTTTCTTATCTGAAAATGGAAGTTTACCTAAATTCCAAAATCCGCTATAGGCATCCGGAGAAGTGGCTATACCTACTTCACCCATACCGGCACTGCGTGCATCCGGAGATATTCGAAGAAAAGGAACTGCAGAAGTAACTACAGATATTTCACTAGGCTGAGATGACTGCGCATACGTTCCTTGAACGCCTGCTAATAACAAAACTAAGGCAGTCAATTTCAATGTTGCTTGTTTCATGCGATTTATTTGTCTTGGTTAGGTAGACTTACCTCTAATAAGCGATATTTTAATTTTAAAATTTGCGGGTAAAATTAGGTGATTTTAACAAATTATACTACTAATTATGTGTGTATTGTTAAAAAATACATTTCCCTTTATCCGGAAAACGCTGCATATTAGGTAATTATTGTTATCCACCCAAAAAAAAACTTAAAAAAGCATATATTATAAGTACTTGACAACCACAATTTCAAAAAAGTTGCCTTAAGGGTTAAAAAAATAAAAATATTTTTTAAAAAAACTGGGGTATCATGGGGAATTTACATAAAGTATATATATTCGCAGATAGAGTTTAACCCCCGACATAAAATAAATAAGAAAACCTTTCGTTAAACAATTTGCTAAACGAATGCACATGCAAAATCTGATCTCAGGTAAAACCCTGATGGTAATTGCCGCAGCAGCCTTAACACTTACCTCCTGCGGAATTATGGGCAAGAAAAAAGCCAAATCATCTGTTACAGGATGGAACTATGATGACAAAAACATGGGTAATTACCATGTGTCTAAAGTTAAATATCCCAAAGCTGGTCCCGGTCTTGTGTTTGTACAAGGCGGTACTTTTGTGATGGGTGCAAAAGATGAAGACGTGATGGGCGACTGGAATAATGTACCGCGCCGCGTTACTGTTCCGTCTTTTTTTATAGATGAAACAGAAGTGGCAAATGTTCACTACCGTGAATACCTCTACTGGATTGAAAATACTTTTAGTAACGATACTTCTATTATGCAAAAGGTTCTTCCTGATACTTTGGTGTGGCGTGAAGAACTCGCATATAACGAACCTTATGTAGAATATTATTTTCGCTATCCTTCTTACAACTATTACCCTGTAGTAGGTGTAAGCTGGCGTCAGGCGCACGATTTTACAATTTGGCGCACCGATCGCGTAAACGAATTAAACCTAATGAAAAAAGGGTATTTGAAAAAAGATGCAGCTAAGCGGGAAATGAAAGGTGGCGGTGCTGACGGATCATTCAATACAGAAACCTATTTAATGAATCCGGAATTAATTCAAAACCGCAGCAAACCCAAAAAGTCACCACTAAAAGATGTAAGCGGTAAACCGCGTGCAACTGTGAAACTGGAAGATGGTATTCTTAATATGGGGTACCGTTTGCCAACAGAGGCTGAATGGGAGTATGCCGCATACGGATTATTAGCACAAAATCCTAAGCCACGTAAAAAAGAATCTAAATCCGGAGAGGAGTTAATCTCTAATCAACAAATTTACTCCTGGAGCAAAAACCCTAATGGATTACGTGATAACCGAAGAGGTAGCTGGCAAGGTAAATTCCTAGCCAACTTCAAAAGAGGTAATGGTGATAATATGGGAGTTGCCGGAGGTTTGAATGACCGTGCTGCAATTCCGGACAATGTAAAATCATTCTACCCAAATGCCTTTGGCTTATATAATATGAGTGGTAACGTGAGTGAGTGGGTTGGGGATGTATATCGTCCGATGACACCTATGGATGCTGAAGATTTTAACTACTTCCGCGGTAACAAATTCCAGAAATATTATAAAAATAGCAGCGGTGAATTTGAAAGAGATAGCATGGGAAGATTGAAGAAAGTAGATATTGATGATGAAGAAGTGAAAAATAGAAGTAATTACCAGCGTAATAATGTAATTGATTATATGGATGGCGACTCTGCCAGTGGCGCATTCTATGGCTATGGTTCCACCTCATTAATTAGTGATAAGAGCCGTGTAATTAAAGGAGGAAGCTGGAATGATCGCGCTTATTGGCTATCCCCAGGAACACGTAGATATATGGACGAGGATATGGGTGCCAGCACGGTAGGTTTCCGCTGTGCTCAAACCTATCTTGGCCCACCGGAAGGACCAGGCTTCAAATCCGGTAATATCTTTGCCAAGCGTAAACAAAATGCACGTAAAAAGAAATAATCTTTTTAAACAATATTTAACCCCGGATCTTCCGGGGTTTTTTGTTACCGTATTCTACACTTACTTTTGAATATGACTATTCCTGAATTGTATAATATTTATTTACAACATCAAAAAATCAGTACTGATTCAAGAACTATTCAACCCGGTGATATCTTTTTTGCACTTAAAGGAGAAAATTTTAACGGTAATGCATATACGAATATAGCATTGAGTAGAGGTGCTATATTATGCGTTACAGATGAAGAAACCCAACATAATGATACGCGAATCATTCGGGTTGAAAACGCCCTCAATACCTTACAGCAATTAGCACTGTACCATCGCAAACAATTTAGTATTCCATTCCTTGCTATTACCGGCAGTAACGGAAAAACTACTACAAAGGAATTGATTCATGCCGTACTAAGTAGTACATACATAACATATACTACAACCGGAAACCTAAATAACCACATCGGAATTCCGTTAACCCTTTTAAAAATTAAACAAGACGCTGATATTGCTGTAATTGAAATGGGTGCAAATCATATTGGAGAGATAGCCTCGTATTGCCACATCGTTCAACCTACACACGGACTCATAACCAATTGCGGAAAAGCACACTTGGAAGGATTTGGAAGTGAAGAAGGAGTAAAAAAGGGAAAAGGCGAACTATACGACTTCCTTAGGGAAAATAACGGCACCGCTTTTGTGAATAGTAATTTGAACTATCTCATGAAAATGAGCTCAGGTATTAGCCATAGAATCTTATATACCTCAGAAGAAACTCTGACGCATGAAGGTAATCACGAAACTTTTCTACAGGTTAATACCGAAGATGGGCTTCATATTAAAACTCAATTAGTGGGTGATTATAATTTACCTAACGTATTGGCTGCAATGGCAATAGGAAGATACTTCCAGGTAACACCCCTGGTTATTAAATCAGCAATTGAAAATTACATCCCTTCCAATAGTCGTTCCCAACTTATAAAGTGGAAAACAAATACTGTAATATTAGATGCATACAATGCCAATCCTTCCAGCATGAAAGCTGCTATCGCTAACTTTGCCCATGAAAGAAATACAAACAAAGTGCTGATTCTCGGCGGAATGAAAGAACTTGGACAAGATAGAGAAAAGGAACACACTTCCCTCATATCATTTATTGAAGAGTTTAAGTGGGCGGAAGTTATCCTGGTGGGTGAAGAGTTTAGCCACATCCCCCCGCATTTTCAACATTTCAATACCAGTATCGAAGCTCGTAATTGGCTAAAAAAACATCCACTCCATAATGCGCATATCTTATTAAAAGGCTCCAGAAGCTTGAAAATGGAAACAGTACTCGACGATTAAATCGCTCCTTTAAAAGCAGATAATTAAATAACCTGCCAATGAGCAGGTTATTGCGGAGACGAAGGGATTCGAACCCTTGATACAGTTTCCCGTATACACACTTTCCAGGCGTGCTCCTTCAACCACTCGGACACGTCTCCAAAAGGGAGGCAAAAATAAGCAAATTCAAATTCTTTTCTTCTATTCTTCGTGTTATTGACTGATGAAAACTAAATTTGAAGAATGAGCCTGGAAGTATGTTCATTAAACTCAGGAAGTAACGGAAATTGCTATTATATTGGTAATAAGCAACATGGCGTTTTGATTGATGCCGGCCTTTCTTGTAAAGAAACCGAAAAACGACTTCACCAATCAAACCTCTCTATAAAAAGAATCCGTTGTATTATTATTTCGCACGAGCATACCGACCACATTCGAGGCTTAGAAAAATTAGTTCTCCGGCATAGCATCCCTGTTTATATTACCCAACCAACCTACAAAGCAAGCAGACTTAATTTACCAGAATCTTATATTAGAGATTTTTCAACATACTCATCCTTTATGGTAGAGGACTTAGAAATAATACCTCTCAAAAAATCACATGACGCAACAGATCCATATAGCTTCGTAATAAAAAATAATGATGTAACGGTCGGTGTTTTTACCGATATAGGAAAAGTTTCTGAAACTTTACAACAGCACTTTTCTTTGTGCAATGCAGTTTTTCTTGAATCAAATTATGATCATGAAATGTTGAAAAACGGCCCATATCCCACCCATCTTCAAAAGCGAATTTCAGGAGGCAGTGGGCATCTATCTAATCTTCAGGCACAATCCCTTCTTGAACAACACGCCTCTCCTTTCTTAACCCATGTATTTTTATCACACCTGAGCGAAAAAAATAATCATCCTGATATTGTAATGGACACTTTTAGCAGGTTTACAAAAAAGATGGATATCTCTATCGCCTCAAGATATGGAGCATCTGAAGTGTTTAAGATTTTAGGTTCACAAGAATTTGAATTGAAAAACTTTAAAAGGAAAATAATCCAAATGAAAATGTTTGACTAATCTATTTTATAAGGCCCCTCCTATTCGCACTCATTCCTGTTTCACCCCACAGTTTAAACTAACTTTAAAATGTTTTTCCGAAACATAATAACTGCTAAAGTATTCAAGATTAAGCCAATGACCATAAGTACCAGGATTTTGGAAAGAAAAGTTGTACTTAACACCGAAATATTCCTCCAAAAAATATCATAAAACCCTTGAATACTCCAATAGTTTACAGAAATGATTGCTGCCTTTTGCATGATAACAGGCATAAAAAACAATGGCATCATACTACCGCCAATTGCACTCATTACTAAAATTATTAAAGTTGATAGCCCCTGCACTTGTTGCTTAGTCTTAGCAAAAGAAGCTAATAAAACACCAAAAGCAGAACAAGCAAAAGCCGTAGCAATAATCATTAGCAATAATCCCGGCAAGTGCTCCCCTATATTTAAACCAAATACAAAGCTTGCAAACAGGAACATCACCACCAGTTGAAAAATAGAAATAAGATTAGCAGCAATCATTTTTCCGAACAAAATATTAAGTGGATTCAATGGCGTATAAAGAAGCCGCTTTAAAGTACCTTCCTGTTTCTCATCTAATAAACCCAACCCTATACCTACCACAGAAAATAACAACATCATTACTGCTGTACCGGCAACAGCTTGAATTAACCCCAACTGATTGTCATTTGTAGCCTTAACCAGTTTAGTCATTTTAATATCTCCACCTATAAACATTTCAGAAGGATTAATTTGCTCCTTACTTCCATTTTCAGAAATACTTTTGGAAATAGCATCAAAAAGTTCGTTTGAATGAAATTGGATGTCCTGCTTCTTATCAAGATTAGACACTCCTGCAATCTTTGCCAATCTATTACCCATCATCATTTTAGAATCTCCCAAATTAAATGGTAACATAGCTATGGTAGGTATAAGCGATTGTTGCAAAAGCCCAACTTCAATTTCTTTTGCACCATCATACTTTAGTTCTAAAGGTAGTTCCGCCCCTTTTTGTAAGGAATCTGAAAAGCCATTATGTATAACTAAAACACTGCTCATCTTACCTTTTTTAATTGCCTTTTCTGCTTCTTCTAAAGACATAGTGGATATAGATACCGATTTCAAAGAATCAAATAGCCTGATAGCTTCCTTTGAAGCTGCTGTATTATCCAAATCACTTATTAATAATGACACCTTATTTTCCTCTTTGCCCTTCCCTACGCCACCAAATGCAAATGCAAACAAGGTTATCAACGCAATAGGAATAGCAAATGTGAGCAGCATTGACCGACGATCTTTTAAAAAAATCCTTAAATCTTTTATTGCAATTTTAATCATACTACTAGTCTCTTAATTGTTTACCTGTGAGTTGTAAAAAAATAGTCTCAAGATTCGCTTTTAGTATCTCAATATTAACAATCTCAAGCCCAATTTGATTGCATAGCAAAACCAATTTTGATAAATCTGTTTTTACATTTGATGAATAAAAGTGAATCGTATTATTCATCTGTTTCATATCCGGCCAAGAGGAAGATAACTTAACTGAATCATTTTTACTAAGTAATAAAAATGTCATGGCAATAGTTTCTTTAACCGCACTTGAGTTCTTCAATTCCTCCAATGTACCTTCGGCAATAATTTCGCCATTATCTATAACACCAATCCGGTCACAAAGCCTTTCTGCTTCTTCCATATAATGTGTAGTATAAACAATTGTCATTCCCTCCTTATGCAATTTTTCAATCACTTCAAAAATCAAGTTTCTGCTTTGTGGATCTATCCCCACCGTTGGCTCGTCCATAAACAGTACCCGTGGCTGATGTAATAAGGAAGAAGCTATATTAATTCTCCTTTTCATTCCTCCGGAATAATTTTTTACTTTTTCACCCTTTCTATCTTCAAGTCCGAAAAGTTTCAACAATGTATTTGAACGATTTGACAACTCCTTCTTTGAAACGTTATAGAAGCTACCCCAAAACATTAAATTTTCAATTGCCGTTAGTTCATTATAAACTGCCAGTTCCTGAGGCACCACACCAATTATCTTTTTTATATCCTTAGGATTATTTTTTAAAGAATAATTACCGATAATTACTTCGCCGGAATCAGGATTAAGGATAGAACTCAATATGGAGATTGTGGTTGTTTTTCCTGCACCATTAGGTCCTAACAAACCGTAAAACGATCCTTCTTTAATTCCAAAACTTATCCCTTTCAGTGCCTCTAGCCCATTATAGGTCTTTTTTAAATCTTTTACTTCTATCATAAGGTATCAGGCATATTTTAAGGTCTGTTTTTACAATCGCTTATTTTTCTTTCATTCAAGTTATTAAAAACCATGCCGGCAGGCTATTCAATACTAAAAATTTTCTTGGCATTTTTTGTGGTAACCGAGGCAATCTCCTCCCTGCTCATACTATATATTGCTCCCAGTTTATCAGCTACATAAACCAAATAACTGCTCTCATTCACCTTACCTCTATACGGCACCGGCGATAAATAAGGTGAATCAGTTTCTAATACCAAATGCTTCACTTCAATTTCTTTTAGGATTTTATCTAATCCGGAATTTTTAAACGTCACCACCCCACCTATTCCTAAATACAAACCAAGATCAATAATTTCTTTTGCTTCATCAAGCTGTCCACTAAAACAATGAAAGACCCCGTTAATATATCCGGCAGGAAAAGATTTTAAAATATCAATACATTCACGGGTAGCGTTTCGCGAATGAATAGAAACGGGTAAATTAAATTGATGAGCCCAATTAATTTGTTGCTTAAAAGCTACAATCTGCTGGTGGTAAAAAGTCTTATCCCAATATAAATCAATACCAATTTCTCCAATACCATAGAACTTACGTTTTTGTAGCCACTCTTCTACAAGAGCTAACTCTGAGGCCACGTTCTCTTTTACACTGCAAGGATGAAGACCCATCATTGAAAAGCATTTTCCAATAAATAGCTCCTCAAACCTAAGCATTGCATTATGTGATTCACTATCAATAGCAGGTAAAAGAAATTGCTTTACACCGGCATTCAATGCGCGCTGAATTACTGCTTCTTCCTGACCTTTAAAATCTTCCACATAAAGATGACAATGTGTATCCACCATAATCTTGTCTATATTTATTTAAAACAGTCTTAATAGAAGTTTTTCTACTCAAAAAAAGTATTTTTTAAATTGGTGATAAAACAAAATCTCCCTACTTTAGCTAAGTTTTCATAGGGTACGGATTAAAAACGGGCAAGGGTCTCTACCCTAGCCCATTTTTTTAAGTTAATTTTTCAAACCTGAATCCTCTCTCCTTCCAATATTTCAATGCTAATGGCAATACGTATCTTAATCTTGGTTTAGCTTTTTCACTATCGTGAAAAACAACAATATCCCCCACGCGCGTATTTAATAATACATGTTCTAAACATTTTTGAGGTTGAAGATTCAAATCAAAATCACCGCTAAGCACCGACCACATAATCGTTTTTAATCCATAACCGGGCGCAGACAATTGCCTTACCAGAAAATTATTTATTTTCCCATACGGAGGTCGAAATAAAGAACTGTCAATTATTTTTTGTGCTTCTGAAACATCCTTAAGAAAAACCCTTTCACCTACCTTTCCATAATTTACATGATTTTGGGTGTGGTTACCAACAGTATGTCCCTCTTCAATTATTCGTTTGTACAATTCAGGATATGCCAGCACATTTTTCCCAATACAAAAGAAAGTAGCCTTTGCATTAAACTTTTTGAGTTCTTCAAGTACAAAAGGAGTTTCTTCGGGATGTGGCCCATCATCAAAAGTAAGATAAATCACACCATCCTGGTTACTTCCAAACCAGGTAACACCATGGAGTAAATACTTCATCCAGAAAGGATTGCGAACCGGATAAAACATATCCAAAATTATATGTTTTAACTCTTTTTCCATTTTTATTATTGTCTATCATTACAAATCCTGCGCCATTCATTCAGATATTTTTGAGTTTAATTACCCTTCAAACCATTAATTATGATTTCGCATAAACAGCGCACACATTTGTGGCTTAACTTATCTTTGCCAAAATGGAAACAAATAAGCAAGTTAGGGTTCGCTTTGCTCCCAGCCCCACAGGCGGATTGCATTTGGGAGGAGTTAGAACCGTATTATTCAATTATTTATTTGCACGGCAGCATAATGGGAAATTTATTTTACGCATTGAAGATACTGACCAGACCAGATTTGTAGAAGGGGCGGAACAATATATCTATGATTGTTTACATTGGTGTGGATTAACACCAGACGAAAGCCCGTTGATTGGCGGGCCATTTGCACCCTACCGTCAAAGTGAGCGAAAATCTATTTATTACAACTATGCGTTACAGTTAGTAAAGGCGGGATATGCTTATTATGCTTTTGACACCCCGGAAGAATTAGAAGCCATGCGGGAAAGATTAAAGGCGGCTAACAGTCACAGCCTTCAATATGACCACCATAGCCGAATGGCCATGCGAAATTCTATCAGCTTAAGTGAAGAAGAAACTATTCAACTTTTAGAAAATGGCACCCCTTATGTAATCCGAATTAAAATCCAACCCCACGAAACCGTAATATGTAATGACCTTATACGTGGAGAAATTCATTTTGATACTACATCAGTAGATGACAAAGTACTGCTAAAAGCAGATGGAATGCCTACTTATCATCTTGCCGTTGTAGTGGATGACTATTTAATGCAAATTACTCACGCATTCAGAGGGGAAGAATGGCTTCCAAGCGCACCCATCCATATTTTATTGTGGCAATATCTATTTGGCCTTGATAATATGGTAAAATGGGCACACTTACCCTTAATCCTTAAACCGGATGGGAATGGAAAACTGAGCAAACGTGATGGAGATCGGCTTGGCTTTCCGGTATATGCAATGAATTGGACGGATCCTGTAACAGGTGAGCTAACTAAAGGTTTTAAAGAAACGGGATTCTTGCCCGAAGCATTTAATAATCTTCTTTCTCAATTAGGATGGAACGATGGAACAGAACAGGAAATTTTTACAATGGGTGAGTTAATTGAAAAATTCTCCTTACAACGGGTGCATATATCAGGGGCAAAATTTGATTTTGAAAAAGCCAAATGGTTCAATCACGAATGGATCAAAATGGCCTCCGCAAAAAGACTTTTACCCGATGTTACTGCATTATTAAATAACAATGGTATTGACACAGGAAATAAAAATCTCTTTGAAATAATAGACTTAGTAAAAGACAGATGCCCCTTATTAACTGATTTTATTGAACATACCCGATACTTTTTTATCCCACCCAAAACAATTGATGTTGCATCAATTGCACAAAAATGGGATGAGAAAAAGAAAACATTTTTTGAATCATTAATTCCCATTTTTGAAAAAGCAGAGGAATGGAATAGCATCACCATTGAAACCCTCTTTAAAACACACGCCTCAACCCATGAAATAAAAGTAGGTGAGCTGCAGATGATATTACGGGTGTTTTTAGTAGGTGGTAAAGCCGGACCAGGTGTGTTTCACATCACCACAATACTTGGCAAAGATGATACCGTTAACCGAATTATATCAGGAATAAAACAACTTTGAATATAGTTTGAGTAAATTCACATTATGAACAGACCGATACGTGTTTTGGTGGCAAAAGTTGGGCTCGATGGCCACGACAGAGGAGCTAAAGTTATTGCTACTGCATTGCGAGATGCAGGCATGGAGGTTATTTATACCGGATTGAGACAAACTCCTGAAATGGTGGTCAATGCCGCCTTACAAGAGGATGTTGATGCCATTGGTGTTAGCATACTAAGCGGGGCACACATGACCGTGTTTTCTAAACTACTGGAACTCATGAAAGAAAAAAAAATGAATGATGTGCTGCTCACCGGAGGCGGCATTATTCCCGAAGAAGATATCTCTACCTTGACCGAATTGGGTATAGGTAAATTATTTGCACCGGGCACTCCAACTACTGAAATAGCCAATTACATTAATAATTGGGTAAAACAGAATAGACCTTTTTAATCATTTTTTAATCGCTCATCATCATGGCATATACAACCTTATTAACTGAAGTTTTAGAAAATATTTTAACCATCACTATTAATCGTCCTGATAAACTTAATGCGCTTAACCGGGATGTTTTTAATGACTTGGAAAAAGTTTTTGATGAAGCAGCTGCAAATGAAGAGGTAAAATCAGTGATAATAACCGGAGCGGGGTCAAAAGCATTTGTGGCAGGCGCTGATATTGCAGAGTTCTCTTCCTATAGTAGTGATGAGGCAAGGAAACTTTCATCAAGAGGGCAACAGGTGTTTTTTAAAATAGAAAACTTTTCCAAGCCGGTAGTTGCAGTTGTAAATGGATTTGCATTAGGAGGAGGTTGTGAGCTGGCAATGGCATGTCATTTCAGGCTTTGCAATGAACATGCAAAATTTGGCCAGCCGGAAGTGAATCTTGGTCTCATTGCCGGTTATGGTGGCACTCAGCGGTTAACACAAATAATTGGCAAAGGAAAGAGTATGGAAATGCACATGACAGGAAAAATGATTGATGCAGCCGAAGCACTAAACTATCACTTAGTTAATTATGTTTTCCCTGCTGATCAACTCATGGAAAAAGCACGGGAAATACTTCTAAGTATTCATACAAAGGCACCATTAGCAGTGGCTGGTGCAATTGATGCAATTAATACAGCATGTTCATCTACCGCCAACAATGGATTTAAACACGAAGTAGAAATTTTTGGAAATTGCTTTAGCACGGAAGACATGAAGGAAGGTGCAAGCGCCTTTTTAGAGAAAAGAAAACCTGTGTTCAAAGGCAAATAACCACAATCAATACAAAACTGATTCTTGTATCTTTGCATTTGTAATTTATAAATCTACAAATCATGAGTCAGTTTAGAATAGAGAAAGACACTATGGGTGAGGTGCAGGTGCCTGCAGACGCTTATTATGGTGCCCAAACACAACGCAGCATCAATAATTTTAAAATTGCTGAGGATATTAATAAAATGCCAAAAGAAATCATACGAGCTTTTGCCATTTTAAAAAAGGCAGCAGCCATTACCAATACCGAAGCAGGTGTTTTACCCAAAGAAAAATCAGACTTAATTGGTAAAGTTTGTGATGAAATTATAGATGGAAAATTAGATAATTATTTTCCACTGGTAATATGGCAAACAGGTAGTGGCACTCAAAGTAATATGAACGTTAATGAGGTAATCGCTTATCGTGGTCACGTATTAAACGGAGGAAATTTAGAAGATAAACAAAAGTTCCTACATCCAAATGATGATGTAAACAAATCACAATCGAGCAATGATACCTTCCCAACTGCAATGCATATTGCTGCCTATAAAATTTTAATGGAGGTCACCATTCCCGGCATTGAGAAGCTTCGCCAAACTCTGCATGAGAAAAGTAAAGCTTTTATGCATATTGTAAAAATTGGCAGAACCCACTTAATGGATGCCACTCCATTAACCTTGGGTCAGGAGTTTAGCGGATATGCCTCACAGTTAGATCATGGCCTGAATGCATTAAAAAACACCCTTAGCCATTTATCTGAATTGGCATTAGGAGGTACTGCAGTAGGAACAGGAATTAACACACCGGAAGGATACGCAGCCAATGTGGCAAAGCAAATTGCCAAACTATCCGGACATCCGTTTGTTACAGCAAAAAATAAATTTGAATCACTTGCTGCCCACGATGCCATTGTAGAATGTCATGGCGCATTAAAACAAATTGCAGTAAGCCTAATGAAAATAGCAAATGATATTCGTTTGTTGGCCAGTGGACCGCGTAGTGGTATAGGTGAAATTATGCTACCTGAAAATGAGCCGGGCTCTTCCATTATGCCAGGAAAGGTTAACCCCACGCAATGTGAAGCATTAACCATGATTGCGGCTCAGGTAATGGGAAATGATGTCACCATAAGCATTGCCGGCAGCAATGGACAATTTGAACTTAATGTGTTTAAACCGGTAATGATTTCTAATTTCTTACACAGTGCACGACTGATTGGTGATGGCTGCACCTCTTTTAACGACCATTGCGCGGTGGGAATTGAGCCTTTGGAAAAGAATATTAGAAAACACGTAGAGAATTCACTAATGCTGGTTACCGCATTAAATACAAAAATTGGTTATTATAAAGCAGCAGAAATTGCCCAAAAAGCACACAAGGAGCATACAACACTAAAAGAAATGGCAGTAAAATTAGGCTATGTTACCCCCGAAGAATTTGACGCATGGGTTGTTCCGGCTGATATGGTAGGAAAAATATAATACACGTTATACTCTAAATAATATAGGCTGTTTAATCAAACAGCCTCTTTCTTTTTATTGTAATTATATACTAAAGCACAATTATTTTTTTACTAATCTCCAACACATCCCGGCCATTAAATACTTGAATGATATACAACCCCGAATGAAGCTTTGAAACATCAATTTTAAATTCATCCCTATTTTGTTTACCTGTTAAAATTATTCTCCCACCTGAGTCTAATAATTTAAAGAATATAGGCTTGGAAACATTTCGCTTAGACTGTACATATACATAATCCGTTGCGGGGCTTGGATAAATCCTAAAATACAATCTAGGATTCAACAAAGGATGATCATCATCTTCCAATGTCATCAAACCACCGGTATATATATACTCTAACACACATCCACGATCTGTAATTCCTCCATCCACACCGGGTAATGGCCCAGAAGTTGCCCCTACACTATCTGTAAGCAAGTAAAAAGTTATTCCGTCATTTGCCACCACCATATCACGGTAACGATTAAGCGCAGTTTCCTTAAAGTAAGGAATTACAGAATCACTAACAGAAAGGGAACCATCTCTAGAGGCGTTTAGTTTAAGCCGGAACACAGCACCAGCTTTTAATGCGGGCATCAACAAAGAATTCTCCCATCCCGGTATGCGATTATTAAAAGGATAAACAATTAAACTACTTGGTGCTACTGTTGGATTTTTCAGCCAATTACAAGCAGATCCGCCAGGGGGTGTTGTTGGATATAAATCAAAAATGGGATTCACATGCCCTGAAATAAAAAAAGCATTTTCAGCTATTCCATAAGTTGTTTGAGTAGAGCTGCATTCACCAGGATAAGACGAACAGCCGGAACTATTAGACCACTGATAATATTTATACCAATTATTATCTAACTTTCCGGCAACACGTGGCCACCCATAATTTCCTCCACCAATAATTACATTCACTTCATCATCAGATGCCGGTCCATGCTCTGAAGAATATAGCTTTCCGCCAGGAACTAATTGATTGTTCACATCTCGTTCAAACACTAGCCCTTGTGGATTGCGGTGACCGATACTCCATACATGAGAGCGCCCTATTCCGGAAAAATCAGGATTATCTGCAGGTATGGTTCCATCTAAGTTAATTCGCAAAATTTTTCCGCTATATCGAACTTTATTACCGGAAGCTATTTGAGTAGCTGTTGGAATATACTGCGATTGTATAGAATCACATGAGTTTCCAAATTGATTAGCTCCTCCATCACCACACGAATACACCAACTTATAATCTGGAGCTTCAACCGAACCAAAATTACCTATGGTTAGCTTACCTCCATTATGGTCGTTACTTCCCGGAATCCCACTAACCAAGGTTACTTCATTAGTAAGTAAAGCTAAATCTCGCTGATATGTATATCGAACAATTTTAATTCTCCTCAAACCTAAAGAATCATAGGTATAAGCTAAATAAACAAAATTCTTTCCGCTTAAAAAGAGGTCAGGGTGTAAAGCAATTCCTAACATCCCATCTTGTTTAATACCGGTTGCTCCAGAAGTTGTAAACTTTACCTTGTTTCGAATATTAAGCAATTCAGTCTTCCCTCCATTTACCCGATTCATCCGTATCACATAACCACGGCGTTCTGTAATCCACAAAGAATCATCAGGCCCTAATACCATTGCAAACGGATGCCGAAAGCGCCCTGCCGCTGTGTTATCATTCACCACACGTTTAGTAGAAAATTTTTCTTGGGCATGAGCCGTTAATCCCGTACAGGACATTAACAAAGCCCAAAGGGTGAGGGTTTTCATAAGGTGGCTTTAAGTAACGGGCACACTTTGCCCATTAGTATAATAACAAGTAACGAAGAACACCCAAAAATTATTGTATAATATTTTAAAAGGATAAATCCCCTAAAAGATTCTATAATAATCTAATAAAATTAGCGTTTAGTACTAAGAAATCAAAGGTTAATACTGCCCTATAAAACCCACCAACTCTATGAACAAAAGGTTTATAAACGCCTTCTTCATTTTATTTGCCTGTTGTACAATTTCAACCTTGGTACAAGGACAAACCAATAGGGTTGATGTGGCTAAAAGTATCGTTAATATTTCTACAATAAATGGTGGTGGAACTTTCAAGCCTGGAGACACTATTGAAATACGTACAACCATTGCCGTTATGCGACAAGCCGGCACCAGAACCATTATTGATCAGGTATCTGTAAAAGATGTAATTCCACCTAATACTACCTATATCAATAACTCAATGCGAGTAGCCACCAATGAAGGATTAACATATAAAGGACCATTCACTGACGGCCTTGATAGTGATGCCGGTACACGGTCAGGAAGCAACATCACTATTAATTTAGGCAATTTAGCTACCGGAGCATCTGGTGGTAGAATTCGTTCAGACTCAAGCAGACCAAGTTTTTATGGCAGTACATGCATAATGGTTGCTTCATTTAGGGTGCGCATTAATCCTTCAGCGCCTTACGGTACGATAATTACAACAGGCGGAAAAATATCCTATCGTATGGTTTCTCCCACCCCTGTTTCCAACCACAATATTGACTTCCCCGCATACAATATCCTCTTGTTTGAAGAAGAGGAGGCCTGTACAAATGGGTTAGGAGTAAGTGCCGCATCAGATGCACAAGGAACTTTTGGAACAGGAACCGTAAAAGACAGAGTAACTCCATTAGCCTTTGCAACAACTTATACAAAACAAACATTATCAGCAAACGAACCACAGGATTATAATTATTCAATCGTGAATAACTCCAGTGTAACAGGCTCAACTAATCCGGCTATAGGCGTACCTAATGCAGCCAGAGTTTTCACTCTTTGGGATATAAATGGAGACCACACAGGAGCCGTTGACCAAACTATGGGAAATTTACCTGTAGCACCGGGAACAGAAGGTGGCTACATGGTGCTGGTAAACGCCAGTTATAAAACAGACACCGCTTATCGGGAAACGCTAACTAATTTGTGCCCAAATACCTACTATCAGTTTTCAGTATGGATAAAGAATATTTGCCCCAGATGTAGCTGCGACAGCACCGGAAAAGGAAGTGGTTCTGCAGGATTTATACCTGCAGCAGGTAATGATTCTTCTGGTGTTAAACCCAATATTAGCTTTGAAATTGATGGAAAGATTTATTATTCGTCAGGAAACATTAAATATAACCGTGCAAGCCCTTGGAAAAAATATGGTTTTACATTTCTAACGGGTCCAACACAAACCACTGCCGATTTTTTAATACGTAATAACTCTCCGGGAGGTGGTGGAAACGATTGGGCATTAGATGACATTATCATCTCCCACTGCGGGCCTTCATTAGCTATGAACTACTCACCAATAGCATTAGGTTGCACAGCAGATCCATTTGAAGTACGTTTGTCCGATACCGTTAGATATAAATTCAATAATAGTTATATTCACTTTAAATGGCAGATTAGTAATGTAGGAGGAACTATTTGGACAGATATGACCGGACCCGGAACAAGAGGAGTTGGATTGCCATCCATAGTAAATGGTCAATACCAATACGTAACCAATTTACCGCCATTCTTAGCATATCCAGCAGATAGTGGTAGGTATTTTAGAGTATATGTGGCAACTACAGCAAGCAATCTGGATAATGATTGTGCATATACCGATGGAAGTGTTAGAATGATTTCAGTTATAAATTGTGGTTTAGTGCTATCATCAAAATTCATCATCTTCAAAGGCAACCTAATAAATAACACAGGATACCTCCATTGGACAACTGAGGAAATGGAATCACTGTCGCATTATATTATCGAAAAAAGTAGCGATGCAATTAATTTCAGACCAATAGGCAATATAAATGCCCACAACACCCAAACGGCAGGATACTATTTCACAGACCCCGAAATAGTTTCAAGCAGAGCTTTTTACAGACTCAAAATGTTTTCAATAAGAGGGCTATATAAATATAGCCACATAGTAAGCATGGGCATGCCGCTCAATTTCAACATTACCCATATTGAAAATCCAATTAATAATCTGCTGTCTTTTAACGTAAGCCTACCCAATGACGGACAATTTTACTATAGTATTTCCAACAACAATGGGCAGGTAATTCTTAAAGAAAAGGAATTATTACAAAAAGGGATTAATCGAATTATTTATAATTTAGATAACAAGTTAGCTCCGGGCTTATACTATCTATCGGGATGGTTTGGTAACGAACGAATACATAAAAAGATTATTAAAGCCAATTAATTATAAGAAAGGAGCAGGATATTTACCTGCTCTTTTTTCATAAATTCTTTACACAAAACACGAAGTGCCTTCTGGACATTTCCGCAATTTTTCATTGACAATTTGCGACAAATTCCTTTTCCATAATCGTCAAATCACATAGAAGAAACAGGGATAATATGTTTTTTCCCTATTCAAAAATATTACCCTTTTATTAGCGTTTTATCAATATCCAAGCAGTTCATCTAAACATTTTTTAATAAAAACTATTTAGATGAAAAAACTTCTACGTTTAACCTTTCCCGTTCTATTTACAGTTGCATTACCCACATTTTTGTACAGCCAAAACCGGGTGGATATTGGTAAAAGTTTTGCAAATATCAGCCGACTAAACGGAGGTGGCACCTTTCAACCGGGTGACACGATAGAAATACGTGTAACCCTTGCTGTTATAAAAATTTCATCAACAACCATCATTGATAGTGTTCAGGTATTTGATCAGGTTCCTGCAGGAACTACTTATCTGAATGGTTCCATGCGTGTAGCCACCAACCAAGGGCTCACATATAAAGGACCATTTACTGAAGCTGCAGATGCTGATGCGGGAAGAAATGTTGGTGGAAACATAATCATCAACCTTGGGCGTTATGCTAATGGTACACGAGGTGGAAGGATTCGTGCCGACTCAAGCCGACCAAGTTTTTATGGCTCACATTGTATTATGATGGCATGCTACCGAGTTCGCATTAATACCACCACTTCATTTGGAGATACTATTCGTGTGGGTGGAAGCGTAAAATACAAAATGATATCTCCTAACAATGGATGGTCTAACATTACATTTCCTGAATATAAAATACTGCTGTTTCAATACAATGGGTTTTGCGCAGATGGAGTTTCTATAAGTGCCGCCTCAGACTTTAACGGTACTTTTGGAAGTGGAACAATTCAAAATCGAGCCTTAGGGATGCTTTTTGGAACCACCTATGTAAAGCAAAATATTTCAACCGGGCAACCCAATGATTATAATTATTCTATTGTTAATAATAGCAGTGCAAATGGCTCAACGAATCCAAACTCCGCAATGCCGGAATCGCCTTCATCAAAAAGGGTATTTGGTGTTTGGGATATTGCAGGAGATCACACAGGAGCAACAAACTCCATCCAAGGGAATCCGCCTGTACCACCGGGAGCGAAGGGTGGATATTTTGTACTTATCAATGCGAGCTATAATACCAACATAGCCTACACAGAAACATTATCCAATTTATGCCCTAACACCTACTACGAGTTTAGCGCATGGTTTAGAAATGTTTGTCCCCGGTGCAGTTGCGATAGTACGGGTAAGGGAGCGGGGTCTGCAGGGTTCATACCCTATCCGGGAAACGATTCTGCGGGAGTTAGGCCAAATCTCAGTTTTGAAATTGATGGATTGGGATATTATACTACAGGAGATATAAAGTATGACCGGATTAATCCCTGGAAAAAATTTGGATTTACCTTTCAAACCAAACCCGGCCAAACGACTGCTAATTTTGTTATTAGAAATAATTCACCCGGAGGTGGAGGCAATGATTGGGCAATTGACGATATTACTGTTGCTCACTGCGGACCATCTATTTCATCAAACTACAAACCATTTGTATTAGGATGTGATGCACAACCTTTTGAGGTTCGTCTATCCGATACCGTTATTTCTGTTTATAGTAATTACATTTATTATCAATGGCAGGTAAGTAATATAGGAGGCACAATATGGACAAACGTGGCAGGCCCAGGAGCATCTGGTGTTGGGTCTCCAACCTTAGTGAATGGTTTATATCAATATGCAGCCAATCTTCCCACATTTTTAGCTATGCCTTCGGATAGCGGAAAATACTATCGGGTAATTGTGGCTACATCATCGGCAAATCTTTTGAGTGCTGCTTGCGCATACAACGATGGAAACAAAACACTCATCAAGGTTATTGACTGTGGCACCGTTTTAACAGCAAATCTCATACGATTTAAAGCCATAAAAACAGATAATATGGGCACCCTGTCGTGGAGTACTATTTATGAAGATGACTCTCTGGAATATGAAGTTCAACGAAGTAATGATGGTATCCATTTTTTTACATTAGCTACCGTACCATCCACTCAATTATCTTATTCAAATTATAATTATACCGATCCGGGAGCACTTACCAATAATGTTTTTTACAGATTAAAGCTGGTTAACAAAGATGGTTTGTTTAAATACAGCCATATTGAAACAATCAGTGAACAATCAAATTTTAAACTGCTCATTGGTCAAAATCCATTTGGTAAGAAACTATCCGTTTCACTTCAAATACCACGCACAGGGCTGGCAGCCATACGAATTCACAGCCTGGATGGTAAACAAATTTACTTTGAAACAAGGGAATTTACACCCGGAGTTCATCAGATATCAGTTGACAAAGATTTTCAAAAGGGTATTTATATACTCAGTGTAAAATATAATAATGAAGTCATCAGGCAGCGCCTGATTAGGCAGTAATAGTGTGTGGTTTGTTAGGACACATGGGAAGTATCATCCACTTTTGCATTCGTTTCAATAGTAGGATGTGCTTCCCCCTTTTTATGATGAGGAAGTAGCCTTTTCTGAAAAACCAAGATAATTAAAATGCCTGTAGTAATTGAGGCATCAGCAATATTAAAGATGGGTCTAAAAAATTCAAATTCTTCCCCTCCCCAAATCGGGAGCCAATTGGGGAAGTTTCCCTGAATAATCGGGAAGTACAGCATATCCACAACATTTCCATGTAGAAAAGAAGCGTATCCCTCTGAGGAAAACATAGCAAGACCAGAATAACCAATATAATCTCCAATAACATCATTAAACACCATACCCTTGTCGAAAATCATACCGTAAAAGCAGGAATCAATTAAGTTACCTAATGCGCCGGCATATATCATACCTGCACAAATAATAAATCCGGATTTATACTTTTCACGAAGAATTTTTGCAAGATACCAGGTACCAAAAATTACCGCACCAATCCGAAATATGGTAAGTGTCATTTTCCCAAAATTTCCGCCAAATTTCCAACCATAAGCCATTCCCGGATTTTCAACAAAATACAATTGAAACCAATTCTCAAATACAGATACAGATTCATGCAGTTGAAAATTTGTCTTAATATAAATTTTCAATCCTTGGTCTGCTATCAAAATAAACAAAATCAATAATGATAACCTGTATTTATTCATTACATCTCCTTTTTTCTGCGCAAAGATACACTGCAGCAGTATGCATTATTCATTAAAATAAACGCGCTTTACACGTTGTGATATACCGGTAAGAATCTCATAGCCAATAGTTCCTGCCTTAGCGGCCAAGGTAGAAACTGTAGGGGAAGCGCCAAACACGATTACATCATCACCCTCACGTGCATCAATTCCTGTTATATCCAGCATGGTCATATCCATACAAACATTACCAATTACCGGCGCCATCTTTCCTCCTATATACATTGCTCCTACTCCATTGCCTAATACTCGAGGATACCCATCAGCATAACCGATACCCACTGTTGCAACCAGGGTATCCTTTTCAACCTTGCCGGCTCTATTATAACCTACACTATCTCCGCTCTTTACCCATCTAATCTGAGAAATTGTAGTTCGTAAAGTAGCTACGGTTTGAAGTGATGCTAAAACTGACTCATTATCATCCACTCCATATAAGCCAATTCCTAATCTCACCATATCATAATGAAAAGCAGGATGTCTAATTATTCCTGCAGAGTTAACTAAATGCCTAATAAATGGATAATCCATTTCCTTACTCATTTCTAAGATCATTTCTTCAAAAGTGGCCGCCTGCTTTGTCGTAAAATAGTCTAATTCTTTATCACCACTACCCGCCAAATGAGAAAACACAGAAGCTACTTTTAACTCCGGGGTATCCCGAAGCAATGCTGCCAAGTTACCTATATCAGCAGGATCAAAACCCAACCGATGCATGCCTGTATCCAATTTAATATGTACAGGATAACCGGTTATTCCAAGTCGTTGCAGATAAGAAATAAAATCATGAGCCAAACTAAAAGAATACAATTCAGGCTCCAATTCATAATGAACAATATTATAAAAGCCTGCTCTTTCGGTATTCATAACCATAATGGGCAACCGAATTCCTGCCTTTCGTAATTCAACGCCCTCATCAGGATAGGCTACCGCCAAATAATCTACTCCATTATTTTCAAGAATGCTTGCTATTTCATAACTCCCTGTACCGTAACTAAACGCCTTTACCATTACCATTATCTTCACTCCTGAAGATAATTGTTTCATAAAAAACTTTAAATTATGCCGGATAGCGGCTAAATCAATTTCAAGAATTGCATCATGCGTTTTTGCTTCAAGAAAGAAATTAATTCGTTCAAATTCAAATTTTCGCGCTCCTTTGAGCAGAATAATTTCATCCCTGAATTTTTCAGCCGCAAAGTTTTCAATAAATGCATCAGTAGAATCGTAGAAAGAAGTTTGCGAAATACCGGAAAAATGCATTGCATGCGCTGTTACTTCAGCACCTATACCAATAAATCTATTTACACCTGCAGTTTGCACCATCTTATTAATACGTGCATACATTTCATCAACCGGAATTCCTTGTTCAGGTATATCACTTAAAATTAATGTTCGCAAGGTATGGTGTCTTTGTTGCCCCAAAAATTGTAATGCAATAGACAGCGATTGTAAATCCGCACTATAGCTATCATTAATTACAGCGCATTGGTTAATACCTTGCTTCATTTGCAACCGCATTTCTACTGGTCGAAGTTGTTGAAGTTGCTCAGAAAATAAATTAAGATCAATATTTAGCGCGAGTAATATCGCGCAGCATGTTAACACATTTTGAACTGATGCATTATCGGCAAATGGTATTTGGAAAGTGTGCTCCTTATTTTCAATTAAGCACTGAATAATCGTAGATCGTCCTACTCGGTGAGTCTTAATTATTTGAATAGTTGATTCAGGAGAATAGCCCCAGGTAAAGCATTTTAAAAAGCGATTTGTATCCGTAATTAGCTTAGCCACTTCACTATGCAACACTTCGTTATCATAGGGATATACTAAACACTCAGCGGATGAAAAGAGCTTAAGTTTTTCTGCAGCTTTTTCTTCGATATTTTTAAACCCCGCCGCATGTGCGCTCCCCAAGGATGTGAATACTCCAATGGTAGGCAATATAATCTGTTGCAAGCGTTCCATTTCACCGACAGTACTAATACCGGCTTCAAAAACACCCAGATCATGCGTTGAGGCTAACTGCCATATACTTAAAGGTACCCCTATTTGTGAATTGTAGCTCTTAGGGCTTTTGGCAATATGATACCTTTTGCTCAACAGTTGAGAAATCCATTCTTTAACGACAGTTTTACCATTACTTCCGGTAATACCAATAACCGGCAAATGAAACTGTTGGCGGTGAAAAGAAGCTAATTTTTGTAAAGCTGTTAAAGGACTGGGAGTAACCAGAAAAGCAGCTTCCGGAAACTTTTCAAACCCAAAAAACCTATCATCTACTACAAAGGCACGAACTCCTTTTTGATACAAACCATCAATAAAAGTATTTGCACTCCGGTTAAGCCCATGTATAGTAAAAAATAAAGTATCCTGTGGATATAATAATTTCCTGCTATCGGTTAATAAAATACGCACACTTTTATCACCATGTAGCACATGGGGTTTGGCATGAATAATTTTCGAAATTTCAGCAAGCGTGTATGCCATACCGGTAGGTTTAAGCAGCCTAATTGCCTATTTTAGTTTGGTTGCTTTTAATTATTGAGATCAGAATCGAACTTCCGATACACACCACAATAACAATTAAAGAAACCCAAACCGGAAAATGAACCCATTCTGCAACAATCATTTTTGCGCCAATAAATAACAGCACCACAGAAATACCGTGTTGCAAGTATGCAAATTTTTCTGCGGCACCTCTTAACAAGAAAAATAAGCTTCGCAAACCTAAAACTGCAAAAATATTAGAAGAGTAAATTAATAATTTTTTACTTGGGTCAGGAATAATTGAAAACACAGCCGGGATAGAATCAACTGCAAAAACAATATCAATTAAACCCAACATAATCACCACCATAGACAACTTGGTCAGGTAGGTTTTATCATTCTTCTTTATAAAAAAGTGCCCTTCCGGTTCTTCATTTGTTGTACGCAAATACTTTGTCATCATTCTAAATGCCCAATTATCTTCCGGATTAAACTCCTTTTCCTTTTTTGCCAAAAGCATTTTAAATCCGGTATATAGTAGGAAGACGCCAAACACATACATTATCCATTCAAAGCGGGTAATAAGTTCACTTCCCACGGCAATGAATATAATTCGGAAAACAATAGCCATTAAAATACCCAACAATAAAACCCTGGCATGATTTGAAGGCTTTACCTTGAAAAAGGAAAAGATAATAATAAATACAAAAATATTATCCATCGATAAGGACCATTCCAACACATAAGCAGAGAGATATTGTATGGCATCCGCCTTCCCGTGTTCGTACCAAATAAAAGCACAAAAACCTAAGGAAAGAGAAACCCAGAATACGGTTTCTAAAAGAGCCATCCGGGTAGTTACAACCTTGTCTTTTTTGCTAAGTAAAATAACATCTACAGCAAGTGCTGCTATAATTAGGGCAGTAAAAATGAGGTAAATATATTTATCGGGCATAAATGAATTAACTTATTTTGCAAATCGCTGTTTTCGCATCCACTGAAAGATAAAGGCAAATAAAAGGACTATCAATCCCGGTAATACAAGATTAACTATCTGCCATTTTGCTTTTTCAGTATTTACTTTTTTTGTATCAAGCAACCTTATTATATAATCTTTTCCCTTCGCTTCAGACAAATCAAATGGATCAATCAAATAACTTAAGCTGTTTTTTAAAAAACTTTTATTGGCAAATGGGAATTCACGCTGTGAGCCATAAGTATAAGAATTCATACCCATAGGTATTGGGCTCCTATCCTTAATACCATTTAACACCATATCCCCATCTGCCACAATAATCATTTTATTGTTTTCTATACCCTCAGACTGAAAAGGTAGATTATACTTCAACAATGAATCTCGTTTCGATTGAGACAACCGATTCGCATACAAGGACCTAAACCGGCCTTCTAATAATACAGCAACCGGAATATGTTGTTTTCTGAACTTCTCATCTTCAGGCGCATTCACATTTTCACGACCACTAATTAGAGCCGGAGTGGCAATGGTTCGCGCATTTGAAGAACTGGTTAGCAAAATAGTTTTCTTTATTCCTTCTGCTTCCACGGTATCAATAGAATTAATAAATTTAGATGACACATAACCCAATCCCTTATTAATAGGATGGTTTTCCGGCGACTCCAAAACAGGGAAATAATTCCAGGGTAAAAATTCAAACTGGCCATTACCATTCACATCAAAGGGCAAATAATCACACTGCAAATCCATTACCAAATCAGCATTAACACGTGCACCATATCTAAAAAACAAATCATTCAAACCCAAGCCTCTATCATAAGCAACCACCTCATTTTTAATTTGAAGACTATCCATTTCTGCTTCCAGCCTGTCCACAAACCATAATACCTTTCCGCCCTTCATTACATATTGATCAATTTTCAGTTTTTCATCATCAGAAAATGTTTTTGTTGGTTTTACTACAATCATGGCAGCCATTTCAGCCGGGATAGCCCGTTGTTGTTCCAAATTGATGGTAGCTAAATTGTAATCATTTTTTAAAACATTTTCAACCAAATCATAAACTGAAACATCCATGGGCTCGCCATTGCCAACTGCGTATCCAATAACGGACTTTTGAGTAGATTGTAATTTTGCAAAAGTCTCTGCAAACTGATACTCCAACATAGCTTCCGCACTATTTAATTCCTGCTGAGAGATTATTCGAGAGCTACCATCATATAACACAACCGGAAGTGTTTTTTCATTGTATGTAATCAGGGCATAAGGATAAACGAATTGCTGCTGTTGACCCTCTTTTAATTGGGATGTAAGATTAATAGGAACTAATCCCATCGCATCTAAAGTATCGGCATATAGCCTCCCACCAGCTCCCGGTATTTCATCTTCGGGGGAAATAAAATTAATTTGCATTCTCCCATTCGCGGCCTCCCTAAAAATACGGAGCATATCATCAGTGGATGAAGCAAGTTTTCTAAATCCGCTGGGAAAGCTGCCTTTTAAGAAAACATCAACACGCGAAGGAGCTTTTAAGTTATGTAATACCTTTTTTGTTGACTGACTAATCGTAAATCGCCTTTCAGCAGTTAAATCAATGCGGCTATGCCATTGGTAGCCTGCACTGTTTACAACAAACAACACGGCAAGAGCGAAAATCCACCAGGCGCGGGAATTAAAAATGGTGCGCAATAATTTCATTTCAGCTGTTGAATGTTTTTTTCAGTAATAAATAAAAAGAATACAATCAAACTTAAAAAGTAAATAACATCTCGTGTATCAATTACTCCCCTACTAATACTTTGATAATGGAAATCTATTCCCACCATTTCCAAAAAATAATCAATACCCCCGCTAAAAGCATCTATTCTGCTAAGTGAACTAAAACCATAATAAATAACTAAGCACACAAAAGCGCCCAACAAAAAAGCAACTACCGCATTGGAAGTGAAACTACTGCAACATATACTGATAGCTGCAAAAACAGCACCTAAAAGAAATAGACCTAAATAGCTTCCACTAATGGCACCCATATCAATATTACCTGTAGCACTAAGTGATTTTATAGTAATAATATAAATGCAGGTGGGAATAATTACAAAAAGCAATACAAAAAGAACAGAAAAATATTTCCCCCATACTATTTGAGAAGGCCTCAATGGACTTGTCTTTAGCAACTCAATAGTACCTGTTTTAAATTCATCAGAAAAGGTGCGCATAGTAATGGCAGGAAGTAAAAACATCAAAACCCATGGTGATAATTCAAAGAATTTATCCAATGTAGCATATC
Source organism: uncultured Ferruginibacter sp. (assembly GCA_964490345.1). GTDB lineage: Bacteria > Bacteroidota > Bacteroidia > Chitinophagales > Chitinophagaceae > Ferruginibacter. Next base: position 31,552 of record CAZBBO010000011.1, read on the forward strand.
CATAATCCAATATACTGCTGTTAGGCAGAAAAAATAAAAAGAGCCCGGTAATAACCAAAAAAAGAATTATGGCAATATAACCACTGAGGTTACTGAAAAACTGCCTTAACTCCTTAATACAAACACTCCACATATTTAAAACCTTCGATTTTTCTTTTAAAGTCTCTAAAATACTCTAGCCAAGCTATATAATAAACTTATGCAGCATTTTATTTTGAATAGTTGTCTATTATTTACTAACCGATGCAAAAGTATCTGTCTTACCCTTTATTATATACGGTTTCTTGATTTGTTATATTATTTTAACTGTAATTTACCTAAACTGACCACAGCCCGCACTATGCGGGTTTTTTCTTTCTCTAATTATCCTGCTTACTTTGCAATTATAATAACAAATATGAGGTTGCTTATTTTTTTATTCACCTTTTCTTCTCTCTCATCCATAGCCCAAAAGAATTATGTGTATTACACCCCTGTTAATACACCTCCATCCATCAAAAGCACCTATTATGAATCTCTAAATCCTCAATATTTGGCTGAAGATCTGGCTTGGCTATTATCATGCGCCACCAGCCAATCATGGAAACCGGCACCGTTTAATAATAATAATAAAGGGATCATACTAAAACTGAACGATGAGCTTCTGGACGAAAATAATGAAACTGGCCATATCAGTATTTCAAAAAGCACAATTACAATATCAGCGAAGTATGCTACAGGACTATCGTATGCCATGTACTCCTGGCTTCAACAATTAGGCTTTAAATTTTACCTCCCCGGAAATAATTGGATGGTAATACCGAAAATAAAAAACCTGTATCAGCACCCATTAAATAAAACATTCTCTCCTGGTTTTCAAATGCGTTTATTTCATGCCAGTGGAGGAATTTTCCCGGTAAAAGACATTGATGATAGTGCTAAAAATCGCAATACATGGTTTGCCTGGCTAAGGAGAAATCGAATGGGCTGTGATTATCTGAGAATTGACGGACACCGAGGAGAATTATTTAACCAAATGAACAAAGCAGTTATCGAATCAGATTCAAATATTATAGCTCCAATAGCAGGTAAAAGGAAATATAATATAGAAGCAAAACTGGATCCTACCTATTCAAAGGGCGTAACACTTTTTACAAACTGGCTTGTAACACAATTTGAAAAAGAAAAACAAAATACAGCCAACTGGCTACCTTTTAAGATCTACCAATCAGGTGATTTGGGAGATGGGCTAAACTATTGCCATACGCCTGCATGTAAGGCACAATTCTCATCTGTTTCTGATCAGGCCTTCTACATCATGAATATCGCAGCAAAAAAAATAAAGACTGTTGATAAAAGAGCCGGAATAAGTACCCTTGCCTATACAGAAAGAGCCGACACACCCACAATTACAATCCAACCAAACGTACATGTAATGATTGTTGCAAGTGCCTTTCAGCGAATAACTACTGCTTCTGAACTGCTTCAGCGCTGGGCAAAAAAAACCAGCAATATCAGCCTGTATGATTTTCTAAATATTGGTGTATGGCAATATGACCACCCCTTTTTTAATCTTACGGATTACCTATCTTTTCTTCAACTAAATAAGCATTTAAATGTACAGGGGCTAACAATGGAAACCTCCTATTCTTCCTTGGCTGCAGGAATACCGATGTATGTAATACTTCAATATCTAGCAGACCCTTTACATTTTGAACAAAACCAACTTACCACATTATGTAAAGACATGTTTGGGACTGCAGCTCCGGAAATCGAACAGCTTTTTTCACTTTGGTATCAAAGTGATGTTCATCTTCGCACCAATATAGACAGGCCCACATTCTATCCTGATGAACTGGCTACCTTTATTTCTTTAATTAAACAGGCAGAAAAAAGAAACAGTTTAACCACTCAACAAAAACAACGAATAAATCAACTGAAACCATACATTGCATATTTGTGCGGCGCTTATGAACTCTTTCAAAATCCTAAAATAAAAGAAGATAATGAAGCAAATAAAGAATATCGTCAGCAAAAAGCAGAAGAATTATTACAACTAACCTGGTCGCAGTATGATAATCTTACCTTTCACAATACGCAACTCAACGAACTATTAAAGAAATTTACCTCTCATCCTGAAAAGTGGGACTTTAAAAAGAATATTTCTGCACAAATAAATCACCTTTCTACTGATTTTGCAAACAACTTATTCAAAAAATATGCTGCACAATTTCAGTCCCCTTCTTCCTTCGATTTTAAAATAAGTCCAAACATTTGGAATGATATTGCAGAACAGGCTGCCGATAGCATTAGAATTGAATCCATAGACGAGCAGGCCATTCCTTCATTCATCTACCCATTAATGATTTTCACAAGTAAACCAACAACTATTTCGGTAAGCGTCCATATCAAGGAGAAAATAATAAAAAGAGCAGATGCTGCTCCTGTGGCACTCACAAGTGTTGAGCGAAAAGACTATACCTTTATTAAAACTCATTTTGTAACCGGAGAAATGCAGGACACTATCTTTTATTTTAACCTGCCCGCTGCCGGTAATTATCGACTTTTTCTTGGTCGCTTTCAACAGGCCCCACTACAATGGACAATCTATTCCACAGGAGCCTTAGTGTATATTAATAAGAAAAATATAATTCATAACGCCATAAAACTTATAGATGAAACACAGCCAAAATACAGCAACTATCGCTTAGGCATATACGCACCCAAACCCTTTGAATTTCAGGAAATGTTTCCGGTAAAAAACACGGCGATTTTTAGTAGTAATGAAAACAAGTCTTCGGTAAACAAATTTTCGGATAACCCATACCGTTATAGCTTAACCCTACATAATAATAGAGAGCCTTCCATCATCTATTACGAAAACGAAGTAATGCGTTGGCCAACCATTATTATGAATACTCCTCCTTATTTCTTTTTTGTAAAATGACTTTTAAGATAGTGAGCTATTTATACCACAAACGATTCGCCACAACCACCGCTACGGCTTGCATTTGGATTATTAAATTGAAACCAGCAGCCATTTAGGCCATCTGTGAACCCCAGAATTAAGTTATTGTTTTATCAACTTCTGACTCCAAACATTTCCTGTAGTGGAGAATGTTCTCAATACATATACGCCAGGCGGAAGAGAACTCACTATTTTTCCGATTCCAGTCTCTATGGTATGGCGTTTCCCTTTCATGCTTGTTATTCTTCTTCCTGCGAAATCGACAATTTCTACGACTCCATTCTCATTGAATTCCCAGGTGTTCAACTGTATTGTTAAACTATTTGATGTGGGATTCGGAAACATTACATTATTTTCTTTTGGAATTGTCGGAGTCTGAGTGATTGGTTTGCGGAAAGACGCATCACACCATTCAAAGAATTTCAAATAAACATCTTGATTTTGGTCGTCCCACCAATTTACAACCATATCTTGCAAGCCGTTAGTGAGTCTACCTGCAACTGATGGCGAAACAGATTGGTACATGTTATTTGTGGGAACAATTTTGATATAGGAATTTGTATTGGTACAATTGTTTGTCTCCACTAACCCATACTTATCCACGGAAATCATCGTAGGGAAGTTCTGTTGGCAGAATTTGGATGAAGTTTCCAAAGCCGTCCACCTCACTACTGAAACCGGGATAGGTAGGCCCGCCATATCCGTTTCCTGCTAATACTTTTATTTTCTGTGATGCAATATCATCCCAGACGATTACAAAGTCTCCTTGCATATTTGCATCGATTCTAATTCCGTTGTCATTGGGGCCTGGAGCTACTCCTACGGTTTCCAAAGTGTAAAGAGTTAAAAAGGAAAGAGTGCCGCCGTCAATCTGGTAAACTTCCGCTATATATTCTTTGTTTGAGGGCTCATAATATACCGCTATAGCAAAAACATCAGTTCCGGTATTGTATCTGTCAACTACAATTGACACGTCTGGATTGGTTACAGGCGAATGTTGAAGAGAAACATCATCTGAAAGAGTGTTCGAACAATTATATTGCACTAAACTAATTTTTGTGTTAGAAATCGAAACACGATAAGTTTCACACCCTTTTACGAAATAATCGACCCCGGTTTCTGAATTATTTAAGGAATTATCAAAAAGATCGCATGAAAACTCCGGAATGAGGCCTGACGCAATAAAATTTTGTCCTTTGCTTCCAGAAACAAAAAGAAAAAGTACCAGTAGAAAGATTGATGATTTAGAAACTAAAATTTTCATTTTGCTAAGTTTTAGTTAAGAATTTGTTATATTACTAAATATATTCAATTTTTTATGCGAATCATTTTAATGGTTTTGCTTCAGTTGTTCCTTTGTTCTTATCACAGCGAATCCCAAATAAATTGGATAGGCATTGTAGATTCAAATTGGAACAATCCACTTAACTGGAACCCTGGCGCAGTTCCGGACAGTTTAGACGATGTCAATATCGTGTTGAATAGCTCTAATCCTCAGCCTCACTGGCCTGTCCTACAGCAAACTTCAAAAGCCAGCCGGCTTTATTGTGAGAATGCAGAAATTAGGTTTAATGGTAATAAACTGAGATCCTGGGAGTTTTTTGCAAAGAATTCTGTTCTTTACGGCGGACCCGACACCTCTACAATCGAATTGCGCCTTACGCAATTTGGTATTACACTTAACAATTGTACGTTGAACGGAGATTTTAAATTGGTTTCAAATTCCGCTCAAACTTCAACTGGCGTAACTATCTCTTCTCACACGGTAATAAATGGAAATCTTACAGCCATACTTAGTAAGCGAGCCCATTTTTTTGTATCTGATAGTCTCCGCGTTTCCAAAAATTTAGTTATAGTTGTTCGACAGGATCCTCCAATAATTTATCCTGTTCCAAATATGTATCTCAATTCCATCATTGTAGAGGGTGACTTTTCGTATAGTAACCAAGAAGGTGCGGTTTTTATTTGCACTAACAATAAAATTAGAGGTAAGATAGATATTGATATAAAGGATTTAAATCCTACCACTCATTCCGTTTCCATCACTAATACTTCTAATCTAAGCCCTAATGGCAAAATTAGCATTATTGGTTCGCGAATAACTTCACTTATAAATTCGGATTTCAATGTAGACTCGTTTTTTGTAAAAACCGATACTGGCAGAATTATCATTGATTCATGTAAATTTCGGGGAGCTGTTGTATTGCATACCGGTTTGTCAAACAGATTTAATTCTGGGCCGAATCGTTTATCAGGAAGTACTTTTTTTAATAGCCTTTCCTGGATAGATACAACATTAGAAATCCAAGAAACTCGAGGGGGGTATTTAAGTTCTCCGATTGTAAAAGCTCCTAATAAGTATTATGGTGATACCTATTTTAAGGGCAAGATTGATCTTGGCAATTCCGATACTTCTTCCTTTTTTAGTAACCTTACAATAGAGCCTATGGCTGGGTCGGTGTTACGTAGCGCACGGTTTATGGGTGATGATACTTCAAATATATCTATTGGTGCCTCCCCTTTAGAATACGCAGAAGTTAACAAGACGGGGGCCGGCCTGTTAAGTATTACTTCACCAATAAAAATTTCCGGAGTGATGCGCTTTCAAAATGGTACCATAATAACACCGGGGACTCATATCCATTTTTTACCGGGAGCTATAGCTGAAAATTTTGCGAGTGATCGCTATGTGATTGGCGAGGTACAGAAAGAAGGGAATTCCGCATTTATTTTTCCTGTCGGTTCAGAAACTGCATTCAAGCCTTTCAGCATCACTGCACCTGCAGGTCTCGGAGACCTGCTCTCAGTTCAATACAACGATGCATCAGTTGTCCCGTTAAGCGATACTTCACAGCGCGTTGTAGGCCTAGCTGATATCAGCAACTGCGAATACTGGGATGTTAAATCACTTTCAGGTACCCCTTCAGTGAATGTTTCTGCAGCATGGGACGCTGCATGTTTAGATAACACGCTTTACTTTACGAATCCAAGAGATGCTCAGCTTGCAAGATGGGACGGCTCAGTTTGGAAAAATGAAGGCAACGGCGGATATGCAAATGGAAGTATTGCATCAACCGGCTCTGTTCCGGCAGATGGACTATTTACATTCGCCTCACCCAAACGAATAATTGAAAATCCCGAGCCGCCACAGATGCCAACGATGGTTGTATATCCCAATCCCGTAAGGCAGACCTTAAATATCATTGTGGAGCCGGGTTATAAGCAAGGCATTATCATAGATGCTATTGGAAGGACTGTTTCTACGCACAATGTTCAAGCAGGAGTAAACACAATTGATGTCAAGCATCTTTCTACGGGTGTATACTTCTTTAAACTAGTTACTAATCGAACCCAAAAGGTATTAAGTTGGATTAAAATATAAAGGTAGGATTCTTCATTTTGTTGCACCAATTGGTGGATAACGAAAATATAATTTCAGCGCCAAGCTCGATACTACATATTCAGTAGGAGTAAACTTGTACCTTGATTGGGTTGTTTCACAATATCAACAGGAAAGGAAAAATTCGGTAAGCTGGCTGCCATTAAAAAAATATGCTGCACAATTTCAACCCCCATCTTCCTTCAATTTTAAAATAAGTCCAAACATTTGGCATGATATTGCAGAACAGGCTGCCGATAGCATTAGAATTGAATCCATAGGCGAGCAAGCCATTCCTTCATTCATCTACCCATTAATGATTATCACAAGTAAACCAACAACTATTTCGGTAAGCACCCATATCAAAGAGAAATTAATAAAAAGAGCAGATGCTGCTCCTGTGGCACTCACAAGTGTTGAGCGACAAGACTATACCTTTATTAAAACTCATTTTGCAACCGGAGAAACGCAGGACACTATCTTTTATTTTAACCTGCCCAATGCCGGTAATTATCGCCTTTTTCTTGGTCGTTTTCATCAGGCCTCGCTACAATGGACAATCTATTCCGCGGGAGCCTTAGTGTATATTAATAAGAAAAATATAATTCCTAACGCCATAAAACTTATAGTTAAAACGAAGCCCAATTATAGCAACTATCGCTTAGGCATATACGCACCCAAATCCTTTGAATTTCAGGAAATGTTTCCGGTAAAAAACACGGCAATTTTTAGTAGTAATAAAAATAAGTTTTGGGTAAACAAATTTTCGGATAACCCATACCGTTATAGCTTAACCCTACATAATAATAGAGAGCCTTCCATCATCTATTACGAAAACGAAGTGATGCGTTGGCCGGTAATAATTTTGAATACACCACCCTACTATTTCTTTATAAAATAATTACAACACATCATAACGAAAATCTTAACAGATATGGGTTATAGACTCTAATTCACTATTTGCCGCAAACCGATTTTCATATCGGCACGATCACTTTCTTCTGCCCATGCAGGACTTTGTTTTCTGTATTGAGTAACGTGTAAACGCAATTGTTCAATTATATAATCAACCTCTTCTTCGGTAGAAAACCTGCCGAGGCTAAAACGAAAACTTGAAGAGGCTTCTTCTTTCGGCAACCCCATTGCCCGCAACACATGACTTGGCGCCGGTGTTGCCGAACTACATGCAGCGCCGGTGCTAATAGCAATTTTTCGGTTAAACCCATTCAGCACTGTACCCGAATCAATCCCGGCAAACATAATATTGGTAACCTGTGGAAGCCGTTCAACCTTGCCTCCGTTTACATGCGTATGTGGTATTTCAAGCAATCCCTGCTCTAAATGATTACGAAGTTTTGTCAAACGTGTAGAATCCTCTTTCATTTCAATACCACACAACATTGCCGCATGTCCCAATCCAACAATACCGGGCACATTCAGCGTTCCACTACGCAGCCCCCTTTCGTGGCCGCCACCTTGCATCTGTGGGCTGAGGGTAACACGCGGGTTTTTTCTTCTTATATACAACGCGCCAACCCCTTTGGGGCCATAAATTTTATGTGCAGAAATTGCCATCAAATCTATACCATCATCATCTACCTGAATTTTTATTTTCCCTATCGCCTGAGCTGCATCGGAAAAAACAATAGCTCCATGCCGATGTACTACTTTACTGATTTCCTGAATAGGTTGAATTACACCGGTTTCATTATTTGCATGCAAAAGAGCTACCAATATTGTAGAAGGTTTTATTGCCGCCTCCACCTCTTCTGCAGTAATTAGTCCATTTTCATCTACCGGCAGATAAGTAACCTCTCCTCCTTGTTTCTCTATATACTCACAAGTTTCCAAAACAGCCTTGTGCGCTGTTCGAACTGTAATGATGTGATTTCCCTTTTTATGATATTGAAAGAACACTCCTTTTATAGCAAGGTTTACCGATTCTGTGGCACCTGAAGTAAAGATAATTTCCTTATCTGTTGCTCCAATTAAATTTGCAATTTGTTTCCTCGCCACATTCACCGCTTCTTCCGCATCAAGTCCTAAAATATGGCTACGGCTTGCTGCATTGCCAAAATGCCGGGTAAAATAAGGCAACATCACATCCAACACCCGTTGATCAACAGGTGTGGTAGCGTTGTAATCGGCATATATTGGAAACTTCAACATATCATTGTAATGTAAACGACGAAATTACGAACAAAGTATGCAAATTTGTGTTAACCTTATTCTATACCTTCATTAAAGTAAAAAGGAAAAAATGAACCACGTAGAACATATTGGAATTGCAGTTAAAGATTTGACAGTTTCAAAATCTCTTTTTGAAAAATTATTAAATACCTCATGCTATAAAACTGAACGGGTAGAAAGTGAAGGTGTTGAAACTGCCTTTTTTCAAATAGGTGAAACAAAGATTGAATTACTTGAAAGCATTCAGTCTGATGGCGTGATTGCAAAATTTATAGAGAGGAAAGGAGAAGGTATTCATCACATTGCATTTGCAGTTAATGATATTGAAAATGAGATGAGCCGCCTAAAAGAAGCCGGATACAAATTATTAAATGAAACGCCGAAAAAAGGAGCAGACAATAAGTGGGTTTGTTTTCTTCATCCCAAAGACACCAACAGCGTATTAATTGAACTGTGCCAGGAGCGTAATTCAGAATAGCTAATTTAGAAATGGATTAGTTTTTATTTCTTCACCAATGGTTGTTGAAGGCCCGTGTCCACTATATACGATGGTATCTAAAGGCAAAGAAAATAATTCCCTTTTGATGCTATTCAAAAGTATATCCTGATCTCCAAAAGGCAAATCAGTACGACCTATACTGCCGGCAAACAAAGCATCACCACTAATTATAAAATCATCAATAGAATAATAGAAACTTACACTTCCCGGACTATGACCTGGTGTAAACAACACATTTATTTTCTCATCTTCTAATAAAATTGGATATCCCGGTGTTAAATAATTTATCTTGCCTACATAGGAGTCAAAAGGAAGATTATACATCAGCCCACTTGCCGGGGCCATCTCAAGCATCTTCTCTTCTTCAGGGTGAATATATAATTCAAGTCCAAAAGTTTCTGCAATATACCTGTTGCCAAAAACATGATCAAGGTGACAATGAGTATTTAAAAGCAAAACAGGGGTTAAGCTATTTCCAGAAATAAAGTTGGAAAGCCTGTCTTGCTCTTCCGGGAAATAACAACCCGGATCAATAATGGCACACTTTCCGCTGGGGTGAGAAACAATATAAGTGTTTTCCATTATCGGGTTAAACACAAAAGAATCAACCTTTAACATGACCACTTATTTTATATTTTAATGATAGCTGCTAATCAACTAATTTTATTGCTCAATTACCAATTGTGCATGGCAAAGTTTAGTAGAATCATTTTTATTTTATCTCTGTTATTCTTAACGAAAACCAATGTTATTGCTCAGGTAAGTTCGGTTACATTCGGAAAAAACAGAGTTCAATATAAAAAGTTTAAGTGGCAATATTATCAAAGCAAAAATTTTAATGTTTATTTTAACGAAGGCGGACAGGAAATAGCCAAATACGTTGTTCAACTGGCTGAAGCAGATCTTGAACAAATTGAAGCTGCAGCAGAGTATTCTTTACAACGAAGAGCCAATATTATAATTTATAACCATTTCTCAGATTTTAAACAAACTAACATCGGGTTAGAAACCGATTTAATCACCACCGGAGGAGTCACAAAATTAGTGAACAATAAAATGATTGTTTTTTTTGACGGTAATCATGCCGACTTAAGAACACAAATCAGGCAAGGCATAGCTAATGTGCTTACTCAAAATGTATTATTTGGAGATGATATAAGTGAAATTGCAAGCAACCAAACCTTACTTGATTTGCCACCATGGTTTACTGAAGGATACGTTTCATACTTGGGAGAAAATTGGAGTACAAGTTTAGATGATGAACTAAGAAGTGAGATACTAAGTGGTAACTATAAAAATTTTTATGAATTTGCCTTCCGCAATCCTCAGCTTGCAGGACATGCTTTTTGGTATTATATAGAAGAGAAGTATAAAAAGGAAAATGTAACCTACTTCTTATATCTCGCCCGTATTTACAAAAACCTCAACAAGGCAAGTGTTCAAATTTCCAAAATGAGATTTAAACCGTTACTACGAGATTTTATGGAATATAATGAAGACAAGTATTACAAAGACTTATCACGTAGGAAGGCATATCCCAAAGGAAATTATGTAGAAGGTTTTACTATTAATAAACGACTTAATTACTATCGCTTTAATGTAAACCCCAATAAACGCAATAATTCGTATGTTGTTAGCCAATATAAAAATGGTAAGGTGCGTGTATTGTTAAGTGAAGACTTTGAATTTCGTACCCTGTTAAAATATGGGGTACGTAAGCGAGAAAATGAAATCCACCCCTCTTATCCAATAATGGCCTGGGATCCCAAGGGTACACAAATTGCAGTTATATATCCTGAAGAAGGCAGGGCGAAATTATTTGTGTACGATTTGGTAAACCGTCAAAAACAATCACGAATAGATCTGTCAAATTATTTTGATCAGGTTCAGGATATGAAATATATGCTGGATAATAAAACCCTGTTATTATCAGCAGTTAAAAATGGACATACTGATATTTTCACCTTTAATATTGAAAAAGGAAAAGTATTACAGATTACCAATGATGTTTATGATGACTTAGATGCGAGTTTTGTAGCCTTCCCAAATAAAACAGGTATTCTATTTGCCAGCAATCGGCCATCTGCAGATGCACCAACAGCAGACACTGTTTTACCCAGTAATTACCGCTACAATATTTTTATGGTAACTAATTTTGGCGATAAGCCGGAGCTCAATCAAATTACCCAGTTATCAGATTTAAAATACGGTAATGCCCGATATCCGATGCAATACAATACCAATCACTTTACCTTTATTAGTGATGACAATGGTATTGCTAACCGATATGCCGGCTTTTTTTCAACTCGTAAAGAAGGTTATGACACCATGGTAATAGTAGGACCGGATATCCTTCGAAATCCCTCATCTTCAGAAATAGACAGCGCATTAATAGCGAATAACCTGCCTGAAATTACTTCAACGCGTATCATCAGTATTTCATCAGACTCTGCATATACCTTTCCACTAACAAATTATCCTTCTAACGTTGCAGAAACACGAATTGCTGGCGATAATAACCAAGTAAGTGAAGTTACCCGTCAAAGTGATGAGAAAATTTTATACAAACTTAAGATTGATGATTACACACTTAGAAATAGAAATATAACAGCACGGCCCACTGAGTACATGCGAAAAGTAATGCGAGAAAGTGAGCTTACTTCCGTAAAACCAGCTAAGGTATCATTAGAAGTAAAGGATACAACTAAACAAAAGGTTGAGGATGTTTTTCAAACAGAATTTGAGCGGGAAGATATCGCTGTTATCCAAAAAGACGATGAAGGAGGAGAAGCCCTTAAATCAGCGAAGCTGTATCGCTATAAGCCACTAAAGTTTTTTACTGATTTTGGTTCGCTGGGCTTAAACAATTCAGTTCTTATTAACCGCTACCAACCCTATACCGGCGCTTCAGGACCGGTAAGGCTAAACAGTTCTACTCCACTAAATGGTTTAATTCGTATTGGCACTTCTGAATTAATGGAAGACTTAAAAATAACAGGAGGGTTCAGAATAAGTACTAATCTTAAGGACAATGAATGGATGGGCAGCTTTCAATATCTTAAGCGACGAATTGATTGGGGATTTACTTATTATCGCAGCGCACAAGGCATTGGATTAAATGTGGTAGATGGCGGTGGAAACTCAATCGGAATTTATCCGGGCAAGTCCTTTACTAATCTCTATCAAGGAAACATAAGCTATCCTTTTGATGAAACCAGGAGCATAAGATTAAGCTTAGGTATCCGGTCTGAAAGACTGGTTGCACTTTCTGTTGATCCAATAAGTTTGGAATTTTTAAATGATAAAAAACGTTTAGATCAGGTAACTCATGGTGAGTTCGTTTATGATAATTCTTTAAGTCCCATTATGAATATTTGGGACGGCTTACGATATAAAATATTTTTTGATTGGAATAGACAAATCAATGATATCGGAAATGCAACAGGACCAAATATTTTTAACGCCGGATTTGACGCAAGATATTATTATCCTATTTACAGATACTTTACATGGTCTGGAAGAATAGCCGGAGATTTCAGTTGGGGAAATCAAAAAATGATTTACTATTTAGGTGGGATGGATGGATGGCTAATGTTTGGCGATAATAAAAAATATGATCGCTTCGGAAGACTTATAAAGGAAAGATTTTTCAATACAGCCAACAGACCAGACCCTGATGCAGATTATGCTTATGAGAGCCTTTCCGGGAATTTACGGGGTTACATTCAAAATGCTGCAAATGGAAATAATGCAGTTGTTATAAATAGTGAATTCAGACTTCCCATCGTTTCTACATTTTTTGATAAACCCATAAACAATGCATTTCTTTCTAACTTTCAAATTATTCAATTTGTTGATTTAGGCACTGCTTGGAATGGGAAATTTAATGGCATAAAGCGGCCTGACCTTGTTTATGGAAGTGACCCTGTTACTGTTAAAGTAAAAGCCGGTGGCATTGGTCCTTTTGTTGGAGGATATGGTTTTGGAGCACGCAGTATGCTCTTGGGTTATTTTGTTAAATATGATGTGGGATGGCCTATGGAAGGCTTTTTTAGAGGCAAACCAATCATGTATTTATCTTTAGGATTAGACTTTTAGGCTGTAATTATAAATCATTTAGTGTTTGAATTATTGCCCTCGTGGCTGTAATAATATCTTCATCAGAAATATTTAAAGGTGGGGCTATACGCATTGCTTCAGAAGCAAAAAGAAACCAATCTGTAAACACCCCTCTTTGCAATAAGGCATCAATAACTACTTTATTTGTTTCAAATGAATCAAACCAAACTGCTATCATCAGCCCTTGGCAATTAATATGCTGAATCTTAGGGTGAACAAGCTGTGAAAGAAATAAATCAGCTTTCCTCTTCACATCATTCATCATACCTGAGTTAAGCAATACCTCAAAAGCAGCAAGTCCCGCCGCACAGCAAACAGGGTGGCCACCAAAGGTATTCATGTGGCCTAACACCGGATTAACTGTAAGTGATTTCATTATTTCCGGCGATGCAATAAAAGCCCCTAATGGCATCCCACCGCCCAATGCCTTTCCAAGTAACAAAATATCCGGCACTACATCATATTGCTCAAAAGCCCATAAAGAGCCTGTTCTGCCAAAACCACACTGAATTTCATCTGATACCAACAATGCACCCATTTCTGTACAACGTGCTCTAAGTGCGTGTATCCATTGGCGTGAGGGAGCCTGAACTCCTGCTTCCCCCTGAATAGTTTCAGCAAACACACAAGCTGTATCACCATCAATAAAAGACAAATCTTCCAAATGGTTAAATCGTAATTGCGAAATACCCGGAAGTAAAGGCCGGTAAGCCTGCTTCCAATATTCATCACCCATTAAGCTCAACGCCCCTTGTGTGCTTCCATGATAAGCCTTTTTAAAAGAAACGATATTGGTTCTTCCGGTATAACGTTTTGCTAACTTCATCGCCCCTTCGGTTGCCTCGCTACCTCCGGTAGTAAAAAAGACTGAAGATAAGTTAGCCGGCAACCATTGAGATAGCTTGTGCGCAAACTTCACCTGAGGGTTTTCAATCAACTCACCATACACCATTAAGTGTAAATATTCATCTGCCTGTTTTTTTATAGCTTCAACCACATGCTGATTACAGTGGCCAATATGACAAACACTAATACCTGCTATCAAATCAATATATTCATTTCCATCAGCATCCCACATACGTGAGCCTTTAGCCTTAACCATATTAATGGCCAATGGAGCTACTGAGGTTTGTCCTACATGTTGTAAAAAAAGTTGACGTGGTGTCATAATGTTTCTGTTTAACTTCACTCAAAATTAAATACAATGGCACTTATCCTTCCGGTTCATCAAATTTTGCCGCAAATAGGAGAAAACTGCTTTTTAGCGCCTAATGCTACAATCGTGGGAGATGTAATAATAGGAAATGATTGCTCAGTTTGGTTTAATGCCGTGATAAGAGGTGATGTTAACAGCATTCGCATAGGAGATAAAGTAAATATCCAGGACGGAGCTGTACTACACTGTACTTATCAAAAGACAAAGGTAATAATGGGAAATAATATTAGTATTGGGCACAATGCCATTGTTCACGGATGCGTTATAGAAGATAATGTATTAATTGGAATGGGTGCTATTGTGATGGACAATGCACACATTTGTTCAAATAGTATTATTGCCGCCGGGAGTGTGGTATTAGAAAATACCAGGGTAGAGTCTGGAACCATATATGCCGGTGTACCTGCAAAAAAGGTAAAAGATATAAGCAAAGAACTTATAAGCGGGGAGATAAACCGGATTGCAAATAATTATTTAAAATACAGCTCGTGGTTTAAAAACCTGTAAAAACGTTGTTTTTAGCAAATAAACCTTAAAAAAAAGAACTATTTTTATACAATGAGAAAATATATTCTTGCTGCATGCGTTATAGGATTAATGGGAAGTTGTTCTTCGGGGCTTTTTGCTAAAAAGGAAAAGTTAGGCTGTAAAACAAATGGCAGGAATATAGGAGCAGAAAAATTATTATCCGGCGACCCTAAAGCTATCAAAGCAAATAAAAAAGCAAAGTTCAGAGGAACAAAAAGTTTTTGACTTCACAGAAGATCTACCAATTATCCACTAAAAAACCACAACCTATGTGCTATCATTTACTCACCACCAATGGTGGTATGGAGGCGATTATTGATGACAACTGCGGCATCAATAAATTTTATGCCATCGCAAACACACTTGCAGACCGCCTGAAAATTCAATTCATTACCCAAGTTGATGATGCAGAAACCCTTGATTGGGATTTTAAGTACAAGGACTTATTGCTAACGCTCCACTATAACATCTTTAATGGGGTTAGCATTTATCCTCAGAACTTTGGTAACACAAACCAGAAAAAGCATAACAGTGCTGTTATGGAAGTAGCTAAGTTTCTGGAAAAACACGCCTACTAATTAAAAAAGAATTATACAATTAGCGCCGGAATATACGGCGCTATTGGTGTTTATCCTTATTACTCACGCATTGTATCAAGTATCTTCAAATAATTTATGTATCGCTCTTCATGTATCTCTCTACCCACTTCATTTTTGATAGCACATTCTGTTTCGTTAAGATGTAAACAATTATTGAATTTACACCCATGCAACAATCTGCACATCTCAGGAAAATAATGAGACAATTCCTGTTTTGAGATATTCACTAAGCCCATTTCTCTAATACCCGGCGTATCTATTACGCTTCCGCCAAAAGGCAAATCATACATTTCCGCAAATGTTGTAGTATGCATTCCCTTACCACTCCATTCACTCACATCCTGCGTTTTAATCTCTAAGTTTGGAAAGATATAATTAATAAAAGATGACTTCCCTACCCCCGAATGGCCGCTCAACAAACTGGTTTTATCCTTAAGATGACTCAATAACTCTTCTAAACCTAACTTAGCTTCAACACTGGTATGGATTACTTTATATCCTATTTTTCGATACATTTCAGTTATCCATTCTAATTTTTCAAAATCCTTTTGCTTGTACAAATCAATTTTATTGAATACCAAAACCGCAGGAATATGATAAGCTTCACACACCACTAAAAATCGGTCAATAAATCCGGTTGATGTACGTGGCTCCTTTAATGTAGCAAAAAGAACAGATTGGTCAAGATTAGCAGCAACTATATGGTGCAAATTCCGATTATGGGGCGATATTCTATTTATATAATTAGTCCGTTCATGAATGGCTGTAATTACCACATCATTCTCGTCTCTTTCAACATCAACCCAATCTCCTACCGCAATGGGATTAGTAGATGTAATACCTTCAATTTTTAATCTCCCTTTTAGGCGCGCAGATATTTTGCTTCCATCAGTAGTTACTAACTGATACCATGTTCCGGTTGACTTATATACGCGCGCCTGCATAAAAACGAATGTAGGAGAATAAATGAACAATCAAATCAAACACAACCATTTCATTAAGGAAATTTTCTAAATACCGTAAGCCGTAACACCATCTCCAGCAATAAAAAGAAATAGGCAGCAAGTGCAAAAGGGAAAAACCGTTCCTTCACCTGAACCGACCTTATAATTTCCACCTTTGTTTTCTCCAGTTTGTCAATTACTGAATATATATCGGTGAGGGTTTGATTATCCTTTGCCCGAAAATATTTTCCCCCTGTTTCTGTAGCAATATCTGTAAGCAACCTTTCATCAATATTTACTTTCTCATTAATAATTTTTACGCCTTCCGGTGTGTTTTCCGGTGTTGGTGCCAGCCCTTCGGAGCCCACCCCAATAGTGTACACTTTAATACCATACACTTTAGCTATTTCCTTTGCGGTATTAGGGTCAATCAATCCACCATTATTTATACCGTCTGTTAAAAGCAAAATAATCTTAGTTTTAGTGGCGCTTCCTCGTAGCCGGTCAATACCGGTGCTTAAGCCTGAGCCAATAGCCGTTCCATCTTCAAGTAATCCATTTCGAATACCGGTGATAGCCGATAATAAAATGGCATGATCTGTAGTAATAGGACACAAAGTAAAACTCTCGCCTGCAAAAATTACTAAGCCAATGCGATCTGTAGGACGCTCCTTTACAAAATTGATAGCCACCTCTTTTGCAGCCTCCAAACGATTCGGCTTAAAATCTCTGGCTGTCATACTCCCACTCACATCAATACACAATACAATATCAATCCCTTCCCCTTCTGCAAAATCTTCAGTATTACGCTCTTGCGGACGAGCAAGGATAATAATTACACACACCACTGTTACACTTCGTAAAATGGGCAATAAAAATCGCCATTCACTTCTTAATGAACCTAAACCGGGTGCTGACAATGAGGAAATATGAATTGCTGCTGATTTTTTTACAACATTTTTACGAACATACCACCACCAAAAAGGGAGAAGTAGTATCAAACCTAAAAAAGCCGGATAGGCAAAAGTGATATGAGTAAAAAAATTATATAGCATAATTTACATCAAAACAACACGCGCATCAATCCATTTTATCGCCTTTCGAAAAGATGCAATGGTGTTTTCATTCTCTTGTTTTGTAGTTTGAAATTTAGCATACTTAACGGCGTCGCATAAACGAAGCGGTGCAGATACTTCTGTACCTTGTACCACACCGGGAATACGACGCTCCAACCAAACCATTAGCTCGCCTGTTGTTAAATATCCTATATCCAATTTGAATTTTCTGCTTAAATAATGTTTAAAAATTTCACTCCCTTCACTATACCATTGTTTGTTAAAAGTGTGTTGCTGCTCAAGTCGGTTATATGCCGCCAGTGCCTCTTCCAGAGGTGGGATAACAGAAGAACCAGTTATACCTGTAACCTTCTTTCTATTTAACCATAACCTCCATACCAATAATCCAATAAGCAGAGTCAACAGAACCCCAACCAACCAATAAACCCAAAAGGCTGCAGAATGGGGGATAGATTTCACCGATCTGATATCATAAATTCCGGTAGTATCTGTAGGAGAATAACCTACTTGAAACATTAATAATGGAGATGCAATTTCTGTTTGATTATTATTATTTTTCAGGATTATGGGTATTGATGGAAATGCCCATCTTCCCGAATCAAAACTTGTAATAGTGAGTATCTGTTCAACAGTAAATTCTCCTTTACTTGATTTTTGAACCTCACCTCGGGCCAAAATTTCAAAATGTGGAATTGAATCCGGAATTTGGAAAAAGGCATCATAGCCTTGCGCCGGTAAAAAGACTTTCAAGCCATAGCTCACCTGCTCTCCAATAATAAAATTATTTTTATTAACAGAAACTTCAACTTTTTGAGCAGATAATATCGAAGGTAATATTCCGAGCACCCATGGTACTCCATACAATATTATTTTCCCTATGCATTTCATCATTTTCTCTTCTGAAAAAAATGTTGAAGAATTTTAATATAATCATCATTGGTCCTCACTTCAAGTAACTCTGCTCCTGCCTTTCTAAAAGCTTGTTTACACTCCTCTTGATTTTTTAAAAAATGTAACCTGTAATTATATCTCACAGCAACATTATTTGTATTTACCCAACGAAGCTCTCCCGTTTCTGAATCCATCAACTCTAATAGCCCAACCTTAGGTAAATCTTCATCTGCAGGGTCAGAAATCTTAATACCAATTACATCATGTTTTTTACCAATCACCTTTAAATCATGAAAGTATCCTTCACCAACAAAGTCGCTAATCACGAAGGCAATACTTCGTTGCTTAATATTTCTATTAAAATAGCGGATAGCGTCATAGATATTTGTTCCGGCACAGCATGGCTCTCTACTTAATAATTCTCTCACAAGATATAGAACATGCATTCTTCCCTTTTTAGGTGGGATATATAATTCTACTTCATTACCAAATAAAACAGCGCCAACCTTATCATTGTTCTTAATAACATTAAATGCCAGCATCGCCGCTACTTCATTAATCGCTTCGCATTTACTGCGCATTCGGGTTCCAAATAAATTGCTTGTACTTATATCTATCAACAACATCACAGAAAGCTCTCTCTCTTCTTCAAATACCTTAGTAAATGGATGACTAAAGCGTGCGCTAACATTCCAGTCTATAAAGCGCACATCATCCCCGGCAGTATAATCACGTACTTCACGGAATCGCATTCCTTTTCCTTTAAATGCTGAATGAAATTCACCCGTAAAAAAATGAGTAGCAAGTTTTTTACTTTTAATTTCCAGCTCACGCACTTTACGTAAAATATCTTCAGTAGTTTGCTCCATACATTAAGGAATAGGAATCGTTTTTAGTAGCGTATCAATAATTGTTTCCACACTTATATTTTCAGCTTCGGCCTCATAGGTTAATCCAATACGATGCCTTAAAACATCATGGCTCACCGCCTGCACATCTTCAGGAATCACATATCCGCGCTTATTTAAAAATGCATACGCTTTTGCAGCCAATGCAAGATTTATACTTGCTCTTGGTGACCCTCCAAACCCTATAAGTGGCGAAAGTTTTGACAAATTATATTGATTGGGGAACCGGGTTGAGAAAATAATATTTAAAATATAATCCTCTACCTTCTCATCTAAATAAACCTTCCTAACTAAATCACGCGCTCTTTGGATTTCACCGGTAGATGCCACCGGATTTACCACAGGAGCTACAACATCTACAGTATTTTGCCTAATAATCATTTGCTCTTCTGCTTTAGAGGGATAGCCTACTACAATTTTCAGCATAAACCGGTCAACCTGTGCCTCCGGTAAAGGATAAGTCCCTTCTTGCTCAATTGGGTTTTGGGTAGCAAGAACTAAAAATGGCTCTGGTAAAGCATAAGACGTTTCTCCAATAGTTACCTGTCTTTCTTGCATTGCTTCTAATAATGCACTTTGAACCTTGGCCGGAGCACGATTGATTTCATCCGCTAGAATGAAATTGGCAAAAATGGGCCCTCTACGAACATAGAACTCGTTTTTACCTTGATTATAAATCATGGTACCGATAACATCAGCAGGCAATAAGTCGGGAGTGAATTGTATTCGACTAAAATTTGCTTTAACCGTTTGTGCAAGCGACTTTATAGAAAGTGTTTTTGCCAAACCGGGAACACCTTCCAACAATACGTGCCCATTACACAGCAATCCGATAAGCAACCGCTCAACCATATTATGCTGACCAACAATTACTTTTCCAACCTCTGCATTAATTTTTGAAACAAAGCCGGCAGCTTCTTCAATCTTTTCATTTAACAATTTAATATCACCGGATGTTTGAAGCATAACAATAAATTTTAAACAAACAAATAATGCCCACAGATAATCTCATGCAATTTAACCGATTCAACGGAAGCAAAGTTTGGGATTTATTAATGCCGTGTTAATTACTCCTATAAATACAACTAATACCTCTTTACAAAGTATTGAAAGCAACCACAGGCATACGTCTGCCTATACCAAAAGCCTTTGGTGATATACGAATAATAGGACAAAATTGCGCACGCTTATACTCATTCCGATTCACCATCTTCAACACCCGTTCTACCATATCGGCAGCACATCCGGACGCTTTTATTTGAGCTGCCGTTTTATGCTGTTCAATATATCCAAATAAAATTTCATCAAGCATAGTGTAATCAGGCAAACTATCCGTATCCTTTTGATCAGGTCTAAGTTCCGCACTGGGTGGTTTTGAAATAATATGCAGTGGTATCACTTTCTTTTTTCGATTAATAAACTTGGCAAGCGCATAAACCTGCTGCTTATAACAATCACCCAAAACACTCAACCCTCCTGCCATATCTCCGTAGAGGGTGCCATATCCGGTACACAATTCGCTTTTATTGCTTGTATTAAGCAGGATATAATTAAACTTATTAGCTATAGCCATTAAGGTATTTCCTCTAATACGACTTTGTAGATTTTCTTCCGTAACATTAAAAGGAAGATTATCAAAAAATGGATTGAGTGTTTTTAAGAAAGTTTCATAAATGTCTTTAATCGGAATCGTGTGATTGGGATTTTGAAGATTTTCATTCAATTGTTTTGCATCTTCCAGTGAATGAGCGGTAGAATACTCAGAGGGCATCATTACTGCAACCACATTATCATTACCCAAGGCCTCACATGCTAAAGCTAAAACCACTGCTGAGTCAATACCTCCACTACTGCCAATAACAGCTTTTTGAAAGCCCATTTTTTTAAAATAATCTCTTATACCTAACACCAATGCATTATACACTAATTCTATACCATATTCAGGATTGAAATGTGTGCACTCCTCGTTAATAGTTGTGATTTGTTTGTAATTACTAAAATCTTCACAACTAAGAGAGCCATCATCATTTAGGGTAAAGCAAGATAAGTCTTCTTCAAAGTACTTTAATAATCCACACAGGGTTCCATTACTATCCATACCCATTGACCCACCGTCAAAAACTAAATCCGTTTGTGCCCCGGTAGTGTTACAATACAAAACCGGAAGTTCATATTTTAAGGCATTAGCTTTTACAACACCCATTCTTTTTGTGGCATGCAAATAATCAAAAGGAGAAGCAGACAAATTAATGATCACATCCGGGCCGAGCGGTTTTAACCTATCTAAGGGACAATACGGATAATTAAAATCAGGCTCCACGCACCAAATATCTTCACAAATAGTAACCGCTATTTTTCTTTTACGGAATGAGATAATATCCCATGAAACAGCCGGGTCAAAATATCTTCTTTCGTCAAAAACATCATAATCAGGAAGGCAGGTCTTGTGAATGATTTGTTTAATCTCCCCATCTTCAATAAAAAATGCTGCATTAAACAGGCCCTTTCCCATCGCAGTTGATGAATATATGGGTGCGCCTACAATTACTGCAATATCTTTAGTATGAGCAACTACCTCATCAACAGCCATTTTGCATTGTTCGATAAAATTTCTTTGCAGTAATAAATCATTAGCCGGATACCCACAGATACATAATTCACTAAACACCACCAGGTCACCCCCTGCTGCCTTTGCAGTATTTATAGCATCAATAATTTTTGCTACATTTTTTTTAAAATTACCAATGTGATAATTCTGCTGTGCCAAAAAAATTTTCATACTCAATCCATTCAAATACCTTTACACAATAACGCTAATGATTTAAAATGGTAAAGTTAACTCTTTCAACTTTTCACTCCGTAATTTACTGTTTCCTTTTCTTATTCTTTTACTCCTGTACTGAGCAAAAAGCACCCAATGTATCCCACATCAAAGTACAATTTGATGTTAAGCATTTTGAAAAGGATTTCTTTACAATAGATACCACACACACAGCAGAAGCAATTATTAAATTAAACCAAAAATATCCGTCATTTACACCAAATTTTCTTACAGGAATACTTAATGCTGACCCCGCCTGGTCTGCAGACACAACAGCCTGGTATCTGAAACAATTTATAAAAGCATATATGCCGGTGTATGATTCTGCAGAGATTGTTTTTGCTAATTTCAAACAACAGGAAGAGGAAATAAAAAGAGCTTTTCAATTTTTAAAATATTACTTCCCATCTTATGCTGCACCAGAGCATATTATCACCTATATTGGACCGGTAGATGGGTATGGGGATATTCTGGATGAACATTCAGCCTATATCGGGCTTCAACATCATTTGGGGAAGAACTATTCTCTATATAACACCCCCCTGGTGCAGGAAACATATCCATTTTATATATCGCGCCAATTTATACCTGCCACTATACCCATTAATTTGATGAAGAATATTATACTGGATATATATCCTGAACAGTTTGGTGACAAAACATTAGTCATTCAAATGGTTGAAAAAGGTAAGCGGTTATTTCTATTACAATTACTATTACCTGAAGTAAATGAGTATTTACTTATTGGTTACAGCAAAGAACAAATGAAGGATTGTTATGCCCATGAAAGGGCGATATGGGATTTGTTTATACATAACAATTTGTTACAAATAACCGACTACAGTATAATAAGAAACTATATAGGAGAGGGCCCAAAGACAATAGAATTAGGAGAGGCTTCACCCGGAAATATCGGCTCTTTTTCGGGTTGGCAAATTGTGAAACAGTACATGAAAAAGCACAGTCAACTTACTCCTGATGAGTTGATGAGTATTTCTGCTGAAAAGATATTTAATGATGCAAAGTATAAGCCTTAATCAAAAAATTAGTTTAGCTTAAATGGTGCCACCAAAAGAAAAACGGGAATTTTTACTTCAAAATATTTCTTTTGTTGAATATCTTCAAACACATAGGCTCCACTCATCTTCCCAATCTCTGATTGAAGATCACATCCGCTAACATATTGATAGGATTTATCAGGCCCTATAATGGGCTGCACACCCACTACCCCGGAGCCCTCAACCTCAGTATGTACCGCATCTGCGTCATGAATATTCCAGTGCCGGCTAATAAGTTTAACCGGAAATGGATTATTGTTATGCAATACAATTTTATAAGCAAAAACATACTCCTTGTTCAGTGGATTACTATACTCCTGCTGATAAAATGTTTCTACGGAAACCCTAATCCCACTGGAAACCAAAGACACCATACACAGTATATTTTAAACTAAATTATACAAATAAATCAACTGCACCAATTGTTTAACTTTTTACCTTACCAAACCCTTGCTTCTTCAACCATTGAACAATTTTTTCACGATGATTTCCTTGAATTACAATTATACCATTGTCAATCGTTCCTCCGGTAGCACAATAATTCTTTAATTGTTTCCCTACCTTCTCAATGCCTTCACCCTGATATCCTTCCACCAAGGTAACGGTTTTGCCTGCACGATGTTTTGTTTCTATGCGAACAGATACACTCTGGTTAGCAGGTGCAATGGTTTCATTCTGCACCTCGGGTTCTTTCTTCATCAGTTCGGTATTGGTAGAATAAACCAGCCCGTTTAAAAAAGACTTTTTTGCCATTTTTTATAATTATTGAAAAATCTTTGCTTTTAAACTTAAATCCAAGCTGGTTGCCTGATGGATAATAGCTCCGCTTGAAATAAAATCAACCCCGGTGGCTGCATAAGAAACAATATTATCTAAATGAATTCCTCCACTCGCTTCGGTTTCAAATTTATTATCAATAAGCAACAATGCCTTTTTTATTTCATCAGGTGTAAAATTATCCAGCATAATACGATGCACCTTACCCACTGTTAGAACCTGCTTCACCTCATCAAGATTACGGGTTTCAATTTCAATTTTTAGCCCGGGTTTATCTTGGATATATTGATATGCTTTTTCAATGGCCGGTTTAATTCCTCCACAAAAATCAATATGATTATCCTTTAACATAATCATATCAAATAAACCAAACCGATGATTATATCCTCCTCCAATACGAACAGCCTCCTTTTCCAATAATCGAAAATTAGGAGTAGTCTTTCTTGTATCCAACAATTTTGTTTTATATCCCCTAATCTTTTCAACATAACAATCAGTGAGTGTTGAAATACCACTCATTCGTTGCATGATATTTAATACTAATCTCTCTGCTTTCAGAATTGTATGCACACGTGCATTTACTTCAAAGGCAACTTCACCCGGTTGTCCTTTATCACCATCAGCCTTAAACTCAGTAAATACCGATTCGTTATCAAGCATTTTAAATATATAGGATGCTACCTGAATACCCGCTAAAACACCGGCCTGCTTTATTTTAAGCACGGCCTTACCTGCTGTTTCAGGAGGAATACAACAAAGTGTGGAATGATCACCATTACCCACATCTTCATGCAAAGCACCTAATATTAATTGTTCCAGTTGTTCATTAAATTTCATTAAGCAAAGCTAAGGGCTATAGCTTTGAAATTATCGTCATTTAACTGAAGGAGCTAATCAATTTGCTTGCAAAACGGTTTTTAACATTTAAGAGAGGTATTCATGATAAAAAAAGGGAGCATAATTTCAGCACAGCGCTAACATGCTGTAAGTTTGCAGTATGGAAAATAAAAAAGCAATACTCATTATCATGGATGGCTGGGGACTTGGCCAGGTAAAGGAGAGTGATGCTATTCATGCCGCCAATACACCTTTTGTGGATAATCTATACAAGCAATACCCTCATTCCACCTTGGTAACTTGTGGCGAGGCTGTTGGACTTCCTGATGGACAGATGGGCAATAGTGAGGTAGGACACCTTAATCTGGGCGCAGGAAGAATTGTGTATCAGGAACTGCAACGAATTAATGTAGCTATAAAAAATGGGGATTTAGATACTAATCCTGTTTTGCTAAAAGCTTTACAATATGCGAAAACAAACAATAAAACTTTACACTTTATAGGTTTGGTAAGTGATGGCGGAGTTCACTCCCACATTAACCACCTAAAGGCACTTTTATCGCTTTCTGCCAAGCACGGTCTTAAAGATGTTCTTGTACATGCCTTTACAGACGGAAGAGATACAGACCCGAAAAGTGGAGTGGGTTTTATTTCTGACCTTTTAGAACATATCAAAAAGACAACAGGTGCACTGGCTACTATTTCCGGAAGATACTATGCAATGGATAGGGATAAACGATGGGAACGAATAAGAAGAGCTTATGATGCATTGGTTCATGGCACGGGTGAGATATCCTATAATATGATTCAATCTTTAGAAGGAAGCTATAACAAAGATGTAACAGATGAATTTGTGATGCCAATAATAAATGGCAACCTCCCCTCAGTAATAATACAACCGGACGATGTGGTTATATGTTTTAATTTTCGAACAGACCGCTGCCGGGAAATAACTGAGGTGCTTACCCAACATGCCATTCCCGAACAGGACATGAACCCGCTACCAATTCATTACTACACGATGACACGGTACGATGAAACATATAAAAATGTATCCTGTTTCTTTGATCAAGATGATTTATCCAACACCCTTGGTGAAGTTTTATCAAAAAATGCAAAGCAACAGTTACGCATAGCCGAAACTGAGAAATATCCTCATGTTAGTTTCTTTTTTAGTGGTGGGCGTGAGGTACCCTTTGAAGGAGAACAGCGGATTATGATTCCTTCTCCCAAGGTGGCTACTTATGACCTTAAACCTGAAATGAGTGCCCACGAAGTAACAGAAGCTGTTATTAATCAAATTCGAACCGGGAAATTCGACTTTATTTGTTTAAACTTTGCCAATGCCGATATGGTAGGCCATACAGGAGTTTGGACAAGTGTGATAAAAGCAGTAGAAACAGTTGATAATTGTGTAAGCCAAGTGGTAAATGAAGCTCTTCAACAAGGTTATGTAATACTATTAACCGCCGACCATGGTAATGCAGATTATGAAATTAATCATGATGGCTCTCCTAATACGGCCCATACCATGAACCTTGTACCCCTGTTTTTAATTGGTAGCAAAGAATATGCTAAGATTAATAAAGGAAAACTGGGTGATATAGCACCTACTATTTTAAAACTAATGAATCTACCTGTGCCGGCAGAAATGACCGGAAACTGTTTAATTTAATATTATGAGAAAAACATTTAAAAGAATTTTGCTGATAATTGTACTGGCTCTCGCACTGATTCAATTTTTTCCAAGAGCAGAAAAAAACCAAAATGCTGAAATTGGCCCTGACCACATTGCCAGTATGGAAGCAATACCAACCGAAGTTTCCGCAATTCTTGAAAAAGCCTGTTATGATTGCCATAGCAATAATACCATTTACCCCTGGTACAATAATATACAACCGGTTAATTGGTGGTTAAACAAGCATATCATTGAGGGGAGTGATGAATTAAACTTTTCAGAATTTGGCAGCTATTCTGCAAAGCGCCAAAACCGCAAATGGAAAGAAGTGGTAGATGAACTCAAGGAAAATAACATGCCACTAAAAAGTTATACGTTTCTTCATCCCAAGGCAAAATTAACTGCCACTGAAAAAGAAAAGCTGATTTCATGGGCTTCTTCTCACATTATAAGAAATTGATTATCAATAGTTATTTGTTAAATTAAATAAGCTCATGGATAGGTGCAGCATGAATTGTATTTTATTTGCCTATATTTATAAAGCCTAAAATAACCACACAATGACCGAAGAGCAAATGCTTGCAGGGTGTATAAAGGAGCACACTGCTTCCCAGGAGGCTTTATATCAAAGATTTAGTCCGCGAATGTTGGGTGTCTGTTACCGTTTTGCAGGCAATCGCGAAGATGCTGAGGATATGCTTCAAGAGGGATTTATCAAAGTATATACCCAAATCCATCAGTTTCGAAATGAAGGTTCATTAGAGGGATGGATTAGGCGCATTGTTGTTCATACGTGTATCAATCACCTTAAGAAGAATAAGAAATTTCGTGAAAGTGTTGATCTTATCCATGCAAGCCATCTTATCATTCGACCGGATACTATTCCCAGTATTATGCAGGCTAAACAAGTGGTGGAGTGTATAAGGTTACTACCATGGGGATACAGAACAGTTTTGAACTTGTATGCCATTGAGGGTTTTTCGCATCGCGAAATAGCTCAAATGCTGGAAATTGAAGAAAGCACCAGTCGTAGTCAATACACAAGGGCAAAGGCTATGCTGGAAGATATTCTTATTAAAAAGAATATCCTATCAAAACCAAGGAGTAATAGAAAACTAAGTGCAGTTGGAGCACATTAAATAACATAAATTATCTTATCCAGTTGTAATCGAGAGAAATGGCAGAACAATGGTTTGATGATTCTTTTGAGGAATTTTTAAAGGAAACCACCAATGATTTCCGAATGTACCCTGACAAAAAGGTGTGGTATAGCATTTACAACAACCTTCACCCGGGGCGCAAGTGGCCGTCTGTGTCTGCTTTTTTATTATTCGCTATCTCACTTATTTATTTAGGGCAACCTAACCAACAGGTTAAACCAATTTCATCGTTAAATAAACAGGCTGTCTCCACCTCAACATTATTAGCATCCACTGATAACATAGGAAAAGAACTCACAACCATCCAGGAAATCAACCCACCTCTGACATCCACTCATACTAAAGAAAGAAAAAAGACCAGCAATTATCAGGAGAATATTATAACAACAAAAGTAACGGATGATAACCCCTATTTTGTTGAGGAGTTAAAAAAGAAAAAGCATACCAATCCCTTCCTCAACATCTCTCTTACAGGAATAGCAGGAGAACGTGAAATGATAGAAATAAATAAAGAATTGGAACTAAAGGCTACCGTCTCTTATCTCACTCAAGAGGATGAAAACCTTAACTCTCCATCAACCACAATGGAAACAAAAGCTAATCAAGAAATACAAAAAAGCAAAGAAAGAAAAAGTCATAATACAAAAACCAAAACACCGTTTGCATATCAAGTTTATGCAACACCTTCATTTAGTTTCAGATCGGGAAATGATAATTTAACTTCCGCCACATTACCTGATTTAAACGTTAATGATGATAGAAGCATAATTTTCACCCCAGGTTTAAATATTGAAACAGGCGCTAATGTTTTGTATAATTTATCATCCGATTTTAGAGTTAAAGCAGGTATCCAATTAAACTACACAAATTACATGGTTAGTAGTGTTGCCAATGATGAAGAATTTGCCAAAACAACCGGTGGCTATTCCATAAGAGGTGGCGCCAGCCATAATTTTGACCACTTACAAACGGCTTTCAGTGCAACAAATTATAATAGCAATACTTATCAGGTTTCTTTACCCTTAGGAGCAGATTATAAAATTGCAGGAAATAGTTTTCTTGAATGGTATGCCGGTGCTACGATACAACCAACATTAATTACCGGAGCAAACATTTCTTCTTCCACAAGCCAACAAAATAATGTTAATCCTGATGAGTCTATGCTACGCAGATTTAATATGAATGGTGGAGTAGAAACATTTTTAGCATATAAAATACATAAAGGACTAATAATAAATGCAGGCCCTCAGTTTAGATATCAATTCCTCTCTTCCTACCAGGATAAATATTCCTATGATGAGAAGCTATATAATATTGGTATTAAACTAGGAATCACCACCCGTTTTTAACAAAACACCTCCCTTCTTTTTTAAGGTGAACTCATTAAGCAAACTAGTTTTAATTAGCTTTGCAATATGCGCTATTTATTCATTTTTATTTCTGTATCTACATTTTTTGCGTGCCAGCAAAAATCACAAGATGGTGCAGATCCTATTCCAATAAACAATATAGATTCTTTAACCAAACAGGAAGAAAATTTCTTTCCGGTTACTGTTTATTTTAAAGGACAGATTCATGATATTATTGAAAAAGGAATTAATCCACTAAAAATTATTCCTTTAAATGGAAAATATGATTCAACCTGGTTAAAAGTAGAAGCACTAAACAAAGAATTTGCTGACTTTCTAACCCCGGTAATTGATACAGTAAATATGAAGCCTTGGTTTACCGAATCAAAGTTTTTAGATAATACAATAGAAGCATTTACCTGGACTTATGATGCAAAGCCCAACATTCCCGATTCAATAAATCTTCGCAATTGGACTGTTTATGTGAATCCTAATAGTGGAAAGGTTACCAGTATTTATATGAAAAAAATACTTCCTGATTCCAAGCAGTTACAGCTAACTTGGTATGCAGATTCCTGTACCCATGCAATTACTGTAGGTGAAAAGAACGGAAAAGCTGTTATCCTCAACCAAACAACGATATTATGGGATTTTAATCCATGACAAAAGAAGAATTTTCACATATTGCACCAACCCTACCTACCGGTCCGGGTATTTATAAATACTTCAGCGAAGCCAATGTTTTAATATATGTAGGAAAGGCAAAAAATCTTCGGAAAAGGATAAGCAGTTATTTTTCTAAAACACTGCAGAGTTACAAAACGATTGAGCTTGTAAATAAAATTCATCATATTGAATTTACCATTGTTGATTCTGAACAAGATGCCTTTTTATTGGAAAACTCATTAATAAAAGAATACCAACCCCATTTCAATATAAGCCTGAAAGATGATAAGACATACCCATACATTGTTATTAAAAATGAACCTTTTCCACGTGTATTTTTTACACGTCAAAAAATAAATGACGGGTCAATGTATTTTGGCCCTTATACTTCAGTAGGTAGAGTTCGTGAATTACTCAATTTTATTAAACAGAATATTCCACTACGAACCTGCAAGCTATCGCTTACAAAAAGCAAAATTGAAAATAAGAAATTCAAGGTATGCTTAGAGTATCATTTAGGGAATTGTCTTGGCCCATGCGAAGGATACCAAAGTGAGGAAGAATATATGGATGGAATTAAGCGGGTAATAGACTTGTTAAAAGGGAACTTGGGTCCGGTAATCCAATATTTTAAAAAAGAGATGAAAAGGCATGCAGATAAATTAGCCTTTGAAAAGGCCGCACAATACCGGGCAAAAATTGAGTACTTACGTGAATACAAATCAAAATCCGTTGTGGTAGGTGCTAAGACCGGAACAGTAGATGCTTTTTCCATTTTAGAGGAAGGAAATACTGCTTATGTAAACTATTTGGGAGTAAACAATGGTACAATTGTTCAAACACAAACGGTAATATTAAAGAAAAAGCTTGAAGAAAGTGCTGAAGATGTACTTCCAATGGCGATAATGCGTATCAGAGAGCGATTTAATAGCGAAGCCAAAATAATATTGGTTCCATTTCTCATAGATTATCCTCTTAAGGATGTACAAATAATTATTCCAAAAGGAGGAGATCGTAAGAAATTAATAGACCTGTCTTTAAAAAATGTAAATCATTTTATCTCTGCATTAAAGGCAAAAAGATCACTTAGCCTGGAGGGAAAAGATGAAGCAGAAAAAACAGCGATACTGCAACAGCTTCAAAAGGATTTACACCTTGTTCAAATACCCAAACACATCGAATGTTTTGATAATTCAAATTTTCAGGGTAGTTATCCGGTTGCTGCAATGGTATGTTTTGTAAATGGTGAACCCAATAAAAAGGAATATCGTCGCTTCAATATAAAAACTGTTGAAGGCATTAATGATTTTGCATCTATGAAAGAAGTAGTAGGAAGGCGGTATAAACGAATGATAGAGGATAACAAACCGTTGCCTCAATTAGTAATCATTGATGGTGGCAAAGGGCAGTTGAATGCAGCATTAGAAAGCATTAACTCATTAGGGATAAGAGGGAAGATGTCGGTTGTAGGATTAGCCAAGAAACAGGAAGAGATTTTTTTTCCCGGAGACAGCAAATCTTTACAATTACCCTGGGATAGCAAAAGTTTAAAATTAATTCGTCAAATCAGAGATGAGGTACACCGATTTGGAATAACATTTCATAGACAGAAAAGAAGTAAAGGAACCTTTATGAGTAACCTTGAGCTCATTCCGGGTATTGGGAAGAATACAACAATTTCTTTATTAAAAGAATTCAGTTCCGTACAGAGCATCAAGCAACAGTCTGAAGAAAGTTTAGCCGGAGTAATCGGCAAATCGAAGGCGAAAATTGTATGGAACAGTCTTCATAATAACGAGTTGAGGAAGTGATTCAATTTGTTTACATTGGAATATTATAAAGCAAAGCGCCTTTCAATTTTTTGAAAGGCGCTTAATTATTTCAGCTATTATGAAGCATTAATACTGCCACATATTTTGTTCGTAATTGAAAATCTTTTCCTTTATATTTTCACCTTCAAACAATTGAAGCATTTTATTTTCGCTCAAGCTCTTAAATTGATATATATACTGATCACGTGGATTATCCATTGAACTTTTAATAATACGACCATAAAACATACGGCTTTCGAACAGCTCTTCCCAACTCATTCTTCCTCCATAGTTTTTACCATTGTACACTTCATACTTAGCAAGGATGGGACGTAAGTCAGGATAATAAACCCAAAAGAGCTCTGCATCACCTACGGCAATTCCCGTGGTGGTAGTAATACTTTTTACAGGTGCTATGCCTAAAATTCTCCAAAACAAACGTGAACTTTCTTTATCAAAAATCACCTCTTCTTTAACACGAAAACGATAAAAGGAATCAAGATTAACTTCCTGTGGTAGCGTTTTAAATCCTGTTTGATTACCAAACTCATCATAAATAGGAACATCAATAGGCTCACCTGAAATTTGTTTAGCTACCTCTGCTTTGGTTAAAGGGGTGGTGAAACGATCATCATTAGAACTAAAAACAGTAACCGCGCTATCCTGAATAGCTTGCATCAATATAGAGATGAAGCGTTGGTTACCGTTATCTTCATCTGCAGCATAATTGAAGGGATGATTAATCTTTTCTCTTGTATCAATCTCACGCCAAATACGTTGTCTATAAATAGCATCATCTGCTCTCAAATGTTCGTAAGGTAAAGGTGTTCTGTCTTTAACATCCAAAGTAGAGTAATCTACACCATTATCTTCGCGTAATGATTTCTTCACTATCCGAATCGGAAGGCTGTCATTCACCGGAGGGGGAGGTGCTATTACAGTAGCAACAGTATCCGGTGTAGGAGCCACATTGGTTGGTGCGGCTGTAGTTTTTCTTGCGGTGGTTCTCTTTTTTGTATTACGCTTTTGGGCAAAGGTAGCATCGGTGATACCTACCGTAAGTGCAACTAAAAACAGAACTTTTAAAATACGTTTCATGGTGTTCGTTGTTTTCAATGAATATTAGAATAGGATGATTCCCACTCCCTGAATAGTACGGGCTCCATCCGGCCCTGAAACCTTCACATTATCAAAGGTAATTGACGTTCCGGGTTGACAACGCTGCATATAATCATGTAATTCTCCCAATGAATTGCTGGTAATAGTTTTTTGGCCTACATTATTAAATCCTGCACCTGAAAAATAAACCGTTGCACTTATCACTTTGTATTGCAAATCGAAGTCAAAATTTTCCAACTCTGCACGGCAAAATTGTTGATTTTTAAAGGTTACTGATGGCATTCTGGTACCACCTGGTCCAACCTTAAAAATAGGATCCGGAATACGTTTAACTCTAAACTCAAAAGTTGAAGGTTTCTTATCAGCTGTAACCGTAATAGATGCTTTACCGGGTGTTGTTACCCGAACAGTACGTCTATCATTGCTACCGGAAATAGTACCGCCGGTCATGCTTACTGTTGTTTTATCCCAACCGGTTGGTGATCCGATGGTAACCGGATTATCCACACCAATATAGAATACATTCATTTTATCAAGCATTACGGCAGCTCCGCCTGGTGTTCCCACTGTGTATTCAACATCCTTTGTTTCTACTTTTTCATTACCATCCTGATCGCGATAGCGGATAGTTACAGGCACCTTACGTGAGCCAGCACCGGATGCAGTAACCTTATAGGTAGCTGCGCCATCAACTGCAGGAATATTAGAACCTCCAATACTGATTTGGGGTTGAGCTGCAGAGCTATAAGCACCTACACCGGCAGTAATTATCACTTCCTGGCCGGGCATAACATAGTTAGAGCTTTGTCCAACCAACACACCGGTTTTATCGAAGCGAACAGTTACCTCACCAATTTTCGAGTGCGCATAGGTCACCACTTGGTTTTCGGCATTCTTCACATTATTTTGATATTTACTAAGTAGTGTTACCGCTGCAACAGCAGGCATCATTCTAAAGCTGGCAGTAATTACATCTTTAGCTGGATCTTTAGGGTCTCCTGCATCAACAGCAAATGAACCTCCAAAATGGCCCTTTAAATCGGGGCTCAGATTGAGCATATCATTTCTGTATTTTTTCAATCTTTCATCAAGTTTCTTTCCTTCTCCTTTAGTGTCCATTAAATAAGAAGAAATATTTAACTGATTAAGTTGATAAATAGAATCCTTTTCCTTTTCGTCCCACTTTAATCCGGCTCCTACTTTAATTTCATGTTTTAAAAATTCAAGATAGTTAACCAGATCATCAGACATTTTTTGGGCGCCTTTGGCTACTTTTTCCCATTCTTCTGCCTTTTCGCGGGTTGCAGGGTCCTTCTTTTTTGTTTCAAAGGACTCAAATATAGTTTTATTGGCAGTATCCAGATTTTTATTTGAAGCGATCAAACTGTTTTCAACTGTTTTAAAAGCCTCAATTACTTCTGCCGAAACGTTCAAAGCCAACAGCGCCGTCAGTACCAGGTACATCAGGTTAATCATCTTTTGCCGTGGCTCTTTGGGCATTGCCATATTGTGTGGATTTAATTGTTTTTATGAATGTTGTTTAAACTAAGAAAATAAATCACTTTATTATCTACCCTGCATTGCGGTCAACATATTGCCGTAAACAGCATTCAGCTTACCCAAATTATTTGCCAGTGTACCAATTTGATCTTTAGTACGGTTTGCATCATCTACAGTACTGATCATTGCTTGACTAGCTTCAGCCATCTTGCTATAGAATGTGTTCATTACTTTCACATGGTTGTTGCTTTCCTTCAACTCCATTTCATAAATAGTATTTAGCGAGCTAAGGTTCTTGGTCAGTGTTTGAACCTGATCGTGAAAACCTTTTGCGCTTTCAGAAGCACTATTAAAGGAATGCATGGTTTGTGCGCTATTTGCAAATGCAGTAGCCATATTTCCAATTGCTGAAGTAGCTTCTTTTGTTTTACTTGAAAAATCACTGGTAGATTTAACCACATCACTCACATCAGAAATCCCTGATACAGATGAAGTTAATTTATTAAATCCTTCACCAAGTCTTTTTAAGCTGGTAGGCGTAATATCTGCATCCTGCATCATTTTATCCATATTCTTCAATACCGGATTTCCTGCCTCAGCAGCGGAAACTGGCATCCCCGGCTCGGGCGGAGGGGCGAACAAATATAATAATGCATAGGCAAGAAACACAGCTGCCTCTGTGTAAAGGCCAATCTTTAGCCATACATCGGCACCGGGTGCGTGAGTAATTTTAAACAATGCACCGAGTAGTACAGGTACCGCAGCAGCAGAAACGAAAATGTTTAGAATCCTATCAATTGGACGTGATTGACCAGCAGCCATAGTTTTTGTGTTTTTTAGTTAAGTGGATTTTGTTTGTTATTAAAAATACTTAATAAGGTAACCCGGAATGTTATAGACGGATTACCTTTTATAAATTTCATTAAAATTTTAATTAAAATTTTTCTTATTAGCGTTTTCTTGATGTTACAGCGGGTAAATCAATCACACTCCTAAATCCAATATAGGATTTAGCTGTATCCATATATTCATAGCTACGAGTAGAAACCTGTAACATAAATCCTACATCCTTCCAACTTCCACCACGTAATACTTTACGCTTCATACGAGGAGGGTCAGAATCCTTCGAGTTCCAACGAATATCTGGGTTCATATCGTGCTGGAAGTTGTAACCTCCTTCAGAATATAAAGATGCTGTCCACTCTGCTACGTTACCTGACATATTATACAAACCGAAATCATTAGGCCAATAAGCATCGGCTCTCACTGTATAAAAGCCTCCATCTTCCGGGTAATTTCCTCTTCCGGGTTTGAAGTTAGCCAAAAGGCAACCTTTTTTATTACGAAGATAAGGACCACCCCATGGGTATTGTGCTTGTGAACGTCCACCGCGAGCAGCATATTCCCATTGTGCCTCGGTTGGCAGATGGAAATTAGACTCCGGAGTACGCTTTTTACTTTCAAGGAATGAATTAAAATAATGAGTACGCCATTCGCAAAATGCATTCGCCTGTTTCCAGTTAACACCCACTACAGGATAATTTCCAAAAACAGGGTGGTTAAAATATCTTTTTGCCATAGGTTCATTATAAGAATAAGAGAAATCTCTTACCCAACATAATGAGTCAGGATAAACAGGAATTTGTTTCTTAATTATAAATGCAGACCTGGGTACTGTAGCATCTCTATTTTGAGCGGCAGCGCTATAATCGAATATTTCTGATTGGTATACAATTTTTGTTGCATCAAGTTCCTTCTTACCAAAAATTCTATTATCCGGCGTTACTATTATAGCATCAATCTTTTCAATAGTAGCCTTATCGCCCCACTTAATTTCTTTAACTTTTTTCCAATCTACTGCTTCATTACCATTTACGTCCTGTTTAATATATCCCATCAACTTTGCAGCAATAGAATCTCTTACCCAGTTGGTAAACTGCCGATATTGGTTATTGGTAATCTCTGTTGCATCCATCCAAAAACCACTAATGGAAACAGCCTTATTGCGTGCCGTAAATGAGAAGTTTACATCTTCATCACTTGGACCCATGTGGAATGTACCTTGGGGAACGTAAACCATACCAACAGGTTTCTTCATATTATATTTCGCACCGGGTGCTACGCCATGAAGTTGACCATCATTTGGTAATGCACGAGATTTCTTTTTCCCACTAATCAACTTACAGCTTGTGGCAGAAGAAAGAATAGCGAAAACGGCGATCAGATAGAAAATCCGATTTGTCATCTTGTTAAACTTTGAGGGTAATAGGCAAATGTAATGATATTTCTGAATTTTTTTCATTTTCAAAAAGTTTCAGGAAACTTAATTTTCAAAAGAAAAATAAGCACCTAACAAATAAAACGATTAAAAGGTAAAATTATTGTAAGTAATCATCTAATCAAATGGTTTTTAACATAGGCTTCCAAGTCGAAAACAGAAAACATGGGTGGCTGGCAAGCATAATTTTTACAGACATGGATTGCATTAACATTTCTATCTTTTCCCACTAATAACGGAAAATTTGCGGCACCAATATTACTTTGTATTACCTTATTGGGCAAATATATTTTTAAAACATCTGTCAAAAGATTGTTAAAGACTTCGCCACTCACTACTATTTCCCATATCCCTAAAGTAATTGAAGTATGTAATACTGCCCAACTCCCCATGGATGATGTATATTTTTGGATTGCCCTATCCACCTCTCTTAACATATTGATAGTCATTGATTTCCACTCTGGTATGTCATAAATTATACCCAGATAGTTTAGGTTATAGGCCATTATACTATTACCTGATGGTGAAGCTCCATCCATCCATTCTTTTTTATGGAACAATAAGTTTGTTTCATCGGCATGTGCAAAATAAAAAAAGTTATCCCCATCATGAAAATGGCTTAATACATATTGTGTTAAGCGCCTTGCTTCGTGGAGGTATTCACTATCACCTGTAATTTCTTGAAGAGAGATTGCGCTACGAATAAAAAAGGCATAATCATCTAAATTTCCTTTAATCATAGCTTTTCCTTTATTACAAGTATGCCATAAACTTCCATCACTATTTAAAAATGTGGATTTACAATATTTATATAATTGTATCGCTGCGTCTTTAAATGCCATTTTATTAATGGCAGCGTAACAATCACAAAAAGAAGTAATCAGCATAGCATTCCATGCCAATAAAATTTTATCATCGGTACGGGGTCTTATCCTGTTATTTCGAACTTTGAGCAGTTTTTGTTTTGCTTCATTTATTTTTTTACTCAAATTTTCTTTAGAAATATTATACTGTTTTGCAACTGCATCCTCATTTTCTTTTTTGTTGAGAATATTTTTCCCTTCCCAATTACCGGTCTTTGTTACATTATAAATGGCACAAAAAAGTGAAGTGTCATCTAATAATACTTTTTCAATTTCATCTTCTTCCCACACATAATACTTTCCTTCCACACCATCTGAATCTGCATCAAGTGCGGCATAAAAGCCACCGCTTTCATCCTTCATTTCACGCAATAGAAAACGATATGTCTCTTCTATGGTATCCTTATAAAGAAGATCCTGTTTTACCAAATAGGCCTTTGCCATCAAACTTAACAACAATGCATTATCATATAGCATTTTTTCAAAGTGAGGGATCAGCCATTTTTCATCCGTGCTATATCTGCAAAAGCCGCCACCCAATTGGTCATACATACCACCATCAATCATTGCCTTAAGTGAAAAATGAACATGAGCTACAGCATCAGGAATTTGAAGATGGTGACCGGCCAACAACAGCATATCAAGACATGCTGTTTGTGGAAATTTTGGCGCTGAACCAAAGCCACCAAAATCATAGTCTGCTTCTTCCATCAGGTTACTTACCATTTTCTTTACCTTTTCAACGGTAAAAATTTCTTCACTTTCATGTGTGCGAAATCTTCCTGCAATATCTTCACTGATGTGTCCGGTAATTTCGTTTGCCTGCTTAACAATATCCTCACGGTGGTCTTTCCACGAAGTATGTATAGCCTTCAATACTTCTGTCCACGACATCCGATTATAAATCCGGCGAGGGGGAAAATAGGTGCCTCCAAAAAATGGTTTGAGATTAGGTGTTAAAAATACATTGAGTGGCCAACCTCCGCTTCCTGTCATCACCTGTACCGCCTCCATATAAATATTATCCAAATCGGGGCGCTCTTCTCTATCCACTTTAATACATACGAAATTTTCATTCATAAATCGGGCTACTGCTTCATCTTCAAAACTTTCCCGCTCCATTACATGACACCAATGGCAAGATGCATATCCGATACTAAGTATTATAGGGAATTGTTTTGTTTGGGCAATATTCAGTGCTTCTTCACCCCAGGGGTACCAGTTAACCGGATTATGAGCATGCTGTAATAAATACGGACTGGTTTCATTTAATAAATGATTAGAAAATTTTAAAAGCATAATGTCTTAATTATGCAAAGATTGAGCCACAGTGGCTACTTTTTATTCTCTAATATAAAATGTTCAATAGCGCTTACCATACTGGGCCTTTCCGGCATAGGTGCTTTAATGTCGAGCCGCAAGCCGGCCTCCTCGGCTGATTTAAAAGTATTAGAACCAAAAACACCTATCATAACCCCGTTTTGTTTGTAATTGGGAAAATTTTCAAGAAGGCTTCTAACACCACCTGGCGTAAACAAGCAGATTAAATCATACTTTGTCTTTTCCATTACCGGCTTAATATCATTACTGATAATTTCATATAAAACAGGAATCGCATATTCACAATGATTCAATTTTAGCCAGTTGGTAATATCACTATCAAAATTGCTTGAACATGGATATAAAAACTTTTCATTGTCTTTATGTCTGCTAATTACATCAAAAAGACTTTTGTTTGTACCATCTGCACCAAAGAAAACCTTCCTTTTTCGATATAAAATAAATTTTTGCAAATAGAGTGCAACTGCTTCTGTGATACAGAAATACTTTAATTCTTGCGAAACGGTAATTTTCAACTCATCACAAATCCGGAAGAAGTGGTCAATAGCATTTCGGCTGGCAAAAATAACTGCAGTATAAGCTGAGAAATCAATCTTTTGCTTTCTAAAATCTTTTCCTGAAACCGGTTCCACTATTATAAAAGGGAAAAAATCTACATGCAGCCCATATTTATCTGCCAAATCAAAAAAAGGCGACTTTGCGCCCTCCGGCTTAGGCTGAGAAATCAGTACGTTTTTAATAGGTTTCGAGGTAGCAGATTCTTTACCTGTTTTTTTGGCCATACTTATTAACTCCAAATGAGTTGCAAAATTACGAATTTTTCTACAATAATTCAGTGGCAAGTTTAAACAAGATGAAAAGCGGAATTATTTCCATTCCAATAATATATAATAAGAAGTGCCAGCGATTCACCATCATACGAGGCTGTAAATTAGCATAAGCCCTGAAGTACCTAACTAGAAAAATTAATAATATAACTATACAGGCTAATATCAATGTAGCATGAGAAAGTTTTTCACGGGCAAAGCTCATTACAAAACTCAGCGGCAATAGTACAATCCCCAACACCTTGTTTACTAAAAAAATAATAAAAATATAGCTCTCTGCCTCCTGCATATATCCGGTAACCCAGCCGGTGAATTTGAGCATTACAAATTTTCCAATATAGATAATAGCCAAAACAGAAGCCAAGACCAACAATAGTTTATAATCATTCTGCGGTGGTCTGAAATTTTCAAACTTAAGAAATTGATAAAAGAAAAAACTTAATGATAAAAGAAAGAAAATATTAAACAAGAGTGAGGTAAGCTTGGCCTGCAACAATTGATCAGTTAGCTGCCCTTGTTGTAGCGAAGTATTAAAAAATACCCTGAAAAGGTTTTTAAAATACCGGGGATAAACCACCTTTAATACACCCAAAAAAGCAAAAAGAAACAACATAAAATAAAAATCAAATTCTATCCTGTGATAAGTATGCGGCTCGCCGGGATACGAAACAGGCTGGCTTCTGAAATTAATCAGGGTATTGTTTGCTAAAATTTGTGTAAGGACCGATTGTTTTTTCTTTTCAAATATGGTATCAGCAATAGCCGATGAGTCCAAAGTCCCTTGGGTTGAAATAATAGAATCAGCAGGTAATACATTTATTACAGTATCTAATGATTGTGCCGGCAATATTATTATACTACCAAGTGTAAAAATCAACAAAAGAGAAAAGTGTAATAATAATTTCACTAAAAAAAATTAGAATATCCAAAATGTAATTTAGATCCTTCACGTAAACTGAACGGCACATCATTTCGTTTTCCCACAGCATAGCTCACATTTACCAAACCAAGTTTTGTTTCTAAAACCAACCCTAAGCCCCCACTGATAAATTGATTATTTACGTTCACTACCTTGTTGGCTGTCCAACCTGCATCTGAAAACAAAAATAGATAAGAATTCATACCTGTAAGCAAACGAAACTCAATTGAATTTACTAAAAAGCGATCTGTAAAAATACTTTCTTCATCAAACCCTCTCATCAAATTAAATCCTCCTATCTGAAAAATATCATTTCTGAAAATGTGTTTACTTAAATACAAGCCTGAATGAATACCCCATTTCAATGTAGTTTGTTTTCCTATTGAAAAATAATGAGCAGCGTGTAATTGCGCACGCAGTTGATAGCTCTTTCCTTTAACTGAATCATATAAAGCGTTGTAATCAAAGGTGGGGTCTTTAATGGAAAGAATATCAGAGTTGGGTAACACCTTTTTAATCCCTATGGTTGTTTGCATTCCACCCTCCCACCCTTTGCGAGGATTGAACTTATAATCAGTTTTTGAAAAATCATATTGAATACCCAC
Organism: uncultured Ferruginibacter sp.; assembly: GCA_964490345.1. GTDB lineage: Bacteria > Bacteroidota > Bacteroidia > Chitinophagales > Chitinophagaceae > Ferruginibacter. Next base: position 72,457 of record CAZBBO010000011.1, read on the forward strand.
ATTCACTGCACTTACATCCATGATATCTGGAAGTTTCCTTTGCTGTATCACTTTTAAGGTATCTACTGCGCCAACCAATAATCCGGTTTTTTGCCATTGCATTATAAGCTTCCCTGTTTTAGCTGCAGAGGAAATATACACCAACCCTGCCTGACCATTAATTTGTAAATAATTAGCATCCTTTTTATATAGATTGAAGGAGAGGTCAATACCAAAGCGGGATTGCAAAACATAAGGCATCCGAAAGCCTAAGTTAAGCCTTGGAGAATTCCTTTGCAATTGTTGCCATTTTAATAAAATATTTTCTCCTCTACCCAACAAATTTTTCAAGTCTAACATAACGTCACCGGTAATCATTAGTTTTCCTTCACGCTTTGAATCAGGCAGAACACCAATTAAAAAACTCGTTTGGCTACTGCGCTTATTATTTACATATACATTTAAAACAGCTCCGGAACCTAACATTGTTACATCAGTAGGTTGAACAAGTGCAAAAAATGGCAGTTCATTTAATTTTTTATCTACCTGTTCTATTTTTGCTTGATTATATGGGCTTCCATTAGGTATATCGAGATAGCGTTGTAAAAAAGCTGGGTGAATATTAGCCTTTCCCTGAACTCGAATACTATCTATTGGATAAAGCAACGATTTGTTCACTTTTAATTGAGCCGACATGGTTTCATTATTCATTACAATACTATCCAGATAAACCTGTGCAAACGGATATCCATTATTAGCATAATAGGTTAATAATTTATTTTGCATTTGCAGCAATCGTGGAGCAGAAAGAGATTTATTCTTCCATTGCTTTTCTTTAAATCCAATTTCTATAAGTGCTTTATCATCAATATCTACTGGAGTAAGCGTCAATAATTCATATTGTTTTCCTGCATATACCATGGCGTGCATCACTGAATCTTTCACCCAAACACTATCAACCGATGCCAAAGGATATCCAAGAATTTGTAATTGAGTGGGAATACCATAGATATATTGCTCAGTAGCATTTTTATCTGTAAAGTTCGATATCCATTTCCATGAAGCAGGCAAAGTATCTTTGTGAAACGGATGTACCTGAAGATAATGAATTGAAAGAGTATCTTGTGCCAAAACTTTATCCGCTTTAAATATCGGACTGAGCCCTAATAAGAAAAGAATGATACATCGGATAGTTTGGCGATTCATGCAGGAGCAACAGATATTAAAATGTAAAACTACAATTTGACAGGTATTTATATTCATATTCCTTTTTGCAGAAAAGCGTGCCATTACTGCAATTTTCATTTTTCTACCTCCTTGAAATTAAAAGATGAGGTTTTAACTGCTATTGAAAAGGAAATTAAGCAGCCTCAGCATTTTATTGATGCAAGCAACAGCCCTGTGTCTACCATATATTTTGGTGGCGGTACACCAAGTTATATAGAGCCTAAATATATTGAAGGTTTGTTAAAAACAATATATTCCACATTTGATATTATACCCGGTGCTGAAATAACCTTAGAAGCCAACCCGGATGATATTACACCGGCTACATTACAAGCATGGAAAAATTCCGGTATCAATCGGTTAAGTGTAGGAATTCAATCTTTTAATGATGCGGAGTTAACATGGATGGGCAGAACCCATACTGCCAAACATGCATTAGCCTGTTTAAAATGGATTAACGATGCCGGTTTTAGGAATTATTCGGCAGATTTAATTTTTGGTTCACCCATGTTAACAGACGAAGATTTATTAAAGCATTTGCATATTTTATTAAATGCGCGCGTTCCTCATTTATCCTGTTATGCACTTACTGTAGAATCCAAAACCGCACTGGCTGCCCAAATAAAAAAGAACACATCCAAAGATGTGGATGCTGAAACCCAATCCAGACAATTTTTGATGATAATGAATTTCCTTGAATCTGCCGGATATGAACATTATGAAATTAGCAATTTCGCAATACCGGGTATGCAAAGTAAACATAACAGCAGCTATTGGGAAGGGAAGCCATATTGGGGTTTTGGCCCTGCAGCACATAGTTTTAACGGACACACCGAGCGCAGATGGAACATAGCCAATAATGCTATGTATGTTAAGCAGATGAATAACCATCAACCGGTATTTACTTCAGAATTACTCACCCCGGCCGACCAATGGAATGAAATGGTAATGATATCCCTCAGAACCTCCACAGGAGTAAACCTAACGGAAATGGGTAAGCGCTTTGGAACAGATAAACTGGAGTTATTTAAAGACAACTGTATTGTTTATTTTAATCGGGGGTATATGGAAACCGACAGCAAGTATATACGCCTAACCAAAGAAGGAAAATTATTTGCAGATGGCATTGCTGCGGATTTATTTATCTAAACCAATACAGATTCGATGTGCTTGAAGCCTTCTTCAGCATCTAAATCTTTCCATAAAATATGATAAATTGTTTCTGCAATAGGCATATCGGCGCAAATGGTTTTATTAAGGATATGAACGGACCTGCTCGCATTGTAACCCTCGGCAATTTGGCTCATCTCTAATTGTGCAGCTTTTACACCATATCCCTTTCCAATCATATTACCAAAGGTTCTGTTTCTACTATGTAATGAGTAACAGGTTACCAACAAATCGCCCAAATACACTGAAGCTGCATAATTAGTATATTGATTGGCAATGGGAGGTTTGCTATGGTCTATATATCCTACTTCCGCATTAAGGATACCTGCTTTGCGCAACACACCGGCCATTTCATCTCCGCTATTGGCAATAAGTACACTCAAAAAATTATCACCATAATCTAAACCATGAGCAATACCTGCACCTACTGCATAAATATTTTTTAATACCGCAGCATACTGAACTCCATAAATATCCTTATTTACAATAGTATTTAAATAAGTAGTTTTGAACAAAGAAGCCATTTCAGTTGTAGCTTCTTCATAAATACCCGAAAAAGTGAGATATGATAATTTTCCCGCAGCTACTTCTTCTGCATGACACGGCCCCATTACTGTAAAATAACTTTCGATTGGAAAATTAAAATGCGTTTTCAAATATTCATTGAGTAATACATTTTGAGAGGGTATTATTCCTTTTATTGCGGAAATCACTTTTTTCCCGTCAAAACAATCCGAAGGCAATGCTTGTAATACATCTTCTACAAATGCAGATGGAATGGCAATAACAATGATTTCGGATGCTTCAATTACATCAAGCGCCTGTGTACTTAATTTTAGTTGGCTTACATTGAATCGCGCCCCACTAAGATACTGCGGATTACGACCGGTTTGCATCATTTTTTCAATAGCAGCCGCACTTCGATTCCACCAGGAAATAGTAAGCCCCCTATCTGTCATTAATTTTGCCAAAGCTGTTCCCCAGCTACCACTTCCCAAAATACCTATTTTCATATTCGGTGCGTTTAAGTAATTAAACTAACAGTGGTGAATACACTAAATTCCCAATTTCTCTACTGCTATTTGTGCGGCTATTTGGCTGGCGTCTTTCTTATTAAACCCCTTTCCTTCAGAAACAAGTTCTCCATCAACTGTAGCACCTATAGTAAATAATCGTCTGCCGCCTTCTAATTTCTCTTCTAAGATTTCAAACTCCAGTGCCTTACCATTTTTATTTGCCCAACCATACAGTTTATTTTTCACATTAATATCTACAGACTCTAATTCATCAGTGATAAGGTAAGGAAGGATTATCCTTTTCTCAACCCACTTTACCGTTTTGTCATACCCACGATCCAAATAAACTGCGCCCACAATAGCTTCTAATGTATTTCCAAAAATTTGCGAAACCTTAAGTCCGTTATCAAATTTATTATAAATAGTAATTTTCTTTAAGCCCATTTTAACTGCAATTTCATTCAGCTTATGCCGGTTAACCATTTTACTTCTCATCTCAGTTAAAAAACCTTCCCCCTTATAAGGATATATTCTAAACAGGTAATGAGCAATTACTGAACTTAACACAGCATCACCCAAATACTCCAACCGCTCATTATTTTCTTCTGGGCCTTCACGCATTGACCGATGGCTTAATGCCGCCTGATAAATACCAATATCACCCGGAGTAAATCCTAATACATTACTCAGTTGACTTCTAAAGGTTGATTTATCTGAAGAGCCTTCAAATAATTTTTGAAAAAATATCTTCGCGTTGATGATTAAAAGTTTACCCGAAATTAAGCAATTGGGGAAAACCTAAAGAAAATAAAATGAAAGTGAGATGAAGTTATATAAAGAATTAGGCAGAATACTTTTTTAATATCACGGATGCATTGTGTCCACCAAATCCGAAAGTGTTACTCAATGCCGCATTCACTGTTTTATGTTGTGCTTTATTAAAAGTAAAATTTAATTTTGGATCCAATTCGGGATCGTCAACAAAATGATTGATAGTAGGAGGAATTAAATTCTTGGTTACAGCTAATATACAAGATAACGCTTCTAGCGCTCCTGCGGCGCCAAGACAATGACCTGTCATACTCTTAGTAGATGAAATATTCAGGTTATAGGCATGTGCTCCAAAAATATTCATGATAGCCTTTACCTCTGCAATATCACCCAGTGGAGTTGATGTTCCGTGTACGTTGATATAATCAATATCCTCGGGTTTCATTGCTGCATCTTTAAGCGCAGCAGCCATTACATTTTTTGCACCCAGCCCTTCCGGGTGTGGAGCAGTAATGTGATGTGCATCAGCAGTAGCTCCTCCGCCAGCTACTTCACAATATATTTTTGCACCGCGCGCAAGAGCATGTTCAAGGCTTTCAAGAATAAGCACTCCGGCTCCCTCCCCCATTACAAAGCCATCGCGTTCTTTATCAAACGGTCTGCTGGCAGTTTTAGGGTCATCATTTCTTTCACTAAGTGCTTTCATGGCATTAAAACCACCAACTCCTGCAGCACTAATTACCGCCTCGCTACCACCGGTTACAATTATATCTGCTTTCCCAATTCGGATATTATCAAAAGCATCAATAATAGCATTGGTAGAAGAAGCACAAGCACTTACTACTGCAAAGTTAGGACCTCTAAATCCGTAACGCATAGAGATGTGCCCTGCAGCAATATCCAAAATCATTTTAGGAATAAAGAAAGGATTAAAGCGTGGCGTACCATCGCTCAAAGCAAAATTGGTAACTTCCTCTTGAAAAGTTATCAGGCCGCCAATACCGCTTGCAAAAATCACACCTACCCGGTCGTGATCTACATTATCAGCCGTAATACCGGCATCTTTTACTGCCTCATCACTTGCTATTAAAGCAAACTGAGCATAACGGTCAAGCTTACGCGCTTCCTTTCTATCGAGATAATTAGTGGGGTCAAAATCCTTAACCTCACAGGCAAACCTGGTTTTAAACTTTGAAATATCGAACTGATGAACAAAGTCACAACCGCTTTCACCTCTTTGTAAACCGTTCCAGAATTCCTGTACAGTTTTACCAATCGGTGTAATTGCCCCTATTCCAGTAACGACAACACGCTTCAAATCCATATTTGCCTGTGAAAGATTAAAAAGATATTATTTGGCGTTCTCTTCCAAATAAGAAACTGCCTGACCAACAGTTGTAATAGTTTCAGCCTGTTCATCAGGAATAGAAATATTGAATTCCTTTTCGAATTCCATAATTAATTCAACTGTGTCCAAGCTATCGGCTCCTAAATCATTTGTAAATGAAGCTTCCGGTGTTACCTCAGCCTCATCCACTCCTAATTTGTCAACAATTATTTTTTTAACTCTTGTTGCAACGTCTGACATGATAAATAAATTTAGTTAATCAGGTGCAAAAATATACTTTTTGAAACAATTCCAAACTTTTCCGCAAATATGCTAAAACTCATTAAATATCAGTAAGTTATGCTATAACCTCAAGGAGATTTTAAATAGTTGACTTTTTCATTTATTATAAAACCTAAACATTTCCCCGGGTAGATGAGCTAATTATAGTAAATTGATGATGAAAGCATTTTATCCTTCAGCCTACTTTAAAATATATGGGGTTAAGACTGATAGACCACAATTCACCTGAGTACCGGCAGATGGTAAACCTACGGTATAATATATTGCGTCAGCCCCTTGGGCTTACATTCTCTGATGAAGATTTAGCTCTTGAAAAAGATGATATTCTTTTAGCGTCATTTGAAGATGATGATATGCTGGCTTGTTGTATTCTTTCACAAACACCCGAACACGCTACCCTTCGGTTAAGACAAATGGCGGTTCCAAAAAATATGCAGGGTAAAGGCATTGGTGCTGCTTTGTTAGTGTTTGCAGAAAATATTGCTCGAGATAAGGGATACAAGCGAATTACCATGAACGCACGCAATACAGCCATTGGATTTTATGAAAGAGCAGGATATAAAATTTATGGTAATGATTTTATAGAAGTAGGCTTACCACATCGTACTATGGAGAAGTATATTTAACAAACTGCCTTAATGTTTTTCTGAACTCATGCGCCACATCTCCTTCAAAAGCCTCTTTGGGTACAATAAAAAATGAGCGGCTGTTAAAATAAAGATGAAAAAAATGTGGACTTTCCATCCATGACTCAAATTCCTTCCAATACCAAGCACGCTCACCCACTCTATTTTCAAGGGTGAAAGCAGCGTCAGAAAAGTGAACCCTAAACTCCTCTTTAAACACCTTTGTTTTTCTATAAATGATTCGGGGAAGCACAAACCAAAACATCAGCATTAAAAAAAACCACAACACCGAAGCCATAAGAAAGGCTAATGGAGATATTTTTTTAAAAAAGAAAATTACTGCAGAAAGCACCGCAAACACATTAACCACAATAAGTAAAATTTTTATTTCTTTACGGCTAATAAAATGATATCGTAACGCCTGAACTACTTTTTCTTTGTTAAAGGCAAACCAGTTAGAATCCATTTTCTATTTCAATTTTTGTTGAACCATTATTTCAATTTTTTGTTTTGATGATGCCGGTTTGCATCTCTTTGTGTTTTCTTTTCCATATTTTTTTTAAAGGCCACTGAAAGATCTACACCGGTTTGGTTAGCAAGGCAAATCAACACCCACAACACATCTGCCATTTCATCGGCAAGTGGTTTACTATCCTCACCTTCCTTAAAAGACTGTTCCCCATATTTCCGTACCATAATGCGTGACAGCTCACCTACCTCTTCAATAAGAATACCCAAATTGGTGAGTTCGTTAAAATATCGAACACCATATTTCTTTATCCAATGATCAACTTGTTGCTGCGCTTCATTAAAGGAGATATTTTCCATTATTCTCTGTTTTTAGTATCTATCAAAATGGTAACCGGCCCATCATTTTCCAAACTCACTAACATATCTGCACCAAAAACACCTGCCGGTATTTCTTGCTGCAACAACGAAGTAAGTATATGTAAAAAAAATTTATACACAGGTATTGATATCTCCGGCTTGGCAGCACGTGAATAGCCCGGACGATTCCCCTTTTTTGTTGATGCAAATAACGTGAATTGTGAAACTACCAATATAGAACCGTTTACCTCTTTCACAGACAGATTAGGCACCCCATGCTCATCATCAAAAATTCGCATAGCCACAATTTTTGATGCAAGCCATTGCACATCCTCATCACCATCACCATTTTCAATCCCTACCAACACCAGAAGCCCCTGATTAATCTTACCGGTAAGTATGCCGTTGGCCATTACCGATGCATTCTTTACCCGTTGAATAACCGCTCGCATAGAATACAAAAGTAAGCAATGCTATGTCAGGTTTTTCTCCAAATAAAAATCTCAACCATGCATTATCTTTTCGCGATATCATCAATTAAGTTAGTATTACAGTTGTAATTATTTCAAAAATGAATTTCAATATAACCATTTCAAGATTTTTATAAAGACAATCCGGAAATAGCAAATTATCCTCTCATTATTTGAAGAAAAAACATCAAATAGAATAATCATCCCTTTTAATAAAAAAAAACTTTTTCTTTCCACATTTAGTGAAAAACGCATGTAACACAAACCCTGTGCACCCTTCCCAATTATTCACATTTTTTATCCACAGTTTGTTGATAGAATAGCCTATGAAACTCCATTTTCAAGAGATACTTTCGTTGTCCTCCAGCAGGACAAATTACTAACCACAACAGAACCTTAATATGCCAACGAAAAAGCAGCGCAATGGCGCCTTACAGATTAACCGCCAGTTTACAAAAGAGCATGTAAGCCCGTTTGATTTGTTTGAATACGATTACCGCACATCGGTAATTAAGAACCCCACCGGCGAAGCCGTTTTCCAAATGGACAATGTAGAGGTTCCAAAATCATGGAGCCAAATTGCAACTGATATTCTTGCACAAAAATATTTTCGTAAAGCGGGAGTTCCTCAACCCAATGGTTCCACAGGACGTGAAACTTCTATTAAACAAGTTGCTCATCGCATGGCTCATTGTTGGCGCATGTGGGGTGAACGATATCATTATTTCGCATCTAAAAAAGATGCCCAAACTTTTTATGATGAGTTAGTATATTCAATTCTTAATCAGGCATGCGTGCCTAACAGTCCACAGTGGTTTAATACCGGTTTGCATGAAGTGTACGGCATAACCGGTAAACCACAGGGACATTATTATGTAGATCCGGTTGATAATAAACTAAAGAAATCTACTTCAGCGTATGAGCGCCCTCAGCCTCACGCTTGTTTTATTTTAAGTGTAGATGATGACTTAGTGAATGAAGGAGGAATCATGGATTTATGGCTGCGTGAAGCTCGGATTTTTAAATATGGTAGTGGTGTAGGCACTAACTTCAGCAGTATTAGAGGTGAAGGTGAAAAATTAAGTGGAGGTGGAACATCCAGCGGATTGATGAGTTTCCTTAAAATTGGAGACCGTGCTGCAGGAGCTATAAAAAGCGGAGGCACCACACGTAGGGCTGCAAAGATGGTATGCCTTGATTTAGACCATCCGGAAATTGTTGAATTTGTAAATTGGAAAGTTAAAGAAGAAGACAAAGTAGCAGCATTAATAGCTGCCGGTTATTCTAACGACTATGAAGGTGAAGCTTACCGTACGGTAAGCGGACAAAACAGCAATAACTCAGTTCGTATTCCAAACAGTTTTTTTAAAGCACTTGATGAGGATGGTGATTGGGAACTTAAAGCAAGAAGCGATGGCCATACCATGAAAAAGGTAAAAGCCCGTGAGCTTTGGAACCAAATCAACTATGCAGCCTGGAGATGCGCTGATCCCGGCACTCAATATGACACTACTATTAATGAATGGCATACGTGTCCGGAAGGTGGCCCAATAAGAGCTTCCAACCCATGCAGTGAATATATGTTTTTAGACAATACTGCCTGCAATTTGGCCAGCGTTAACCTACGTAGATTTTATAATGAAGCACAAAACACCTTCGATGTGGAAGGCTTTGAATACACTTGCCGGCTGTGGACCATTGTGCTGGAAATTTCAGTACTAATGGCACAGTTCCCATCAAAAGAAGTGGCACAACTCAGCTTTGACTATCGTACACTGGGCCTTGGTTTTGCCAACCTTGGCAGTATGCTTATGGTAAGCGGCATTGCTTACGATAGTGAGGAAGCGCGGGGAATTGCCGGAGCTATTACAGCTATCATGACCGGAACAGCATACAAAACTTCCGCTGAAATGGCCTCTTTTTTAGGAACATTTAAAGAGTATGAAAAAAACAAGCCACACATGATGCGTGTAATGCGCAATCATCGTGCTGCTGCCTATGATGCCATGGATGCCTATGATGGATTAGAAATTAAACCAAAAGGAATTCAAGCAAAATATTGTCCTGATTATTTACTTAAAGCCGCCACAAAGGCCTGGGACGATGCCGTACAAATGGGAGAAAAATATGGATACCGAAATGCACAAACTACGGTAATTGCACCCACCGGTACCATTGGGCTGATTATGGATTGTGACACCACAGGAGTAGAACCGGATTTTGCCTTGGTGAAGTTTAAAAAATTAAGTGGTGGCGGATATTTCAAAATTATCAATCAAAGTGTACCACAAGCACTGCGTAATTTAAAATACCCTGAAAATCAAATTACCGAGATTGTTAACTATGCTAAAGGACACGCTTCATTAAAAGGCGCACCATATATTAATGAAGAGTCTTTGCTTTCAAAAGGCTTCAATAAAACGGATCTTAAAACCTTAAATGCTGCAATGGGCAGTGCGTTTGCAATTGGTTTTGTATTTAATGTATTTACCCTTGGTGAGGCATGTTTGGAACGTATAGGGTTTAAACCGGAAGAGTATAACGATTTTAGATGGAATATGCTGGAAGCTCTGGGCTTTACCGATGAGCAAATTGAAGCAGCAAATGAATACATCTGTGGTACGATGACCATTGAAGGTGCTCCTCACCTAAAAAAGGAACACCTCCCTGTTTTTGATTGCGCAAATAAATGCGGACAAAACGGCAAGCGATTCATTCATGCACACGGGCATATTCGCATGATGGCAGCCGCACAACCTTTCTTAAGTGGTGCCATTAGTAAAACGATTAATCTCCCTAACGAAGCAATCGAAGAGGAAATAGCAGATGCCTATCGCCTTAGCTGGGAGCTGGGATTAAAAGCGTGTGCGCTTTATCGCGATGGTTCAAAACTTAGCCAGCCGCTTAGCAATAAAGTGGATAAAAAGAAAAATGATAAAAGTAATCAAGACACAAAATCCACAAATGAAGAACATACTACGGCGCTACTTGATATGGCAAGTTTATCAATAGAAGAATTATTAACCGAGGTTAATAAGCGCGTACAAAACAGTGCAGACACTTCTTTAAAACGCCAACTGGCCAGAATAGTTGAAAGACGTACCTTACCTGCAAAGCGCAAAGGTTATACTCAAAAAGCAAAAATCAGCGACCAAACCCTATTTCTCCGTACCGGTGATTATTCTGATGGCACATTGGGTGAAATATTCATTGACATGTCTAAGGAAGGAGCTACTATGCGCAGTATGCTAAACTGTTTTGCCATAGCAGTTTCTATAGGATTACAATATGGTGTTCCGCTTGAAGAGTTTGTAGAAAAGTTTGTATTTACCAGATTCGAACCATCAGGGCATGTAGAGCATCCAAATATTAAACGAACCACATCAATTATTGATTTTATTTTCCGCAGTTTAGCATACGATTATCTTGGCAGAACAGACCTTGTACACGTATTGGATAAGCCGGAAATAGGAAACATGGGTAATGAGGAGTGGGATGAAAGCACACCCACTATTGGAGAACGTAAACAGGAATTAAGCGATATAAGAGTGATAACACCCCACGCCACAACCAACACTACTACCGCCAATTACGAGGGTTCGGTAGCCCCCAAAATTGGAATGGATCCTGTAAACCAAGCCAACAGAGTAATGCAAAGTGATGCTCCGTTGTGTAATACCTGCGGACACATTACTATTCGTAGCGGCACCTGTTACAAATGCATCAATTGCGGCAACAGCTTAGGTTGCAGTTAAATCCTTTACCACCTAACCTTACACCGGCCACCCTCTCTTTTGAGGGTGGTTTTTTGTTATATAACATTAAAAAAAGGAACAATTATCTTTGCAGCCTTATGGCGAACAATACACAGCAATTTCAGGATATCATCAGTCACTGCAAAGAATATGGATTTATTTTTCCTTCTTCAGAAATTTATGACGGGTTAGCTGCCGTTTACGACTATGGACAAATGGGAGCCCAATTAAAAAAGAACTTGCGTGATTCCTGGTGGAAATTTATGACCCAACTTCAAGAAAATAATATCGTTGGTATTGACGCAGCCATTTTCATGCACCCTACAACCTGGAAAGCAAGTGGGCATGTAGATAATTTCAGCGACCCAATGATTGACAACAAAGACAGTAAAAAGCGCTATCGTGTTGATCATTTATTGGAAGCACATGCAGAAACGTTATCTGAAGCAGAAGGAAAATTATTATTGGAAGAGATGGATAACTTACTGTTGAATAATAATTACGATGAGTTAAAAAAACTAATCGAAAAAAATAAAATTGTATGCACTGTAAGTAAAACATGTAACTGGACTGAAATCCGGCAATTCAACCTAATGTTCAGCACAAAAATAGGTAGTGTAGCAGACGATGCTGACTTAATTTATTTAAGACCGGAAACTGCACAAGGTATCTTCGTGAATTTTTTAAACGTGCAAAAAACAGGAAGAATGAAAATTCCTTTTGGCATTGCACAAACCGGTAAAGCATTTAGAAACGAAATTGTAGCCCGTCAATTTATTTTTAGAATGCGTGAATTTGAACAAATGGAAATGCAATTCTTTATTAAGCCGGGCACACAAATGGAATGGTATGCATACTGGAAAGCAGAAAGAAAGAAATGGCTCGAAGAACTAGGTATTCCGGCAGAAAAATTGCGTTATCATAATCACGTTAAATTGGCTCACTACGCTGATGCTGCTGTAGATATTGAATTTGAATTTCCGTTTGGTTGGAAAGAACTTGAAGGTATCCATAGCCGCACTGATTATGACTTAAAACAACATCAGGAATTTAGCCGTAAAAAAATACAATACTTCGATAATGATTTGGGCCCTGATGGAAAACCTATAGGTAACTATACTCCTTATGTAGTTGAAACATCTATAGGGTTGGATCGTCTATTCCTTACCGTTATAAGCTTAGCTTACCGGGAAGAAAAATGGGTCAAAGAAGATGGAACAGAAGATAGCAGGGTGGTAATGAAAATACCGGCAGCCCTGGCGCCGGTAAAATTAGCTGTACTCCCACTTTTAAAAAAGGATGGCTTGCCTGAGCTTGCCCGCCAATTATTAAAAGAATGTAAACCGCACTTTCATTGCTTCTATGAAGAAAAAGATGCTATTGGAAAACGCTATCGCAGAATGGATGCCATCGGCACACCGTTTTGTGTTACCATAGACCATCAAACCAAGGAAGATAATACGGTAACTATTCGTTATCGTGATGATATGCGCCAGGAAAGAATACCCATATCAGAAGTAAAAGATAAAATCTTACAACTAATCGGTTAAGATTAACCATACAGTTCCTGATGAATGCATTTACGTGAAAAGCCCATATCGGTTATCCGCTTTTTTGCTTCATTTATCATATCCTTCCAGCCGCACAGATAAAAAACAGCACCGCTTTCTTCTTCGGAACCTACGGGTGTTGAATTTCTTCTCAACATATCTTCATACACATCATGTACATAACCTGTTCTACCTTCCCATACCTCACGGGATAAGGTGGGCATAAAATGGAATTCGGGCAAACTGGCTGCAAGATGTACCATCTCATCAAAATAAAGCAGGTTCTCTCGTTTGCGTGTTCCAAAAATTAAATAAATGCCCTTGTGCGGAATATTATTTACCAAGATGTGATGAAGCATGCTTCTAAAGGGTGCGATGCCTGTTCCCGTACAAATAAAATAAATATCTTTTTGCACAAGATTATCAGGAAGAATAAAAGCACCAAGTGGCCCTCGCACCGGAATCTCTGAACCTTCACGTACCTCATTAAATAAATACGTGGTACCGGCACCCCCCTCAAGTAAAACAATACATAATTCAAAAACATTTGAACCATCCGGCCTACTGGCAATGGAATAGCTACGCCAACGACGGGCAGGCTTTTCATGAATTGGTAAATCGAGAGTAACAAATTGTCCCGGAATGAAATCAAATTGCTCCAAATCCGGTACTCGAAAGAAAAAACGGCGGGTATTTTTAACCTCTTCCGTAATGCGTTCAACTACTGCTGTGCGCCAAGGTGCTGCGGCCATACTTGAATGTTTACAGAAAGATAAACAATTTATTGAGGAATCAATGTATCTAATCTGCAATTTGACTTCGTATCTTTGCATCAGAGCTAATGAGTGCAGATTTATTGAAGGAAATATATGATAACGATTCACGCAGTTTTTCAATTGCGAACAGGCTCACTTTATCCAAACCTCAGCATTTCTCTCTTTCAGGCCTAAATGGTAGTTCATCTCAATTTATCATAGCCCAAATACTTTCACAACCTATTACTTCGCAATTAAACCACCTGGTTATTTTACGGGATAATGAAGAGGCTGCATATTTTCATAACTCTTTAGAGAATATTTCTAAATCACCAAACCTGTTTTTCTTTCCTTCTTCATTTAAGCATCCACGAAATTTTAAATTACTCAATAGCAGCCATGTGATGCTGCGTACCGAAGCACTGAGCAGTTTTTTAAATCAGGGAAACAAAAAGGTAATGATTTCTTATCCTGAAGCCCTTTTTGAAAAAGTAATAATACCGGCATCTGTACAAAATAGTATTATATCCATTAAACAAGGCGATGAATTGAATGTAGATGAGATACTGTCTAAACTCATTCACCATGGTTTTGTACGTACCGATTTTGTTTACGAACCCGGCCAGTTTGCCATACGTGGCGGAATTTTTGATTTATACTCTTTTGGAAACGACAAACCTTACCGGGTAGAATTGTTTGGAAACGAAGTGGATAGTATTCGCATTTTTAATCCAGAGTCTCAACTTAGTGAGCGTAGGTTGTTGCATGTAAATATTATCCCCAGCATTATTTCTGTTCAAGAGGAAGATTGTATAGAAGAAAAGGTTTCACTCTTTGATTTCCTTTCAGACAATACAGTAGTATGGACCCTCGACTGGCAACTCATTAAAGAAATTGTGGAACAGCAAAAGGAAGATTTAGGTATTTTTCTTTCGCTACAAAATGAGCAACCAAACAACGAAGGGAATCAACCAGAGGAACCTGCACACGAAAAAAAGAAAATCTTACCAGATGACTTCGTATCCTCAGCCGAATTAGAACAAAGTATTCTAAAAAGACATATCGTAGAATTAGGGAAACCCTATTTCTCAAAATTTGATGATGCTATCAATTTCCATACTAACAGCCAGCCTACCTTTAACAGGCAGTTTAATTTATTAATAAGCAATTTAAACGAATATCAATCCAAACAATATCGAATATTTTTATTTGCAGAAAATGCAAAACAATTTGAACGCATTCATTCAATCTTTACTGATCTTAAAGCCAACATTGAATTTCAGCCTGTGCCTATTTCTATCCACAGCGGATTCATTGATCATGACAGAAAGATAGTTTGCTATACCGATCACCAAATTTTTCAGCGTTATCATAAATACCGGGTTAAACAAGCTTTTAATAAAAACAAAGCCATTACATTAAAAACGCTACGCGAGCTTCAGCCGGGAGATTTCGTAACACACATAGACCATGGTGTAGGTATTTACAGTGGATTAGAAAAAATTGAAAATAATGGTAGGATTCAAGAAGCAGTAAGAATAAGATATAAAGATGGCGACTTACTGTATGTGAATATTTCCTCTCTCCATAAAATAAGTAAATACTCTGGCAAAGAGGGAAGCATGCCTAAAATATACAAATTAGGCAGTGATGTATGGAATAAGCTAAAGGAAAAAACCAAGAAGCAGGTTAAAGATATTGCCATTGATTTAATTCGCCTATATGCTCAGCGTAAAGCGCAGGTTGGGTTTGCTCATTCACCAGATAATTATATGCAAACCGAATTAGAGGCAAGCTTTATATATGAGGACACACCTGACCAGGCAAAAGCCAGCGAAGATGTAAAGCAGGATATGCAAAAAAATGCACCAATGGACCGGTTGATTTGTGGTGATGTAGGTTTTGGCAAAACTGAAATTGCCATTAGGGCTGCTTTTAAAACCTGTGTAGATGGGAAGCAAGCTGCCGTATTGGTACCCACCACTATCCTTGCCTATCAACACTACAAAACTTTTTCAGACCGTTTGAAAAGTTTTCCGGTAACCGTTGATTTTATCAACCGCTTTAAATCAACAAAAGAAAAAAAAGAGTCATTAAAAAAACTCGAAGAAGGCAAGACGGATATCATGATTGGCACGCATGCATTATTAGGAAAAGATGTAAAATTTAAAGACCTGGGTATTTTAATAATTGATGAAGAGCAAAAGTTTGGTGTAGCCGCAAAAGAGAAAATAAAATCTCTACGTACCACTGTAGATTCATTAACACTAACGGCAACGCCTATCCCAAGAACGCTTCAATTTAGCTTAATGGGTGCGCGTGATCTCAGCATCATTAATACGCCACCCCCCAACCGCCAGCCTATCCAAACAGAAATTCTAGGTTTTAATGAAGATACCATTCGTGATATTATTTATTTTGAAACAGAACGCGGCGGTCAGGTGTTTTTTATTCATAACCGAGTAAAGGGGCTTGAAGAAATGCGCAGTCTTATACAGGGGCTCTGCCCGGACCTTTCCATTGCGGCTGCACACGGTAAGATGGATGGACCTAAATTGGAAGACACCATCTTAGATTTTATAGATGGTAAATACGATGTGTTAGTGTGTACAAACATTGTGGAAAGCGGAGTAGATATTCCAAACGTGAATACCATCATTGTAAATAATGCCCATCAATTTGGATTAAGTGACTTACACCAATTAAGGGGGCGCGTAGGCAGAAGCAATAAAAAGGCATTTTGTTATTTAATAGCTCCGCCCATTAGCACATTACCCACCGATAGTAGAAAGCGACTTAATACCCTTGAACAATACAGCGACCTTGGTAGTGGATTTCAAATTGCTATGCGCGACTTAGATATAAGAGGAGCCGGTAATTTGTTGGGGGGTGAACAAAGTGGGTTTATTGCAGAAATTGGTTTTGAAATGTATCAGAAAATATTAGATGAAGCAATTCGTGAATTAAAGCGATCTGATTTTAAGGAGCTTTTTCAAGAAGAAATTGCCCAACAAGATGATTATGTTTCCGATTGTACTATTGATACTGATTTAGAAATTTTAATACCGGATAGTTATGTAGAGAGCATAACCGAACGGCTGGCATTATATGCCCGGTTGAACCAATGTGATACAGAAGAAGAACTTGCAACTTTCCATAATGAACTCACCGATCGTTTTGGAAAAGTACCTCCACAAACTGAAGATTTATTTACCACTTTACGAGTCAAAAAGATGGGTATCCTACTTGGCTTTGAAAAGCTATTATTGAAAAACGAAAAATTAAAATGTTTCTTTGTAAACAATCCCGACTCTCCCTATTTTCAAAGCAGCACTTTTAATGGAATTTTGAGTTTTCTTCAACACGGCACCAATAAGGCACAACTAAAACAAGTAGGGAAAAACGGTATTCTCATTGTTGAGGATATAACTAATATGCAGGTATTGTATCACTTTTTTGAAAGGATAACACAGTATATCAATCAGCCGGCAGAAAAAGTATAAGAAATTTTATCTTACTTATTCCAATGAATTACGGCAACATGTCAGTATATAGTTGCTGCAAATAAAAATGGGAAGTATTACCAGCCTTTTTTAGCAACACCATCTTTAATGGCTTCCAATGCCCTGGCCTCAGCCAGCATGGTAGTCATTTTGTTGCCTTTACCATCATCGCCTTGGGCCATATAGCCACCACGAGCTGTTTTTGTAATAACTGCATTTTGCATTGGAACATTCTTTTCTTTCGTTTTCATGCAATAAGCTGTAAGCATTTTAGCCATGATAGTAGTATTTAGGTTATTAAATTAATATGTTTAATTAACTACAAGCTAATAAAAAATTATCAAACTGTAGTATTAAAATCTTTTTACACATCAATATTTGCATATTTGGCATGTGTTTCAATAAATTCACGACGTGGAGGTACATCATCACCCATCAGCATACTGAACACTCTATCTGCTTCTGCTGCACTTTCAATAGTAACTTGTTTTAAGGTTCTTGTTACTGGATTCATTGTTGTTTCCCACAATTGTTCAGCATTCATTTCACCCAAACCCTTATATCGTTGAATGGACACACTATCATCCTTACCCTGGCCTATTTCTTTAACCAGTTTTTTCCGTTCCTCTTCATTCCATGCATAAGCTTCTTCCTTCCCTTTCTTAACTAAATAAAGAGGAGGCTGTGCGATATACATATACCCTTGCTCCACCATTTCCTTCATATATCTAAACACGAATGTTAAAATCAAAGTGGCGATATGCGATCCGTCCACATCAGCATCAGTCATAATAATCAACTTATGATATCGAAGTTTGGACAGGTCAAGTGACTTCGGATCATCAGGTGTACCAATTTTAACGCCCAATGCAGTGAAGATATTCCGTATCTCTTCATTGTCGTAAATCTTATGCTCCATAGCTTTTTCTACATTAAGGATTTTACCTCGAAGTGGTAAAATTGCCTGAAAGCTCCTATCGCGGCCTTGTTTTGCAGTACCTCCTGCCGAATCTCCTTCCACCAAAAACAATTCACATCTTCCCGGATCTTTGTCGGAGCAATCTGCAAGTTTCCCCGGAAGGCCGCCACCAACCAAAACACTTTTTCTTTGCACCATATCACGGGCACGCTTAGCCGCAGCACGAGCTTGAGCAGCTAAAATAACTTTTTGTATAATCGTTTTGGCATCGCGGGGATTTTCTTCAAGATAATTTTCAAGCACCCTGCTCAACGTAGTATCTACTATTCCCATCACTTCACTATTTCCCAGCTTGGTTTTAGTTTGTCCCTCAAACTGAGGCTCCGGAACTTTTACTGAAATAATAGCCGAAATCCCTTCACGAAAATCATCTCCTTCTATGCTCACTTTAGCCTTATCAAACATACCTTGCTTTTCGCCATAGCTTTTAAACACCCGGGTTATACTTCTGCGAAACCCGGCAACATGAGTACCTCCTTCAATAGTATTGATGTTATTTACGTAACTAAAAATATTTTCCTGATACCCCGCATTATAAACCATGGCCACTTCAACAGCAACATTTGTAGCATCATCCCGTCCATCACAATAAATTACCTGAGGAATTAACGGTAACCGATTTGAATTCTTGTCAATAGTTTGTACAAATTCAACAATACCTCCTTCGCTATGGAATCGTTTTGAATAGGTGTTACCAGATTCATCCTGATCACGCAAATCATTTAAAATAATTGAAATGCCTTTGTTCAGGTAGGCTAATTCACGTAAACGGCTTTCTAAAATTTCCTTATTGTATTCGGTAACAATAAAAATGGAGGCATCCGGCCAAAATCTCACTTCTGTACCTCTTCCTTCAGTAGTTCCAATTTCTCGAACAGCATACTTAGGAATTCCTTTTTCATACTCTTGTTCAAATACCTTCCCATCACGCCTAACAGTAACATGCAAATGAGAACTAAGGGCATTCACACAACTTACTCCCACCCCGTGCAATCCGCCTGATACTTTATAAGAGCCTTTATCAAACTTACCGCCCGCATGCAATACAGTCATTACTACTTCAAGCGCACTGCGATGCTCCTTGGAATGCATTCCGGTAGGAATACCACGTCCATCATCTTTTACCGATATGCTATTATCTTCATGGATAGTAACTTCAATATTCTTACAATGACCGGCCAAAGCCTCATCAATTGAATTATCTACTACCTCATAAACTAAGTGATGAAGACCCTTTGTGCTTATATCGCCAATGTACATAGCGGGTCTTTTTCTAACGGCTTCCAGGCCTTCCAAAACCTGGATACTGTCTGCGCTGTATGTATTGGATTTTTGAGTTGGTGCCACGTCTGTTTCTGTGCTCATAATTAGATTGAAAATCAATATTTTTTAATGGCTTTGAAGCCTGTGCAAAGATATGAAAATTAATGCGCTTAACAAGGAGAAAAGCATTGTTTTTATTATCCTATTTACGACCTTAACATCTTAACAATTAACACATTATAAACAACTCAAAAAGAAATTAATGAAAAGGTTCACTCATCCGGTAAAAAACCATTGCAAATGAGATTACCGGCAAGTGTATTAAATAAAAAACAGAGTACTAAAATCCATCAAATAATTTACATATTTCGAAAGATTCAAATTCAAACCTGAAGCAAATTATTCATCCTGATTTTTTAGAAGATACCTTCTAATGAAGTTAACAGCCCGTTAAGCCTCTTCTTTCGTAATTTTGCAACCTGTTATGAATGAACTGGAACACATATTATCATCGGCACAATTACCTACAGCCAAAGATTTAATTGAGGAAAAGGAAAGAAAGATGCCGGGAGCTGTTCAATATTCCTTTCAGCGATTTAGAAAATCGCGTGAATGTGACATTGATGATGTGGGATTATTATCTTATTATTTCTCACCTGAAGCGACACAAAGCAATCGAATTGAATTAAAATTTTGCATTGCCGGAAATATCTATTGTTCTCATCCGGGGGCAACATGTTCAAATTGCATGATACATCCGGCAAAAAATTGTAGTGAGAAAATTGAAAGTATTGATTTTTTAAGTTTTAGTTTTCCGCCTGCATTTCTACAGCAGTTTTCTTCTAATGGCACAAAGGTTAATCACCCTAATTTTCTGGAAAAGGTATTGCGATTTAAGCACAAAAATTCTTTTACACGCACGCTGCCTCTGTGTGGGAAAATCCGAAATGTACTGGAACCCTTGCTAAATCACCACTTTACCGGCGCTCTTGAAAATGTTTTTGTTAATGCGCAAATACAAGTATTGTTTTTATACAGCTTGGATTGTATGCTAAAACCGAAGGATGAACAGGAATTCACCTACAAATTTTTAGCAAGCGAAGAAAGCAGAGCAAGTATCGCACGTGCCAGAGAAATTTTAATAGACCGTATTTCTGAACCTATAACCATTCGTGATTTAAGTAAAATGGTTGCCATCAATGAATGCTATTTGAAAAAAGGATTTAAAATTATTTTCGGCACTACCATATTTGATTTTTATCAAAGTCAACGAATGGAGCACGCAAAGTATTTATTGTACGAAAAGGGAATGAGTGTTACTGATGTTTCATCTATACTGGGTTATTCATCTATTTCGCATTTTAGTACTGCATTTAAAAAATTTACCGGTATAAAACCATGCGAATTATTATTGAGATAGAAAAGACTTTTAACACTCCTAATCCGTTTTAAAAACCGTTGTTATCATCTATGTATTGCAAGTTTGATGCAAGTTCATTCCACACCTTTGTTGCATCAGGGAACGTATAGTATTTATCAAAAAGCGCTTTAGAATCATCCATATCTTTTCCAAATGAAAAATAATATGTTGCAATTGTCAATGCATATTCCTTGCGCAATCCATCATCCATTCCATCATTTTCAATTTTTGTATAGGGTTGCTTACTTAATTGTTTCAGGTTGGAAATAAGAAATTCTTTCAGTTTTGCATTGCCCGGAATAATAACCAATTTACCCTTATCGTACTTAAAAGAAAAAAAAGCCTTGTCGCCTATCGGAGTATATTCATCCGTAAAATAACCACAGGCATAACAAGTGAAAAAGTAGCCCAGGCTCTGAAAAAAGTAAAAGTTGAATGTATTTCCCTTTACCGGACAAACATCACCGGCAAAGGTTGAACCCACAAGGCGATATGTATTGGGTTCAATATTTTCAAAAAAGTTGAAAAGATCACAACAATGTGCTCCGCCGGTGTATCCATTCATAACCAATTCCTTTTTACCATCTCCATCTAAATCAAACAAAGCGGTAGAAACAAACTCTTTCAACCTATCATCACCCGCAGCAACCGTATCCATAAAAGCGGCCAGCGTACTTTTTCTACCATCCACTTCAACAAAAACATTTTGTGTGTTATTTACCTTTTCGCCCGAATTAAAAAATGCAACAGTGCAGTCAACTGCTTCTTCTAAAGAATCAGCTTTCTTTAAATTATCCTTTTTTTCAACAGTCACTTTTTGTTGATGATTACAAGATTGACTAAAAAACAAATTCACAGAAAATAAGAGCATGAAGAAATGTTTCATAGATATCATGATTTAATACAAAGATGTAATGCAAATTAAGAAATAGTGGATAATGGTAAAGGGGGTAAGAATTAATGGTTAATACGGAAAATTACGAAATTTGAATTGAGGTCAGCGTCCCGCTGACTCCGGGCAGAAACTCTTTTTCCCAATCAACAATATCAACAAAACAACGAGCCATCAAAGTTTCATTGGGAATAATAAATCCCATCTGTAAATAATAAAAGTCTGCACCAAGCCGACATGAGTAATGGCTGTATTTGCGAAAGTTTTAGTTCTTTCGTTTTTTTACTAAAAAGCTCAAAATGAATATTTTTGAGAAATTGTTTTATTCTTTTGGGCGGGTAACTTTCGTATATTTAAGAGTTGTGTGTCAGCATATCAAACGACACGCTAAAAACAAACACTAAAACAACGGACTATATGAAGACATTTTTTTTGACACTGACTTTTGCATTAACGACAATGCTAACTTTTGCTCAAAGTACATCTGACATTCCTATTCAAAACATTTCAACGGATAATGAAGTTACTTATAGACTTTTTTCTACACGAAATATGTACACTTTTATCAAATTGGACACAAGAAATGGAAAAATGTGGCAAGTTCAATGGAGTACCAAAGGAAGCGATTATAGATTTGAGACTACACTATCAGACATTTCTCGAGTAGATAAAGAAGAAGAGAAAAATGGTAGGTTTTTTCTCTATCCCACAACTAACATATATAATTTCATTCTTCTCGACCAAATAGACGGTAGAGCGTGGCAGGTACAATGGGGTAAAGAAGGAGAACGAGCAGTACTTCGGATATATTAAATGTTTTGATTTGTAAACAATGAAATCAATAATTGAAATATGTTGACCTATAAAGAGCGTATAGAATTGAAAGGAAAGTTGGATAATGGAGAAATTACATTAGAACTTGCCAAAGAACTATATTGGAAGGATTATAAAGAAGGACAACGGTCGTGGCACACAAAAGATTGGAAAGAAAGACGAGCTAAAATTCTTAAAGAAAAATGCGAAATATGTGATAGTACAGACACTTTAACTATTCAGCATCTTTCTCACCCCAAAAAATATTCCGACTACGAAAGAGAAATAACAAGAAAATACACTCAAATTTTCAAAGAAAACAATTCTGAAATTGATAAATCAGAATTTAAGAACCATATCGTAAAAAACTATAATTACATAGCTGTTCCCCTATGTCCAAATTGTGGAGACAATCGCCCTAACAAAAGAGTGAGAAAACTACCGCAATATCGTTGTGCAGTATGCAAACACGAGTTTGATGAACCTATTTATAAATCGTTAGAAGAACTCATCACAATTTTTTATACAGACGAAGAAGCTCTTGATGTTCGTGATAAGTGTTTTGTATCAAAGGGCAAATGGAAAAATAATCACAATTTATCGAATATAAAATATTGGTTTCAAAGAGAAAAAGCCAAAACCAAAGATGAAGAAATAATCGGGAAAGAAGCGTTTTTACTCTATTTGGCTGACGATATAAAGTATCTTTCTTTTGAAGACACAATAACTGCGTGTAGAAGATGTGCTTCTAACTATGATTTAAAAAATATGGAGTTATGTCCTAAATGTAAAGTACATTACAAAGGCATTCAATATCCAACTTGCATACAATGCTTGCCCGAAGACAAACGAAAAGCTGCATTAGAAATGATTGAATTTGGAAAAGAATGGCACGCAATGCACAAAGAACTTGGAATTGACTAATAACAAAAATGCCGAACACACAACATCGTATTGGCAATAGGCGGGCTGAACGGCTTCGTATCAACGGAAGTGCTAAATTCAACTTCTGTTCTTCGATTGAACTTCGGTGCTAATAATCCCGCCCATCGCCAATACGTAAAACGTTATAGGCAACCCTAACTGACGACCGTGCAAACATTGAACAGACATCAAGACGACAGACAAAATGCCAACCCTTCGCAAAATAAAAAGAGCTGCAAGCCAACTCACAAGCCGACACAAATTGCAGCACATTTTATTTTGCCCAACCGCTCCCAAGCCCACCCACCACCCGACTTAGGGACAACTGACAGTTTGAAGGGCGTTTTTGACAATTACGGGTTTTAAAAACTTAACTTAGCGACCTAAAATAAATACGAAAAAAGTAGAATGAATTTAATAGATACGGGAATAGAAAAAGGACTTATTCAGTTTGACGAAGACCGAAACTTTATAACTTATGTTCACCAAAACAAAAAACGGAATTACAATAACCCCGAAGAGAAAGTGCAGACAGAAACTTTCCTGACTTTGGTTTTGATTTATGGCTATCCTGAAAACAGAATTAAGCAGTTTATTTCCGTTCAAATGGGTTCTGAGACAAAGGAAGCCGACATGATTATTTATAAAGATGATTTGTGTGATGCCCCATACATTTTGGTAGAATGTAAAAAAGAAGATATAAACGACCAGCAATTTAACATTGCGGTAGAGCAAGCATATAGTTATGCCAATAGTGGAAATGTACAGGCGAAATATGTTTGGGTAACTTCAAAAATTAAAAACCAATATTATGAAGTTGTTCAGGAAAGGCCTGTTAATAGAATCGAAATCCCCGACATTCCGCAATTTGGAATTACAAAACTTGCCCCTTACAAATATGTCAAAGGCGGTTTTTCTCAGATGGGCACAGACGACGCAAACATTGCTTCCGACCCGGATGGCTCGAAAGAATATAGTAGGGCACAGAAGTTTTTTGAATTGCAGGTTGTAAGCGAAAACGAACTGACAAAAATTTTCATTCAATCACACCAGGCACTCTGGGGTGGTGGACAAAGAAATCCAAGTGTTGCGTTTGACGAATTGGATAAACTCATCTTCTGCAAAATTTGGGATGAAAAACACCCAAGAAAAATTGGAGAACCTTACGACTTTCAGATTTTTCGTGGTGAAGCACCGGAGGATTTATTAAAACGTATCAAAAAGATTTATTCAGTTGGTGAAAAGGAAGCACCCGAAGTTTTCAAAGACGGCATTAATCTTTCTCCACAAGAAACACTGACTATTGTAAAATATTTTCAACGTATCAACCTCAACAAAACTGACCTTGACAGCAAAGGCAAAGCCTTCGAAACGTTTATGGGCAGCTATTTCAGGGGCGACTTCGGGCAATATTTTACACCAAGGCCGATTGTAAAATTCATTGTGGACAGCTTGCCAATTACGCACAAAGCAAGAGTGCTTGACACCAGTTGCGGAAGCGGTGGCTTTTTGCTTTACGCTTTAGACAAAGTGAGAGAACAAGCCAATGAATTTTACGACCCTGTCAAAGACGAGAAAGACCATTACAAATATTGGCATGACTTCGCAGAGAAAAATTTGTTTGGCATTGAGATTAATGATCAAATTGCAAGAACCGCCAAAATGAATATGATTATTCACGATGACGGACATACCAACGTAATTGCTTCGGATGGGCTTTTGAGCGATACCGAAATGCAATCCAAATCGGGCAACGCAGCGTTTAAATACAATTCGTTTGACTTCATTATTACCAATCCACCTTTCGGAAGCAGCGTTAAGCAAACCGAAAAGCCGTATATGCACCAATACATTTTGGCAATTAAAGAAGTGGATTGGCTGAATATCACGAAAGCTTTCGGGACAAGCGGCAAAACTGCATTGCGTGACAGCCAAAGCACCGAAGTGTTGTTTTTGGAACAGTGCCACAAGTTTTTAACCGAACACGGTTATTTGGCAGTAGTAATTCCTGACGGCATTCTTACCAATAGCAGTTTGCAATATGTGCGGGACAACATTGAAGAAATGTATCGCATTGTTGCCGTTGTTTCTATGCCTCAAACCG
>CAZBBO010000012.1:0-95836 GCA_964490345.1 uncultured Ferruginibacter sp.
ATATTCCCGGGCCGGTATCCCCCTGACCCAATTCAAAGTTCGTTTTTTTTAAAACATAGAACAATACCTCAGCTTAGTACTTTATGGGGTATATTTCAAAAAAGAGGGAAACTACGTTTCCCACCCCGGTGCAAAGTTCGAAATTTTAAGAACATCAAACAATACCTCATCAAGGTGCTTTAAGGGGCAGATACCCCTTTCGGGCGGGGGCTACGCCCCCCCACCCCAATTCAAAGTTCGGATTATTTCAAACACGAAACAATACCCCCAATTCGGTATTTATGGAGCATAACAATTACGGACACACGAAGCTTTTTTCAAACCAAAAATCTAATCCTCTATGCCCAACTAAAAACTCGTAATTAATAATTAGCAGCATCTCCGTTTATTTACTTCGGAACACACAGAAGAAGGGAGAAAAAGAGCGGCTAAAAGTTGTGATATCTGCAAGTAATTTAATGGGTTTGATGGCCCGAATGAACGCAATTGAAAAAACAAGTTCGTAGGATTCCAATATTGGTAGAAACACGATGCAAACCCCTACATACAACCCTAAAGGGGGGCGAATATTTGTAACCCGAAAATCATACAACCACATATATGCTACCTCCGCGAGATCGGGTGGCTAAACAATAAAAAGCCGGTCACGTGTTTTCCAAACCAACTCTGTCGGGATGACTGGATTATAAATAATGATCCAAAGAAGTGGGTGACCAATAACTTGCTCTTGCTAAAGCAAAAACAGTACCTTGTTGCAATGCTGGTTTTATTTTCTTGCTCTTGCAAGCAAGCTTGCATCGCAGAAAACAAAACCAGCCACAAGTTATTGTGGCTGGAAAGTTATTGTCGGGATGACTGGATTCGAACCAGCGGCCTCTTCGTCCCGAACGAAGCGCGCTACCGGGCTGCGCTACATCCCGCTTTCATTAACCCAAATTTTTTAGGTGAAGAAGCAAAGATAATTGATGTTGATAAAATTGAAGAACAACATCATTTCATTAGATAAACAATTCTATCCACCAACGATTCAATATAGCATTACGTATCAAACTTGCTACATTTGAGGTTCATTCTTTATCTCATGAACAAGAAAGACACCCTGTACTGGCAGGATATTAGTCAAAAGTGGCTTCAAAGCAAGGATGCTGAACGAAAAGAAATGCTTAATAATAAGTTGGAAGAACTTAAGAACCTGTTGCGCTTTCATGAAAATAGATACTATGTACAAAATGACCCGCTCCTTGCCGATGAGGAGTACGATAGGCTTTACGGATTTTTAAATAAATACGAACTAGCACACCCTGACACAATTACCCCTGACTCTCCTACACAACGTGTAGGCGTTACCGTTATAAAAGATTTTCCTAAGGTGCTTCATCTTGCACCTATGCTTTCATTACAAAACTCGTATAACAGTAATGATTTAATAGACTGGGACCGCAGGGTTTGTGAATTATTAGGAACCGAAGAGGTTGAGTACTGTGTTGAGCCAAAGTTTGACGGTGCTTCCATTTCACTCATATACAGTCATAATCAACTAGAACGAGGCGCTACTCGCGGAGACGGTGTTACGGGTGATAATATAACGGTAAACATTAAACGAATTAAATCGCTCCCTCTTCATATTCCATTATCATCATTCGGTATAGACCAAGTCGAAATCCGTGGTGAGGTGCTCATGACTAAATCTGCCTTTTACGACTATAACCAAAAACTGATGGAAGAAGGATTGCCACCACTGGCTAATCCGCGAAATGCCGCTGCAGGAACGCTGCGCATGAAGGACCCTTCAGAAATCCCTAAGCGCAATCTGGAAGCTTTTGTGTATCATGTAAGCTTTGTTCAACAAGCTCCTCAGCAGCATGTATCCAATAAACTCAACACTCACGCAGGAGTGCTGGAAGCTTTGTGGAATATGGGTTTTAGAAGCCCTGTAAAAGAAATGAAACTGTTTAAGGGAATATCGGATGTTGTTAATTATATCCAGCTATTTGAAAAACAAAGAGATGATCTTCCATACGAAATTGACGGCATGGTGATTAAAGTAAACAGCATTACGCAACAAGAGCTCTTAGGTATGACAGCCCACCACCCGCGTTGGGCAATTGCCTATAAATTTAAAGCACGTCAGGCTACAAGTAAGTTGCTCGATGTGGTGTATCAGGTAGGCCGCACAGGTGCCGTTACTCCGGTTGCTAAAATTAAACCTGTACAAGTTGGAGGAGTTACTATCAGCTCCATCTCTATTCATAATGCAGATTATATACAAGAGAAAGATCTGATGCTGGGTGACACAATCTTAATTGAACGCAGCGGAGATGTTATTCCTCAAATTGTAAAATCAATGCCCGACTTGCGAGATGGCACTCAAAAACCCATAATATATCCCGCAAAATGTCCGGTGTGCCATACCCCTCTTTTTAAACCCGAAGATGAAAGTGTATGGCGCTGTATAAATAAAAATTGCCCTGCCCAGGCCGTAGAAGGTATTATTCACTTTGTAAGCAAAGATGCTATGGACATTAGAGGATTAGGGGAAGCAAATGTGCGCAGGCTTTTTGATCTTAAACTGTTAAATGATATTCCGGGAGTATATCAACTCAATTATAAACAAATTCTGCACCTGGATGGTATGGGAGAAAAGTCTGTTGCCTCTCTTCAGGAAGCTGTGGAAGAAAGTAAAACCAGGCCATTATACCGACTGATTTACGCTTTGGGAATAAGATATGTTGGGGAAATTACCGCCAAAACTCTTGCTAATAATGTTTCTCATTTAATGGAGTTCACTTCTTTAGACGAAGCCACTCTTATGCAAATGGAAGATGTAGGAGAAAAAGTGGCCGCCAGCATTCATTCTTATTTTTGCAACCCCAACAACCGGGCTATGCTAAACAAATTAGAAACACTCGGTGTAAATATGAAAAATGATAGAAAAGTTGTGCCTACCGGAAGTTTCGCAGGACAAACCTTTCTGTTCACAGGAACACTTACCCAATTTAAACGAAGTGAGGCCGAAGAAAGGGTGGAGAAATTAGGAGGTAAAATTTTAAGCGGAGTAAGTGCAAAGCTTAACTACCTTGTGGTGGGGGAAAATGCAGGAAGTAAACTGGAAAAGGCAAAGCGACTTTCTTCCATTAAAATATTATCTGAAGAAGATTTTTTAAAATTGTTGCCAACATAGTAAATAGGATTCTTATATTTATTGCGCAATTCTCCTTACATTTATGAAAACTAACTTCACGCTTAAATTACAAAACGATGATTAAGAAAATTTCGGGAGAGGTTTGGAAGCAAATGCAATTTTCCGGCTACAAAAACCTACGAAAAAAATATGCCGTTTCTAATCACGGACGTGCAGCCAGTTACACCACGGATATAGCTACCGATGGGAAAATCCTGAGCGGATCTATTACTTCAGGTTATAAAACATTAAACCTACATATAGAAAACGGAAGTGGCACCATCTACATACATCGCGAGGTGGCTAAATTATTCTGTAGCAAAAAATCACCCAAGCATAAGTTTGTAGTTCATATTAATCATAAAAAACAGGATAATAGTTCAAAGAATTTAAAGTGGGCAACCAAAGAAGAAGTTAGTGCACACCAACAAAAGAGTCCTGAAAAAATGGCCTACAAAAAACGTCAGGCAATGCGCACTTCGGGTTTGAAACTAAGCACAACACAGGTAAAAGCCATAAAAACAGCTATCAACAATCCCAAACGCAAACTCACTTATAAACAATTAGCTGAAAAATATGGAGTAAGTGAAATGACTTTATATCGAATAAAAAGCGGAGAGAATTGGGCAAATGTGAAATAGCAAATTCTTTTTAAAACAAATCATAAAAGGATTCTCTTCAAATTTCATTTCTCGTTATTTCAATAAGGAATTTCTTGAACTCAAAGTTCAACACAAGAAAATTCATTAACAAGGAGATGTTAATATCCGCACTCATTCGATTTTATTAACCTCACTTTAAACGAAATTTGCTATTCATTTCTTTTGAAGATTTTATGCACCCGCAAACATTTGTCTTTTTAAAAAAGCTAAAAAAAAATAACAATAGGGAATGGTTCCATCAAAACAAAGCTTTGTATGATAATACCAAGGAAGAGTTTACAACATTCATCTCTTTAGTTATTAAGTACTTAGGAAAATATGATTTACAAATTGCTTCATTACAGCCACAAAAAACGATTTTTAGAATTTACCGCGATGTTCGGTTTTCAAAAGATAAAACACCCTATAAAACTCACATAAGCGCCTATTTAAACAGAGAAGGAAAAAACATTAATACACCCGGCTATTATATCCATTTAGAACCGAATAACTGCTTTATTTCTGCCGGCTTATATTATCCGGATGCAGCACAGCTCAAAATGGTAAGACAGGAGATAGACTATAACCTAAAGGACTTTGAAAAGATTTTATCTTCCCGTAAACTGAAACAAACTTTTACAGATGGACTGTCGTTTGATGATTCATTATCCCGGCCGCCAAAAGGTTATTCCAATGATAATCCGGCAATTGAATATTTAAAATTAAAAAGTATAATTATAACCAGAAGTTTAAACCCTCTTTCGTTCTTGAAAAATGATACCCCTAAAATTATTGCAGGATATCTAAATGTAGCAACCCCACTTATCCGTTTTTTACAAGAAGCGTTATTAGAACCTGAAACATAAAAAAATGGCCAGCGATAAAAATCACCGGCCTTGCTTACCTCTGAAACCACAAGAAAAAAGTTTTGAGGCAACCTATAAATTAAATTAAAACAAAATATTGCAAAGAAATAAACGGCTATCCAGGATATGAAAATATAGTCCGGTCCTTTAATAAGATAATATTGGAAAGGCTAAAAATGTAGCAGGTTGTAAAAGTAATATAATTACTATAAAAAATAAAACTTTTTTAACTTTTTTCTAAAGTTTTGGCAACAGCCTGAACCAAACGAGGTTTTTTATACCCCCCCCCCGAAGTTGCCTTTTTCATTGAGATGTCCATTTTTTCATACTAAACAGATTTCGGATACTTATTAGTTTATACCATATCAAAATTGTAACATATTAACAATCAGCCTATTTATACAAATGATGCATTCTATATAGTATCAATATCGGGTAAAAAGACAAAAACCATATCACCCCTTCGGGGTTTGGTGGTAAGGTTACATGAGTTTTACAACCATATCAACCCTTCGGGTTTGTTTATATTCGATGGAAGCCGAAATTTAAACCGGGTAAAAAGACAAAAACAATGTCAATCCCTTCAGGTTTGTGTATATTCGATGGAAGCCGAAGTTTAAACCGGGTAAAAAGACAAAAACCATATCACCCCTTCGGGGTTTGGTGGTAAGGTTACATGAGTTTGTTACAACCATATCAACCCTTCGGGTTTGTGTATATTCGATGGAAGCCGAAATTTAAACCGGGTAAAAAGACAAAAACCATATCACCCCTTCGGGGTTTGGTGGTAAGGTTACATGAGTTTGTTACAACCATGCCAACCCTTTGGGTTTGCAAACCCAATTTGCCCAAATCGTAAGCCAACGGACATTCAAGAAGACGCTCAATTCAATTGACCCTTACTGGGCTATTAGCCAATAATTTCCAATTTTATCAAAATCATCATCCATATTATTTACTATTTAGGAATAACATTTTTTCAATAATTTAAGCCCCTACCTCTTTATCACTAATAAAATGGACAAAATAATTTCAAATTAATTCCTAATAGGCCTGGCACGATTTTGAAAGATTTCTAATAGCCGCCTGCTTCATTTTTTATAATACGTACCATAAAAAAAGCAATAAAAAGTGTGTTGAAGGCAATAATGCGGTGTTTTGCGTAATATCAAATAGAACATCCAAATTTGAAAAATAGCTGTTTTTCAAAAAAATCAAAAACTAATTAATGTTAGTTTTGCACTTCAAATGGCAAAAATCATTGGCAAAGGAAAATTTGCCAAAAAAACATTTATTGCACATAAAGCTGCAGCCCTTTTCAGAAAAAGAGGGTATTCCAATGCAAGTATGCGTGAATTAGCAGATTTGCTCCACATAGAAGCGCCAAGCCTGTACAATCATTTCGCATCAAAAGGCGAAATTCTTGAACATATTTGCAACAGTGTAGCCAGCGGCTTTATGTGTCATATTGAAAAAGTAGAGAAATCTAAAGTCTCGGAAACAGAAAAAATTGAATCTATTATCCGTTACCATATCAAAGAGATGATAAAGAATTATAATCAGCAATGTGTTGCAAATCATGAATGGAAGTACCTTACAGGTGGGTCATTCCTCAATCATCGTGCGCAGCGCAATCTGTATGAAACAAAACTCATTACCTTAATTTCCAAAGGAATAAAATCAAAAGAGTTTATAAAAAGAAATCCACAGGTAGTAACACTAACATTATTGGCAGCAGTACGCGGGCTGGAAGTTTGGCAGCCAAAAAAGGGGAAAATTCATCCCGGCACAATCGAAAAGGATATAACACAATTATTATTAAAAGGTTTAATTAATTAAAATGGCAGCTCACTTCGAAAAGTTAAAAATCAAAAAAATAAATAGAGAAACACCTGATTGCGTTTCTATTGAATTTGATATCCCAGAGTCTCTTGCATCAAAATTTATATTTAGAGAAGGGCAAAATATCACCATTAAAAAGGAATTCAATGGTGAAGAAATTAGAAGATCTTATTCCATTTGCAGTGCTCCTTTTGAAGAAAAACTTAGCATTGCGGTGAAGTCGGTAGATAATGGAATTTTTTCAAATTATGCTAACACTCAACTCAAGCCGGGAGATGAATTGGATTTACTTCCTCCCACCGGAAATTTTTCTCCAAAGTTTTCAGCAACCACCAAACACAATCTCGCTATTGCGGCAGGAAGTGGTATTACGCCCATAATCTCCATTATTAAACAAACGCTTGAATTAGCCCCTCACAGTACTTTCACGCTTATATACGGAAACCGTAACCGCCAAAGTGTAATATTTATTGATGAATTAGAGGGTTTAAAAAGTCGCTTTCTTGAACGGTTTAATTTGATAAATATTTTCAGCAGAGAAACTACTGATTCTCCCATCCATGAAGGAAGAATTACTTCTGAAAAGTTATCTGTGCTGAGAGATATGATTGATTACCATAGTATGGAAAATATCTTTTTGTGTGGCCCTGAAGAACTTATTTTTTCTTCACGTGATTATTTTAAAAGTATTGGTATTGGTGAGCACAAAATTCATTTTGAATTATTCACTATTCCGGGGCAAGACTCAAGTGCTTCCGTTGAAAAAAGCAATGAAGAGCTCGTTATAAAAGGTAAAACGGCAGAGGTAACTGTTTCGATTGACGGACGCTCGCTTTCTTTTAATTTAGAATATAATGGTATGTCGGTATTGGATGCAGGGCTGGCACAAGGGCTCGACCTGCCATACTCCTGTAAAGGTGGGGTGTGCAGTACCTGTAAAGCAAAGGTGCTTGAAGGAGAGGTTGAGATGGATAATAATTATGCACTTGAAGATGATGAAGTGGCACAAGGATTTGTGTTAACCTGCCAATCGCACCCACGAACGCCTATAGTAGTAGTAGATTACGATGAGCGGTAATATCATAATATACCCACACTAACATTTGTTAGTTTTCTGTATATTTATACAAATAAATTTGCGCTTATGGCTACCCAGGAGTTGGAAAAAATTTTCCATGATAACATAGATGCTGAAATAAAAATAGAACCACGCGATTGGATGCCGGATTCTTACCGAAAAACCAACATCCGTCAAATAAGTCAGCACGCACATAGTGAAATTGTAGGTATGTTGCCTGAGGGCAATTGGATAACGCGAGCGCCCTCTTTAAAACGCAAAGCTATTTTAATTGCCAAGGTGCAGGACGAAGCCGGTCATGGACTGTATTTATATTCTGCTGCGGAAACACTGGGAATTAGTCGTGATCAGCTCATACATGAATTACACTCGGGAAAAGCGAAATATTCTTCCATCTTCAACTATCCAACACTCACTTGGGCTGATATGGGCACCATTGGATGGCTGGTAGATGGTGCTGCCATTATTAATCAAGTAATGCTGTGTCGTACTTCTTATGGCCCTTACGCCCGAGCCATGGTACGCATCTGTAAGGAAGAAAGTTTTCATCAGCGTCAAGGATTCCAAATTCTATATGAACTAAGTAAAGGAACTGATGCGCAAAAGGCTATGTGTCAGGATGCCATCAACCGGTGGTGGTGGCCAAGCCTAATGATGTTCGGGCCTAAAGATGCAGACAGCCCCCATAGTGCACAAAGCATGAAGTGGAAAATAAAACGCAAAACAAATGATGAGCTAAGGCAAAATTTTGTTGATATGATTGCTGAACAGGTAAAAGTTTTAGGCATGACTTTACCCGACCCCAATTTAAAATGGAATGAGGCACGAAAGCATTATGACTTTGGTGAAATTAATTGGGATGAATTTTGGCGCGTAGTTAAAGGAGATGGGCCATGCAACCGCCAGCGCTTACAGGCTCGCATAAACGCACATAACGAGGGAGCATGGGTGAGAGCTGCTGCAAAGGCTTATGCAAAAAAGAGACAGCAAGAAGAAGTTGCCGCTTAATTTATTAACATAAAAATTTTTACTCCAATGCAAATCAATTTTAATAAATACTACTACGGAGATATTCCGGAAGATAATGGAGGCCAACAACCCGAAATGAAAAAAGTTCCGGCTTCGGGCGGCAAAGAAGAGTGGCCATTGTGGGAAGTTTTTATCCGCAGCAAACAAGGGTTAGACCATAAACATGCAGGTAGTTTACACGCAGTAGATGCAAAAATGGCAATCGAAAACGCACGTGATGTATATACTCGCCGTCAGGAAGGTACCAGTATTTGGGTGGTAGAAAGCAAAAATCTGTTTGCTTCAAATCCTGCAGATAATGAAATGTTATTCGATCCGGCAAATAATAAAATTTATAGACACCCTACTTTTTATGAACTTCCGGATGAAGTAAAACACATGTAATCTACTCTTTCAATTTTCAATTATGACTAGTAAGCATTCATCATATAAAGAGCCTTTAATTCAATATCTGGTATTTTTAGCAGATACCAATCTTATCCTTTCTCAAAGAAATAGTGAGTGGTGTGGCCATGGTCCGGTATTGGAACAAGACATTGCGATTACCAATATTACGCTTGATTTACTTGGGCAGGCAAGGTTGTTCTATCAATATGCTGCAGAACTCATTAATAAGGAAAATCCTTCAGCAAATGAAACCGAAGATACGCTAGCTTATCATCGGTTAGAAAGAGAGTATAAAAATCTCCTTCTCACTGAATTACCAAAAGGGGACTGGGCTGTTACCATCTTGCGCCAATTTCTTTATAGTGTTTATCAACAATTATTATATACTGAACTTTTAAACGGAAAGGATAAACACCTGGCAGCAATTGCTGAAAAATCATTAAAAGAAACCCGCTATCATGTGAAATGGAGTAGTGAATGGGTTTTACGCTTGGGCGATGGAACACCGGAAAGCCATGCCAGGATGGAAAATGCTTTATTATCATTATGGATGTACACGGATGAAATGTTCATTGCAGCCGCTTATGAAGATAAATCTATTACAGGCATAACCGTTACAGAATTAAAAAAAGAATGGTTAACCCGGGTTTCGGCTATTTTGCAAGAAGCTACTTTAGCTGTCCCTTCAGATGATCTATTTATGCAAACGGGTGGCAAAACAGGAGTGCATACAGAACACATGGGCTATATCTTAGCTGATTTACAATATTTACAACGCGCTTATCCCGACGCTAATTGGTGATGAAAACCACAAGCGGACATATTATAAACGAAGCCTTCGTACTCGATTTGCTGGCAAAAATTCCTGATCCGGAAATTCCTGTAATCTCCATTACTGAATTGGGTATTGTACGTGATGTGCTAATAAAAAATAATGGAGTAACCGTAAAGTACACACCCACCTATTCGGGATGCCCTGCAATGGATATGATATCCATGCAAATTCAATTGGCACTTAAAGAGGCAGGAATAGAGAATGTAAAATTAGAACAAGTTCTATCTCCTGCGTGGACAACAGAATGGATGACGGAAACGGGTAAACGAAAATTAGAACAATATGGCATTGCACCACCTAATCCTGTAGGTGATACTGACAAGCCACGTTGTTGCCCTCACTGCGGTTCAATCAACACTCAATTACTTAGCCAGTTCGGTTCTACTTCTTGCAAGGCACTATACCAATGCCTCTCATGCAAGGAGCCTTTTGAGTATTTTAAGTGCCATTAACAGCCAATCATTATTATCTTTATTATATGGAAACAATTCTCCGTGAACGAAAAGACGGACTACTTATTCTACGACTAAACCGTCCGGAAAAATACAATTCATTTAATCGTGAAATGGCGCTTTCATTACAACAAGCATTAGCGGATGCAAGCACAAATAATGAGATTCGTTGTGTGATGATTATCGGAATGGGAAAGGCATTTAGTGCCGGACAGGATTTAGGAGAGGTAACCGGTAGTAATCCAATGCCTTTTTCTAAAATTCTAAAAGAACATTACAACCCGATTATTACCCGCATAAGAAGTCTTAACAAGCCTGTTGTTGCTGCTGTAAACGGTGTGGCAGCAGGAGCCGGAGCAAATATCGCGCTTTGCTGCGATGTAGTCATTGCTTCAGTACATGCCTCTTTTATTCAAGCCTTTTCTAAAATCGGACTCGTGCCTGATAGCGGTGGAACCTATTTTTTACCCCGGTTAATTGGTTTTCAAAAAGCATCGGCTTTAGCTATGACCGGTGATAAAATAACCGCAAAAGACGCTGAACAATTAGGCTTGATATACAAAGTAATTGCATCAGATTCTTTTGAAGGAGAAGCAATACACATAGCTCAAAACCTTGCAAATATGCCAACCCGTGGGCTCGCATTAACCAAACAAGCGCTTAATGAATCTATGAACAATAGTTTAGACGCCCAGTTAATGCTTGAAGATGAGTTGCAACTATTAGCAGCACAAACAAAAGACTATCAGGAAGGTGTAAATGCTTTTATGGAAAAGAGAAGCCCTTCCTTTAAAGGAGAGTAAAAAATATATTATGAACCCTACTGTTGTAGTTAACCACATGATGGAAAGTGATTTGTTCAGCCAATGGTTGGGCATTAAGATTATTGAAATAAAAGAAGGTTTTAGTAAGATAAAAATGACGGTGCGAAAAGAAATGATAAATGGCTTTGGTATTACCCATGGCGGGATAGCCTTTTCTCTTGCAGATAGCGCTTTTGCATTTGCCTGTAACAACCGCAATAATCTCTCTGTAGCACTTGACACTTCCATCAATTTCACAAAACCCGTTCATGTTGGTGATGAGCTTTTTGCCGAAGCAAAAGAAATACACAATGGAAGAACAACCGGCCTCTACCACATCAACATTCACAACCAACACAATCATTTAGTTGCTGTTTTTAAAGGCACTTGCTTTAGAACAGGAAAGCCATTAGTAAAATAGACAACATATATGATTTATCAGTTCAAAGAGTATATCCCTGTTGTACACGAATCTTCATTCATTCACCCACAGGCTGCGGTTACCGGAAATGTAATAATTGGCAAAAATGTATATGTAGGCCCCGGAGCTGCTATTCGCGGAGATTGGGGACAAATTATAATTGAAGATGGATGCAATGTGCAGGAAAATTGTACTATCCACATGTTTCCGGGCACCACAGTATTGCTAAAGGAGGCTGCTCATATTGGTCATGGTGCTATAATACATGGAGCTACCATTGGTAAGAATTGTTTAATAGGAATGAATGCGGTGGTGATGGATAATGTGATACTTGGAGATGAATGTATCGTTGGTGCACTTTGCTTTGTTAAGCAAGACTCTCATTTTGAAGCAAGAAGCATTATAGTGGGAAATCCAGGAAAAAAAATTAAAGAAGTAAGTGATGAAATGATAAAATGGAAAAGTGAAGGCACCGCTCTTTATCAGCAACTTCCTGCAGAGATGAAACAATTTTTTATAGCCAGTGAACCCCTGAGAGAAATTCCTCCTCATCAGAAAATACAATCAGGCAATTATAAGCCATGGAAAGAAAAGTAATTATCTTCCACGGCTATCTTCCCAAATTAAAACTTCTTTATTCCTTTCTTTTATAAAGTCAGGGAAACTCCCATCTCCTTTTCCCGTAATTCCTCCATCTGGATGCCCTATTAAATGGCAATCCATATCATATAAATCAGAGAAGAAGTCGCAGCATATTGCCGGTACATAAAAAACGATTTTACCCTTATAATCATAAAGAAATATTTTTCGCGGAGGATATGTAACTGGCGCTTCGGAGAATCTGGTAATCATTTCCCTAATACACGCCGGGGGAGTTTTAAATCCACCATAGGCTATAAAAGGTTCTTCATTAAATCTCCGCGCATTGGCTTTAACTGCGCTATCTGATAAAATGGGTGTTCCATTAGCATCATAAGGTATAGCAGGAACGTCAAAAACAGATGGCTCTGTTATCTTTGTTCGTGATTTATTATTTCCACATGCTAATAAAATAAAGGTTAAGATAAAAGAGAGCAGCTTCATAAAGCATTTAATTATATACAAACTTAATGGTTAATTTTTCCGCAACTTTGCTATAATGGATAATTCAAACTTTGTTGATCAGATAAAAGTATTTTGCCGGAGTGGACACGGTGGCGCCGGAAGTCGTCATTTTTTGCGCAATAAATTAACAGCCAAGGGGGGGCCTGATGGCGGTAATGGAGGAAGAGGAGCGCACATCATTTTAAAAGGAAATGCACAGCTTTGGACATTACTTCACCTACGTTACTATAAAAACATCTTGGCCGAAAACGGAGGTAATGGAATGGGAGATAACGCTACGGGAAAAGATGGAAAAGACATAATAATTGAGGTACCGCTTGGTACAATAGCTATTGATGAGGCAACAGGGAAGAAAGAAGCAGAAATTTTAAAAGATGGTGAAGAAATAATTTGGTTGCCGGGTGGACGAGGAGGACTAGGAAATACAAATTTTAAAACATCTACCAATCAAGCCCCTGAATATGCACAGCCCGGTGAAGCCGGAATAGAGGGAATAAAAATATTAGAATTAAAAGTATTAGCTGATGTTGGGTTGGTAGGCCTTCCAAACGCCGGTAAATCAACCCTATTAAGCCGTATTACCGCAGCAAAACCAAAAATTGCAAACTATGCATTTACAACGCTTACACCACAGTTAGGAATAGTAAAATACAGAGAAGGAAAAAGTTTTTGTGTTGCCGATTTACCCGGTATTATTGAAGGTGCCGCTGAAGGAAAAGGACTTGGTCATCGCTTTCTCCGCCACATTGAAAGGAATTCTGTTTTACTCTTTGTTATTCCGGCAGATAGTAAGGACCACAAAAAGGAATTTGAAATACTACATCATGAGTTAGAAAAATACAATCCAGAAATGCTTCAAAAAGAATTTCTTTTAGCTATCAGTAAAGCCGATATGCTGGATGATGAACTAAAATCACACATTATTAAAGAACTTCCGATAAACATTGACTATATCTTCATTTCTTCCATAACAGGAGAGGGTCTCATGGAATTGAAAGATAAACTATGGTCGTTGTTGCAGAAGTCATAAGTTAATTATGTCAAGAAAAATAGTCTTTTTAATTAACCCAATATCAGGTGGGCGAAATAAGGCAAAACTGAAAGTTCTTATTGAAAAGCAGCTTTCTAATACTACTATTCCTTACTGCATAATGCCTACAGATGTACATGGAGAATATGCCGAAGTGAGTGAAATGATTAAAAACGAACATTATAATTGTGTAGTTATCTGCGGGGGAGATGGTTCTGTAAACCAGGTGGTAAAAGCGCTTCGTAACCATTCTGTTCAATTTGGAATTATCCCCATGGGATCTGGGAATGGTCTTGCATTTGCAGCAGGAATTCCGGCTTCTCCTATCAAAGCCATTGAAGTAATATTAAATGGCAAAGCATTTGATACAGATGCCTTTGGGCTAAACGAACACTTTGGTTGTATGTTATCCGGAGTGGGTTTTGATGCAATCATTGCACATGACTTTTCAAAACAAAAGAAGCGTGGATTATCCACCTATCTCAAACGTTGCCTGTATCATTTTTTTAAAAGCGGCACCTTTTCTTTTACATTTGAAATAAACAACCACACTTTTACCGAGAATTGTTATTTCATTAGTGTAGCCAATAGCAATCAATTTGGTAATCATGTTACCATTGCGCCCAAAGCAAGCCTTAATGACGGAATGCTTGACATTGTAGTGGTAAAGAAAATGAATAAGATTCGATTGCTTGCAGAAATTGCCTGGCAAATAAAAATGGGGAAGGTAACGGTACCGAATACACTAAAAAGCAATTCAGCTATCCTTTATTTTCAATCAAACTGTATCACCATTAATAACCCGCAAAAAGCACCGGTTCATATAGACGGTGAGCCAGCAGGAAATATTGAAAAGCTAAGAATTCAAATAATACCAAGTGCTTTTAAACTTATCCAACCTGCCTCACTTTAACGTACCTAAAAAGCGCTGTAATTGATACTGGTTGTAAGGATGATGAAATGATTGTTGAATATCTAACCGTTCACGTGCAGAGAGGTGAAAATTCAATGAAGCCATTTTACTTTCCTTTTTTGGAAAATACACCATCGTAAATCTATCAACAGGGAAAGGCGAGCCTGCCTGAAAATAAGAGATCTGGTCTAACTGAGAATAGCCTTGCATCTTAAACCAATTGTGCTGTAATACCGTAGCAGGATTAATAATCATATCGGTTAAAGAGTTTGTTTCAAACTGATGTTGCCAATTATCAGGCAGTTTATCTTTGATTTGAAGAATAACAATACCTGAAGTATTAGCAGCAATCCAATCTTTAAAATGTTCTGCAAAACGTAAAGTGGTTTCTAATCCATAATTATCACGTAAGCCTGCGTCCATTACATCAATAACAGGTACAGTAGGTAACCACACATTAGGAAGCACGTAAGGAAATGTAGCATTCATACGCAAGGCAGAGAGAATACGTAGATTTTGTGGATTGCGGTCATGGAAGAGGCTTTGGAAATCTACTCCATCCGGCTCTGCATCAGGATCTACAGCTTTCATCATAAACGATACCGGTTGGGAAGAAATAATCATCCTTCGTCCATCACGTTTAATAACCGAATTAAAAATCATCATTGGAACATTTCCTTGGCTTTCATCCGCTTCAACATCCTTCAATTGCACATTAAGCACATTAAATGTATTCAGTGCCAATTTTCTTTCAAAGGCATACCCTCTATCCTTTACATAGTGCATTTTACCCACACTGAACTTTAGTGCCGGAGCAAAAATATCGCGGGTAATCATTGATGAAAAAATTGCATTCAACAAATCGCGGGATATATTATCAACATAAGTGGTATCATATAGATTAATATCCTTACCATGAAATTTTTCACGATATAATTCCCGATAATAAGTTGCTGCCAACATACCTCCACTGGCCCCACTAATCATAAATGTTTTCTTAAACAATTGGCCGTTGTAAAGACTATCAATTTTTTGCAAATTATTCATCACAAAAGCAGCGCTACGTAAGCCACCTCCACTTACATTAATAAACACCATTTTGGGTTTCTCTTCCTTTTGATGTGCCTTCCACCGGTTTAATATGCGAATCATATTTGCCTTGTCTTCCTTTATATGTTCAGGAGAGCATAGTGCATTCAATTGAAATTTGTTGTACGAAGTGCGTGGTAGTTTCTTTGAATAATTTAATCCATAAGCCTTATTACGTGCATCAATATATTCATACTTATATAAGAAATTTGCAAAAATTATAAGCAGGATAGCCATAGGGAGGCTCCAGTTCTGAAGAAAATAGGTGAGTGCCCCAATGGCAGCAACAGCTATCCCTAAAAAGACAAGTACACTGGAAAAAGCCGGAATTTCAAAAAAAGGATTTTCAAGAAAAACACCAATAATAATTAAAAATATAAATGCAAGTAAAATACTTACAATAGCAGCAATATGATGTTGTTTAAAAATCTTTTCTAAAAAATCTTCCCGATAGTGATGTACTTTCCTGGGCTTTCTAATTCGGAAAAAAGAAGACAGATAATAATTTACATGTTGCCCAAGATCTTCTTTCCAAAATATTTTTTCCGAGCCCCTTTTTCGCAAAAGTTCCGGATTGGCAACCAATGGAGTCATTCGTCTAACTATGGTTTTTTCAGCTCCAAAAAAATATACGAAAGAAACTGCCCAAGAAATAGTAATCCCAAACAAAAGCCCGGCAATAAGCATTAAAATATCTAGCGTTGACTTTAATTCAATATCACGATTGTAATGATATACACTAACCAGATAATAAACTAAGAATATAATAGGCAGCAAATTATTATTAATGCTGTACTTTAAAAATGGATTAGAAGTTGTAGCTAAAAATTTAAATCTACGGCTGTGCAAAATGAATGTTGTGATTTGCCAAGCCATGATAAAAACGCCCATAGCAACCCCGGTGATTAAAAAAGAAACAAAATCAACTTTTCCCCAATACTCAGGAGAAAGAATAAGCCCTTGTGCTCCAAATGATTTCAAAAAACTGCCTCCTACTGTGCTATATAAAATAAACCAAGGTAACAGCAGTACTTGGTATTTTTTAAAATGCAAGACAAAAAGCTGTACCGGAAGAAAATAATAAATATTACGCAGCAGCTTTTTCATTTCATTAAGATAGTTAAGTAATTTTCTTAACAGGATTCTTTCTGGTTAAAAAAAACAAACTAGTTAAAAATATCACCATTACCATAGCCATAAACTGGTGGCTAACTCCCCAAAAAACTAATGCTTTAGGATTTGCTCCACTCAAAACTGTAAAAATTCCTAAAGTAATTTGTACAAGCGTAACCAGCAAGAACCCTAATCTTAGTTTTTTGAACCCGGCATTAGTTACATTTCTACTACTAATAAAGAAGAAAATAATGATTAGTGCAAGAAAATAAGCATTCATTCGATGTATAAAGTGAACTGTAAGGTTGTTATTCAATATATTTTCCCATGCGGGTATTAATTCTCCAATAGTGGGTGGAATAAAATATCCATTAATATCCGGCCATGTAGGGGCAGATTGTGCTGCTTTTAATCCAGCCATAAATCCACCATAAACAAGCTGTATAAAAAATACAACGGCAATAATCCAGAGCTGGTTCCTCAGTTTGGGAGAAATTATTTTTTCTTTATAGGAAGGAGAAAGTTGAAGGGCAAACCAAAGTGTATATACCAGCAAAACCAAAGCAGAAATAAAATGAGTGGTTAGTTCTACATGGCCAACATAATATTTCTGTGGCACCAATCCACTTTTTACCATTACCCAACCTACTAACCCTTGCAGCGCACCAAGTAAAAACAGTATAATCATGGGAGCTACCATTTCCTTTTTAAATCGTCGTTTTGTTAAAAAATAAATGAATCCTGCAAGAAAAACTAATCCTAATAAGCGAGCCCATTGGCGATGCATCCATTCCCAAAAGAAAATGAATTTAAAATCAGAAAGGGTGAAACTTCTGTTGATGTATTTAAACTGGTCTATTTGTTTGTATTTATCAAATTCTGCCTGCCACTGCACATTATTAAGCGGTGGTAACACCCCCGTA
The DNA here is from genome assembly GCA_964490345.1 of uncultured Ferruginibacter sp. Classification (GTDB taxonomy): domain Bacteria; phylum Bacteroidota; class Bacteroidia; order Chitinophagales; family Chitinophagaceae; genus Ferruginibacter. The sequence goes on from CAZBBO010000012.1 coordinate 17,708, forward strand.
ATAGGCTTCCACTCTGTAATAGACAAGCCGGATTCTGTAAGCCGGGTAATTCCACCTATTAGAATCTGAACCATTATCATAAATACTCCCAGCAGTAACCAGCGAACAATAGCTTTGTTATTATCTGTGTTTGACATAATGCCGCAAAGATAGTTGCACAAAATTGAATTGAAAGCAGCAGAACATCACAGACTATTCAATAGAGTTTTTACTTTAAGGTATATTTGTTGCATGAGTTTAAAACCCAACTTTTCTCCTTCAGGTATCGAAGCCGGTGTTGATGAAGCGGGTAGAGGTTGTTACGCGGGGCCAGTAGTAGCTGCTGCTGTAATCTTTCGTAGGGGCTATTATCATCCATTACTTAATGACAGCAAACAATTAAAGGAATCACAGCGCAATTTGTTAAGAGAAGTGATAGAGAAGGAAGCGCTGGGTTATGGTGTAGGTGTCGTTGATAACCTTGAAATAGATAAAGTAAATATTTTGCAAGCTACATATCAGGCTATGCATAAAGCCATCAATCAACTAAAAATTACTCCCGATAAATTACTAATTGATGGAAATCGTTTTAAGTCTTACGAGAAAATACCTCATCACTGCATTATAAAAGGAGACTCTCATTTTATTTCTATTGCTGCGGCCAGTATTCTGGCTAAGACATATCGTGATGCATATATGCAAGACCTCCATAAAGAATTCCCCTGTTATGGCTGGAATGAAAATAAAGGATATGGTACCGCCAAACACAGAAAGGCCATTGAGCTATATGGACTATGTGCGTATCATAGGAAAAGTTTCCGCATTAATCCAATTATTCTAAATCAATAACTCCACTTCCCTCACGTAGTACATGCCAATCATCTGTTGTACAATCTACCACAGTGGAAGGCACCACTCCTCCTATACCTCCGTCAATTACATAATCTACTCTTCCTTCAAAATTTTTCCAAATAACTTCGGGGTCGGTATAATCTTCTACCATTTCTCCCGGTAATGATGCACTAAGTATAGGACCATCTAATTCTTCAAGGATATTTTGACATATCACGTTATTGGGTATGCGTAAACCTACCGTTGACCTCTTTGTTTGTAAAATTTTAGGCACTTGTTTGCTTGCCGGTAAAACAAAAGTAAAAGGTCCGGGTAAATATGATTTTAGTAATCTGTATAATGGTGTACCAATACTTTTTGTATAATCACTCAAGTGGCTTAAATCACGGCAAATAAAGGATAATTGTGCTTTTTGAGGAAGAATTCCCTTTATTCTACATATTCGCTCTACTGCTTTAGGTTGAAAAATATCACAACCCAAGCCATAGATAGTATCAGTAGGATAAATAATAACACCTCCGCCTTTTAGCGATTCCACTACCTGTTTAATGAGTCGAGGCTGGGGGTTTTGAGGATGGATATGAAGTAACATTATAAAAAAATAAGCACAAATTAGGTTTATTGTTCAAAAACTTCAATTAATCGAATACTTTTGCACCGAATTTTTCATTTTTAAAAATCATGTAATATGTCACTCATTACTGTAGGCACCATGGCCTTTGATGCAATTGAAACTCCGTTTGATAAGGTTGACCGTATTGTAGGTGGCTCTGCAACCTATGTTGCTTATGCGGCTAGCCATTTTGTAAAACCGGTTCAGCAAATTTCAATTATTGGCAATGACTTTCCCCAAGGCGAATTAGATGAGCTCATTAGCCGAGGTGTACAAACTGAGGGTGTGGAGGTGGTGGCAGATAAGAAATCATTCTTTTGGAGTGGGCGTTATCATTTGGATATGAATGCAAGGGATACATTAGTTACTGATTTAAATGTTTTGGAAAACTTCAATCCCATTGTCCCTGACAGTTATCAGGGAGCAGATTTTCTAATGCTGGGAAATCTTATGCCTTCAATACAAATGCAGGTTATAAAACAACTAAAGCAACGTCCAAAATTTGTAGCAATGGATACCATGAATTTTTGGATGGATAGTGCAATGGATGACCTAATAGCTGTATTGCAGAAAATTGATGCTTTAATCATCAATGATAGTGAAGCACGCCAATTAAGTGGTGAGGTTTCATTGGTAAAAGGAGCGCATAAGATATTAACCATGGGGCCAAAGTTTTTGATTATTAAAAAAGGAGAACATGGTGCCCTACTCTTTCACAAAAATCAAGTCTTCTTCGCACCGGCCTTACCCTTAGAAGATGTGTTTGACCCAACCGGTGCCGGTGATACTTTTGCCGGTGGCTTCATGGGCTACTTAGCAAAAACAAAAGATATTAGTTTTGAAAATATGAAGACCGCAATTATTGTAGGTAGTGCATTAGCTAGTTTTTGTGTAGAAAAATTTGGTCCTGATCGTTTAAAAGAAATTAGTAAAAAGGACATTGATACCCGTATCAGTGAATTCGTTCAGTTAGTTAATTTTGATATCCACCTTTTATAACGGTTAGGAATGATCGAAATAATTGCCCTATTCTTTTTACTTCGCGATCTTGGAAACTTAGCCAGCAAAAAAGGTCAACCCCAAACACGATGGATTATTCTTGGCTTAGTTAACTGGATTTTTGCTGAAATGATGGGGATAATAATCGGCCTCATGATATTTTCTGTAAATAATATAATTAGTGTTCTAATTATGGGACTGATGGGTGGCTTTGCGGGATATCACCTTACTCGAATCCGGTTAAACAAGTTTCCTGATAAAGAAAAAGAAGAGAAAAACAGATGATGCATTTTTAAAAATTACTCCTTTTTTATTTACAAGGCAGCAAACTTAAGTTACACTACTTAAGAAGCATATTAAACGAGTACAAAAACGCTATTAACTTATTCAGCTATTCCTTCAAGAGCAAAAAGAAATGCATAATTTCTTGCACTGTCCTTTAACGCATTAAACCTGCCGGAGGCGCCACCATGCCCTACAGACATATCAGTATGAAGTAATAAAACATTTTTACTTGTATTCACCCTACGCAATTTTGCAATCCATTTAGCCGGTTCAAAATACTGTACCTGACTATCGTGTAATCCTGTGGTGATTAGCAAATTAGGATATGCTTTAGGTACAACATTATCATAAGGTGAATAAGACTTCATATAGAAATAACTTTCTTTATTTTCCGGATTACCCCATTCATCATACTCATTGGTTGTAAGTGGAATAGTTGGATCGCTCATAGTAGTAACCACATCTACAAAAGGCACAGCAGCAATAACGCCATGCCATAAATCCGGGCGCATATTTAATACAGCCCCCATTAATAATCCACCTGCACTTCCGCCGTAAGCATACAAATGCTCTTTAGATGTATATTTATTGGCAAGCAAAAACTCTGCACAAGATATAAAGTCGGTAAAAGTATTTTTCTTCTTCATCATCTTTCCATCTTCGTACCAATACCTTCCCATTTCTTGCCCTCCTCTGATATGCGCAATAGCAATTCCGAAGCCTCTGTCTAATAAACTCAGCCTTACACTGCTAAAACCCGCATCCACACTAAATCCATAAGACCCATAACCATATAAAAACAAAGGGGCATTCCCATCTTTTTTAAACCCTTTACGATAAACAATCGAAATGGGAACCTTTGTTCCATCACTTGCAGTGGCATACACCCGTTCTGATACATAATTATCAGGTGAAAAGTCACCCAACACGGCTTGTTGCTTTAACATCGTTTTTTTTCGCGTATCCATATCATAATCAAATACGGTAGCCGGTGTAGTAAGTGATGTATAATTAAAACGCAGTAACCGGGTATCATAACCGGGATTATTATCTAAACCGGCCGAATAAGCAGGATCATCAAATGATAAAAAGTGTTCATCTCCGTTATTGGTATTTTTAATATGGATTTGAGTTAATCCATCTTTTCTCTCTTCTAAAACAAGATAATCTTTAAACAATTCAAAGCCTTCTATCAATATCTTATCATTATGAGAAACATAGTCAACCCAATTATCAACTCGGGTAAAAAGGGTTGGAGTTACCATAATTTTAAAATTCTTGGCCTGGTAATTAGTATAGATATAAAAGCTATCACCAGCATGGTTAATATTATACAACACATCCTTCAATCGAGGTTGAAAAACCTTGAAGGAGTTATCGGCCTTATTAGCATCTAAGTATAAGTATTCAGAAGATAAAGTACCCTGGGAAGAGATAAGGATAAACTGTTTTGATTTTGTTTTATCCAAGCCTATATAATTAGTTGGGTCTTTCTCTTCATATACAATCAAATCATTCTTCACTTCATCACCCAGCTTATGCTTCATAATTTTTTCAGATAATAAGGTAACCGGATTTTTAGCCGTATAGAATAGCGTAGTATTATCATTTGCCCAAATAGCACGGCCTGTTGTACCTTTAATTACATAATCAAAATCTTTTCCTGTTTCCAAGTTTCTAAATCTTATCTCATACTCTCTTCTTGACACCGTATCTACACCATACGCCAATATTTTATTGTTAGGAGAAACGCTAAATCCTGCGGCTGAATAATAAGCATGCCCTTCTGCCATTTCGTTTACATTCAGCAATACTTCCTCTTTTGCTTCTAAGCTTCCTTCTTTTCTGCAGAATAAAAAGTAATTCTTCCCGTCTTCCATTCTATAATAGTAATAATAGCCATTATCTAAATAAGGAACACTTTCATCTTTTTCTTTAATTCGCCGCTTCATTTCTTCAAACAATTTTTGTTGAAGCCCCTCGGTTGCTGACATCATTTTATCGAAATAGCTATTTTCTGCCTTTAAATAATCTACCACCTTGGTACTATCCTGCCCCTTGGTAAAATAATCGCTCATCCAATAATAATCATCCTGACGCACATCATCATGTGCTGTCATAAAATGAGGTTTGATTTCTGCTACCGGAGGTGCTGCATCCGGCCATACATACGCTTGTTTCTTCATAATAACCTGACTTGTTGCATTATTGATGGCAAAGGCTACACAGAGCATTGCTGTTAAATGGGAAAGACGCATTGAATTTATTTTTTAGATATATCACTTACTTGCTAAAACAATTGCACGCTTAAATTTAGCTGATTTTCCCGAAGGATGCAGCGTTTCAACATACAAAATATAGCGACCCGTTGGCAATGGCTCTTGTTTCTCTCTCAAGCCATCCCATTTCCAAAAGCCAACAATTCCACATAGTTGATTACGGCAAATCTGCCTCACCATTCTACCGGCATAATCAAAAACAGACACCGTAGCTAAAAAACCATTTTGGGGAAATGAATACTGGATAATTGCAAAATCATCTCTACCGTCATTGTCCGGGCTAATTATTTGAGGAGAAATAGTGATTTCTGCACCTGCAAGTGTTAGCGCTAACATTTGAGAGTTTTCGTATCCCGGAGTTCCATAACCAACAGTTGACGATGCACTATGCCAATTATTATAATCTTGCGTGGGTTTATTATAATTAATCCGTTCAAGTGACACCCCTTCCGCATTTGATAAAAGCGGATAATGCCATGATTTATTGTAAGCCAATTCATCAACCAACTCACCGGCATTATTTATCAATACAACATTCCCTTTATCATCAGGCCATGAAGGGGTAAATAATGATATGAAATATTGTCTATTAGGGGTAAAGTATCGTTGTTGAACGACATCAGGATTTTCTGTGACCACCATAAAATCACCGGGAAAAAACAAAAAATGTTCTTGACTAATACGCGCAATGCTGCTCACCACTCCGGAAGTATTTCTATTTGCTAAAAACAAATAATACAAATCAACCGGTGCGTTTCCTTTATGATATAATTCCACATAATCCACCTCACCGGGATGGGGGTTAAATAAAATTTCATTAATAATAATTTCATTTTCTATAGGTGAAACAGGAAGCCCTACACGTAGTGAATATTCAGGCTGAGCCATTTCACCTCCACAATTGCGAATACCCGTAATCGTTACTGTATAAATATTTGATGGAGCCAATGGCCTTGCGAGGGTTAATTGAATTTGCATAAACAACGGGGCTACAGGTCTAATTTCAACAAAACCTCCAATATCTCCGTTAATACTAAAAGTGGCATGCATAGCAGAAAGGCTATCTACCGATTGATTAAACCAAACCTCAATATTCAGGCTATCCAAAACGCTAACTCGTATAGGCCGTAAATTAGAATTTAACGCTACTGTGTCATGAATAGAATTGGTTTGAGATGGTGTTCCACCAATTGAAGATAGGGATGACTTCCAGTTTTCAGCCTGCAAACAGGGTTTTGAAATATCTATCATTTCTAACGAAAACCCACCATTCTTCTTAAACTCATCGTGGTACCAGGTATCGCTGTAGTTCACCGCATGAATTGTCACTCCTTGGGGAGAATGAATACTTAAAAGATCGCCACTGTTATTCAGTGAAGGAAACCCTGATATTCCTAAAACATGTTCATAGAGCTCAAATTCATTTATTCGGGATGCTGAAGTTAAAACTACATATTGCTGAGGAGCCAGTAAATATGGAGGAAGTACCAAACACCCCTGTGAATTCTTACACAACCTCCAGCCTTCCAAATTAAGTACTGTACCCGAAGCGTTATATAATTCTATCCACTCTACTTCCGGCAGTTGTACTACGGGTATAGGGTCGGCCATAATTTCAGTAATAAGTACATCTGCATATCGCGGAATGAGATAAGAAAAGGCAATGGTTGTATCCGTTATATTGTTGCCTGAGATATCAGCAATACCGGTAACGTATAAACGCAATTCTTCTCTTTGTGGAAGGGTATTAAAAAATGTTAAGTAAAAAACCCGAGAATCAAATACATCCGGTTCAATGATACGAGGAAAACCAACACCTCGATTTACCTCGTAATGAAAAGGGCTTAATGCATCATGGCTATTAACCGTTTCTGAGAAATGAACAATAACAACTGAATCATTTTTTGCAATAACGCTTGTTATTAGCGGTCTAATAGTATCCGGCATAAAGGGGCCTATTTCAAAGTCATCAAAATAATGTTTTTGAAAGAACGATGAAACGCTTTGCTGAACAAGCACTCCCATAAAAGCAGATTGTCGGTAAGTTGAATCAATTGATGGTTGCTCCATAAACATACGAGATGTTAAACCCACATCATGCCATAGTGTAAAAGTATAATCAGGCCTGCGGGTTACCATTATCCGTAATTCATTTGTGCTTCCCGAAATACTGCCATCCAAGCCATCAATTAAGCAAACACTTCCTGAAGAATCTTTTCTAAAAAGAGATATTTCATCATGCGTACCTCCTAATCTCACAAAATATCCGGTAAGTTGTGGAGATAATAAATGGCTATCCGATGCTATTAAATAAATATCTACGTAATTAGCAGAAGATGTAGCAAAATCTAATTTTACATAAAATGACCACTGAGCAAATGCATAATGCTGTGATGTAGAAAGATAAAAGCGATCATTAATTGTTACAGATGCGCTTTGTAACTGAAGTTGGTTATTTACAAAAAACTTATTTGTATCTCCATACCATGATGGTGAAGATGAAAAATTTCCATCAGAAAAATCATCTAACAATTGTGCAGAAGCATAGTGGCTGGCTACTATAGCCAGTAAGAATAAATATTTCATAAGGGTAGATTGTGTTCGTAAAAATAGACCTATATCATACCAATCATTTCAACATGGGAATAAAATACCCTTTGGAAGCAATCGTATTACCTTTAAAAATTGCATCTAACCAAAATCCCAAACTCTCCCCTTACCCATCATTTCATCAGATGCTGTTTGCATGTATGTAAATCATAATTTTGCAGAATAAATAGATAAAATGAAAGTTGCTGTTGTTGGAGCTACCGGTTTGGTAGGTGGTAAAATGCTGGAGGTATTGGAAGAGCAAAATTTCCCAATCACCGAAATGATTCCGGTTGCTTCAGAAAAATCTGTAGGGAAAAAGATACGGTGGAAAGGCACTGATATCACGGTTGTAGCCATTAAAGACGCAATTGCTAAGAAGCCGGAAGTTGCTCTTTTCTCTGCAGGGGGCAATACTTCTCTCACCTGGGCTCCCCAATTTGTAAAAGCGGGTATAAGAGTTATAGACAATTCAAGCGCATGGCGTATGGATGATACCGTTCCCCTAATTGTACCGGAGATTAATGGGGATTTATTAACCAAGCAAGATTATCTCATTGCCAATCCTAATTGTTCTACTATCCAATTGGTGATGGTGTTAAATCCATTAAACAAGAGATATGGCTTAGATCGAGTGGTGGTCAGTACTTATCAAAGTGTTTCGGGTGCAGGAGCAAAAGGAATAAAGCAATTGACCAATGAGCGGCAGGGCATTGGTGGAGAGATTGCCTTCCCTTATCCTATTGACCTTAATGCTATTCCGCAAATTGACATCTTTTTGGAAAATGATTACACCAAGGAAGAAATGAAAATGATTAATGAAAGCAGGAAAATTTTACAAATTCCTCATCTTAAACTAACGGCTACGTGTGTACGAGTCCCTGTTTTAGGTGGTCATAGTGAAAGTGTGAATATTACCCTTAAAGAAGATTTCGATATTGCTGATGTAAAGAAAATTTTATCTCAAATGCCCGGTGTAATGGTGGTAGATAACCCTGCTAAGCAATCATATCCCATGCCACTACTGGCACAAAATAAAGATGAAACTTATGTGGGTCGTATTCGCCGTGACGAAAGCAATGCTCGTTCACTAAATTGTTGGATAGTAAGCGACAACCTGCGCAAAGGAGCTGCTACCAATGCAGTACAAATTGCTTTATTAATGAAAGAAAGAGGAATAATTGGCTAAACTAAATTTTTACATCTACTCCCAGTGTTGCAATCATTTCAAAATATCCAAACCCATGATGCACTCGGTTGCCCTTCATTTCAGGTGTATTAGCTAATGCATTTATGTATCTAACATAGCCGGTTTTGCCTGTTGCCTCTATAAAAAAGTTATGAAAGGGATAGATGCGAGCTCCTCCTTCAGCGCCAAAATTATAGCCTGCAATATGGAATTTATTATTCAATCTTTGGCCATGATAGGTAAAGTCTGTTCTTGGGATATTTATTCCTGCTCCTGCTTTCCAAAGAAAATTCAATAGTGGGCGGTGGTTATATTTGGAACGTAAAATGGTGCATTGTTGTACATAATTAATATGCAGTAAATTTCCACCATCCGTATGTTCTAAATGAAGAAATTGTGTGGGGTTGAGGATGCTGTCTCCATCTACAGGCTGATTATTTATCACTCCTTTCACTCTAACCTTTTGCCCATCCGTTAACACATATTTAATATGATCAAAATTAATTTCTACTGCTTTCGTTTTTTGTGAGTTAACATAAAAGCCTACACGATAATTGTATTGAGGAATAGACACTTCAGCTGGTTTTTTATATACCGCATCAAAATCAGGCTTATCATGCGCTTTCGCTTTGTATAAGGTAAAGTTATCTCCATTAGCTAAACGAAAATGCACATTACTATTCGTGTACCATTCCATATTATATCCCCATTGTATATACATTCCATAAACTTTCTTTTTACTCTTTTGAGCACTCACAGAAAGCGTTAACAGTATAGCTACAACAACATAAATAAACTTCTTCATTTTATTTTTAAGGGTTACAAAATAACAACCCGAATTAAAGTTTTGATTTTTAATAAAAATACATCCTCTGATTGCGGCATCTTTCATCAATACAAATGACCTTTTAGCCAATTTGCCAAGTTTCCTTTCCTTTCAATAATGCATCCAAATCTCCTTTACCACCTTTTGCAATGCTATCATCAATTTGCTGTGTGAGGATGTCTTCATAACAGGGCCGATTTGTTTGATAGAAAACACCAAAAGGCCGAGGCAGGTGGTCTTCTAATGCAGGATTGTCAAACATCCGAGTCAGTACCTGTGCTTTAGCTAAATCATGTTCATCGTGTATCCAAAGGTCATTTTCACTACAATCTGAAACATTCACTACTCTTGGTTTCAAACCATCCAATTGAATACCCTTTTCCTTATTTGCACCAAAAGTCAATGGCTTGCCATGTTCAAGGAATAGTGTTTCATTTGGCTTACTTGATTTTTCAGTAAAGGTTTCAAATGCACCATCATTAAAAATATTGCAGTTTTGATAAATTTCTAAAAATGAAGCGCCTTTATGTTGTGCAGCGCGTAAAAGCATACTCTGCAGATGTTTAGGATCACGGTCCATAGAGCGGGCAACAAAAGTAGCATCCACACCTAAGGCAAGAGCTGCCGGATTAAATGGATGGTCTATGCTTCCAACAGGAGTACTCTTTGTAATTTTCTTTTCTTCGGAAGTTGGAGAATATTGTCCCTTCGTTAAACCATAAATCTGGTTATTAAACAACATTATGTTTACATCAAAATTTCTACGCAACAGATGGATGGTATGATTACCACCAATACTTAATCCATCTCCATCTCCTGTAACAATCCACACACTCAACTCCGGACGCGCAGCCTTTAATCCGCTGGCAATGGCTGTTGCTCTCCCGTGAATACCATGCATACCATAGGTATTCATATAATATGGAAAGCGACTGCTGCAACCGATACCTGAAATAATTACAAAATTCTCTCGTGGAATCCCAAGTGTTGGAAATACTTTTTGTACTTGTGCTAAAATTGAATAATCACCACATCCCGGACACCAGCGCACTTCCTGGTCGGTAGCAAAATCTTTTGCCGTAAGGGGTTGTGGATCTATAACTCCGGTTGGCATAATTTAAAATTATTCTACAAAGGTAAGTAATGTTGCCTGCGCAATCAATGCTATAATTTATTAACACTACTCAGCAACTCCTTGCTTAACAAAATCTTTAACAGCCAAGACCATATTTGCAACAACTCTTTTTCTAAATAGGTCGTTCAGTATCATTTCTTCTTCTGCCGGATTACTCAAAAACAATACTTCGGCCAATACATTGGGATATTCTGTTGGGCTATTAAGCATGAAGTTAAAAGAGCCATTAATTCCATAATCTGAAAGCCCCAGCTCAAGCATTCTATTTTGCAAGGCCACACTAAGCGGTTTGTATCCTTCATACCGATAAAAGGCCCCTGTTCCTTTTGCATCTATAGGATTAGCCGATGAGTTTAAATGAATACTCAACAATACATCAGGAAGGCTATCTCTAAAAAACAAAATCCTTTCCTTATTATCAAAGAATTGTTCCTTGCTTCTGGTCATAATTACCCTTGCTCCTTCTTGTTCCAACTGCTTTTTTAATTCAAGAGCTATATCAAGACAAATGTTTTTTTCAACAGCACCGGTTATACCAACTCCTCCTGTATTCCTTCCTCCATGTCCGGCATCTACACCAATAACCAAGCCTTTAAGTGTGCTATGTAAAGGTGGGCGCCGAACCTTTATCACCAGTATATTCCCTTCATAATATATAAAGTACCCCCAAGGTTGATGATGTTTTAATGTAACAGAAATTTGATACACTCCATCAGCAGTTTGCTTATAACTCACCTTATCAATTTCTTTTGCACTTTGCAATTGCGAAATCCAGTTGGTATTATTCACAGCACCATATACGTCAATTAAAATTTGTGCCGGGCTTAATTTTGTTTGAGAATAATACGGGAGCCGCCGCCCCAACTCCACTTTTACATAATCAAAAGAATCATCACCATACACCTGCCATTTACCTGTTAATGCAGTACTTATTGTAGTTCCGGTTAAAAGCGTATCAACCCATTCATCTTCAATATAAGCAGACACTCCAGTAGCAAGTTTTACTCGATAATCATTTTTAATTTTCCCTGTAACTTCAAGATTAATGAGGCTGTCTATATATCCCATTTTTGCACCGCCTAATCTATCTTCTCCTAATCCATACTTTAAAAAAGCCAATCTTCCTTTTGTGCGCACCACCATAGGTAGATTCGTTTGTAAAGGGCCCACTGTGTAATGATAGGTTTTGGTAATTGAATCTCCATTAGGCGTAATAAGTAATACCTTGGGTATTGTTGCAACCGTTGTATCAGAATCAGGAATTATAAATACACCTCTGTATATTCCGTGAATACTTACCTCATCATCAATAGGTACTTCAAACAAAGGTTGATTATTAAAATATACCTGTCCTCCAGGTTGTGCTTTTACTTCTATATTAATCTTTTCACCCGGCAGCAGCAACAAATTGCCATCAGGGAAGACTTTAATTCGTTCAATATCCGGATTAACTACCGCTTGCTCCGGCTGAGCAGGTTGATACTGAAAGGAGATTCGTGACTTGGTGCTTTTCTTTCCATCCGTTGCCACAACATTAAAAAAATTTTCTCCTTCTTTCAGTATTGCTTCATAAGCAAAAGCTCCGGTTTTATATACCCTTACCAAGGTATCATTTATAGTAACTGTGCAGGTTGTGCATGTAATTCCGGTGATGAAATTGCGATTATGGGTGACCGAAGATGAAGCGTTTTTAGGTGAAGCAATTTTCAGGAACGTCTTTTGTGCAACAACTCCATAGCTACAAATAGAAATCAAAAAAAGCAACAAACCCTTCATAATAAATCAAAGGTATGATTATCTAACATGTGTATTAAACTCAACTGCGTAACCCCTCCTCAGCAAAAGGAAATGCAGTTACGCAGTTAAAAAGAAATTGTAAAAACTTCTTTAAAAAGGATATTTATTAGCCTCAATAATCTTTGTTGCAATTCTTCTTCGAGCCTCTTTACTATTAAATGAGGGATACTTGGTAAAGCGTTTCAATCCCAACAACATCATACGTTGCTCATCGCCTTCGGCAAATGCATTAATTGCTTCCTTCCCTGCTTTATTCACCAAGTCCACTGCATCATTTATATAACAGCGAGTTATATTTGCTTCAACCAAAGCAGAGTCTAAGCCTGATTTCTCAGTCTTTTTCATCGTACGAAGCAATGCGCTTTCTGCATGGAAAGTAAGAATAGCCATATCCGCAATATTCATTATAATCTCTTGTTCTTTTTCCAATGTATTCATTAGCTTCTGAACAGCGGCTCCTGCTGTCATCAAAATTGCTTTCTTCATATTAATGATGGCCTTTTTTTCTTCTGCAAAAGGACTATCATCATCATTGCTAAAATCAGGAATGCTCATTAATTCTTTGCTTACTGCCATAGCCGGTCCCATCAAATCAAGTTTTCCTTTCATTGCGCGTTTAAGCATCATATCCACCGTAAGCATCCGATTAATTTCATTAGTCCCTTCAAAAATTCGGTTGATACGGCTATCGCGATATGCCCGGCTTATATTATATTCATCACTAAATCCGTTACCACCATGAATCTGCACACCTTCATCTACCACATAACTGAGCGCTTCACTACCATCTACTTTCAGCATGGCACACTCAATGGCAAATTCCTCTGCAGCGCCCAACAGCGTTTCATTTTCCGGCCTTCCTTCGGCGGCTAATGATTCTTCTTTTTCATCAATCCATTTTGCAGTACGATACAAAGCGGCCTCTGCTACCCAGGTACGAATAGCCATTTGAGCAAGTTTATAACGAATAGCTCCAAATTTTGAAATAGGCAATTTAAACTGCTCGCGGGTGTTGGCATAAACCACTGAATCTGTAATAGCATACTTACTTGCGCCCAAGGTTGCTGCTGCTAGTTTCAGTCTGCCAATATTAAGAATATTAAAAGCAATAATGTGGCCTCGGCCAATTTCGCCTAATACATTTTCTACGGGTACTTTGCAATCCTGAAAATATAGCTGAACAGTAGAAGAGCCTTTAATACCCATTTTGTGTTCTTCGGGGCCTTGAGTAAAGCCTTCCATCCCTCGTTCTAAAATAAAGGCGGTGAACTTTTCTCCATCAATTTTTGCAAATACAGTATAAACATCTGCAAATCCACCGTTGGTTATCCAAACTTTTTGTCCATTTAAAATATAATACTTTCCATCAGCAGACAACGTTGCCGTTGATTTAGCTCCTAGTGCATCACTGCCACTACCCGGCTCCGTTAGTCCATAGCTACCCTTCCACTCTCCTGATGCTAATTTTGGAATATACTTTTTCTTTTGTGCCTCTGTTCCAAAATAAAGGATAGGTAGGGTTCCGATACCAGTATGCGCACTAACTGCAACGCTAAACGAATAACCACCTCCTAACCCTTCGGCAATTAAAGTGGAAGTAACAAAATCCTTGCCCATGCCACCCAATGATTCAGGCACAGATGCGCCTAATAACCCTAACTCTCCGGCTTTTTCAACCAAGGATGGCATTAAGCCAGGCTCTCCATTATCAATCCGCAATACATTAGGTAATACATCCGTTTGCAAAAACTGCACACACATATCACGTATCATTATTTGTTCTTCAGAAAAATCTTCCGGTGTGAAAATTTGTGCAGGCGTACTTTCATTTATCAGCCATGCACCCCCAGTTAAAATTTTTTGAGCTGCTGTTGATTCCATGTTCTCGTATTTATAATGTTTATTTTAAATTATCATATACTCTTTGTAAGACCTCTTTAGCTATATCCACCTTTTCAACCGTCACATCCTGCAACGCTTCATTGAGAGTTTGATTAGCCATTTCCATTGTTTTGTTCTGCAAACTTTGTGCCTCGGCTGTTAAATAAATGAGATTAATTCGTCTGTCGTCTTTGGAAGGAACCCGTTTTACCAAATTTAACTTTTCAAGGTTATCTACCAGCCGGGTTATGCTTGGCTTATCCCTAAATGAAGCATCACATAATTGCTGTTGGCTAATTCCATCCTGCTTCCACAAATGATATAAAACACTCCATTGCTCAATAGTAATATCAATATTATTTTGCTTAAAATTCTTTTGAAGCCTGCGCGCAATAGCTATGCTTGCCTTGCCGGTAATAAAGCTGTAAAGTTCACTATATTTAAATTGGTTGTTTGACATACTATTGTTTATGCAACTTTGTAAAGATAATTATTCAATCCATTTAAAAAAATTATTTTTGGCTATTCAAAAATAGAAATAGTGCATTATTCAAGGCCATAAAATCGTCATTCTGAAAAAGTACAATGGTTATTTCAGCTATTTTGTTGGGGTTATTTATTGGGTATCTTCTACTTATATTGATTTATCAATGGGGGTGGAAATCAATACCATACTATCATACAGAAGGGAATGGAGGGGCTGATACAACGGTATCGGTTATTATTCCGGCAAGAAATGAAGAAGCAAACCTACCGGTTCTCATCAATTCATTAATAAAGCAAAGCTATCCGTCCAATAAATGGGATGCTGTGATTGTAAATGATCATTCAACAGATAATACGGCTAAAGTATCCTCTTCGGCAGGGGGAAACATCAAATCAGTTAATTTATATGAACTTGCTGCCAGTACTATCATATCTTATAAAAAGAAGGCTATTGAAACAGGAATAAATTACACCAAAGGGAAGATAATTCTCACCACAGATGCCGATTGCAAGGTTCCTCCAAATTGGGTAAAGACTGTTTCTTGTTTTTTTACAGAACGCACCAATTTATGTGCTGTAATGCCGGTGCGTATGCAACCCGGAAAGCATTTTTTGGGTATTTTTCAAACACTTGACTTTCTTAGCCTGCAAGCCATCACCGCAGCTGCTGTTCATTCAAAATGGCATTCGCTAAGCAATGGTGCTAACCTTGCCTACCTTAGACAAACATTTTATGAAGTAAACGGATTTGAAAAGATAGACCATATTGCCAGTGGTGATGATATGCTTTTAACTGAAAAAATTACCGCTTTGCATCCCGAAGGTGTACAGTACATACTTAGCAGAGACGTTATCGTTGATACGCTTCCCGAGCTAACCTGGAAAAGCCTATTCAACCAACGAATTAGATGGGCTGGAAAATTCAATCATTTTAAAAGTAAGATCGTCCGGATTATCATGGCATGGGTATATCTTTTTAACCTCATGCTCGTACTTACCCCTGTTTACGCATTATGGTCATCATTTGAAACAACTTACATACTCAGTGTATGGCTAACCGTTATAATAGGAAAGACATTTGTAGAGATCATTTTTCTTTTTCCGGTGGCTGCTTTTTTTGAACAAAAATCACTGCTTAAATGGTTTCCGTTAATGCAGCCGGTTCATATTATATATACTGTTTTAACAGGGTTGTTAACTATTATTATTCGGAAGCCTGAATGGAAAGGCAGAAAAATAAAATAAGTGTAATCTTTGGCTATGCCTACATGGTTTAATCCTTATGCAAGAAAGAAATTTAATCGGAACATTCCGGCAGCTCTTTCGTTTATCGTTATAATTATATTAATACTTCTTGCTTGTTTTGCCTATTTAATTTCTCCTGATCAATCACCAAATGCCAATCGCCAAATACTCGAAATACAAGGAAAACAGCCGGGTTTTACTCAATCCTTTTTAAAAATTCAGCATGTAAAGGAAGAACCGGTATCTATTGTTCGTCATTTTCTTTTTGGGCAACCTTATTTTTATCAACTTCTGCCAATAACAGGTTATGCAAAGCAGGTTAATGGTTACAGGGTAGAACACTACATTGATGAAGACACTACTGAAGTGTTGTTTTTCCACAATGTAACAACTACAGAAAAGCAGCCTTATAGTATTGTAAAGAAAACCTTTTGGTTAGGCACTGATACTTTTGGAAGAGATGTTTTAAGCAGGGTTTTACTCGGACTTCGTATAAGCCTTGCTGTTGGTTTTATTGCAGCATTCGTATCCTTGTTTATTGGTGTTACTCTTGGTGCAATTGCCGGTTATTATGGAGGTAAGGCAGATAAAATAATTCAGTGGTTAATTAATGTAATGTGGAGCATTCCTACTATCCTATTGGTATTTGCATTAACCATTGCCTTAGGAAAGGGTTTTTTTCAAATTTTCTTTGCTGTTGGTATTACTCTATGGGTTCCTGTTGCCCGTCTTGTACGGGGTCAGGTATTGGTGGTTCGTGAATTGGAATACATACAGGCTGCGATAACTTTAGGTCTTCCATCGTATCACATCATATTAAGGAATATACTACCAAATATCATCGGACCTATTTTGGTGCTCACCGCTGCAAATTTTGCCTCAGCAATCCTTATTGAATCCGGATTAAGCTTTTTAGGTGTGGGGATTCAACCTCCGGCACCAAGTTTAGGCTTAATGTTACGAGAGCACTACACTTACATTATTACTAATCATGCCATGCTGGCAATAATACCCGGTCTTGTAATCATGTTATTGGTACTGGTGTTTAATTTGGTAGGAAACGGATTACGAGATGCTTTAGATGTTAGAAACTAACTTGCACTAATCAGTGCTTTTCTTGAAAACCCTTCTTCAAGTGAAATAAACGTTTCCGTTCGTCCAATTCCTTCAATCTTTTGCACTTTACCCCGCAATACATTTCTTAAGTGAACTATGTCTTTACAAACAACCTCAAGTAACATACTGTATGCGCCGGTAGTAAAATTAAGTCGAACTACTTCAGGTATTTCTTTTAGATGCGCTACCACATCATCGTGTTGAGAGCATTTTTCTAAGAATACACCAATAAAAGCGCTAACATTATATCCCAATCTTCCTAGGTCCACTTTTATTTTAGTTCCTTTTATAATTTTCTCTTCCTGTAGCTTTTTCATACGTACATGTATTGTTCCGCCGCTAACAGAAAGTCTTTTGCCTAATTCCGCATAAGAGGTTCCGGCATTTTCCATCATTTCATTAATAATTTGGAAATCCAAATTATCGAGATTTGTTTTTGAGGCCATTGTCAGTTTTTTTACACAGTAATACAATACTCTTCAACAAAGTTTGTTGAATAAAAAGAGCATAAATGTTCTTAATTAATTAAGGTTACGCTTTGTGCTACTATTTTTCCTGTGTTATCAGAGAGCCTGATTAAATAAGTTCCGCGTGAAAGGTCGGTAACAGGAACCGAAAAATAATTTCCGGTAAAGTTTCCTACTCTTATTGTTTGCCCAAGGTAATTTATTAATGAATATCTGTGAGCTGTTACACGGGAATCTACTAGCTTCACAAATATTACATCATGTGCGGGATTAGGATAGGCAGTAAATATAGTATTGTTTTCATTTTTTAACAAAACAACTTGACTTAAGGTACTTTGGCCATCAAAGTCAACCTGTTTTAAACGGTAATATAATAGCCCGTTAACACTTGCTGCACTTTCATCATTGTATTGATAATGCCGTAAGACTTGGCTATTACCCGCTCCCATTACAGTAGCAATAGTTGCAAATCTGCGGCCGTCTGTGCTTCGCTGAACTTCAAATACTCGATTATTGCTTTCCATTTGTGTAGTCCATTTAAGCACAGCCCATTTATTTTGCCAATATCCATTAAAAGAAGAAAGCATTATAGGAAGTATTCTGCATGCGGTAATGGGTTGAAATCCTGACAACCCTAGGTCTGTATCAATTCCATCTACAAGAAAAGGTTGATAAGCCACATTTCCTGAAACAGTGGTAGCAATAACCGAGGGATCTATAGACTCAAACCAATTGCACGATGCATCAAATAAAGCGGTGTGTACACTAACTATATTCGTACCATTTCCTGTAAAGGAATTGTAGTGTGCTGAGTTATTAACAGAGGAAGGATCATCATTGGTTAGATTTATTCCACTGCCATTGTTTTCAAAAAAATTGTTGATAAAAGAATTTCCATAGGTAAACCCTGATGCTCCCGCAAGGCGTGCGCCGCTGCCAATATTATTTTTAATAGTATTGCGCTCAAACAGATTATTTCCTTCGTCTATTAAAAAACCTTGTGTTCCATTATACTCAACCACATTTCCTGAAAAATGATGCCCTCTGCTTGCGGTAACCACAATACCAGCCACCGAAGCGCCTCTTACATAATTATCTGATATCTCAGATGGGTCTTCAGTATTTCCATCAAAATATATTCCGTATCTCGTTCCTGAAACATTGTTGTTTTTAATTTCATAGCTATGTAATCTTGTTGGGCCGTTAGCCCTGGTGCTTATTCCTGTTTGAACCCCGGAAAAGATAGGAGTTGCAGCGTTGGTAATATTATTAAGCACTTTTATGTTATGCCCTCTTACATTAATTCCATGAGTAGGCGAATTGGGAACATGAATATAAAACCCGGCTATCGTTACATTATCAATAGATGGTGCTATATAGATTGTGCCACTTAATTCCGTTTCATTAGCAAACCGACCAACCGGAACGGCATCCGGGCCAGCATGAGTTTCATACTTTGCACCATACAGCGTTAGGCTCTTAATAATATATACAGAATCATCAACATACTGGCCGGCATCAACAAAAATAGTATCACCGGGTGCTGCAAGTGCAATTGCCGCATCCATAGTTAATAGTGGCTGTGCCTGGGTGCCGGGGTTAGCATCGTTACCTGCCGCAGAGGTAAATCTATCACCGGTTAAATCATTATCATTAACATACCAGCGCTGTGCTTGCACCGCATTACTAAATGTTAGAAATAAAATAAAACAAAATACAAAAGAGCCTTTACGTCTATATAAAAAAGAATTTATCATATGCGATTACATTTTAAGAGAGCTGCTACCTCTCTAAAGATATTGAAACTTTTTAAAATAGATATCAAAAAATAATAAACGAAAAACTTACCAAGCATTTTTTTGAGATTCATTAAGCCGCTCAGGTCTCTTTGCCGGTTTAAATTTCCAATAAGGCTCATAGCGTACAAAAATCCAAAGCCACATAGTGCGGGCAAGCCGCATAATAATGGGTTGAAGTGCTAATATCAGTATTCCATTTACAGCCAGCCAATAAAAAACTCGATTATCGTTAGTGGAAACACCAATGAATACAAACCATGCTAAAAAAGAGGCCACACTTATAGCAACTGCAAGCGCATAACTAACATAACTGGCCCCATAATAAAATCCCACTTCAAGTTCCATATATTGGCCACACTCTGCACACTTGTCGGGCATGCGCATAAAGCCCTTTTTGTATGGCTTTTTACTCAAAAACATATCACCTCTTCTACAACGAGGGCACTTACACGAAAAAATTTTAAATAAACCCGGTTTGGGTGCTGGTTCCATAATACAAAGATATTAATTCAAATAAATGGTATAAAAAAACTGTTGACTTCTCTTTGGTAAATAATTTCTAAAACACACATTTTTTTACAAATTTGCATTACATAGCTTCATTAGCGTATTTATGGCACAAAAGAAATTATTCAGGTTTGCTCAAATAAGGAACTTTAAAAACGTTTTAGAATATCCTCAGGATATGCAGGGGCAATGGCATTCATTTTTTAATAATAACAATCGCATCATCTTAGAATTGGCCTGTGGTAGAGGAGAATATACGGTTGGGCTTGCACGCCTATACCCTCAAAAAAATTATATTGGTGTGGATGTTAAAGGTAACAGAATGTATATTGGTGCAAAAACAGCAATAGACGAACATCTTTTAAATGTTGGCTTTTTGCGTACACAAATAGAGATGCTTGATAAATATTTTACAAAGGGAGAGGTAGATGAAATATGGATTACTTTTCCTGACCCACAGTTAAGATCTTCCAAAGCCAAAAAGCGTTTAACTCATCCTCGATTTCTTCAACTATACCAAAACATATTAAAGCCCGGTGGATTTATTCATCTTAAAACAGACTCTCCGCAGTTATATAACTTCACATTAACCGTTATTCGTTTATATGGTTGTTCATTACACGTTAATAACGAGGACGTATATACGCAGAATAATATTCCGCCAGAGCTAAAGATTACCACACACTATGAAAAAATGGATATTGCCCGCAGCCGCCGAATCCATTATATACAATTTTCATTACCAAAAGGAGCGCTGCCTCCATCTGGTGAAGCATTAAAACAATGGATAGATGATGAAGCCGCAGGAAGAGGATGATGATTTCTTATCAGAGTTAGGTAGTTTCCAGCCATTAAGTGCTGAATATCTGCTTGAGCGTGGATATTGTTGTGGTAATGGCTGTAAGCATTGTCCATACGAATACAAAGGTGTTCCTTCTCCTCAACGGGAGCAATTATTAAAAAAGCGTAAAGAAAGAGAGGATGAAAAAGAAGACAAAAGATAGCTTGCCTGTACAAAAGGAGTTACAGCGAAATTTTTTTCAAGACGTGTATGATGTAACCAGGCAGATACCCAAGGGAAGAGTAACCACATACGGTGCGATAGCCGCTTATTTAGGAACTAAATCATCTGCCCGAATGGTTGGGTGGGCATTAAATAGTGCACATCTTTATGACTCAGCATTACCTGCACAGCGAGTGGTAAATCGAAATGGACAGTTAACCGGAAAGATGCATTTTAATCCTCCTTCAAAAATGGAGGCTTTGCTTAAAAAAGAAGGGATCCGCGTAAAAGATGATACCATTCAAAATTTTGAAAAAGTATTTTGGGACCCTGCAGTTGAATTAGGTTGGTAATTAAATTCTCTGTTAATGATAATAAGGCTGAATCATCCAATATACAACCACCCCACTTATTGCTACATAAAGCCAAATTGGCCAGGTTATTTTTGCCAACTTTTTATGTCGGTTATATTCTCCAATCAGCGCACGGTATGCAGTAAACAGGATTAGGGGTAGGATAATTGCTGCCAATGGAATATGTGTAATTAAAACAAAAAAATAAACGCCTCTTAAACTACCGGCAGCTAACTTCTCTTCAGCACTCAATATTCCATCAAAATTAGTATCACCAAACCGTACTTGTGCAGAGAATAGATGATGGGCAACATAGCTAATCAAAAAAAGGACCGACAACACAATTGCCGCTAGCATTAACCTTCTGTGCCATTCATACTTTTTCTGTTTAACCATTATTAATGCGCCTATTAACAATGCAGCAACAAAAGAATTGATGGTTGCATTGGCCAACGCAAACAAGTGGACATCAAATGGTAAGGATACTTTAAAAGTAGTATTGCTTAAAAGAAGCATGCCAACAAATGCCAAAACCGATAATGTAAAAATAATCACCCTTGCAGCAGTATCATTTTTTTTACATGTTGGCTTAGGAAAACTATCCATCTGATTTCTTTTTATACTTATTCATTAAAATAGAAAGTAAAATAACCACACCTATTGCTAGAATAATGATGGGTAAGATAGAAGAAATTACCGAACGAACAGATGACTCTCCGGGTTGCTTTTCTATATTAAGTGTAGCAATATCATGGGCCAGTTGTGACTGACGAACGGAGTCTAACCCATTATACCACCCTCGAATGATCCGTTCTCTGTCAAGCAAAAAGAAGTCTTCAGTATGAATAAAGGCGGTATCAATACCGGGGTCGGCGATATTGGCTTTCATTTCTTTTATGGCAAAATCATAAACGGAATCTTTAACACCGGTCACAAACCACCAGTTATCATGGTTCACACCAAAGCGATCTGCAAACCTCCTTAAATTGGGCACACTATCATGTACCGGGTCAACAGATATAGAAATGAACTGGACAATATCCGGGTTTTTAGCAAAGGCATTTTGAAGCTTCTTCATGCTGTGTGTAAGTCTTGGACAAATAGCCGGGCACCGGGTAAAGAAAAAATCTACAACTAAAATTTTCCCTTTTGCATCAGACAATTTCACTTCCTTACCCAATTGATTAGTAAAGTGCATATCCTTTACCTTGTGCCACACCGTATCTGTTTTACCATTTGATTGCGTCATTACACCATCATAGAAGTAACGGCGAGGCATACGTGCAAAATCATCCCCAAAATATACCATCACTAAATATCCTGCCAATGGAATTAGAATGGCAATAAACAATACCATCAACTTAGACTGCTTCTTCAT
The DNA here is from genome assembly GCA_964490345.1 of uncultured Ferruginibacter sp. GTDB lineage: Bacteria > Bacteroidota > Bacteroidia > Chitinophagales > Chitinophagaceae > Ferruginibacter. The sequence goes on from CAZBBO010000012.1 coordinate 40,486, forward strand.
AGTACAAAAATAGAAAACCATCGTTCATAAATGCTGAACGATGGTTTATTTAATGATAACAAGCCGTTAATTAATCTTTTTGTCCTCGCTCAAGAACTGCTGCGGGCACATCATTTTTAATTACTTTAAACTCTCCAGCATTAGAATCACGCGCTTCTCTATAAGCATTTCCATCGTGTAAGAATGCAATAATAAACCAAATAAAAAGCAGCAATGGTACAACAATGGAGCGACGAAAGAGTTTTGATTCGTCTCCCATGTGCATAAACACCCATGCGATGTAATATCCTTTAGCCAGAGTAAGAATACAAATTACTCCTTTAAAGAACAACACCATCATTTCGCTGGGGTTAGGTCCTTTGTGAATATTATAAATAGAGAGGCCTAATGCCAACTCTCCGAGTGTTACTACAGAAAGGATCCAAAATGCTCTCCAAATTCGCTTTGTATTTGGCGCTGGTTCGTGGTGTATCGTAATTTGTGAAGGAACTTCTAATGAGCTCATAATATTTTTACAATTAGTTTTTATTAAATAAGGTAGAAAGCCAGGAATACAAATACCCAAACAAGATCTACAAAGTGCCAGTATAATCCGGCCTTTTCAACCATTTCATAATGTCCACGCTGATCAAAATGTCCGAGTCGAGTTTTAATATACATAACGATATTAATAATCAATCCACTGAACACGTGGAAGCCGTGGAATCCTGTAATAAAGAAAAAGAATCCGCCAAACAATTGTGGCCCGGGTGTTGCTACCAGTTGTCCGGCATGTTCAACCATAGGGCCGAAAGGGTTCTTGGTAATAGTAGTTGCCCAGTGTTCAACCTTTCCATCTACCAATACGCTGTGGCTTCCGGTAAGCAAGTGAGTCCATTCCCATGCCTGGCAGCTTAAAAACGCAAGACCGCCAATAATGGTCATAATCATATATTTTTCTACGCCTTTTCTATTCATCTTATGCCCTTCATGAACAGCCAGCACCATCGTAACTGAGCTAAAGATGAGGATAAAAGTCATAAGGCTCACAAACGCAAGGGGTAAATTTGCGTGTCCCATAAAAGGGAATGAATTAAACACATGATTAGGATCGGGCCAATAGTCGCTACCTAAGCGTGTGGAGCCATAACTAATTAGAAATGCGCCGAAGGTGAATGAGTCACTAACCAGGAAATACCACATCATGATTTTTCCGTAGTTAACATTGTAAGGACTTTTACCTCCCGACCACCATTTTATTCCCGCAGGAAGTGAACCTGAAGCCATAATAAAAAATCTTAGTTTAAAAACAATTTTTATCTAATCATTATTAGAAATACCAAAAGGTAAATCCATAATATTCCAACAAAATGCCAATACAAGCTAATTAATTGAATTGGCAATACGCTGTACATTTTTTGTTTTCGGCTGTACGATTTAGCATACAATACTATCAATGCTACAAGGCCGCCCAGTGCATGCAGGGCATGCATTCCTGCAAGAACGTACAAAAAGGCAACTGATGATGTTGAACTTATTGTTAATCCTTGCTGCCACATATTGTAAAATCCCAGCGACTGTAAAACTAAAAACGCCGTTCCCAACACACAAGTAACAGCCATCAAATTACGATACTGTTTCATTTGGCGGTGAGTGAATGCTTTTGCAGCCAAAACAAGAGTAATACTACTTATTATAATTGCCAAAGAGCTCCACCAAAAGAACTGTGGTATATCATAGGATATCCAATTTGCCTGGTTTCTTTTTACAATAACGGCACTAGTTAACCCGGCAAACATCATTAAAATACTTGCAATACCCAACCACAAACTGAATTTGTATGGGTGAATTTTATGTTTTTGTTCCATCGCCCCAGAATACATACTTATACTTTAATTATTTCTGTTTATGATAATTTATCAGCATTAAGGCTTAAGAAAACTATCATAAGATAAAAATACGCTCCAAACATTACCATTCGTGCACTCTTCTTATCCATCTTTCTAAAAAGATTTATACTCAAAAGAACCATTGCCATGTTACAGGCAAGCACAATCCACATACTTACTACTCCGCTGATATGGTAGAAAAAAGGCAAAAATCCGATAGGTACCATCAGCAGGCTGTACATAATCGTTTGCAAAGCGGTAAACTTGGTTGGTCCGGCATTACTGGGCAGTAATTTGAAACCTGCCTTTGTATAATCTTCGTGTGCCAGCCATGCAATTGCCCAAAAATGTGGAAATTGCCAAAGGAACTGAATAGAAAAAAGTATCCAGCCGCCGGCTGAAAATTCATTCGTTCCTGCCACCCATCCAATTAGGCAAGGCAATGCACCCGGAAAAGCCCCAACCAATACAGCAATACTATTTACTCTTTTTAACGGAGTGTACACAAAGCCATACAACAACAAGCTGAACAGGCTTAACAGTGCACTATTCAAATTGAAGAAATAGCCAATTAAAAAAATCCCGATGATGGCGCTTACGCCGGCGAAGATGTATCCTTCTTTAACCGACATTCTATGGCTAGCCACAGGGCGTGATGCGGTACGACGCATGATAGCATCGGTATTGCGCTCCCAGGTTTGATTAATTGCATTAGCAGCTCCTGTTATGAGTATTCCTGCAACAAATAATAAAAGAACTTGTGGTAAGTTATTACCAAAGGAAACGCCGGGTGTAAGTAAATAACTCGCAACCGAGCTAAACACTACCAAAAAAGTTAAAGTGAATTTGATTAATTGAAAATAATCTTTCACCTTACTTGCCAATGCAAACGACTGCGAATTGGTTATGGTTTTGTCCTTATCCTCCATTTCCTTTCTTCGGCTCCACTTACCGGGGATTATGCCGAATGTTATATTATTTTAATGAACTTTTGTTTCATGCTGTTAGTGATGAGGCCCTGTTTCCTCTTCACCCACAGGCGTAATTTGTGAAATAAATTCCTTTCCATCCTTACTATAATCATAAGGCCAGCGGTGTACCTCAGGAAGTTCTCCCGGCCAGTTACCGTGTCCGGGACGAATAGGTGTTGTCCATTCCAATGTAGTTGCATCCCAAGGATTTGCCTCACGCACTTTTCTACCTTTCCAAATACTATAGAAGAAATTAAAAACAAACATCAGTTGAGTAATAAACACAATAATTACTACAATACTGATAAATTTATTCATGCCACCAAACTGTTTAAATGACTCCCAATTTGAATAGTCATAATAACGGCGAGGCATACCCGCTAATCCTGAATAGTGCATTGGCCAGAAAATAAGATATGCACCAACCATGGTAATCCAGAAATGAATATATCCTAAGGTATTATTCATAAACCGTCCAAACATTTTTGGGAACCACTGATAGAGCCCTGCGAACATGCTAAAGAATGCAGCTACTCCCATTACCAGGTGGAAGTGGGCAATATTAAAATAAGTATCGTGCAATTGAATATCCAACGCTGCATTTCCAAGGAAGATACCCGTTAAACCACCACTAATAAACATACTTACAAAACCTATGGCAAATAACATCGCCGGTGTGAATCGGATGTTTCCTCGCCAAAGTGTTGTTAACCAGTTAAACACCTTGATAGCAGACGGCACCGCAATAAGTAAGGTAAATAATATAAACCCTGCTCCAAGGAAAGGGTTCATCCCGCTTACAAACATGTGGTGTGCCCAAACAATTAAAGAAAGGGCAACAATGGCAAGCATTGAGCTAATCATGGCTACATAGCCAAAGATGGGTTTACGTGCATTAACCGATATAACCTCAGAGGCTAATCCCATGGCGGGTAATACCACAATATAAACCTCCGGATGGCCAAGGAACCAGAACAAGTGTTGGAATAGAATTGGGCTACCTCCTTCATGAGGTAATACTTTACCGGCGATAATAATATCGCTCAAATAAAAACTTGTTCCGAGGTTTCTATCACAGAACAAAAGAACCACGCAGGATAATAATACCGGGAAAGATAAAATACCCAATATAGCAGTGAAAAACAATGACCACACAGTAAGCGGCATTCTTGTCATTGTCATTCCTTTAGTACGCAGATTTAATACAGTAGAAACATAGTTAAGCCCACCCATCAACTGAGAAATAATAAAGAAGGCCATAGAAATAATCCATAAATCCATACCTCTTACACTTCCTAATGCGGCATCACTCAATGCACTCAACGGCGGATAAATTGTCCAGCCTCCACTTGCGGGACCTGTTTGAATAAACAAGGAGGTGGCCATAATAATTGAGCCAATAAAGAAAAACCAGTAGCTCAGCATATTCAAAAATGGAGAGGCCATATCGCGTGCTCCAATTTGAAGTGGAATCAAGAAGTTTGCAAAAGTTCCGCTAAGCCCTGCCGTTAGTACAAAAAATACCAGGATAGTTCCGTGCATGGTAACTAATGCATAATAGAAATCCGGTGATATTTTACCACCCGGAGCCCATTTACCTAATATATCTTCTAAAATTGGAAAGGAGCTTTCGGGAAACCCTAATTGTAATCTAAACAAAACCGAAAACAATGCCCCCACAATTGCCCAAATAATACCGGTTATAAGAAATTGCTTGGCAATAGTTTTGTGGTCCTGACTAAAAATATATTTTGTCAGAAAGGATTGTTGGTGGTGCTCATGTTGCGCATCATGACCCGCATGTTGGAGTTCGGACTCATGTAAAGAAGCTACACTGCTCATAATATCAAAAAATTAATTGACCGTTAATTAATACTTGCTGCCTGTGCCAGCGGAACTTGTTCATTTACTTCAGTTGTATCTTGTGCTACTGTTTGTTGTTTGCTGGGATCTTTATCAGGAAACATTGAATAATACTCTGGTTTTTGTTTTGCAATCCATGCGTTGTAATCTGCCTCGCTTTCAACCACAATAACTCCTCTCATTGAGAAGTGTCCTTTTCCGCACATTTGATCACAAGCAATTTCATATACAAAATTAGGATTACCGGTTTTTGTTTTCATTTCCTCGGTAGTAAATCTTGGAGTAAACCATAATGTGGTTGGTGTACCGGGCACAGCATCCATTTTTTGACGGAAGTGTGGCAAGCCAACGCTATGAATTACATCTTGTGCATGGATAATAAACTTCACCGGGCGATTTACCGGAAGATGTAATTCTGTAGTACGTAAATCGTCGTGGCTTTCGGGATCATTAAAATCCACTGCCAGGCTATTACCTGCAGGCTTGTTATATAATTGATTATTTTTCTTTCCGAAAATTCCGTCCTGGCCCGGATATCTGAAATCCCATCCAAACTGGTGTCCGGTAATTTCAATCATCATGTGTCCTTTGGGAGGATCTCCGGTAATTTTAAACCAGAACTTTAACCCAAAAGCAATTAAGATAGCTAAGGTGATAGCCGGAATTCCTGTCCACAACATTTCCAATCGGTTATTGTCTGGATAGTAATACGCTTTACGATTATCTTTTTCCTGATATCTAAAGGAGAACCAAAACAGTAGAATTTGTGTAATTAGAAATACTACACCGGTAATAGCAATAGTAACCAACATCATTTTATCAATTTCCACACCTTCAACCGAAGCCGAATCATGTAGCAGCATATCGCCATAATAGAGTTTATTGCAATACCATGCGCCAAACAATCCCAGCACTAAAAAAGCTACCATTAAAAAGCCATTAATCCGGTTACTTTGCTTTCTGGCCTTTTTTTCTCCTTTTAAAACACTAACATATTCGCTTGCCTTGGATATTTGAAAAATAACCACAAGGATCATTATAATGATAATCGGCAAAAACAAATCTTTCATTTTTTATAACTTTTTGCTTCCCGTTTGGGGGTGTGCTCTTTAATTATTCTTAAAAATAAAACGACAATTATGTATGATGTATCATGCTTTCTTTCATAAAAGGATGATATTTTGGATCCAATGGGTAACGAGTAATATATCTTCCAACAGACCACATAATAAGCCCGATAAACAAGCAGGCAACGCCAAAATCAAACAATCCCATGCTTCCGTGTTCGTGTAAAGTACCGGGCATAACCATTTGATAAAAATCTAACCAATGACCAAATACCATTAATACTGCCATAAAGGTGATGAGTGTCCAATTTCGTTTTGAGCCTCTCATCATCAAAATCAATAATGGAGCAAGAAAGTTAATGATAATATTGATAAAGAAGATGGCTTTATATGGTCCTGCTTTTTCTGCTGTTCCAAATCGTTCAACAAAATACTTTGTTTCTTCGGGTTGGTTGCTATACCAAATAAGCATATACTGTGAAAACCACAAATAAGCCCAAAACACTGAAAATGCGAATATAAATTTACCTAAATCGTGTAAATGTTCTTCATTTACATATTCAAGTTGGCCTTTGTTTTTTAGCCAAACAACAAAGATGGTAAACAGTGATATGCCTGCTACAAAGGTACTGGCAAATGTGTACCAGCTGTACATAGTGCTATACCAGTGGGGGTCTATGCTCATTAACCAAAACCAGGATAAGGTAGAGGCAACAGATAAGGTGAACACAACCGTAAATAATGAGGCATAAACGGTATTGTTCCAAATCCATTTTTTTCCGGTTTCATAATCCATAGGTCCTTTATCTGTTTGATGGCTAAGGCTACGCATTTTTTTACCCAATATCCACCAAAGGAAAACCGTAACAATTGAGAATACAGAATAAAAGACAGGGTTTAAAAATCCTTTTTTACCATTTAAAACATCATCACTTGCTACAGCGCTTTTATCTAACCAATGATAAATATCTGAGCGGCCGCCCCAAACAATGGCCATTAAAATGATAAGTGTTAGTACACCCATTACCGGCACTGCGCTGGATACAGCTTCCATTACACGGCGGAAGGCGATTTGCCATCCTCCCATTGCCATAGTTGTAATACACATAAAAAACATAGCGGTATTAACCAAAAGCAGAAAGTAAACACTGTTTTGAAGCAGCGCTGCCCAAAAATGGGTACTATTTACATTTTGGCCATGGCCGGCATGTGCAAATGGATGATACACAATAAATCCATAGAGCACGGCAAGGATGCCTACTGCAATAAGACCAATTGTCCATTTTTTATAACTGCCCGGTAATACAAATTGTTGGCTCATCTAAATAATATTAAAAATGTTTACGCTTTATTTAAAGCAAAATATTTTATGGTGTTGGTTGTAATGATCGGATGTAATTAATTACCATCCAGCGTTCTCTTCTATCTAATTGTGAAGCATAGCTTCCCATAACTCCCTTACCGTAAGTAATAGAATGGAACATAGTACCATCAGTCATTTCTACATAAATAGGAAGGGTGAGGTTAGCTACACCACCTACCTTTCCGGCTGTTGCCAACGGCCCATTTCCACCTGCTTTATCACCATGGCATATAGCACAATTTATTTGGTAAATTCTTTTTGCTTCAGGCATTTCCATAACGCTCATATCCTTAATAGGATTTTCTACCGCGGCGCTCAGCCTGTAGCCGGTGCTGTCATTTGGCAAGGTGTAAGGCAATTCATCCCCAATACGTAATGTACCTTCTACCGGTTCACCATTGTAATAAAATGCATTTCCTCCGCGTTTTGTTACGTCTAAGGTAACAGCATTTGAATCGTGCATAATGTAGGTTTCAAAAGCCCGGCTTTCGCCCATATCCGGCATATATGCTCTGCCCGGATTGTCTTTTCCGGCGCCGCAACCTGCCAGCATAAAAATAGCTGATGCCAGTGTCATGAAACTGATGATCTTTATTTTTTTCATCCTGTTCGCTTGATATGATGATACCATCATGAATTAATATCCTTTTTCTTCTCTATATAATTTTTGTTCACGGTCATAGCGGCCAAGCCACCAACCGGTTTCTGCTTCTTGCACATTTACTTCTTTGGCTCCTGCATTTTGCAAAAACTGTTGCACTTCACCATCATTGGTTTTTTCGGTACACTCAATAGCCATAATAAAAAGGTCATCGGTAGCCCGTGGGTGAAAATGATGTTTTTTTACAAAGGGAGACAACTGGCATAGGTAACAAAATGTAATTACCATTCCCACAGCCGAAAACAATACTGTTAATTCGAATGTGATAGGTATCCACGCCGGTAGGGCAAAGAATGGCTTACCACCAATATCCATGGGCCAGTCTTTTACAAATACCCACGACATAAATCCTAATGCAGTAATAGTTCCTAAGGCGGCATATATAAAACCCACGGTATGCAAACTGGTTTGGCGTAATCCCATAGCATAATCTAATCCATGCACCGGAAATGGTGTATATACATCGTGAATTTTATAGCCGGCCTTGCGTACGTTTTTTACTGCGGGGAAAAGTACCGCTTCGTCATCGAAGGCGCCTACTACAAATTTTTTTATTCCTCCAGCCATAATACTATCGCTTTTATTTATTCCTGTTTAAACAGTTTTAATTTTCGTTTATACGCTCCCGTTATTAATGGACCGGGGCGTGATCAACCTCTTCGTGATAAAATTTTTCCGGGTCTGCTTTTTCAAGTTCAGTCATCTTATGTTTATAATTTTCACCACTCGTTTTTAGAATTGCCTTAATTTCTGCCACCGCAATTACCGGGAAATATTTTGCAAACAAGAAGAAGCAGGTAAAGAACAGGCCAAATGTTCCGAGATAGAATCCCAGTTCATACAATGATGGGCTGTAATAAGTACTCCAACTTGATGGCAGGTAATCACGATACACAGAAGTAACAATAATTACAAATCGCTCATACCACATACCGATATTCACTATAATACTCATAAAGAAAGTAACGGCAATATTTCTTCTTAGTTTACGGCTCCAGAACAACTGAGGTGAAACCACATTACAGAACATCATCAACCAATAGCTCCAGCCATAAGGCGACATAATGTTAGCTCTATTTTCTTTAAACGCATACCATTCATAAGGATTTTGTCCATACCAGGCTACAAACAATTCAGTGAGGTATGCACAGCCCACAATACTGCCTGTGAGTACAATCACTTTATTCATAGCTTCAATATGTCCAATAGTAATATAATCCTGAAGATTCATTACTTTTCTAACTACAATAAGCAGTGTTTGCACCATGGCAAAGCCACTAAAAATTGCTCCTGCAACGAAGTATGGGGGGAAGATGGTGGTATGCCATCCCGGAACGATAGATGTAGCAAAGTCAAATGATACAATGGTGTGTACACTCAATACCAATGGTGTAGATAAGCCGGCAAGTACTAATGAAAGAGATTCATGACGTTGCCAGTGTTTGGTGCTTCCGGTCCAACCAAATGCAGCTACACCATACATCAGCTTACGGAATTTTGTTTTGGCTCTATCTCTTACAGTGGCTAAATCTGGCAATAAACCGGAATACCAAAACAGCAATGAAACGGTAAAATAAGTTGAAATCGCAAATACGTCCCAAAGCAATGGAGAGTTAAAGTTCACCCACAGTGGGCCACGCGTGTTGGGATAGGGCAGAACAAAGAATGCCATCCAAACTCGTCCCATGTGCCATACCGGAAATTGGCCTGCACATATTACTGCAAAAATAGTCATCGCTTCTGCAGCCCGATTTACCCCGGTTCTCCATCCCTGACGGAAGAGTAAAAGGATAGCAGAGATAAGGGTTCCTGCGTGACCAATACCAATCCACCAAACAAAGTTGGTGATATCCCAACCCCATCCGATGGTTTTGTTCAGGTTCCATACACCCACCCCATATACCACTTCTATATAAATACTATATACACCAAAGCACAAAAGCGCCACACTAAGCCAAAAGCCTATATACCATAAACGGGTTGGCTTCATTTCAATAGGCCCGATAAGGTCTTCTGTTATCTGATGATAATCCTTATCACCATTTACTAACGGCTCCCGTTGTTGTGATTCGTATTTGAGTAATGACATATTCAAAAACTTTGAACCAAATCCCATTTGGGCGAGTTGGCTTGTTTAAATTCCTGTTCTTTTTTATTTATCATCATGAACAGGCACCTGCCTGATCAATAATTTTCTTATGCTTCGTGATCCCCTATTGCTCTTTCGGTATTCCTGAACTTAGCCATGTAATTAATATTTGGAAGCGTATGGATCTGCTCCAAAACATAAAAACTACGGTTAGTATCTTTTCTAATCTTACTTACATCACTCTTTGGATCATTCACATTTCCAAATACAATACTTTGTGTAGGACAAGCCTGTGCACAAGCTGTTTGTACATTACGCACCATTGAAGGATCTTGTTCTTTTTTTGCTTCCAGTTTACTTTCTTGTAAACGTTGAACGCAGAATGAGCATTTTTCCATTACACCACGTGAGCGAACCGTAACATCAGGATTTAGCACCATCCGTGTTAAGTCGTCATTCATTTGCTCTGTTACTTCATTCAGCAAAGAGCCAATCATTGGGCGTTGATTATCTTTAAAGCTATCGGAACCATTATAGTCCATCCAATTAAAGCGCCTTACTTTATAAGGGCAGTTATTAGCACAATAACGAGTACCGATACAACGATTATAAGCCATCTGATTTAATCCTTCACTGCTGTGGTTAGTGGCTGCTACCGGGCAAACGTTTTCGCATGGTGCATTATCACAATGCTGGCATAGCATGGGTTGATACACTACATTAGGGTTGTTTGGATCGCCGGTAAAGTAGCGGTCTATACGCATCCAGTGCATATCATGAAAGCGTGCAACTTCGTTTTTACCCACCACGCTAATATTATTTTCGGCATTGCAGGCAATTACGCAAGCTGCACATCCCGTACAAGCGTTTAGGTCAATAGACATTCCCCATTTAATTCCCGGCTTATCATGTGTGGGATAAATAGTGGCATCTTTTACAAAGTCTGTACTTCCGTTAGCAGTAGTATTTAATTTCTCCTGACGGATATGTGATAATAATTTTTTCGGATTCTTCTTGTAATCAGCAACGTTAGTTTCATAAAAAACAGGTCTGCCTTCTGCATAATTGTGTACCTGTGTTTGAGCCAGTTTATATTTTGTTGCTGTTTTTTCGGCAGTAACTCCGGCAAAGCGAGTAAAGGTTGCACCGTTAAAAGACAAAAGCGGATATGCGTTTTTACCTGCACCTGTTGCAGAGCGGCCAATACGTTCAATACTTTTATCTGTGTTTGCACTTTGGCGTCCATATCCAATAGCCACAGCAATAGTATTAGGATGAACACCCGGAAGAATCATTACCGGCAATTCGATTGTTTTATTATTAGCGGTAATTTTTATAACCGGTTTTTCAGGATGCACCTCATAATTATCTGCATCTCTTTGATGTCCCAGTACATCCAGGCCAATTAATGTTTTTGCTAAAGCCGGGCTAATCATAGCATAATTATCCCAGGTTACTTTAGAAACAGGATCGGGTAATTCTTGCAGCCAGGGATTATTTGCCTGGGCTCCATTACCTACACCCACTTTTTCATACATTACAATTTCCAGGTTACCGCCTTTTGTTGCTCCTGCTTTTGATGCAGCATCCGCCATTCCGGCGCCACTATAACTTCCTGTTACAAATGAAGCCCCTTCTGCCGGTTCAATAATTCCATCTTGTAATGCCTTATAATAATTCGCTTCTCCTCCCAGTTTATTTTCCCAATAAGATTTAAAAAACACATCATAATCATCCACAGTTGCGGCCGACCATTTCAAAAGTGCTGTTTGAAAGGGACGGGTTTTAAACAATGGATTAATAAGTGGCTGGATCAAAGAGAAATATCCGGTTTTAGGCTCAGCATCACCAAAACTTTCCAACCAGTGGTGAGATGATGAGATATATTTACACTGTTCTGTGGTTTCATCCATTGTACCATTAAAAGAAACGGTAACCGGAACCTTTGCCATAGCCTCAGCAAACTTCTTACCATCAGTATAGCTATAAACAGGGTTGCAATCATAAACCAGAAGTGCACCGACATTACCGGCAGCCATATCATTGACAAGGGTAACAATATCTGCGTCTATACCTAACCGATAGTTTAAAGAAACACCATGGTCAATAGTAGTACCATTTGCACCTATGGCTTCATTAATAGCATTTACAATAGATTGAATAGCCGGATCATTGCTTCCGCACACAACCAACGCTTCACCTTTATTTGCCGACAATTGAGAAGCGGCAAGATCAATTCCCTTTTTTAATCCTGCATCAGAAATACCCGGTGCAGAAACGTTGCCACCCACCTTGTTCAATAAGGCCAATGCTACTGCCCCGGTTTCGGAGGGCTTGTGCATAAAGCGGTCATCGGCATTTGAACCGGTAAGGCTCATAAAGCTTTCAAAATGGATGTGGCGACTAAGTACAGGTTTTTTATCAACTACTTTACGGCCCTTAGCATATTGTACGGTAAACTCAACCGGGCTAATCCATGTACCCAAAAAATCAGCACCAAGACTTACAATAACTTTAGCTTTTTCAAAATGATATGAGGGAATAAATCTTTTTCCATAATCTTTTTCATTAGCCAACAGCATAGCGCTATTGCCAAATGCGTCATATTGAACATGTCGGCTACCCGGATATTTTGCCAAAAAGCCGGCAATAACTTCCCGTGTAGTAGGTGAATTTATTGAAGAGGTTAACAATACAACAGGTTTCCCCCCTGTATTATTAATACCATCTAAAACCATTTTATCAAAAGCATCAAAAGAGGTAACCTCTTTAAAATCGTCACCGGATTTTTGCAAAGGATGACGAAGTCTTGATGTATCATATAAATCGAGAACGGATGCCTGAGTGCGCGCATTAGTTCCACCTCCTGTTATTGATGAGCGGGTATTTCCTTCCACCTTAATTGGCCTTCCTTCACGCTGCTTTACTATCACACTTACTGCATCACCGCCGCTCACATAGGTAGAGGCGTAATAATTAGCAATACCCGGTGTTACATCATCGGGCTTATGTAAATAAGGAATAGCTTTGCGTACCGGCGTTTTACAACTAGCTGCTAACGCTGCTGCTGCAGTGCTAAAGCCTAAATACTTTAAAAAATCGCGACGTGGGGTTTTCGTATCCAATGTACCTTTGCTCATTTCTTCCAAAGGCAACAAATCCTCACCAAACTCATTCTTTGCTGCTTTTTTAGAAGCATCAGACTCGCTTAGTTGTCCGAAATTTCCCCAATATTTATTTTGACTCATATTCCACAAGCCCCTAGAGGCTGTTTAGTGATTAATATAATTTCAAACCAAATCAATGCACTTTTTAATAGTGGCACTTTTGACATTCTGTTCCGCCAATATTTCCAACAGTTACACTATCCATTTTTTTATCCTTAATATCTTGATGGAACTTTTCGTAGATGCTATAAAATCTATTTCCTTCACCGGTTTCTCTATTTAGGAAATCAACTTTTGTATCCCGGTGACAGTTAACGCACCATCCCATACTCAGATCAGCAAATTGATATACCTCATTCATATCCTGAATATTTCCATGGCAGGTTTGGCATTGTTGTTTTCCAACCACTACGTGTTGGCTATGGTTAAAATAAACATGGTCGGGAAGATTATGAATTCTTACCCATTCAATGGGTCGGGCACCATCCGGTTGGCCATCACCATTTTTATCGGCGTTATAACTATTTGTTTCGGGATTCCATCCTGCATAAGAGTATAGTTTTTGGATTTCCTTTGTACCATCCACTTGAATTCCGTCTTCTCTTATAATTGGGTCTCCTTTATATTCTTTAACTGCCATGTGGCAATTCATACACACGTTTACTGAGGGGATATTTGCCTGCTTTCCAAACTGTGCACCACCATGGCAATACAAGCAACTAATTTGGTTTACTCCGGCATGTACCTTATGAGAATAGTAAATAGGTTGTGTTGGCATGTATGATTTCTGACGTCCAAGGCCGATTGCTGCATTAATCGTATAATAACCACCCACTCCAAATAGAATTAATATCCCTGCCATCAGGTAGGTTTTATTTTTATAAAAAGGAACAGGTTCACCTCTTTTAATTCCTTCCTTTTCATCAGCCAGTTTACGTAAGTTGCTATTTACTTGTAATAAAATCAGTGCAACAAGAGCAAGGACTAAGGTGAGGATGCCATACAATAATGTATTGTCGCTCTGTGGGGCTCCAACGGCGGCAACGCCTCCGGCAGGACCAGCAGAAGGAGGAGCATAATCATCTACATATTTCATTATAGCATCAATCTCTTCATGTGTAAGCTGCGGAAATGGGGTCATAACCGTTGGCTTCCATTTTTCAAATATCTCTTTTGCTGTTTTGTCTGTTTCAATCATTTTCGCCGGACTATGGATCCAATTGTAGATCCAGTCTCCTTCAGGCACACGAGTTCTCCAGCCTTGCAGGGCAGGGCCTGTAAAGTCAGCATCCGGTTTATGACAGTTAGCACAATTTGCTTTAAACAGTGCTTCTCCATCCTGCGCAATGACCGGAAAAGAAAACATCAATACGAGAAGTAAACTTGCGAAGGATTTGTTAAAGAGTTTTTTGTATTCGCTCATGTCAGTTCTGGCTAAGGTGGAAAAATTCCTTATTCGTGTGCAAACATAATACAGGAATATGACAAAATTCCAACAAAACTTGATTTTTTTTGGCTCAACCGTGATTGACATTCAGGGTTTTAGCAAATTAGGAATAAAAAACTCCCTTTCTTATCCTAAAAAACAGGCTAATAAAAATTGTCTGAATTTTTTTTACCCGGCAAACCAACGCACCTTTGCCAACAGGTTGAAACTGTTAAAATGTTTAAAAAACTTCAAGAAAAGTGGGGTATCTCCGGATGGCGTTTCTTCTGGGTAATGTGTACCTTTTTTTTCACCGGAACAACAGCTGCATGGGTTACTGCAAAAATCACCCTTTGGTTCAATATTGAGAAATGGTCTGTTAGTTTTTGGATACTCAAGTTATGTATATTACTAATTGGTTATCAGATACTTTTGTTATTTTTCGGGGCTATTTTCGGCCAGTTTAGGTTCTTTTGGAAATACGAAAAAAAGATTCTTCGGGCAGTAGGAATTTTAAAAAAAGCTCCTGCATATCGCATTATTATTTTCGCCTCAGGAGCGGGGTCAAATGCAGCTAATTTAATTCAATACTTTAACCATAATCCCAAAAAAGCAAGGAAGGCACAGGTAACTAAAATTATCACTAATAATCCTTCGGCAGGGGTAACGGAGATAGCTAAAAATGAAAACATCCCAATAGACATTATTACCAAAGCCCAATTTGAAAATGGCAGCTACCTCAATGATTGGATAAAAAATGCCGATTTGATTGTTTTAGCCGGATTTTTATGGAAATGTCCTGAAAAAATGGTGAAAGCCTTTCCACATAAAATAATGAATATACACCCGGCCTTGTTGCCAAAATATGGCGGAAAGGGAATGTATGGAAGTCATGTACACGAAGCTGTTTTAGCAAATGGCGAATTGGAAAGTGGCATTACTATACATTTTATTGATGAGCATTATGATTGCGGAGAAACTATTTTCCAAGCGGTGGTTAAAATTGAAAAAGGAGAAACCCCACAATCACTTGCAGAGAAAATTCATCATCTTGAACATGCGTACTATCCTCCTACGGTGGAAAAAGTAATAAAAAAAGCAAAAGCGAAGTTAAACCAATAGTGAAAACGCTTTGTTTATTTACATTGCACAACTAAAGATGATAAAGCATATTTTTTCTTCTTATTGTTTCGTTTGCACCATTATCTTTTTTTTCGTTTATTCGTCACCGTTATGTGCACAAACTGAAGTTAAAGGGTCGGTGTTTGATAAATCAAAAATAAACTTGGTTGAAGGTGTTGTGGTAATAAGCTCCGGAGGAACATTTACTTCCACAGATAGCATGGGGCGTTATTCAATATGGGTTAATGCTGAAGACAGTTTGAGTTTTATTTATGATAACAAACCCACTCGAAAATTTGCAGCGAATCAAATTCCCGATCCACAGGCGTTCAATATCTCCTTGGGTATTTCAATAAACACAAAATACAAGGTAATGGAAGGTGTTACGGTTTATTCAAAAACCTGGAAACAAGATTCCATTGAAAACCGTAATCAATATGCAGATATATTTAATTACGAGAAGCCGGGGCTTAGCACCTCTGTTAATCCTAACGGTGGGGTAGGAGCCGACATTAACGAGCTCATCAACATTTTCAGGTTCAAAAGAAATCGTCAATTAAGGGCATTTCAAAAGCGGCTTCAGGATCAGGAGGAAGAAAAATATGTTAACTACCGTTTTAGTAAACAAAATATTAACCGGATAACCGGGTTAGCAGGAGCTGACTTAGATACTTTTTATGTGCGCTATCGTCCTTCATACGCATTTGCACACAATGCATCTGAAATAGCATTTAACACCTATGTATTACAGGCTTCCTATCATTTTAGAAAATGGAAATCATTATCGGGAGAGCAACCCGGAAGTGATTGGCCATATATTCCTCATACAGAATGGATGGAACAAGGAGGTCCGGATACTACACTTTTAAAAAAACAATCCATGCAATATAATTCACTCACACCGGAAGAAGAACAGGTAATCATTCACAAAGGCACCGAACGCCCATTTACCGGAGAATACAACACCCTGATGGATGCGGGAACTTATGTTTGCCGCAGGTGTAATGCCCCGCTATATCACTCAGAAGATAAATTTACATCACATTGCGGATGGCCCAGTTTTGATCGTGAAATAACGGGAGCGGTTAAACGCAGTTTAGACGCTGATGGTAGGCGAATAGAAATTTTATGTGCAAATTGTGGTGGTCATCTCGGTCACGTTTTTGAAGGTGAGGGCTATACTGCCCGAAACATCCGCCACTGTGTTAATTCTATTTCCATGAAATTTATTCCTTCAGGCAAATCTGCTCATCAATAATTCAGCAATGCTTGAACATGCTCATCTAACCGGGAATAAGCCATAAAATTCTTTTCTAATGCGAGGCTAAACGGAATAGGTGTATCTAAACTCGCACAACGCATTACCGGAGCATCCAGCAAATGAAAACAATGTTCAGCAATCCAAGCAGACACTTCACCTCCGATACCACCCGTTAAAGTATCCTCATGTAAAACCAGCACTTTTCCGGTACGGGCAACAGCCGCACTAATGGCATCATAATCTAACGGAAGCAAGGAGCGCAAATCAAGAATATCAATAGAAATATCCGGATGTTTGTGTGCATACTCTAATGCCCAATGTACAGCAGCACCGTAGGTAATAACAGAAATTTCATTTCCTTCCAGCACGTGTTTTGCTTTACCTATTTCAATTTCATATAAACCTTGGGGTACAGTACCGGTAATACTTCTGTACAATGCTTTATGTTCAAAATACATAACCGGATTAGGGTCATTTATAGCAGCAATCAACAATCCTTTAGCATCTTCGGGTGCAGAAGGATAAACCACTTTAAGCCCCGGTGTATGTGCAAACCAGGCTTCGTTACTTTGGCTGTGAAATGGTCCGGCACCCACACCACCACCGGTTGGCATACGCACCACCACATCTGCATTTTGTCCCCAGCGATAATGAATTTTTGCCAGGTTATTTATAATTTGATTAAACCCAACTGTAACAAAATCTGCAAACTGCATTTCCATAACCGCTTTCATTTTTTCCAGGCTCAAGCCAAGGGAAGCGCCTACAATTGCGCTTTCACAAAGTGGTGTATTTCTAATTCGTTCCTTACCATATTTTTTCACAAACCCTTCGGTTACTTTAAAAGCACCTCCATACTCTGCAATATCCTGACCCATAATTACCAAATTGGGGTACTGTGCTAAAGACAAATCCAATGCCTCAGAAATAGCAGCAATAAATTTCTCTCCTTCTTTTCCTTCCGGTCGGTATCCCACATGGCTATTATCAATTATTTTATTTCGTTTACCCGTAACCGTTGCATACACATCTTTTAATTCTACAGCTGTGTTTGGGTGTAAGGCTGGTACGTCATAAGCAAGGTGCAGTTCAGATTCAATTAACGATTTGTAATCTTCCTTAATTGCATTAACCGCTGTTTCAGTAAGTATTTTTTCATTCACCAGCCACGCTTCATAATTTTTTATCGGGTCTTTTTTTTCCCATTCTTCAAACAAATGCTTTGGTACATACTTCACCCCACTGGCTTCTTCATGGCCTCGCATTCTGAAAGTCATACATTCAATTAAATACGGTTTTTGATTTTCGATACAATAATCCCGTACCCCCTTAATGGTATCATAAACAGTAAGAATATTATTACCATCAATTTTTACCCCTTCCATACCATATCCAATCGCTTTATCCACCAAATTTTTGCACTTATATTGTTCATCAGATGGAGTACTTAACCCGTAGCCGTTATTTTCAATAATGAAGATAACCGGCAAGTCCCACACGGCGGCTGTATTTAGGGCCTCATGAAACTCCCCTTCGCTTGTGCCACCTTCTCCTGTAAAAGCTAATGCAACTTTTCTTTCATTTTTTAATTTATACGCTAACGCAACTCCATCTGCAAGTGAGAGTTGAGGTCCCAAATGAGAAATCATTCCACAGATATGATGCTGGGGGCTTCCAAAATGAAAGCTTCGTTCTCGTCCATTGCTATATCCATCCCTATTTCCCTGCCACTGCATAAACAATTTGCTGAGCGGCATATTTCTAGAAGTAAAAACACCCAGGTTACGATGCATAGGCATTATCCATTCATCCTTTTGAAGTGCTTCTGTAGCGCCCACGGCAATCGCTTCCTGCCCGATACCACTAAACCATTTGCTTATCTTTCCCTGGCGCAATAACACCAACATTTTCTCTTCAATCATCCGGGGATAAAGTAGCTTACGATACAACTCCACTAGGGTTTCATCTGATAATTCTTTTCTTTCGAATTTCATTTCTTCTAATTTGGAGTGGCAAGTTACTTAGAAAAGTGATTTTAAGAATTAGTATCCCAATAGAACAGCAAACACAGCCGTTTCCATAACATAAAAGCTCAAACTTAACGGTAAAGAAGGAATAAAATGAAAGGTATAATCATTCATTTAAGAATAATTTCATAAAATAGCATTAAAAAAGCAGTGCATAACGTTACATTATATTAAATAACCTCAAATATTATCATTATGCGTTTTTTAGTTCGTCTATTAATTTCTGCTCTGGTTGCTTATGGGTTATCCTATTGGCTTGCTGGAATTCATATAAACAGTTTTTTCACAGCAGTGGGATTTTCGCTCATTTTAGCGCTTGTAAATGCATTAATTAAACCCATTTTGGTAATATTAACGCTACCGGTTACAGTATTTACATTGGGTCTTTTTTTATTGGTAATAAATGCCCTGATGGTATTATTAGTAGATAAAATGATGGATGGTGTAAGTATAGATGGTTTTGGATGGGCATTATTATTTAGTCTTTTACTGTCAGCTACAAGCTCACTTATTTTTTCTCTCTTGGAAAAAGAAGAAGAATGAAAGATGAAGAAATAACACTGCAAGAAAATTGAATTAACAGAAAGTCGGGTGCCCGAAAAGCTGTTTATTTTTTTCTTTAAAAAATACTTTTTTGTTTCTATGGAGAATAGTGAAATTAAAATACACTAAAAATCTTTTATTTAACCCGATTATTCAGCAATCAAACAAAAAGAGCAAACTTTTTCTTTTCCATATAAAATTCCGGCAAAGGTTTCTCCAGCACTTACCGAAATAGCAGGAAGATTGACGTTTTAGCGCTAAAGTAAAATTTGGGGGGGGTAAGACAAGGCATAATTTCTCATCGGGATGCATTATGAGTGATGGAGTATAAGAGGATGAATATTTTTTAGCAACTGAGCTTGATTATATTCCCGGGCCGGTATCCCCCTGACCCAATTCAAAGTTCGTTTTTTTTAAAATGCGGAACAATACCTCATTATGGTCCTTTGTGGGTGATGGAGTAAAAGAGGATGATTGTTTTTAAACAACTGAAGTGGATTAAATTCCCGGGCCGGTATCCCCCTGACCCAATTCAAAGTTCGCAAATTTTAAAACACGGAACAATCCCTCGGCTTGGTACTTTATGGGGTATATTTCAAAAAAAGGGGAAACTGCGTTTCCCACCCCGGTGCGAAGTTCGTTTTTTTTAAAATGCGGAACAATACCTCACATAGGTGCTTTATGGGTACTACTCCAAACAGATGGGGCTAAAGCAAAATTCAGAATTGTTTAAATACAGAACGATAGCCCGGCTTGGTACTTTAAAGATGATGGAGAATAAAAGGATGATTATTTTTGAGGGACAGCATTTGATTAAATTCCCGGGCCGGTATCCCCCTGACCCGATATAAAGATATAAAATTTAGGGATGCCAAACAATACCTCAAGAAGGTACTTTGTAGGGCAAGAACCTATTTGGGCGGGGGCTACGCCCCCCCACCCCAATTCAAAGTTCGGATTGTTTTTAATACGAAACAATACCTCTAATTCGGTATTTATGGAGTATAACAGGGAGGGATATACGAATTAATTTTATTAAAATAAGCTTCAACCCATTAACTTAGGTTTACTTATTACGCTATAGGTATCTATATATTATTTGTGTTACGCAAAAGAATGCTTCAGAACAGTTCAACTATTCCATTAAGTCTATTTCTCCGATTGGCTTCTTTCTTGGTTATACTACAATTATTTTAATACACTACTAATTCAAAGAATTTTTCGGGCTGCAAATATTTTTGAGCCAGAGCTTTTATCTCTGAAGGCGTAACCGTTTTAATGTCATGGATTGAACTTGGAAAATAATTTTCATCGAGGTTGTTTAAAATGATATTTTTCCAGCGGCCTAATATTTGAAAAGGACCATCGAGGGTGCCTAAAACGGCGCCAAGCAGATAATTTTTTACGAGCAACAATTCATCTTCTTTTACCTCTTCGTTGCAAAGCTTGTCCATTTCCTTATATATTTCTTCAATAGCAGCTTCACACACATCCTTTCCTGCTTCGGTACTAATCAGCCATGCATTTTGTTTCATATTTGCTTTAAAAAAGCTATAAATTCCATAGGTATAGCCTTTATCCTCTCGTATATTACTCATTAACCGGGAGCCAAAGAAACCGCCAAACAATGCATTAAGCACACCGGCCTTATTAAAGTCTGCATGATGCCGGTTAGGGAAAGGAGTTGCTAGCCGAATAGCTCCCTGCACTGCAGATGAATCATTTTCAATTCGCACTTTTCTTTCTGTTGCCGGCGTTACTGGCAATTCGGGTATAACAAAATCGGGTCGTTTCAGAGATAAATCACCCAATGCAAGGTTTAATTGCTGTTTTACATCCTTCGGCAACCATCCTGAGATAAAGATAGCACAACTTCCGCTTTTATAATATTGCTCATAAAAACTGCGTATATCCTCTACGGTTATATTATCTATATCGGCGAGTTCAATCTTTCTGCCGTAAGGGTGTGTATTGCCAAATAGCATTTCATCTATTTGTCTTCCTGCAACAAATTCGCACTTTTTTAAATTTACAATTAAGCGTTGTTTAAAATTTTTCCGGTGAATATTAAGTTCTTTCTCCGGATATGTGGCTTCTGTAAGTAGATCACGCATTAAGGGCAACACGTTGTTAAGATATTTAGAAAGCCCATGCAAGGAAATTGCTGCTGTTTCTGAAAAACATGAAGAGCCAAAATAAGAGCCATAATAATCAAAGGCTTCGCTAAGCTCAAACGCAGTACGGGTTTTTGTTCCACAGCGTAAAAGCGAATTGGTTAGTCCGGCTACTGCTGTTTTCGTTTCATAAAAGTTGCCTGAAAAGAAGACCAGCTCAAGTTGTACCACCTCTTGTGAGCCACCGCTAAATAAATAAACCGGAATGCCATTATTTAGTTCAAAATATTCATACGGTTTTAAACTCAAATGAAAATCAATTGCCTGCTTAATCTCGGGAGATAATAATCTATTCATTCCTTTACTTTATTTTTTGCCAAGTAATAGAGTGTATTGCTGTTTTGTTCACAGAAAATTTCATTACTCAGCTCAAGTATTTGTTGTGTGGTTACTTCGCGATATTTTGCTAAATCTGTATTCATCATATTGGCATCACCAATAATTTCGTACATAGCAAGGCTACTTGCCCGATTCATCAAACTGATATCTTCAAATGCCATTGCACTCTCTGTTTTGTTTTTTACTTTTTCAAGTTCTTCCTTAGTTACTCCGTTTTGTTTAAAGAGTTGCAATTGTTCATTAAGCGCCTGCTCAGCTTTTTCAATATCCACCCCTTTAATCAGTTTCCCCTCAATAGTTAGCAATCCGGCATCGGAAGAACCAAGGTGATAACAAGAAATGCTACTAAACAAATGTTGCTCCTTTACTAATGCCTGATACAAACGAGATGATGAGCCTCCTCCTAGAATATCTGTAAGCAGGTCTGTGCTGTAATATTTAGCATCCGTTCGGGAACAAATATGCCAGCATTTATATAAAGCATCCAAAGGCACCTGTGCCTCCACAGTCATCTTCCGTGCTTCTGTTTGTTTGGGCTCCTGTTGGTAATTATGTGCTGTGGGTATTCCCGGTTTTATTTCTCCGAACCACTTTTCTGCTAATTCGCGTACACGGGCCGCCGTTATATTTCCTGCAACAACTAAAACAGCATTTGCCGGATGGTAATACCGCTGAAAAAATGATTTTACTTCTTCCAATGTGGCTTTTTCGATGTGTTCCAGTTTATCACCAATCGTCATCCATCGATAAGGATGATGCTTGTATGCCATGGTACGCAGTTTATGCCATACATCACCATAAGGCTTGTTGATATAATTTTCCTTAAATTCTTCACACACTACCTTCCTTTGTACCTCTAAACTCTTTGCGCTAAACGCTAAGCTTATCATCCTGTCGCTCTCTAACCAAAAAGCAGTTTCAATATTCTCAACAGGAAGTTGACAATAATAGTTAGTAAGGTCATTGGTGGTAAACGCATTATTTTCACCTCCGGCACGCTGCAAGGGCTCATCATATACTGGAATGTGTACGCTGCCGCCAAACATGAGGTGTTCAAATAAATGAGCAAAGCCGGTATGGCTTGGATCTTCATCCCGGGCTCCCACATCATAAATAACATCTACTACCGCCATTGGAGTAGTATTATCTTCATGCACCAATACCCTGAGGCCATTGGATAAGGTAAATCGTTCAAAAGAAATCATAGGTTGCAAAAATACAAGCAATATATTTGACTGCATCTTTTCTAACTCCTTTAACCAAGCTCTTGCATTATTTACCATTTAATGCACCTAATTTTGCATTTTTGAGAAACAAGCGATATGGATAGCGCAGATATGGATATATCACAATTATTAGACAAAGCCTTAAGCTTTGAATTTTTAACCGTTGAGGAAGGTGTTTATTTATATGAACATGCTCCTTTGCCTGTTCTTGCAGAAGTGGCAGATACATTACGCGAAATTCAAGTTCCTCATGGGCGTGTAACCTGGCAGATAGACCGTAATGTAAATACCACCAATGTATGTATTGCCAACTGTAAATTTTGCAATTTCTATCGTGTTCCAGGCCACCCTGAAGCTTATATCACAGATATTGCTACTTACAAACGCAAAATTGAGGAAACCATTCGTTACGGTGGAGATCAATTGTTGATTCAGGGAGGCCATCATCCTGACCTCGGGCTTTCTTTTTATACCGATTTGTTTGGTACACTAAAATCTCTCTATCCTAACATTCGGCTTCACGCCCTTGGCCCTCCGGAGGTTGCACACATCACACGGAAAGAAAAAAGCACACATCACGAAGTGCTTAAGGCGCTAAAAGAAGCCGGTATGGATAGCCTTCCTGGTGCCGGTGCTGAGATACTAACGGATAGGGTTAGACGCTTAATCAGCAAAGGAAAATGCAGTGCACAAGAATGGCTTGATATTATGCACGAAGCACATAAACTTCATCTCACCACATCTGCAACCATGATGTTTGGACATGTAGAAACCATTACCGAGCGCTTTGAACACTTAGTTAAAATACGGGAAGTACAAAGTAGGAAGCCTGAAGGATCAAAAGGATTCCTAAACTTTATCCCCTGGACGTTTCAGGATGTGGACACCTTACTTGCGCGCATTAGGGGTGTGCACAACCTCACTACACCGGAAGAATATATCCGCATGACTGCCCTAAGCAGAATCATGTTACCCAATATTATTAATATACAAGCCAGTTGGCTCACGGTTGGTAAGCAGGTTGCTCAGGCTTGTCTTTATGCTGGAGCAAATGATTTTGGCAGCATTATGATTGAAGAAAATGTAGTGAGTGCTGCAGGGGCTCAACACCGTTTTACCGCATCATCCATACAAAAAGCCATTAAAGAAGCCGGCTTTATTCCACAACTCCGAAACCAGGAATATGAATGGCGGGAAATTCCACAGTTGGTTGATCAAGTGATTGACTATTAACTATTTATTTGCATTTGTTTAATTATCTTAGAACGCTTTGTATAATACTAACCCAAGTTATTATACAACCCTTTATTCATTAGATTCAACAGAAAATTTTTAAAAATGGAAAAGTTATTTGCTGTTCATCCGATATGGGATGCGTTTAAAACATTTATTAATAAATTTCTCCAAAATCCGAGTATCTATCCTATTGACTATTATAAAAAGTCGCGTTACAATCGTAAAAGGCGTCCATATAATTACTAATTTTCCCATCCCGGGTACGGAAAATACCTAAATTAAAATCGAGAATTTATGCGCTTGACCTAGGGTGTAGATGTGTGTAGGTTTGTATTGAACTTTAAACCCTACCCCCTATGAAACAAAACGACCCAAAACCAACCGCTTTAGGAACCGTAGTAAAAGCTTTTACCGATGTATTGAGGAGTTTATTTTTTTCTGATGATAGTCGAGATTTTCGACGTTTAAAAAACTTCATCGCTTCTTAGCATATACAAAGTTTTTATTCAACTCCCCAACATAATGATAGCCATGTTGGGGTTTTGGTTTTATAAGGCTCCCGTTTTATTAAAAATTCATTATCTAAGAAGTTGACAAGCACAAACGAGAATGTAAAAGATAAGAAATATTATAGATCTTCTTTTTACGAAAATAGATATTCCACATCAGCTCGGGTAAGTGTTTTTACAAATCCTGATTCATCTGAAATCAGCTCTTTAGCCAATACTCGCTTTTTTTCCTGTAGTTGTAAAATTTTATCTTCAATAGTCTCCAAACAAATCATGCGATAGGCAAATATATTTTTTGTTTGGCCAATACGGTGTGTTCTGTCAATGGCTTGTTGTTCCACAGCGGGGTTCCACCATGGGTCAACGATATAAACATAATCAGCGGCAGTAAGATTCAACCCTACGCCACCCGCCTTTAATGAAATCAAGAACACCCTGATTGAATCGTCTTGCTGAAAGGCCTGGATGGCCTTTTCACGCTCTGTAGTAGAAGTGCTGCCATCGAAATAAACATACTTTATTCCCATTTCTTCCAGTTTTTTCCGAATCAAACCCAGCATTCCTAAAAATTGTGAAAATACAAGAGCCTTGTGTTCTCCTATGTTTTCGGTAATTTCTCGGGTCAGCTCTTCCAACTTAATAGAATGATTAGGAAATTTTTCTTCCTCATTTAAAATTGCCGGGCTATCACATATTTGGCGCAATTTCATCAACCCCTGTAAAATAGTTAGTTGAGACTTATCAATTCCTTGCTCATCAATTACACCAATAATTTTTTCTCGATAGCTATTTCGGTATGCATTATAAATCCTTCGCTGCTCTGCACCCATTTCACAAAACAAGATAGTTTCTGTTTTTTCAGGCAAGTCTTTTGCTACCTGTTCTTTTGTACGTCGTAAAATGAAAGGCAGCAGCAGTTTTCGTAAATGTTCTTTATGTTCTTGTTCCTGAAATTTATCAATTGGATTTGCAAATTCATTTCTAAAATATTCTACACTACCCAGTAAGCCCGGGTTTAAAAAATTCATTTGAGCATAGATATCAAATGTATTATTCTGCAATGGTGTTCCACTCAGGCATAATCTATTGGTTCCATTTAAAAGTGTAGCAGCTTTAGTTACTTTGGAAGATGGGTTTTTAATCGCCTGGCTTTCATCCAACACTACATAATCAAAATTAAACTTCAAAAACAAATTAATATCGCTTCGTAATGTACCATAGGTGGTTATGATAATATTATGTTGTGTTAAAAATTGAATATCCCGGCTCCGTGTGTTACCATGATGAATGTGACAGGTTAGACCAGAGGTAAATTTTTTCACTTCATTTTGCCAATTATAAATAAGGGTGGTGGGGCAAACAACCAGGGTTAGTAGTTTGTTATGCTGAAGTTTAAATTGTTGAAGCATGGCCAATGCCTGAACTGTTTTTCCCAATCCCATATCATCTGCCAAAATACCGCCCCAGCCCACATCCTGCAAATAGCTTAACCACTGATAACCCGATAACTGATAAGGGCGTAAAACAGGAGCGAGTGCAGCCGGTGCATCAACCTGAGGGATACTTTTAAATGACCGTAGTTTTTCAAACTTCTCATCTAATGCAAAAGAGAGTTCTTCTTCATTTCTGTTTTCATACAACTCATCAATTACACTAAGGTGATATTTCGACAGCCGAAGTTGATTTGAATTGCCTTCAGCCACTTTAAACAACAAAGCATATTTTTTAATCCACTCTTCGGGTAAAATACCTAAGGAGCCATCTCCTAATTGAACGAACGATTGTTGCGAGGATAATGCTCGTTTAATTTCGGATATCCCTACCCGTTGTTCTCCGAAATCTATTTCCACTTTGGCATCAAACCAATCTACGCCACTGCTCATGTGGATAAGGGTCTTGGGGCGGGAGGTATTGAACCGGAAGTTCTTTAATGAATCAAAACCATAAACAGGCACCTTTAATTCTTTCATGGCATCCATAAAAAGAAAAAACCAATTATTCTTTAAAACATCCGAGCCTTTTAATGCAAATCCTCCATCGGCTTGACGTGAAAACTGAGAATGTAAGGTTTCCAATTTTTGTAAAAATGCTTGTTCTGTGTCACCGTTTCGTTTTATCTGGATAATTTTATCTCCATCCGGGATAATCAGGGTTTCTTTATCATGGCTACGGGCTTCAAAACCATTATAAGAGAACACCGGTTGCAAAACCAGGTAATCTCCCTTTTCCATCAAATTAATTCGCATATCAGGATGAACCACCTTTACCTCACGCAGTAATGATTTATCAAACTCTACCCGATATTGTTTAGCCAGCGGCATAATAATTTCCAAAAGTTCCTTTTTCCCAAACTTTGTTTTGTGACTCTTCATGATGCGCTGTACTTCCATTGCATCTTCGGCTAATTTCCACAGGTAGATGGTTTTGTCAATCATCAATAACAAAGGACTTCCACATTCATTTTCTGCATAATCCACCCACTGTCCATTAATATTTACTTTGCAGGTAAGCTCTAATTGCCCGCTTCTTGCAGAAACATAAAACACCGGTGATACCGATTCGCTTCCCAATTCAATCTCTTCAAGCATGGCTGTTTTAAATACCTTTCCTAATGGTAGTTGATAAACAAAATAATCCCGGCTTTCTCCGGTAAAAATTTTCTTCAGGCGCGGATAAACATATTCTGTTATAATCGCCTTAGTTTCATCGGGAAAATCATCTCCTTCAGTATGTATTATATTATCCCAAATTCCGCTAAACGGAGAGTTGCGATTTAGGTATTTATTTATTTCATTATCCTGCAATTTTCTTACACACTGTAGTAATAGCCTATCTTCTTCTGGAAGGGAATCCATTTGTACAAACTTGCTAACATCTACAGCTTCTGCTTTCCCCAGTAATCCTGTTCCCGAATCATTGGGTTCTCCCAAAACCAAAGCCACAGTAAAAAATGGGAAGGTTTTTGAATTAAAATTAAACACCAATCCCAGGCGAAGAGGATAGGAAGCTACCTCTACCGGAGCGCTCTCTACCAGTGGAATTGGCTGTACACTATTAAACAATGGCCGAGGTTTGGAATTACTAACGACATGGGCTACACGCTTTATAGAGGGATCGAGTACCTTTAAAAAAGGTTTTCCCTCTTTATAGGTAAAAAGAAACTTTCCCTCTAAATCATCATTTAGACTGTAGCCATAAATCTGCAATAATTTATCTTTCTCTTTATCCCAATTTCTAATGGTATCAAAATAATGGGGGCCAAATGAATTAAGCAACTGTAAAAATGCCATTGCTTTGTGTAAACACAATGGATGATTTGTTTCACAACAGGTACAAGAGGTGTCAAAAACCCGCTCATCATTTTTTTGAATAACCAAAGGAAACAACTTTTCGTCAATGGTAACATTGGCTTCTACTCTTTCATTTTCTGCAGAAATAATATTTACTTTATTTGTTCTCAACAAATGCTCAGCAGTGTCCATTATATTTCTTGATGATAACATCCTTAACACACGCAAATCAATATGGCCCATCTTGGCTATGGTATGATGCTGATCGTACACAATCTCTGCAGCATTTAGTTGATTACGATCTATCAAATCTTGAAGTAAAAACAAACCAGCTGCTTCGTGACGACAAATTTCACCCAAATTATATGGGCATCCGCAGCGAAGCGTCATTAAGCGCGGATCGGAGTACTTTTGAATATGCACCTTATAATAGGTGTTGTATAAATCGTCTCGCACACGCATCACAACCATATTAAGTAATTCATCATGCTCCGTCATTTGGGCCAAACCCAGGGCATGAATTTTTTTTCCTCTACGAATTACTTCATCGGTGCCATTCTTGTATATATGTTTAATAATATGTGGTAATGCCAAACCAAAACTGTTTAGGGTAAAGGAATTCTCCTTCGTTCAGAAAAGAGCAATTTGCAAAAGTAAAGAAATTTTTTCCGGAGAAGAAAGGGTTTCGAATATATTGTGGAGAATTATTCGTTAAATAGTTCCTTTTATCAACTTTCCGTCATTGTAAATAGGTAATACAGGAGCTGTATCTATGGTGAGACAATGCTTAATATCCTTTTCTAACCCGAAGCCGGTGAGGCGGTGATAGTGCGATGCGTTTTTGCTTTTCATAAACTCAAACAAATCTTGTTGAGCAAGGCTGTACATGATGCTTGCCATTTGAGAAGCATCACAATGAATAGAAAATTTATCCCCTACTGCATCAATTACTGCTCCGGCAAATAAAGTGTCTTCAAAATTTGCCTTATCTTTCCAAGCTGCACAAGCCAGAATAACCGGTAAATTCTTTTTTGACAAATGTGCGCATACTGCACTAAGATTAGCAAATGCGCCGGTTACTATTTCCTTAGCTCCTTTCTCAAGTGCCATGTGCAATAATCGGGTTCCATTTGTTGTAGTAAGTACTAGGGTTTTCTTTGCAATAAATTCTTGAGGATATTCAAAGGGAGAATTACCATGTTGTAATCCTTCGGCGATTTTTCCATCACGTTCACCGGCAGTAACGGCGTCAATTTGCCTGCCAATACGAATACACTCTGCCACACTATCAACCGGAACAATACTCTTTGCGCCATTTGCTAAGGCGGTTGCAATAGTAGAAGTGGCCCTCAGTACATCAATAATAACTACAATGCTGCTCTTTACGTCATAAAGGTGCAGCAGGGCAGGGGAAAGGCACGTAAACAAAGCCGGTTTATTACTCTTTGCCATACTTCATTGTCTTATACAAACGGCATTTTTACAATCCGTGCTTTTAATAAATTATTTCTTACTTTAATATAGATTTCAGTGTCCAGTGCGGCGTACGAAATAGTTACAAATCCCATACCAATGGCTTTTCCCAAGCTGGGTGATTGTGTTCCGGAGGTAACTGTACCAAGTGTGTTTCCTGATGTATCAGTTATTTCATAACCATGCCGGGCTATTCCTTTGTCAATCATTTCAAACCCTACCAGTTTCCGACTTATGCCCGTTGCTTTTTGCTGTTCTAAAATTGATTTAGCAGTAAAATCTTTACTAAACTTAGTTATCCATCCTAAGCCAGCCTCTAACGGTGAGATGGTATCATCAATATCATTTCCATACAGGCAAAAGCCCATTTCTAAACGAAGAGTATCGCGTGCTCCTAACCCTGCAGGCTTGATACCACTTGTTGCACCGGCTTTAAAAATGGCATCCCAAATCATATCAGCTACATTATCCTTATCTTCAAAATATATCTCTACACCTTCTTCTCCGGTATATCCGGTTGCACTAATAAGAATATTATCAAGACCGGCAAATTTCCCCTTTACAAAAGTATAATACTTTAAATTTAGGATATCCATATCCGTTAGTGATTGTACTACTCGAATAGCTTGTGGGCCTTGAACAGCTAATAATCCTGTTTTATCGGAGATATTGTGCAATTCTACATTGCCCACGTTGTGCGTATTCACCCAATCCCAATCTTTTTGAATATTGCCAGCATTAACCACTAACATATATGATTGATTTTCTTCAAGGCAATACACCAATAAATCATCAATAATACCTCCTGTTTCATTGGTAAAGCAACTATATTGAATTTTCCCCTTTACCAGTTTTGAGGCATCATTTGAAGTAATGCGTTGAATCAAATCAAGCGCTGCGTCACCTTTTACAATAAATTCTCCCATGTGACTTACATCAAAAACGCCTACAGCTTTTCTCACTGTGAGGTGTTCGTCATTAATACCCGAGTAGGAGATAGGCATATTATACCCAGCAAAATCAGCCATCTTTGCGCCCAAGGCAATATGTTTTGAAGTAAAGGGTGTTGTTTTCATGAAAAAACTTTGGGCACAAAAGTAAGGCAATATACCAAATTGGCATCCTCTTTTTAAACACAACAAAAAGCCACACCAACAAGGGTGAGGCTTTTACACATTAACCCAATCAAAAGTTTAGATTAACATATTGGGTATTTTATGTCAGCCGAGGAAAAAATGTAAAAAATGATGCTTCTGTTCCTTTCTTATTCTCAACCTCTTTTTTAAAGTCCTCCAATTGTTTTTCAATTTCCTGCTTCAAGTTTTTTAAAGAATCGCGAAGCTTATCTTTATTCTTCTCAAAAAAATGTTCTGACTCATCTACTTGTTGGTTATTTTTTTTATCACGCTCCCTCATCCAACCCCGGCTATTATATCTATGCTTTGAAATACGATTTCCATCTAAAGTGAATAATCCATCGGCGGTCATTATATAATTTATTCCTGTTTCCCAATCCTGCTCTGCTCCAATAACCTCAAGGTAGTCATCATCATCATTGTTATCGTTAAAACCAATATGTATTTGGAATTCATTTTCTATATTATCTTCTACTTTAATTTGTTTCCCTATCGGAACATATACGTTGAGTAAAATGCGTTGGTTGCGAAACTTATCTTTCTTTGTAAACGGCACTCCCCGATTAGCAACAAGTAAAGAATCAAATTGTGTAATAGGATAATCAATATTTTCTGCAATAGAATTAGCATTTCGCTTATTATAACCATTTGCCATTTTTAATACGCTCACATGAAATAATGTGTCGGGAGACTTAAAAATATTTATCCTCACATTGTTCAAATACAAAGTGTCTTCATCCAAACTTGAAAAAGGGATCATTCGTATCATGTTATGGCGGTAAAAGGAAGTATTAAATGGGTTTACCGAGGTAACAATCAATCTTTCGGATGATGGATTGGTCAACTCCACTTCTTGATTTTTTAATGAAGAAGAAGATTTGAAATCTCTACCCACTAAAGCAATAAGAATAAAAAAGCACACCCAGCCCATTGTCCATAAAATACCGAATGAATAACCCAGCACATTATTTCTTTTTTTAGCACGCACCAGTCGGCGTATGGTCCAGATAATTACTGCCAGTATGGGAACCATGATAAATAAGATAAGAGTTGCCCATGTAAGCACGTTTTGCCAGCCATTGGTAACTAAAAAATCTTTTAATGGAAAAACAGAAATGATGGCAATACCAAAAGCAAAAAACACCCCAATCAACACAATAGAGATTGTTCCTAAAATAGCATAAGCAAAAACTTTAATTATTTTAGAAATAGTATTTCCAATTGAATGTTTATTTCGGTTTGTAAAGGTGCGTATATCCTCACTCATTGTTTGGCCTGTATTTTTGGCCTTCTCTTGCATTTCCTTACCAAATTTACCGGCACGTTCGTGAAATTCCCGCATCTCTTGGGCTACTGAATTTTTTATAGAATTCAAATCAACTTTTTCACCCTTCATTTCTAATTTTTCAGCGGTTGTTATTGCTTCAGGTAAAACAGCCCATAAAATAACATAAACCAAAACAGCACCGGGGCTAAAGCTTAGGGAAATAAGATGATTAAAAAAAACCATTTTGTGAATGGCAAATCCTAAAAAAGGAAGAATAAATAAAACCCGTGGAATCCATGCGTTTATTCCAAAATAATAACCCAGTCCACTACACACTCCGGCAATAATTTTATCGTCAGGGCTTCTATACAATCGCTTGCGTTGTGCGCCTATAACTTGTGTAGCAGAGCTTGGAACAAAAATCCACAGCAATAAATAAGGTAAAATAGCAAAGCCAAACGAAAGAGCAAGGATTACAAATATTATTCGAACAAGAACAGCATCCATTCCAAAGTAAACAGCTAAACCACCGCATACGCCACCAAGAATTCTATCATTTTCATTTCTGTACAACTTCTTTGGATTGTTAAACCCTGTAAATGGTTGCTGCTGTTCCTCTTTATTAAAAGCATGCTGAGCCGCTTGTTCTGCAGATTGGGCATCATCAAAATCTTCAGGATTTCCCATGCTGCTAATTACACCTTGTACATGCTCTTCAGTAATACAAGTGGCTCCTTGTGAAATTTTTTCATAAAATAATTCACCGATACGATTTTCGATATCGTTGATAATTTCATCACGGCCTTCCTCTTCCGCGAAGTGGAGATTTAAACTTTCAATGTATTTCTTTAACCGTTCATACGCCAAAACTTCAATAGGAATTACTCGTCCCTGAAAGTTGATATTTATTACCTGCTTCATTGTATTGTATTGTTGGTTGTAATTGGAAGTGATAAAATTTATTGAGTAAGTGCTTTTACCGCATCAGCTAATTCGTTCCAGGTATTTTCCAGTTCTTTATAAAATTCTTCTCCGGTTAAAGTAAGCTGAAAATATTTCCTGGGTGGCCCACTGCTGCTTTCCACCCAGCGATAACTTAATAACCCAGCATTTTTTAAGCGGGTAAGCAATGGGTACAAGGTGCCTTCAAAAATATTCAGGTTAGCTGCTTTCATCTTTTCAATGATATCCGAAGGATATGCCTCTGCTTGCTTTATGATTGAAAGAATGCAAAACTCCAACACCCCTTTCCTCATCTGACTAGCTGTATTTTCAATATTCATAATGTTCAATTTTGGAGCTGATTTACTGATTTTTAATACCTGTTATAACACAAAGATAATTATTATTTAGTACCATGCAATACATAATACCATATTTTTTTAAAATTTTTATATAATATTTTCCGAAAGTATGTAATCGGCCACTGTACTATAACTTAGCTGAAAGTGAAAAACCATAAAGCGTTTTTTCTTTTACAAAGGAGAGAAAAGTGCTCTTTTACTATCAAATTGGTTAAATTCGAGTTAACGCTCTCATAATCATTAAACTAAATCCAACTTTTCTACTCATAAACAAACCCTCTCCATTTAACCCTTTTATATGAAAAGAGTATTGATATTATTCATTTCGATATTGCTTATTGAAGGTTGTTCTTCAAGTAAAAAGAGCTATTTAGAAAGAGAAAATTCTGAGAAGGCATTGCGTGATGCCGTGAAAAAATTAGGCAAAGACAGTGAGAGTGAAAATGCACGTGAAGCGATTCCGGTGCTATATCAAAAAATAAAGCAAAACCACCTCAATAAAATTAGTGCGTATAGTGCTTCCCGTGAGTTATCTCGTTGGCCAAAAATAATTTTCGAATATCAGGCGCTCCAACAATTGTATGATTTGATTATGGGGGAAACGGAGGCTTTTAATCTAGTAAGTCCTGAAAGTTATATGGTTCAATTAGTAGAAGCCAAGGAGCAAGCCGCACAGGAGTATTATGATGCCGGTATTTCATACTTAAACAAGGATGGAAGGGAGAATATGAAAAAAGCATATCAGTTCTTTGGTCAAAGTCTTAACATGGTAAAAGATTTTAAGGATGCGACTCAAAAAAAGCAAGAGGCTTATGAAAGGGCGATAATAAATGTAGTGGTATTTAAAATAGAAGACAGGACCCGTTATTATTCTAGTGGGTATCGAAACTTTGGAAATCAATATACCAATGGATATTTTGAAGAGTCTCTTGTTCGTGATTTAAATAATGGGCGCTATCCTGCTCATATTTACAGCACGGATGATGCCTATCGGGAAGGGATAGCAGGAGATTGGAATGTAAAAATCTCATTACGCAACATAAACATCAATTATCTTAACCAGCAAAATCGGCAACGCAACGTTAGTTCTTCTATAGAAACGGGCCGGGACACTTCAGGGAGGCCTATTTATCAAACTGTTTATGCAACATTAAACATTACCCGTAACAGTTTTGAGGCCTTAGGAGAAATGCAGGTTGTGATTGAAGACCAAAAAAGCAGGCGGAATATTAAGCAAAGTTCATTTAATGAATCTTACAGATGGGAAAATGAAACAGCATCATATAACGGAGACAGCAGGGCGTTAAGTGCAGCAGACTGGAATATTATCAACAATCGAGGAGTTCAAACCCCACCAAGAGAAGAAATTTTAGATGAATTATACAGAAAGTTATATCCACGTGTACGCAACTACGTTAGTTCTTCAATTAACTGGTAGTTATTTTAGTATTTGGTAAGTAATAAAACTCATGATGTAGGCCAATGCTGTCATATACAGTATTTGAATAAGCGGCCATTTCCAGGAGCGTAGCTCCCTATAAACGATAACTACCGTACTCATACATTGCATTGCCAACATATAAAACACCATTAGAGACACACCTGTAGCCACCGTATAAACCGGTGTTCCATCCTTTTTAATCGCGGCTTTCATTTTTTGTCGTAAGGTTAGGTTGTTGTCAGCATTGCTTTCTTCAACACTATATAATGTGGCCATCGTTCCAACAAAGACCTCTCTGGCAGCAAAGGATGTTATCAATGCAATTCCAATTTTCCAATCATAGCCCAATGGTTTTATAACCGGTTCAATAGCTTTTCCCAAAATACCGGCATAGGAATTTTCAAGATAAGCAGCCCCGCGTTCTCGTTCCAATTCTTGTGCTTGTGTAGGGTTTGCTTTGATTTGTGTTTTATATTTTTCCGTTACTTTATGCATTTCCTTTTTAGGGCCATAGCTACTCATAGCCCAAAGTAAAACACTAATAATCATAATAATCTTTCCGGCTTCCACTACAAATATCTTTGCTTTATTAACCATTGTATAAAGCATATTCTTCCATCTGGGGCTGCGATACATAGGTAGCTCAAGAATAAAATAACTTCGCTCCCGGCTCTTAATAAACCATTTCATTACCCACGAAACAATAAGTGCAAACACAGTACCCATCAGGTATAGGGCCATCAACATTAGCCCCTGCATACTTAAAAAGCCAAAATATAATTTTGATGGTATTACCAATGCAATAAGAATAGTATAAACCGGAAGCCGGGCACTGCAACTCATTAATGGTGTAACCATAATAGTCAGTAGCCGTTCTTTCGTATTTTCTATACTTCTGGCACTCATAATAGCAGGTACAGCACATGCATAGCCGCTAATCATTGGCATCACACTCTTTCCATTTAACCCCACTTTTCGCATAAGCTTATCCGTTAAAAAGCTGATACGTGCCATATATCCGGAATCCTCGAGTAGGGTAATCAATCCAAAAAGAATCATGATTTGTGGAATAAATACCAGAATACCACTTAACCCGGCCACAATTCCGTTAATAAATAAATCAGCAAGCAATCCATTGGGTAATATATTTCCCAGCCATCCACTTAGCACACTAAAGCTCCACTCAATTCCATCCATCGGATATGATGCTAGCCAAAAAACACTTTGAAATAAAAGAAACAATACAGCCAATAAGATAACGTAACCCCATACACGATGTAATAAAATGCTGTCTAACTTTTCATTAATCAACGATCGTTTGCGTGGGTCATCTTCTACTACAGCCTGCTGCATGATACTTCGAATTCGTCCATAGCGCTGAAGGATTTCCTGTGCTTGAGTTTTAGTAGGATTAAATTCATGCTCGTTTAAAATCTGCGCAATTTTCTCTTTAACCGGCCTTGGCAATTCAAGCTGTTGGTAGTTGATAAGATAATGTAATGCAGCATAATTGCTCAAATGAGGTATTTGTAGTAACACCTCTTTTATGGATTCAGGATTATCTACATTTACATCAATAAAATCACGAGGCTTTGCCTGAACTTCTGCATCTACTACCCACTCCACTGTTTTCTTTAATTC
The DNA here is from genome assembly GCA_964490345.1 of uncultured Ferruginibacter sp. Taxonomy (GTDB): domain Bacteria; phylum Bacteroidota; class Bacteroidia; order Chitinophagales; family Chitinophagaceae; genus Ferruginibacter. The sequence continues at coordinate 76,950 of CAZBBO010000012.1, forward strand.
TTTTATCCCTTTGTTCTTGCGTGGATTAATAGGCACAACGGGCACTCCCAATTCTCTCTCAAGAGTGGGAATATCTATATGTGTTCCTTTTTTCTTTGCCAAGTCCGTCATGGTTAATGCTACAACAACGGGCATTTTCAAATCAATAATTTGGGAACAAAACAGTAGATTTCGTTTTAAATTACTGGCGTCTGCTACAACCACTATCAAATCAGGATAGAGTTTCTCCTGATGCATAAGCACCTTGTATGAAATCCATTCGTCGGCTCGTTTAGGATAAAGGCTATACGTTCCCGGGAGGTCAATTATATTTACTTCACGGCCTTCACTAAGGTGAGCCAATCCTGATTTTTTTTCCACGGTAACACCCGGAAAGTTTCCAACCTTTTGGTTTAAACCGGTCAGTTGGTTAAACAGCGAACTTTTCCCGCTATTAGGATTACCCACCAATGCTATATTGATCAACTTTTCCAAATACTAATAAAAACAGCAAAATTAACACTTTACCCACGCCATGATTTACGAATTCAGGAACATAAACGGAGCCGGGTTCATTACCTTTGTTAAAATAGCAGAAATTATGAAAGTAATATTCGGATTCTTATTGGTGGTATCCTTTAATGCTTATGCCCAAAAGGAAATAAATACCAAGCAACTGCGCAAAAACCTAAAAGAACATGTAACCTACCTGGCTGATGATAGATTAGAGGGGCGCCGTACCGGAACTGCAGGAGAGCAGTTGGCTACGCAATATATCATTCATCAATTTCAGGCTGATAAACTCATGCCATATTTTAATAATGGTTATATCCAACCTTTTGAAGTACATGATGGCAGAATGATATCTCCCAAAAGTTATATTTCAATAAATGGAAGAAATCTTCAACTTAACCAGGATTATTTTCCCCTTTCATTTTCCGGTAATGGGGAGATAGAAACTAAAGGCGAAAGCAACAGCCTGTATATTTTTGATTTGGCTCAACTACTGTATACAAATCATTCAAATCCTCATTTTGATATAGAAGCCGCATTATTAGATGCATTAAAAATTGCTGTTAATCAAAAAGCCAGCATGATGATAGTAACTAATTCCTCTCTGTTTAAAGATGGGTTGTCTTTTGATAGTTCTAGCCGCACGCCTGTTGCATCCATACCTGTTGTATATTTTAAAAAAGAAGCGCTTGAAAGTTTTAAAAATAACAACCAGAACATGCTAAAAGCAAAAATTGACGTTATAGAAAAGACTCGTATCGGGCACAATGTTGTTGCATATATAGATAACGGTGCTGCACAAACGATAATTTTAGGCGCACATTATGACCACCTGGGATATGGGGAAGACCGCAATTCATTATATGTTGGTAAAACACCTCAAATTCATAATGGTGCAGACGATAATGCCAGCGGTACAGCTGCGTTGATTGAATTAGGCAGATTACTAAAAAAAGCTCCATATAAAAATAATAATTACATTTTGGCCGCCTTTTCTGGCGAAGAGTTGGGTTTATTTGGTTCAAAATACTTTGCTGATCACATCAATAACATTGAGAAAATAAACTACATGATCAATATGGATATGGTGGGAAGGCTGAACGACAGTACGCGTGGTATCACCATTGGCGGATACGGAACTTCACCACAATGGTCATCTATTATTACTTCTCCACATCCGTACTTTACTATTAAGACGGATAGTACAGGTAGCGGACCCAGCGACCACACCTCCTTTTATCGCAAAAATATTCCGGTGCTGTTTTTCTTTACCGGCACACATCACGACTATCATAAACCTTCCGATGATGCAGATAAAATAAACTATTCCGGTCAGGCTGAAATTGTAAAATATATTTATAATGTAATTGCACAAGCAAACAATAAAGGCAAACTTTCTTTTTTAAAAACTCGTGAACCAAGTTCTACAAAGAGCAGTTTTAAAGTATCCTTGGGTATTATGCCAGACTATACTTTCAGTGGTGTTGGTGTAATGGCGGAAGGCGTTATTGAAGACCGTCCGGCAAGTAAAGCCGGGATGAAAGATGGCGATATCGTTTTACAAATAGGAGATTACCCGGTAAAAGAAATAATGTCGTACATGGATGCTTTAAATAAATTTAATAAAGGAGAGACCACTACGTTAAAAATAAAGCGAGGAGACGAAGAGCTACTCTTTACAGTCACTTTTTAATAACGGGTATGTCGAAAATACTTCTAAAACTCGACCAGGAAAAAGTTACTACAGATTTTTATGAAAACCTGCGTATCATAGGTGTTGTTTCTCCCATGCAGGACTATGCCTTTTCATGGCATATAAAGCGCTATACCGGAATAGATTTTAGAATTCAAAACGACAAAGAAATTCTTTTAGAAAAGAAAAAAAGGAAATATTATTATTCTTTATTTGAACATATACACCCCATAAGGCAATTGGTGTATTATTTGTATAGTAATCATTATGAGGGAGAGTATCTTCTGCCTGAGCTTAAAAGTATTGATTTTTTATGGTTATTAAAAGACGATGAGGTGAATGATGAAGAAATGAATTTTTTAATGCAAAGCATCAAGATAATACCCGGTGTGCAATTAGTAAATGAAATACCAATAAATAAAATTAAAAACAAGCAGCATCTATTGCTGTAAAAAATAGTTCAATCATGTGGCAGGAAGAAAACAATAGCCTTTATAAAAAATTTATTTTTAAAGACTTCAATGAGGCTTTTCGGTTTTTAACAAGTGTTGCTCAAATTGCTGAAGAACAAGGCCATCATCCGCAAATAACCAATGAGTATAATACCGTTGAGCTTCGTTTGCGCACTCATGATGCTGGAAATATCATTACACAAAGAGATCGCAAGCTGGCAGATGCTATTGATAAAATATCCATTTAAGTATGTTTGCAAGCCATGTTGCCATGATGCGCCCAGCCGCCTTTGGGTATAATAAAGAAACCGCCGAAAATAATGAGTTTCAACAACCCGGGTTCATTACCGGTCGGCATTTGCAACAGCAAGCCATAGAGGCCTTTAACCGATTGAAGTTTTCTATTGAACGCGCAGGTGTTACCGTTCATGAAATGGCAGACACACTGCTACCTCCAAAACCGGATGCAGTATTTTTAAATAATTGGTTTACCTGCGAGTCCGAAGAAATCGTTTTATTTCCGATGGAGGCGGTATCAAGAAGGTTAGAGTCCAGAGAAGATATTGTCTTTTTGCTAAAAGAAATTACCGGAATTAAAAACATTATTGATTGGAGACACTACACTAACGAAAGTAAATTTTTGGAAGGGACCGGAAGTATTGTTCCAGACAGAACAAACAGAATTGCGTATGCCTGTCGTTCATCACGAACAAACGAAGACCTGTTTTTATCTTATTGCAGCCAATATCATTACACACCATTACTATTTACAGCAACTTCAAAAAGCGGTCAATATATATATCATACTAACGTAATGCTGTGTATAGGCCAAACATTTGCCATAATATGCAGTGAGGCTATACAAGATAAGAGAGAAAGGGAAAATATATTATCTAATCTGCAAAATACCGGTCATACCTTAATTGAAATCTCACATAGTCAATTGCACAGGTTTTGTGGCAATATGCTTGCTCTAGAAAATAAACAAGGTTATCCGGTATTGGTAATGAGCACAAAGGCCTATAACAGTCTAACCCCTGATCAATTAGTATGTTTAAATAATCATACTACTATTATTAATGCCGATATTGATATTATTGAGCAAGTAGGAGGAGGCGGTGTAAGATGTATGTTAGCGGAGCTTTTTATGCCTCCTGTATAACATTTACTATTTTATCTTTCTTTGGCAAAAACATTCCTAACGGTGATGTGTACACGATATTAAATATTTTAAATGCTGCCGTTAATTCATTTACCGCTTCGGGCTTACATGCAATTAGCAATCCACCATTCGTTTGTGGGTCAGGAAGTAAATTAAAAGCTTCCATAACATTTATTTCCTTATCAAAAGAGGTGAATGCACTGTAACTGTTCCAATTTCTAAACGTGGCATCGGGAACCACACGTTCCGAGAGATATTTTTTTACTCCATCAAGTACCGGAATCTTATCATAATAAACCTGAACAGAAAGCCCTGAACCATTAGCCATTTCATAAACATGGCCTAACAAACCAAATCCTGTAACATCTGTCATGGAAGTTACACCCTCTATACTGCCTAATTTTTCTCCTATCTTATTAAGCGTTGTCATCCCGGCCACAAACTCGTCTTTAAATTCGGGCAATAAGAGGCCGCGCTTTTGAGCGGTGGAGAGAATCCCCGTTCCTAAAGGCTTTGTGAGGAAAAGCAAATCACCGGCCTGTGCTGTATCATTCTTCTTTAAATTTTCAATTTTTATTCTTCCATTTACACACAATCCAAACATGGGCTCAGTGGTATCTATTGTATGTCCGCCTGCAAGAGGGATGTTTGCTTCTTTACAAATACTTCTGGCTCCTTCAAGCACCTTGGCTGCTAATTCAACAGGAAGCTTTTGAATAGGCCATCCCAATATTGCAAGAGCCAGCATTGGCGAACCTCCCATAGCATATATATCACTAATTGCGTTTGCCGCTGCAATTCTACCAAAATCAAAAGCATCATCCACAATAGGCATAAAAAAATCGGTGGTAGAGATAAGAGCCGAACCATCTCCTAAATCAAAAACAGCAGCATCGTCATTGCTTTCATTGCCTACCATTAAGCCGGGGAAAGAAATCTTTCCTTCATTGTTTTGCACAATTTGCTGTAATACTTGTGGGCTTATTTTACAACCACATCCACCACCATGTGAATATTGAGTAAGACGTGTTAATTCTGTTGTCATAACTCATGCAAGTTACAACATACCTATTGCAGCAAAATATGTGGAACTAAATTGTTATGAAACTATTTTTTTATAACAGAATCAAATACCAAATAAAACAACTGCTGAAACCAATAATAAAATAAGTACAACCCCCATGCAGCCTGCTTTTTTCTTTCCCATGGTTATGTTACTTACCGATTCTCCCATAAGGGCTTTGCACAAAATACTTAAGAAATCATCCTGAACTTTTCCTAAGTAACTCGCGGATGGGCTTAGGCCTGTTCCGGGCATAACTTCAGATTTTAATTCAGGTACAGTATCTCCCACCGATTTACGTGGTTCAAAACAGATTGCGAAGGGAGGCTTCCTTTGGGTTTCCGTAAAAAAAAGCCTCTAAAACCCGTCATACACATTTGGATCGGCAATTAGTCAATACCCCTTTTTCGAAGAAGAAAACTATTTTGATTTATTATTTATCCAGAGGAAAATATCTTTCTTGAATGACATTAAAATGATGAAGTTGGTGGCCGATAATATTGAATCCCATTGCCAAAACAGATGCCCGGTTGTTGTTAAATTGGCAAGTTAATATGAGCATTTCGGGGCTGAATGTGCTAAACATTGCTTGCGTTGCCATACGTACAGAATGAAGTTCACTCAGAAGCTTTTCTACAGGCAATTTGTCTGCGTTTGAATTATCTGCCATAATATTTTGGTCAAGACCTCTAGGAATCTCACCCTCATTACGAACAGAAACAAGAATTCGATAGCACCAGATGCGTTCCCAATCTGTAACATGCTGTATTACCTTATTGACTGTCCATTTATTTTCTGCATATACCTTAGAACCAATGCGCTTCAGTTTCTCAATATCAGTATTCTCAATTTGTTTCAAGCTTTTAATGAAGGCCTCTTCAAGTTCCAAATCTTCATTGGAGTTGACATAGTGCTCAAAATATTTGGGCAATTCTTTAATATCCGATATTTTCATTGATGTAATGTTTATTATAAATGTTGTTTAAAGAAACAGCAAACAGATTGTGGGCAACGTACTAATTTTTATTGCAAAAAGGTATAGTTTAAGATACATAATATCCATATTTCATCCAAAAATAATAACCTGCTTTTAATTCGATTATTTTATCACCCTATTCATGTATATGTTACAATAGATGTAACCTCGCCGGGGCTAAAAATCCATTGCTACACCTTGTTTCCATAAATATACCAACCCTTTAGATGCCTTTTTAATTGCTTTAATTCGAGGCGTTATGCAAATTAAATTTCTTGCAGATATCGCAAATTTTTACGGAGCTTTCTGCTCTTCTGTGTGTTCCGAAATAAATAAACAGAGATGTTATTAATTATGGGTTTTTAGTTGGGCATGGAGGATTAGGTTTTTGGTTTGATAAAAAACTTCGTGTATCCATAACAGTTATGAACCATAAATTCCGAATTAAGGGTATTGTTTCGTGTTTGAAATAATCCGAACTTTGAATTGGGGTGGGGGGGCGTAGCCCCCGCCCGAATAGGGCATTTAACCTATAAAGAGCCTTAACGGGGTATTGTTCTGTGTTTAAACAATTCCGAACTTTGCACCGGGGTGGGAAACGCAGTTTCCCCCTTTTTGAAATATACCCCATAAAGTACCAAGCCGGGATATTGTCCTGCATTTTAAAAAATGCGAACTTTAAATCAAGGGCGCGGGTTAGCGTTCCCGGGCAGAAATTAAAAAAATGCTACGTTTATATAAATATATCAACCCTTCGGATCCCATTTGGAATTAAAATTCTTTTCTTGTAAGCACAATTGCGGCATTGCGGCTATAATTTCCACTAAAGCGTATTTCATGTGTCTCTTTCCCGGAGCGCACAACCAGCAATCCGGTATTCGGCGGTATTGAGCCAAGGGTTTCGGCATACATCACAAGTTTAACAGTATCCAGCTTGCTCACATCAATATTATACTTCTCCGCCTTGGTGCTTAACCCCACATTTGGAATCAACATCTTGCCGTTCAGCAATACACTTACGGTGTCTCCGTCAACCTCACCATTGTCGTACAATGAAATAGATAAGCTGTTGCCGGTAAATGAAACCACCTGTTGCACCACATCCTCCCGCTCTTTAATATATTTTGCGGGCTGCCTATCTGAAACCGTTACATCATCTTTTACTATTGCAGAAGAATGGGTTTTTAGAATCTTTTTTCTTGTTTCTATTGCTGATCGCTTCTCCATTTTTTTTACCGCTTGTAAGTCGGTTGTTCCTATCGGTGTTTCTTCCGGTATAAAAGGCAACTTATCTATTAATGCCAAATCTTCAAGATGCGGAATGAGTAATGACTGAGAATAATCTGTTGTCTTCAACAAATGGATATATCCGGTAAGGGAAGCATATTCATGAGTAGGATTTGTAGAAAATGGACCTGATAAAACAACTACTCCTGAAGAGTCTGACCACCTTAATACATTTGTTTGTCTAACTCCCTTTGCCGGTTTTTCAGGATAATTATTTGCCAGCAAACCATTATCAATAATCAAGAGGTTGCCCTCTGCGTCTTGTTTCACTTTTATTTTTTTCACACCATAATACTGCTGATTATTTAGCTCAAACCTGGTATGAGAAAAGCCACTATAATAACCCTCATGCCAATGGATGGCCACTTCGTACCGATAAGTAATATGGGTTGAATCATTATACATCGTTCCCTTCCACAACCCTTCTAATGATTGCGAAAAGGAATTAAAAGAAAAAAACACACCCATTAGAAAGAAGAGGGCAAGTTGTTTATGCATTTTTCCAGATTTCTGAGATTCTCCGGTATATTAACGCCTGAGCATGCTATTTTATTGATGTTTCCTGCAAAATTTTCACGATTATTCAATCCCTTCAAGTATAGCTTATCATAGTAATGCAGTAAGATGTTGAAGGCTTCCCGAATCTCTCCCGCTTCAAGGTGTTGTAGGGTTAGTTTTGTTTCATTAGGACCCAGTCTTTTTTGAATACGAACAACAGCTTCAGCAAGTTGATCCTTATTTAGGGTTCCGTATTCATCACAGATATGATTCAATCTTTCTTCAAATGGGATATCTAAGAAGTAAACATCTTTTTGCCTCATCTGATCCCATAGTTTGTGAGGAATGTGTAACCTTCCGATACGTTGACTCTCATCTTCAACCCATATTGTACTTTGCTGGTTTAATTTATACAATTCCATCGCTAATGAATTTTCAAACATCTCCTGCGTGGGTTGTCCCGGTTGGTTTATTCCTCCAAATGCCGAACCTTTATGATTTGCCAACCTTTCAAGATCTACAATTTGTGTTCCGGTTGCCTGCAACATGTGAATAAGGGATGTTTTTCCGGAGCCGGTATAGCCCCCCAATATGTTCAACGAATAGCTTTCTTCAAATTTATTCAGCACCCAATTTCTAAACGCTTTATATCCACCTTTTAATGTCAGCACATCCAGCCCATATAAACTCAACAACCATGCTACCGCACTGCTGCGCATACCTCCGCGCCAACAATGCACCAGCACCTGTTTGTTCGTTAGGTGGCTATCTGCATAATGTGTGGTAATTATCGCTTCCGCATTTTCGAGCAGGCTGCGCATATTAAAAAAATCAAGACCAGCCTTTATTGCTTGTTCGCGACTGCGTTGTTTATACAACGTACCAACAATACTTCTTTGTTCATCTGAAAAGAGCGGAAGAGAAAATGCCTTTGGAATATGTGCATGTGTATATTCTGACGGACTTCGTACATCCAGTACAGGTAGTGTATTACACAGCTTAACCCACTCATTAATATCAATAACTATAACCGACATTATTAAATAAAAAACCGCCGGGTAAAGGCGGTTGAAATGATTAAAAAAAATTTGATCAGTATAACACGCTTCTACCCATTCATGCTGGTAAGAAACTCAGCGTTATCCTTTGTTCCTTTCATGTGGCTGAGCAAGGTATTAATAGCTTCTTCTTCATTCATGTCTGCAATATGCTTTCTCAACACCCACATACGCTTAAACGTATCTTTATCCAGCAATAAATCATCGCGCCGGGTGGAAGAAGCAACAATATCTATAGCCGGATATATTCTGCGGTTAGATAGTTTTCTATCTAATTGTAATTCCATATTTCCGGTACCTTTAAACTCTTCAAAAATTACTTCATCCATTTTACTACCTGTATCAACCAGTGCGGTAGCAATGATGGTTAATGATCCTCCATTTTCGATTTTACGAGCAGCTCCGAAAAATTGCTTTGGCTTTTGCATGGCATTAGCTTCTACCCCACCAGACAATACCTTACCAGATGAAGGAGCTACTGTATTATGGGCCCGTGCTAAACGAGTAATTGAATCGAGTAAAATAATTACATCATGGCCGCACTCTACCAATCGCTTTGCTTTCTGTAAAGCAATAGAACTTACTTTAACATGTTTTTCTGCAGGCTCATCAAAAGTTGATGCAATCACTTCTGCTTTCACGCTACGTTCCATATCTGTCACCTCTTCAGGCCTTTCATCTACCAGCACCACCATCAAATAACATTCTGGATGGTTTTCTGCAATAGCGTTGGCAAGTTCTTTCAACAGCATGGTTTTCCCGGTTTTAGGTTGTGCTACAATCAAACCTCGCTGTCCTTTTCCTATAGGTGTAAATAAATCCAATATACGGGTTGAATAATTATCAGGTCGTGTGTGCAGATTTAATTTTTCATACGGAAACAACGGTGTTAAATAATCAAAGGGCACTCTATCTCGAACCTCTTCGGGGGTTTTGCCATTTATTGTTTCTACTTTTAATAAAGCAAAATATTTTTCTCCCTCTTTAGGAGGACGTACAGAACCATAAACAGTATCTCCGGTTTTTAATCCAAACAATTTTATTTGAGAAGGGGAAACATAAATATCATCAGGTGAGGAGAGATAATTATAATCGCTACTCCTTAAAAATCCATAGCCATCGGGCATCATCTCCAGCACCCCTTCGCTCATTACTACGGCATCAATTTCAATATTAAAAGCATGATGTTCGCGCCGAGGATTAAAGGTGCGTTGCTGTGTTGTTGATGCAGCTGCAACTGCTTCTGTAGCGGGAAGATCAGTCTGTTCTTGTCTTTCCCCTTCGTCTTCTTCTTGGAGCATCTGTGCAATAGCCGCAGGAACAGTAGATTCTGTATCATTGATAGGGTGTAATTCTTCGGCAGAAGATTCTTCTTCTCCAATACCTGATTTTCTTCGAACCGGCTTTTTTTCAAAATCCCCCTTTTTACGAACTGTGGCCTCCTTTTTTATTCCTTCTTCTGTTTCAGTAATCACCGAAGGCTTTCCTTTCACAATACGTTTCCGCTTTGGTTTTTCATTATCCGTAGCCATGCTGTTTTGTTTTTCTATTATAGAATTAATAAGCTCCTGTTTATTAAATTTTTTATAATTGGATACACCCAATTCAATTGCAATATCTACAAGTTCAGTAACGAGAAACTCGTTCAGTTGTGTTATATCGTACATAGGAAGAGAATACGTTGATTCTTATTGAAAAAAGAAAAAGATGAGATTGATTTGAAATTTTATGCTGATGAAACGGTCAGGTAGATGGTGAAAATCAGTATAGGATATCTTTCTTGGCCTGTTTCATCACAATATTAAAGTGTTTTATTGAATTCACATACTTTTTTCTCATTTTTCAACAAACTTTTTTTAAAAAGGGGGGTTATCGAAAGATTCTAATCTTAAATAAGGTTGTTTTTCCGTCGTCATTTTCTGCTGCTAACCAGCACTCTATAAATGCTTTTACATCTTCTACTACGGCTACAGCCTCAATTTTAGCCCCGGAAAACCGTGCATCAAACTGACCAAGGTCATAAATACGATCAGGGTTGATTGCGCTAAATTTTGTCCTCCTATTCATGTCGAAAAATAGCCACAAAAAGCTTTTCCCAATTTGACCATCTCTTCCATCGTGCCTGACATCCTCGGTAGAAACCGTTGCCAACAACATATCTGAACGATAGGAATAATCGAGACCGGATAAGCTCCTAAATTTATATTTTGATATGTTTCCTCCTACTGATATTAAGTGAATAGGTGCAATTCCTTGGCTTTTCCAAAAATCATTTGACGTAAATATCAAATAATTTTTGGGGAAATAGTTACTCCCCCGATTTGCCAACACCATCCATCCGGGCATTTGTGCAATCCCTTCAATATTTAATTTTTTAATGCCTCCGCCACGTAATCTGTTGTAGAATGTATCCAGCAAAAATTCTCCTTTTTCTTTTGTTTTTGTATCTACCACCCAACCTCTGTTACGTGCAGGGCCGGAACCGGAGCCAAGCCACAAAAGGCCTTGTTGGCTTTTATTTTTAAATGCTGTACCGGCTTCAATATCTGCTTTAATTTTATGTGAAATGCGGTAGGAGGATGACGAATATAATGGTATTGAATCTACCTTATTCATTTTCTTATCCATTATCCACAAAACCGGAGCGTCATCTCCCGCCATCCATATATAATTAGAATGATAGACTAATGCGGATCCGGAAGGGAAATTATCTATTTGCTTTACATCCAAAACTACCATTTGCGGCATACGCTTACATGAAAACAAAACCGGCAAAAAAATAAAAACAAATAATAACCGCTTCATTGTTATTTATTATACAACATCCACACAATAGTCAACACCATTTCAATATTCAAATAAGGAAGGAATATTAAGAAAAAAGAGGCTGATTACTCAACCTCTTTTCTTCATTAGCTTTTTGAACTATCGAGTTGGATCAATTTTAAATCCTACTCTTACATCTCCCCACAGCAAGGCGCTCTCACCATCTTTTTTAACTTCAAAGGTCATCTGTTCTGCAGGAGGATCCTGTATGTATCGTTTTACCTGCACCCGCATCTGATCATCTGCCATATCATATCCATCAGCCCCCCATTGATCCCATTTCTTATTAAAAATCAGGGTAACTGATTTATCCTGAAAAAGAGTAAATAACGCATACTTTCCTGCAGGCAACTCCTTCCCATTAATACGAATGGCCTTATCGGTTTCAAAGGTTGTGGCTTCGTTTGCTCCGGTACGCCAAACTTGCCCGTCTCTGGGCTCCACATCCTTGCCAATCGTTCTGCCTTTTAAATACGGGCGACTGTAATTAATATTAATGGTAGCACCATTATTAAGCTTTGTAGTTACTTCTCCCGGAGGGCTTTTGCGTTCATGTTTGTCAGCCTGGGCAATAGCCGGCAGTGTGCCCGCTAAAAGAGCAACTGCTAAAAGCGTGAATAATTTTTTCATATACTGTTTTTTAATTTCTGAATGAACTACCAAATTTACTAAACTGTACCTTATTGACCAATGGTTTTTATCATCATGCCCTTATCAAGCTTCTCAGCAAGTTCCATCCCATTTAAAATAGCTAATTCATCAAACCGCTTTTGAGGTTGATTAAAACTTTGAAGAGCCTGCTGTAGTGTGGTGGATGCTACGATGGTTTTTATCCGGATACGCTCTGGTTTGCGATTGAGCTTATCGGAATCAGTAAGCGCTTTAAACCCGCGCATTGTTTGAAGAAATACGGATTCGTACTCCGGAAAATCATTTCGTTTACTAATACCCGTTATACAATAAATATTACTACCCTGCTGAATAAAATAAGCTAGAATTTTTATTCCACCTGATTGAGATGACTCCTGCTCAGCATGTAAAACCAAGGCTTTAAAACTATTTACCATCGTTTCACTCAATTGGGTGTTTGTTAATTTGTTTTCGGTAACCCATTTTTCAGCAGCATCACGTAACGAACTTCCTTTTGCAGGAACAAATGAAAGCAATGCTTTTCCATCCTTAGGGGCTGCGTCTATACGTGTGGGTAAGTTTTGAGTTTGCCATCCCTGAGGAATAGGAAATTGAAATTTTAATTCAGGATGGAAAAAAGTATTTTGCTCAAAAAATCCTTGGCGAGGATCGGGGCCATACACCAATCCTTCAATACGTTTTAAATAACTGTTTCGATTTACTATTGGATTGGTAAGATTGAGTTTGGTTTGCCATTGAGTAGCCAAATCATTAACCTTTACACTACGATTGGCCGGGTTAGGGTGTGTAGATAAAAATTCGGGCAATGCCTGTGCATTAGGCGCTGACGATTGTCTTTCAAGGGTAGTAAAAAACGAAGCCATGTGATGTGCATCATAACCAATTTTGGAGGAATACTCAACTCCTAATTTATCACTCTGTGTTTCATCGTCTCTACCAAATTTTAAAAATAATAAACTGAGTCCTTGTGAAGCAGAGCCTGCAATTTGGGCAAATTCAGGAGAAGCGACCATCCCGGCAAGTAATCCCAATTGTCCAAGCATAGCATTTCGTTGCTGAATTACTGAGTGGCGTGCTGCAATATGTCCGATTTCATGTCCAAGAACACCGGCAAACTGTGCTTCATCATTTAAAAAGGCCATAATACCACGAGTGAAATAAACATAACCTCCCGGAACTGCGAATGCGTTTAAAATATCAGAATCAAGTACACGAAAATGATATGTTAAATTGGGACGATGAGAAACAGCAGCCATAGCTTTCCCCTTCTCATTAATAAAATCTTGTAGCGCCTTATCGTCATATAATCCATACTGAGCAATAATTTGAGGGTCTGCTTCTTTTCCCATTTCTACCTCTTGTGCCTCCGACATCAAAACCAACTGGCTTTTACCCGTTACCGGATTGCGTGCACAGTTCATCAACATAAGTGAGAAAGAAAAGACCAATAGATATTTTATCTTTTTCATAGCACAAAGATTTAAATTTTTGGAGATATAGAAAAGTACTGAGAAAATTAATTATTCTTCTAAAGAACAAATTCACTATCCAACATTCGTAGTGTTTTGTTATTCCTTTGTGCTTTTCTAAGCACACGCATCCCATCCATAAAGGCCCACTTACCAATACCTCGTTTCAGGTTATAGTTAGAAATTTGGTACATCATCTTCCAATGATGGGCTATAATAGAAACTGCTTTAAATAAGGAATATCCATTACCAAAAATTTGTTGAACTCCCGACCCGGAACCATTAAATTCAAGAATATAAAAATTCTTTCCTTCCTTTAAGTCTTCAATACTTTTACACTTAATATCATATCGGCCATAAAAGAAACTATTGGAAAAAATACTTACCTGATCCATAACAGCCACTAATCTTTCATCAATCTCACTATAAATACTTTTTAAATCCCCTCCTTGTGTTCGATTAGAAGCATCAGACAAAAAGAATCTTTCACCAATGGGTAGAATTTCTGTAAGATGAGACGCGTGCTTTCTTTTTAACTCATCCCGCTTAAATCGAACACCCTCATGTTTATCTAACAGTTGTTCAATAGTATTAACTCCGTCTCCAATAATATAAGGAGGTGTTTTTGTTAATAGCCCGGAAATAGTTCCGTGGTTACTATCGGGCATCCTATAATAAAACAAGCCAACTTCAAGAGGGAAATCTACCAAGTGTTGTGCTACATATTTTGTATTAATTGCACGGTGATATTTTTCTAATTCTTCCCAATTCTGAACCTTTCTAAACATATAACCCATCATACCCACATTTGGTTTAACCACCAGGGGAAAAGCAATTCCAGCCTTTTCAATACGACGCTTTACTTCGTCAAACTCAAATTCGTATTCTAAAAATACACTTTTAGGAAAAGTGCCTTCCGGTAAATGATTATACATCTCTTCTTTAGTTTCTCCTTCCATCCCTCCAAAAGTTAAGGTGGGGTTGGCCGCGGTAAAAAACCAAAAGTTACCGGAACGAATACAATACCAACACCAAACCGGAATAAGAGGAATATATTTAATAAAGGAGTTCCAAGATTCCCAGTGAGTTAGTTTGTAAATAGCATCATTCCATTTCATGCCGTGCAAATGTAATTAATCTAGGTGAGTCAATAATTTTCAAAATAAATATTAAAGCACCACACTTAGGGGCTACCATTTAAAACCCTTCATTTCACCAATAAAGACAGTATAGAGTGAAGATGTTGCTTTAATTCCCGCTATCATCTTGCTTCTCACCTATTCGTTTATGCAACCCGGATAAGAAATAATTACAGTTTAAGTTCATAAAAATATTTTTCGTGTGCGCCTAACCGTTATGCTCCATAAATACCGAATTAGGGGTATTGTTTTGTATTTAAAATACTCCGAACTTTGAATTGGGGTGGGGGGGGCGCAGCCCCCGCCCAAAGGGGTTCTTACCCTACAAAGTGCCTTCTTGAGGTATTGTTTGGCATCCTTAAATTTCATATCTTTATATCGGGTCAGGGGGATACCGGCCCGGGAATATAATCAACTTCAAGAGCCCGAGAATAATCATTCCTTTTTGCTTCCTTCCCTAATTTGAACCATTCTGAGGTGCCGTTTTAAATTTTAATAATTCCGAATTTTGCTTTGTGGCGAGAACGCCAGCTCCCCATCTATCTAGGGTAGTATCCATTAAGTACCACAGTGAGGTGTTGCTCCATGTTTAAATAAATCCAAAATTTACTTTAGGGTGGGAACGCCAGTTCCCCATCTGTTTGGAGTAGTACCCATAAAGCACCTATGTGAGGTATTGTTCCGTGTTTCAAAAAAAACGAACTTTGAATTGGGTCAGGGGGATACCGGCCCGGGAATATAATCAAATTCAAGAGCTCGAGAATTATCCTTCCTTTTTGCTTCCTTCCCTAATTTGAACCATTCTGAGGTGCCGTTTTAAATTTTAATAATTCCGAATTTTGCTTTGTGGCGAGAACGCCAGCTCCCCATCTATCCAGGGTAGTATCCATTAAGTACCATAGTGAGGTATTGTTCCATGTTTAAATAAATCCGAAATTTACTTTAGGGTGGGAACGCCAGTTCCCCATCTGTTTGGAGTAGCACCCATTAAGTACCATGATGAGGTATTGTTCTGTGTTTCAAAAAAAACGAACTTTGAATTGGGTCAGCGGGATACCGGCCCGGGAATATAATCAAATTCAGTTGCTAAAAAATAATCCTCCTTTTATACTCCATCACCTATAAAGTACCAAGCCGGGGTATTGTTCCGCATTTTAAAAAAATGAACTTTACACCGGGTCTGTGGAGCATTTTTCCCTTCACATATTTTCACTTTTCAATTTTTTCTGTTTCTCTTCTTCCTATCCCCTGCTTCAACTCAAAAATTATCTACTCTCTACACAACCAACCTGTACTTTTTATCCAGTATGTGTTAGTTGTAGGTATGCCAGATGAACAGACCACAACAATTTATTCAAAAGGTAATTGTTAAAATATTAAACTCGCCGAAAATCTGTTTTCCAACTAAAATACGACACACTGCGTATTCTAGTTACGTGAAAGGTATCTTATTTTGGAGCGATAATTAATTAGACTATAAATACAAACAAAAAGCGAAAACCGAAAAGCTTTATGAGTTGGTGTAACATAAGTCACATTAAAAACAAATCATTATGTACAAAAATTTATTATTTATCGTTATTTCGGTTGGTATATCCGGAATGCTGTCTGCGCAAACTTTAGGAGAGTTTAGTCCGGTTGCCAAAACAAAAAAATCAACCCAACCTAAACCTAATACCTCTAAAGAAATTTATATCGCCAATTTTTCGGTCAATTATCAAATATTTAACCAGCAAGAAGCTTTAAAGAAAGGCGAAATGTCTGCTTGGGGCATTACCGGAGGTACAAAAACTGAATTGGCCATAGGGTTAGACGGCCTTACTGCCGAAGAATTGCAAACTTTGACCAATGAGCTTTACAATGACTTTGTAAATGATCTGAAAACTAACGGATTTACGCTTGTATCTGATGAAACTGCGGGGAAATCCAAGTTTTATGAGAAATACAACACCTACGAAAACATTGAAATGACCATGGCAGAAGCACATGGTGTAGCCCGGTTTTACCCTCAAAACAGAAAGTTTTATTTTAAAGGTATGGGTGCAGATGGCAAGAAGAAACAAGGAGGATTCCTCAATGCGATAGGCCCCAAAACAACAGATGTGGGTAGAGCTTCCGAGTTGATGAAATTAGGAAAACTCTCCCGGGAGTTGGATGACGCCACTATTGTAGATGTCAATCTGTATGTGCTGTTTTTGAGCAGTACCAAGGGTGGGTTGGCTGGCGGTGCAAAAGTAGGTGTGCAAACCCATTTGCACTTGGCAGATAATGAAGCCATTGCATTTGGAGAAAGTGTAAAATCATTTGGTGTACAAGGAAGAAAAAACGCTAAAACATTTCAAGCTATATCTTCTGTAGATGCCGTGAAGGGAGGAAATAAATTAAATGGCTATCCATCTTTAGAATATACCGGTTCATTGAAAAAAGGATTAGAAATAAATGGTGTCATCGAAAATAAAAAAGTAACCGCCGCCACAAAAGAAGCGAGGGACAGTTGGGGAACTCAAACTGCCTTTGGAAGACTTTATAGTGCTGAAGGAAAAGCAAGCAGTCACGCCGCGATGATAACACCTGACATATCAAAATACAAAGCCGGAGTGAAAGAAGCAGTCAATACTTTCTTGAAATACAATGCCGAGGAAATGGCGAAGAAACTACAGTAAACGATTAAAAATTAAGCTTACGAAAAAGTCATTTTTAATTTCATCCAACGGTTGGCAAATTGGCGATGGAGCCGACTTTTAGCACAAATGTTGAATAGAATTATCACTCTCTAACCTCGCACAAAAGCTCAATAGAAGCACTTCACCGGCTCTATTGCCAATTTGTTTGTTATGGGCAGGTTTTCTTTTCATTATAGTCTTATTGATAAATCCAAATGCCCTCCAAAACCAAGTTCAACTATTTTTTGAAGTGTCGAAATCCGAGCTTCTTTTATGTTGTTCTCAATTTTTGAAATATATGATTTAGTCGTACCAACTTTGTCAGCAAGCTCTTCTTGTGTCAAGCCTTTTTCAAGTCTTGCTTGTTGAAGCATTACTCCAATTTTAAAGTTTTCGTAGCCAGCTTCTAATTCGTCACGCTTTTTTGTTCCACGCTTGCCGTAGTTTCTTTCTTTAAAATCTTCGAGTGTCATTAAGTTTTTATTTTTCGTTTTACTCATAATATTATTATTTATTTTTTATTGGTATTCGTGATTTCCAATTCATATTCTGCTTTTATTTTAATTGCTATATCAATTTCTTTTTTCGGTGTCTTTTGAGTTTTCTTCTGAAAGCCATTAGCCAAAACAACTAACTGACCTTTGTCGAAGAAACATAAAATACGAAAAATATCGCTTCCTAATTGAACTCTAATTTCGTAAAGCCCGTCTGTGTTCTCTATATGTTTGAGATACGTTTCAGGAACTCTTTCCTAATCTTCTACAAAGTCAAATGTCCACACGATTTTTGCTTTTACTTTCTTGTTTTGTTTGTCAAAAAAGCTTTGAAAATAGTCTTTGTAAAAAGTTATTATTCTATATTTCTGTTTTTCGTTCACTTTGCAAATATACAAAAGTTTCACTTTAGTGCAACTGTGCTTTATGCATTTTTTGTTTATTGTTGTCGGAGAGATTTTGGCGAAGTGTTCGGTTAAACTTGCCCATAACATCTTCCTTGCCGAAATATTTTCGGTGTAGGCTCAAACCCTACAGATTTACCAAAACATGAGTGGGAAACTGGGGTATAAAAATCAAGCCAATAAGTTGGTTATACCCTATCAATAGGATAAAGTATCGGAGATGTTTGCACATGCCGATTATATTGACCTGACTTTAAAAAAGAAAAAGCAGGATTAGTCAACACCAAAACCGGAGAAGTGATTGAGCAGCAATTTGATGAATCTCCAAGCTTTGCCAATGGCATGTTTATCTGAACATTCGAATAAATCCAACGCGCCCCTACTTCGTTTGAAATTTTACGATAAAATTCCACCCTCGCCAATTTTCAAACCGATATATGCTTCTTCTATTTAATCACACACGCCCTTCTTCAATACCTAAACACACCAATTTATAAAACACATTGAAAATAACTATTTCCCTTACATCATCATAATCACAAAAAAAAGGGCCCCGGTTT